>JAHECR010000032.1 GCA_024641655.1 Acidimicrobiaceae bacterium
CGAAGCTGTCGTCACCGCCCCCACAAAGCCCGCTGCCAAGGCCTCGGCGCCCAAGGCGGGGGTCCGCAAGAGCACGGCTCGCAAGGCTCCCGCCAAGGCGACCACCGCCAAGCCCGCCGCACCCACTGCGGGCTGAGTCGCCTCCGACCAGAACGCCGCTCGTCGAGACCCCCCTCTCGGCGAGCTGAGCGAGCCAGCGCCCCGGTCCCCCCCGACCGGGGCGCTGCCGCGCCCGACCGAAGACCGGCGCGTCGATGACCGCAACCGCACCTCGAGCGCCGCCGAAGGGGCGATCGGGGTGCCGGCGGGGCAAGGGCGTCGGTGTCAGCGCCCGTTCGCGGTGACGTAGCTCCGGTAGACCGACAGCAGGGATTCCTGCTGGTCAGGAGTCAGGTTCGGATCGGCGTTGATCGCAGCCTCCACCGAGCGCGTCGCCTCGGCCGCGCCGTCTGCATCGATGTCGATCAGGCCGGCACGCTCGAGCAGGGTGTCGAGGGGAAGACCCAACGCGGAGGAGATCCCCCGCATGACGCGCATCGACGGCTCGTGGAGGCCCCGCTCGATCTGGCTGATGTAGGGGTTCGAGACACCCGCAGCCGACGCGAGCTCGCGCAGCGACATCTCGGCAGCCTTGCGTTGCGCCCGGATGAATGCTCCGAGGTCGCCGAGTCCCTGCAAGTGATCGGTGGCCATGTCGAGCAGAGTACCGGGACCTCGGGCTGCCGCCTCCTCCTCGTCTCGGCTGCCGGCGCGGGCGACCCGTACACTCGAGGCGTGGACAACGGCGACGACGAACCGGCAGGGAGCCTCTACGAGGCGGTGGGTGGCGCATCTTGGTTCGTCGAGCTCATCGACCGTTTCTACGACCGAGTTATGGCCGACCCCATCCTCGCGCCGATGTTCCCGGCAGATCTGACCGAATCGAAACGCAACGCCGCCCACTTCCTGATCCAGTATTGGGGTGGGCCCACGACGTACTCCGACGAGCGCGGCCACCCGCGCCTGCGGATGCGTCACGCGCCCTTCGCGATCGGGCGTTCCGAGCGCGATGCCTGGGTGGGTCACATGCGGGCCTCGGTGGAGGACATGGACCCGGCGCCCGAGGTCCAGACGGCGCTGCTCGAGTACTTCGAGATGGCGGCCACCGCCATGATCAACCGCTCCGAGACGCCGGCCTCGGCTCGGGGCTCAGTGATCGTGATAAGCGACGGCAGCGACGACGGCGAGCCTCCTGCTCGCTGAGGACGATTGCGAGCCTGAGCATCGTGAGGATCATCGCAGGTCAGCTACGACGTGGAGCGAGGATCTTCGGCCGCAGGATTGCGCCGACCTTCCAACGACGGGCAGCGGCTGCCGCCTAGTCTCGAACTGCCGATGGGCAGCCTTGGAGGAGGAGCAGATGCGAGCAGTCGGGATCATCGATTTCGGAGGTCCGGAGGTGTTGCAGGTCGTCGATCTCCCTGAGGTCCATGCCGGACCCGGCCAGGTCCGCGTGAGGGTCCACGCGGCGACGGTCAACCCCACCGACACCTTCCACCGCAACGGCGCCCGCGCCGAGGCGCTGGCGGCTGGGCCGCCGCCGTACATCGCCGGCATGGACGTCGCCGGGGTCATCGACGAGATCGCCCCAGACGTCGTGACCGACCTCCGCGCCGGCGACTCGGTGATGGCAATGGTCATGCCGTCAGGCCAACACGGGGGGTACCGCGAGAGCATCGCCCTGCACGTCGACGCCGTGGCCCGAGCGCCACAGGGCGCGTCGCATGCGGAGGCATCGACGCTGCCCATGAACGGGCTCACCGCCCGTCGCAGCCTCGACCAGTTGGCGCTCGTTCCGGGCCAGACCCTTGCCGTCACCGGTGCGGCGGGCTGCTATGGCGGCTACGTGGTGCAGCTCGCGAAGGCCGACGGCCTCCGTGTCGTCGCCGACGCCGCTCCCGCGGACGAAGCGTTGGTGCGCTCGCTGGGCGCGGACGTCATCGTTCCCCGGGGCGACGACGTCGCGGCCCAGATCCGCGCCGTGGCTCCGGGTGGCGTCGATGGACTCGCCGACGGTGCCGTTCAGAACGCGTTGGCGATCGGAGCAGTCGCCGACGGCGGGGGATTCGCCACCGTGCGCGGATGGAAGGGGACCGGCGAGCGGGGGATCACCGTCCATCGGACCTTCGTGGGCGACTACGACCGGCGACGCGACCTGCTCGAAGCGCTTCGGGAGCTCGTCGAACAGGGGAGACTGACCCTGCGCGTCGCCGCGACGTTCCCGCCCGAGGCAGCACCAGAGGCCCATCGGCGCCTGGAGGCCGGCGGCACCCGAGGCCGTCTGGTCATCACCTTCTGACGACGCCCACGGCGCCCGAAGCGAACGGGAACTCCAACCAACGCGACCGGAGGGAGGGCGCCGGGGCCGTCTCGGACGGCCTGCGGCCCGCGAGATCCGTGCTGCGTGAAGGGAGCGTTGCGGTGGACCGTACTGGACTTGAACCAGTGACCTCTCGCGTGTGAAGCGAGCGCTCTAGCCAACTGAGCTAACGGTCCCCGAAGGGCCGTCACTCTAGTGCCGCCGAAGGCGAATAGCGACGTCGACGGGCGCCCGCCGGTGCCCCGACGGGCACTAGCGTCGCAGTGTGCCAATCATCCGAGAGTCCGACCCCCGTATCGGCTGCCTGGCGGTGCCGCTCTCTGCGTTGGGAGCACTGGCGATCGTGGCCCTCGGAGCCGCATCCGTCGGCGCCGATGCCTCCACGGCATCGGCCGTGGGACTCGGCGGCGGTGCGCTGGGCGCGCTCGTCGCCGTGTGGGTGTTGCGTACCACGGGTCGACCGGGCGGTCGCTAGGGTTTCACCGGTCCCGGACGTGTTTTCGCGCGTCTGGCGCGCTACAACGAGGCAGCTGAAGACAGCTGGCTTCACGATGTGGGTCGCTCAGCGGCGTCCGCGCCGTCGGCGCGGACGCTCAGAACACCTTCGAGCCGGCCAGAACAGCCAGAACAGCCAGAACAGCCAGAACCCCTGAACCAGAAGGACGAATCCATGGCACAAGTCACCCTCGGCGGCAACGTGGTCAACACCAGCGGCGATCTGCCCGCGATCGGCAGCCAGGCTCCGGCCTTCACGCTGACGAAGTCCGATCTCAGCGCGGTCTCCCTCGCCGACTTCGCCGGCAAGAGCCTCGTGCTCAACATCTTCCCGAGTCTCGACACTGCGACGTGCGCTACCAGCGTCCGCACGTTCAACGAGCGCGCTGGCGACCTCGACAACACGGCGGTCCTGTGCGTGTCGGCGGACCTGCCGTTCGCCGCCGGTCGGTTCTGCTCGACCGAGGGGATCGACAACGTCATCACGGGATCGACGTTCAAGAACCCGGAGTTCCTCGAGGATTACGGGATCAAGCTGGTGGACGGACGGCTCGAGGGCCTCGCGGCGCGTTCGGTCGTCGTCGTCGGTGCCGACGGCGTGGTGCGCCACACCGAACTCGTGCCGGAGATCGCCCACGAGCCCGACTACGACGCAGCTCTCGCCGCGCTCTGACCTTTCGCCGGCATCTGACGCTCTGTCATGATGTCTGCATGTATTTCAGTATCTCTGATTCAGAAGGTGCTCGGGATGTGATGCTGCGAGGCATCACATCCGACACCCTGGTCCGCGACCTCCGGGATGTGCTGTGGCCCGACGCGGGTGCCGGCGACCTGAGCGTCGACGGTCGCGCCGTACCCGTCGAGGAAACCGCAGATGGGGCCGGCGTCCTGTGTGGCACCACGCTGGCGCTCGTGCCACCACACGAGGGGAGCGCTCCAGCGGCGCTCGACGCGGGCCCAGAGCCCGACGACCGTCCTGGACTGGTGGTCACCATCGTCGCGGGGCCGGCCGCAGGCGCCTCGGCACTGCTGAGCACCTCGCTCACCATTGGCCGTGACGCGAGCGCAAACCTCGTCGTCGACGACGCCACGGTTTCGCCAAGGCACCTGCGCCTGTCATCTCACGGCGCCGAGGTCACCATCGAGGACCTCGAATCCCACAACGGCACCGCCGTCGACGGGCAACCCGTGGTCGGCGTCGTCACGGTGCCGGCCGGCGCCACGATCAGTGCCGGCGCCAGCAGGTTCCAGGTTCGGTCGCGGCGAGTTGCCGATCGCCACCAGGCAGCGGCTTCGACCACCGGCGCCGAAGGCGGAAGGTTGCCGTTCAACCGCCCGCCCCGCCGGCAGACACCGAGCTCGCCCGCTCCGATCGGCGCGCCCAAACCCGAACCGACGGCAGGCCCCTCGCACGGCGTCCCGGCGGCCGCGCTCGTGGGGCCGCTGCTGACCGCCGCGGCGGTGGTCGCGGTCACCGGCACGTACCGGTACGCAGTGTTCGGAGTGGTCGGCCCGCTGTTGTTCGTAGCCCAGTCGCTGTACCGACGACACCAGCGAGCTCGTGGGCTCCGGCGAGCACGGGAGCGCTTCGGGGCCGATCTCACACGGTTCACCGAGCAGCTCACCGCAGCGACCAGCGCAGAGCGACGCCGGCTCGAAGCACGCCTTCCCGATCTCGCCGAGACCCTGCGCCGAGCCTCACTGCCGTCGACGACTTTGTGGGAGCGCAGGAGCTACGACGAGGACCTACTACGTCTGCGAATCGGGAGTGGCACCCGGAGGTGGGAGCCCCCGGTCACGGGCCCCACCGACAACGACGACCTCGCCGACATGATCGCCGACGCATCGCTACTCCGTGGCGCCCCGATCGAGGTGGACCTCCGCGCCGGAACAGTGTTGGGCCTGGCCGGAGATCGTGCCCGGGCCCTCGGAGTTGCCCGCTCACTGATCTGTCAGGCCGCGGTGCATCACGGGCCGTCCGATCTTGCCGTCGCCGTCCTCACGAACGAGAAGCGATGCGCCGACTGGGACTGGGCGAAGTGGCTTCCCCACGTTGCCCTCGAGGACGGCGGGGTCCGCATCGCGGTCGACCCCGACACCGCGTGGGCCTCTTCCGAGGCCGCCGTCCACCAGCCGCCGCCGGCGGGCACCCTTCTCCTCGTCGTCGACGATCCGGAACTGCTGGCCGGACGCGATGGTCGGCTTCGCCGGTCGTTGCGACATGAGGCGAATCCCGTTGCGGCGGTGGTCGTCGCCGCTTCGGTCGACGCGCTTCCGGCCGCGTGCACGCTGGAGCTCGACCTGACCGACGACCTGGGATCGGCGCAGCTCCACCCGGTCGGGCGCGATCGCAACGAGCGGGGGCCGGTGGTTCCAGTCGACCAGCTCGTCGTCGACGGGCTCACCGACGACGCAGCGCGACGCTGCGCACGGCTGCTGGCACGGTACGAGGACCCGGACCTGGCGGGACCACGCCAGGGGCTGCCGAAGCAGGTCGCACTGACCGACCTCCTCGATCTGACGGCGATTTCGCCTGGGGCAGTATCGGCTTCGTGGGATCGTCGTGCCGCCGACACGCAGCTGTCGACCCCGCTCGGGGTCACCGCGGACGGGACCTGGTCGATCGATCTCGTGGAGGACGGACCCCATGCGCTCGTCGCCGGCACCACGGGGGCCGGCAAGTCCGAGCTCCTCCGGTCGCTCGTCGTCGGGCTGGCGGTGCGATACCCGCCCGAGCGCGTCACCTTCGTCCTCATCGACTACAAGGGAGGCAGCGCGTTCGACCGCTGCGCTCTGCTTCCGCACACCGTCGGGTTGGCAACCGATCTCGACGAACACCTCGCCGAGCGTGCGCTGCGTTCGCTGGAGGCGGAGCTGCGGGCACGAGAATCCCTGCTGCGACAGGCCGGCGCACCCGACATCGTCACATACCAGCGCGAGGGCAGCCGCCGCGGACCTCTCCCGCGTCTAGTCGTGGTCATCGACGAGTTCGCAACGCTCACGAACGCCTTGCCAACCTTCGTCGGCGCGCTGGTCGCGATCGCGCAACGGGGAAGGAGCCTCGGGCTGCACCTCGTGCTGGCCACGCAGCGGCCGGCCGGCAGCGTGAGCGGGAACATCCGCGCGAACACGAACCTCCGAATCGCCTTGCGCGTCCGTGACCATGCCGATTCGATCGACGTCATCGACGTCGCCGACTCGGCGGCGATCAGCTCAGCGCGTCCCGGCCGCGCCCATGTCCGCAACGGTCGGGGCGAGCTACTCGCCGTGCAGACCGCGCAGGCGTCGATGCTCGTCGGAAGCGGGGAGCACCACGAACTCGACGTGACCCCCTTCACCGTCGACTCCACGGGGGAGCGCCCCTGCCGGCGCGCTCCCTCCCTGTCGCCGCAGGTGGCTGATCTCGAAGGGCTGGTCGCCGCGTCCGTCGAAGCATTCCGGACCTCCGGAGCCCCGACCCCTCGGGCTCCGTGGCTGCCGCCGCTCCCCGCACGGATCGGCCTCCACGGCCTCTGCGACCTCGAAACGCCGAGCGACGGCGCCGCCATCGGTTACGCGGTGGCCGATGATCCCGACCATCAACGACAGTTCGTACACTGCTGGCGCCTCGATGATGGTCACCTGGCCATCATCGGATCCGCTGGGAGTGGCACAACGACCGCCGCCCGAACGGTGGCCCTGGCTGCGGCGAGCAGCTGCACCGTGGACGGACTCCATCTCTACCTCATGGACTTCGGTGGCGGCGCGCTCACCGCCCTGGCCGGCCTGCCCCACGTCGGTGCGGTCGTGACACCCGGCGAGCCTGAGCGACTCGTCCGGCTGCTCACCTGGCTGCGGGAGGAGCTCGACAGCCGCCGGCAGGCTCACACGAAGTCGGCCGCAGAGCGAGCGCGCGTGGTCGTGGTGGTCGACCACATCCCCGGAGTGCTCGCGGAGCTCGAGGGCACGGGCGACCCTCGGTCCGCCGAAGCCTTCGAGCGGATCATGGGCGACGGGGCCGCAGTTGGCATCCATGTCGTCGTGACCGCGCCGAGCCCGCTCGCACTGCCGCTTCGACTGTCGGCGACGGTCACCCAGCGAGTGGTCCTCCATCTCGCCGAGGGAGGGGATCGAGTCCACTTGGGTGGCGGTCCGAGACCGACGATCGGCGGCCGCCCGGTGCCGGGGCGGGGCATCGATCCGGCGACCGGCGTGGCAGTCCAGGTCGCCGGTGGCGACGACCCCGCCGCCCTCATCGAGCGGATCGTCGCGAACGTGTCGGTGCCGGCGCGCCCGCCCCGGCCGGTCGTGGCGCTGCCACGCGCGGTTTCGAGCCTGGGCCTGCGGGGCAGCCGTCGCGGCGGCGTCCTTCGCGTTCCCCTGGGCATCGACGGTGCCTCGTTCGACATCGTGCATCTCGATCTGGCCAGCGGAGACCGGCTCCTGGTGGCGGGACCGGCGCGCAGCGGCGTGAGTACCACCCTGGAACACCTCGCACACAAGGTGCGCGACGCTGACCCCGATGCCGTGCGGGTCGCGGTCACCCAGGGTTCGAGCCCGCTCAGCTCCGCCGGCGAGCTGTTCGATGCCGTCGGAACGCTGCACCAGTTGGAACCGGTTCTGGACCGGGCAATCACCGACCGGACCCACCGCTGGTTGGTCCTCGTCGACGATGCCCACGCTCTCGACAACGCGGCGTGCTTGGAGCGTCTCAGCAGCACGCGGCACCTCATCGTCGCCGTCGGTGGCCGCTCCGACCTCCTGCTCGGCGCCTACGGCCACTGGGCCCGTACCGTTGCCAGGACCGGCCGCGGGCTCCTGCTCATGGCCCGCAGCGACGTCGACGGCGAGCTGCTCGGCGCGCGTCTCCCTCGCAACCCGATCGTGCCCATGCGTCCAGGTCTCGGGTACTCGGTGGGCCCCGAACCGCCACGGCTCGTCCAGGTCGCGGGCGCCGACCTCGCGGCGAGGCGCCAGCGGGCCCCTGATCGGGGAGCGTGATATGATATGAAACGACATGATAAGTGCGGAATACTCCGCAATCGCACCGAACGGGAGGACCCATGGCGGACATCACGGGAAGCAGGATCGGCGGGCGAATCGAGGACATGCTCGTCGTGCAGGCCGGTCTCGATGCCACCGGCCAGCAAGCCGGCGCGCAGGCAACCGCGGCCGCGGCGCGAGTCGAGCGGCTCCAGCGTGAGGTTGCAGAGGTCACCGCGCGGTTGAAGGCCGACTTCGGCGAGCTCGCCTCTGAGTTGCGGGAGGCCGCCGCTCGCGCCACGGCGAACCTCCACGGAGCGGACTGGGACGGGCGCAGTCGAGGAGCTGCAGACGCCGCCAACCTGGCATTTGCGAACGAGATCGACCGGGTGCTGCGGGCGGCCCATGAAGGGGCCGACGGCTTGCACGATGCGCTCACGGCGCAGGTCATGTCCTTCTTCGACGACATGAGCGGGTCCTTCGCCCAGGTGCTCCGCAGCATCGAGGAGAACTACCACAGCTTGGCGGGCGCCACCCGCGCCTACGCGGCCCGCCTCGCCGACGACGACGCCGTCGCCATTCGCTTCGGCTAAGGCTCCACACTCGGCGCCGCGAACTCCTGGGCACCCGGAATCCCCTGGGAGTGCACCGGTCCACCGGCGTCTTGGGCCAACATTGGACCATGGAGCTGACCGGAGTCGAGATTCGGGTACTGGGTTGTCTGATCGAAAAGGAAGCGACCACGCCGGACTACTACCCGCTCTCCACCAACGCGCTGGTCACCGCGTGCAACCAGAGCACCAACCGTGACCCGGTCGTCTCCTACGACGAACGAACCGTCGATGCTGCGATCTTCGACCTGCGCGCCAACAAGGGCTTGACCCGCACGATCACCGGCGGGCGGACCAACAAGCATCGACACGTCCTGGCGGAGGCCTGGGGGCTCGGTTCGGGCGAGCTGGCGGTCTTGGCGGTCTTGATGCTGCGTGGCCCACAGACCGCCGGGGAGCTCCGATCGAGAACCGAGCGAATGCATGCCTTCTCGGACCTCGCAGGTGTCGAGGAGGCCCTCCGCACGCTCGCCGTACGCGCCGAGCCGATTGTCCGCGAGCTCGAGCGCCGGCCGGGCCAGAAGGAAACCCGATGGGAGCACCTGCTCGGTAGCGACGAGGTGCCTGGGGAAGGCGCGACGGCCGACCCACCGAGGGGTGGTGCTCGAGCGGAGGCGCCGCCGACCGCAACCGGCCACGAGGCCGACCTTCGGGATCTGCACGAGCAGGTCGGACGTCTTCGCGCCGATGTCGACCGGCTGTATGCCCTCCTCGGGGAGCAACCGACGTGAGTGCCGCCGTCATCTTCGCCGGCGGGCCATCGGCGCCGCGGCTTGATGTCTCGTTGCTTCCGTCGGGAGCGATCATCATCGCTGCCGACAGCGGCCTCGACCACGCCCGCCGGCTGGGGCTGGAGCCCACGATCCTGGTGGGTGATCTCGACTCGGTCTCAGCGGAAGGACTCCGGTGGGCCGAGGAGAACGGGGTCGTCATCGACAAGCACCCCGCCGACAAGGACGAGACCGACCTCGAGCTGGCGCTGTCGGCTGCCGCGCACATCTGCGACGAGCTGATCGTCGTCGACGGTGGCCAGGGCCGCGCCGACCACGCCTTTGCCAACCTCGCGCTGTTGGCGGCGCCGCGGTTTGCCGGCGTCGAGCTGTCGGCTTTCGTGGGGGACGCGGTCGTGACCGTGATCCGGAGCCACCGGGAGCTCAGGGGTGGAGTGGGCGATCTGGTCTCGCTGTTCGCGCTCGGCTCCATCGCCTCGGGAGTGTCCTCCACGGGCCTGCGTTGGCCTCTCCGCGAGGCAGACCTCGAGCCGGGATCGACCCTCGGGGTAAGCAATGAGTTCGCGGCATCCGAGGCCACCGTGGACGTCGGCATCGGTGTCGTGCTGGCCATCCAGCCCTGACGGCGACCGCAGCGTCAGCGCCCGCGCGCAGTCCAGCGTCGGTCGCGCCGTTCCAGGATCACCGGAAGTCCGAAACACGACGACAGGTTGGCCTCGGTCAAGGTGTCCTCGATGGGCCCCCGTGCGAGGACTCGGCCTTCGGACAGGAGCAGGACATGGGTGAAGGTCTCGGGAATCTCCTCCACGTGATGGGTGACCAGCACCGTCGGCGGGGTCGTCTCGAAACTCGCGAGGCGGCTCAGGGTGGAGACGAGCTCCTCGCGCCCACCCAGGTCGAGCGCCGCGGTGGGCTCGTCGAGCAGCAGCAGCCCCGGATCGGTCATCAAGGTGCGGGCGAGGAGCACCCGTTGACGCTCACCTGACGACAACAGGCCGAAAGGCCGGTCGGCGAGGTGACCTACGCCGAGCCGTTCGAGTTCCCCGATCGCCTTCGCTTCGTCGTTGGCGTCGTAGCGGTGCCACCACGGCTCGAGGGCACCGTTCTTTGCGGTCATCACCACGTCGCGTGCTTTGAGCGCGGGGCGCAGCATGTCCGCGAAACCGGCGCTGGTGAAGCCCACCAGCGGCCGGAGCTTGCGGATATCGCTGCGGCCGAGGCGGATCCCCAGGACATCGATCGTCCCACTCGTGGGATGGAGATACAGGCTCGCGATCTGCAACAGCGTCGTCTTGCCACAGCCGTTGCGGCCCAGTACCACCCAGCGTTCCGCCGGCAGAACGGTGAAGTCGATGCCCTCGAGGATCGTCCGGCCGTCGCGGACCAGGGTGACCCCGCGCATGTCGAGCGCCGGGATCGACGCGCCGGGCTCGCGGTGCTCAACCATCGGCGTACACCCCTGAGTGCTCACTCACGGACCTGCTCACTCACCGATCGCCGTCATCCAGGTTTGATGCATCTCGGCGTAGTGACCGCCCGCAGCGACCAGCTCGTCATGGCTGCCGACTTCGATGATCCGACCGCCTTCGACCACCGCGATCCGGTCGGCTCGCATCACCGTCGCCAGGCGGTGGGCGATAATGACGGCGGTGCGCCCTTCGAGGAGGACATCGAGCGCCCGCTCGATTCGGGCTTCGGACTGGAGGTCGAGATTGGAGGTCGCCTCGTCGAGCACCAGGACGCGTGGTCGCGCCAGGAAGGCGCGAGCGAGCGCGAGGAGCTGCCGCTCACCGGCGCTGAGCGAGGAACCGCGCTCGTGTACCACCGTGTCGATCCCGTTCGGCATCGACTCGACCAGGTCGGCCATACCCGTCTGGCGCAGGGCGTCCCAGACCTCGTCGTCGGTGGCGTCGGGTCGGGCGAAGCTGACGTTGTCGCGTACCGAACCGGCGAAGAGGAAGGCCTCCTGTGGTACCACACCGAGCTGCTCCCGCAGCGAGGACAAGGTCACCGTCCGCAGGTCGTGGCCGTCGATGCGCACCGAGCCCTCGTCGGGGTCGTAGAAGCGCGAGATCAGCTTGGCGACCGTCGACTTGCCACCACCGGTTGGTCCGACGATCGCCAAGGTCTCGCCTGCGGCCAGATGCAGGTCGATGTCGTGGAGCACGCGGTCGGAGCCGTTGTAGGAGAACGAGACACCGTCGAGATCAATGGAGCCCTCGATCGGCGGGAGGTCGACCGCGTCAGGGGCCTCGGGCACGGCCGGCTCGGTGAGGAGCAGGTCCCTCAGCTTGACGACAGCGGCCTGCCCTTGCTGGTACCCGTTGTAGAGCTGGGTGAGCGACTGGATCGGCGCGAAGAACGCTCCGAGGTAGAGCAGGTAGGCGGTGAGTTCCCCGATCTCGAGATCGCCGTCGAGAACCATGCGCCCGCCGATCAGGAGCACCATTGCCTGACCGATCACCGAGATGGCCTCGGTTCCGGGGGTGTAGATCGACGTCGCGCGCACCGCATCGAGGTTCGCGACCTTGTGGGCACCCACGACGTTGGTGTGGTGGATCACGTTGTGGCGTCGCCGGTTGAGCGCCGTGATGACCCGCACGCCGGCGAGGCTCTCGGAGAGATCCGACAGGACCTCGCCGATACGGTCACGCACCTGCAGGTACGCGGTGTCGGACCGGCGACGGAACCACTCGCTCAGCAGGAGGGTGACGGGCACGACGAGCAGCAAGGTGATGATCGCGAGGAACGGGTTCAGCACGATGAGGACCGTTGTGATGACCACCAGGGTGAGGCCCTGCACAGCGAAGCTGATCAGCCCCTCCTGGAAGAGCTGCGCCAGCGCTTCGATGTCACTGGTCATCCGGGTCATGATGACCCCGGCCTTCTCACGGGTGTAGAACTCCAGCGACTGCCGCTGGAGGTGGCTGAACACCCGAACCCGCAGCTCGTTCATGAGCCGCTCGCCGAGCAGCCCGGTGTAGAGGATCCGCATCCAGGAGGTCAGCGTGGCGACGATCACCGAGGCGACGTAGATCGACGCCATCACGACCAGCACATCGGTCTTGCCCGCTCGCACCCCCTTGTCGATGCCGAGCCGTGTGAGCAGCGGGCCGGCCTGGAGGAGCACGGTCTCGATGACGACGAGCCCCAGCGCAGCCAGCAACTGCCAGCGATGCGGCAACAGGAACGACCGCAGCGAGAACGGCGGATCGTGGGGCATCTGCTGGCTGAACTCGATGACCGGCGCGGGATGCTCCGGCTCGCGTTCCAGCACTGCGTCCACGCGGTCCTGCAGGTGGCCCGGCACGCCGGCATGGGGGAGGCCGGCATCGCGCGCCGCGGTGGCCGTGTTGAACATGGGGGGCCCGAAACCCATCAGAGGCCTCCGGCGTCGGTGATTGCGGGATCGGCCTCCGCGAGGATCGCGACGTAGCGCGGCTCTTTCGCCATCAGCTCGCTGTGTGTCCCCTGGGCGACCACCCGACCTTCCTCGAGGAGGACGACACGATCGGCCAGGGCGATCGTGGAGAGGCGATGGGCGATGAGCAGCGTGGTGCGACCTTCCAGCAGGTGCTCGAGCGCCCGGTGGATCGCCTCTTCGACCTTGACGTCGATCGCACTCGTCGCATCATCGAGGACGAGGATGGGAGGATTCTCGAGCAAGGTCCGTGCGAACGCGATGCGTTGACGCTGACCGCCAGAGAGCGTGTAGCCGCGCTCGCCGACGACGGTCTCGTAGCCGTGCTCGAGATCGGCGATGAAGCCCGCAGCCTGCGCGGCCTCCGCAGCCGCCATGATCTCGTCCATACCGGCGTCAGGTTTCGCGTAGGCGATGTTGTCGGCAATGGTCGTGGAGAACAGGAACGGCTCGTCGAACACGAGACCGATCTGATGACGCAGCGACACGAGCGTGACGTTGCGGACGTCATGACCGTCGATGCAGACCGATCCGCCGTCGACCTCGTAGAAGCGAGCCAGGAGCCGGGCAACAGTCGACTTGCCGCTGCCGGTACGCCCGACGATGGCCACGGTCTCGCCGGGCTCGACCACGAGATCGAAGCCCCGCAACACCGCCGCTCGCTCCAGGTCACCGTCAGGTCTCTCCTTGGCGTAGCCGAAGTGCACGTCGTCGAATTCGATCCGTCCCTTCACCTCGGACAGGACGAGCGCGTCGGGGGAGTCGACGATGTCGGGCCGCTCGTCGAGGACTTCGTAGACCCGTCCCGCCGACGCCGCGGCACGTTGCGCCTGGAGGAGAAGGAAGCCGAACATCCGGAACGGCGCCTGCAACATGATGACGTAGGCATTGAACGCGAAGAGCGTCCCGATCGAGACGTCGCCCTCTATGGCGAGCCAACCGCCATAGAGCAGCACGAGGGCCATACCGAGGCGGGGGAGCGCCTCGATGATCGGGTTGTAACGCGCCCGGGCCCTGATCGCTTCGACGTTGGCCCACTGGATGTGGTCGGCGGACTTCGCGAGCAGGCCGATCTGGCGCTCCTCAGCGGCGAAGGACTTGACCACTCGAGTGCCGTTGACGTTCTCGTCGACGATCGTGGCCAGTTCGGCCATGCGGGCCTGGCTCACCCAGGTCAGCGGGAACACCGTCTTGCGCATCCGCTGCCCGAACACGTACACGCCCGGCAACATCGACAGCGCGACCAGCGTCAACGGGACGTGGATCGTGAGCATGAACCCGAACGCGAGGAAGAAGCTCAGGACGCTCATCCCGACGATCGGGCCGAACGCGAGCAAGACCTGCATCGACCGGATATCGCTGTTCGCCCTCGAGATGACCTGACCGGACTGGGTGCGGTCGTAGTACGAGAACGTCAGGGTCGTCAGGTGGTCGTAGAGCAGCGCTCTCAGGTCGGTCTCGACCCCCCAGGCGACCTCGAACATGGCGTAGCGGTGGATGAAGCCGAACACGAAGCGACCGATGCCGGCGAACACCAGCACGACCACGAGGGTCCCGAGGCGACCGCGATCGCCGCCGTCGATGGAATCGATGGCGCTGCGACCGAGGGCTGGGACCAAGACCTGCAGGCCGATCGCCAGCAGGCCGGTCACGATGCCGGTGACGAGGGGGCGACGGTGCGAGCGGACCAGCGGCCAGAGGCGACGCATCCACCCGAGCTCGGTGTCGGGGTCGATGGTCGCCGATGGCGGCTGGTGGAGAAAGCGAACGGCGACGGGTTCGAGCTCGACGTCGGTGGCCGGGCGTGCGTGCGCGTCACCGGTCCGGGGTCGGAGCGGCGCAGTGGTCATGGTCGGGCGCAACACTACTCGCGCGCCCGGGGCACTACGATCGGGAGCCTGGGTGGTTGTCATGGTGGCGCCGTCCAGCGGCGCGACCCCCGGTCGTGGCGGCCCGAGCCGAGACGCAGGAGAATCGACGATCGACACCGCACTGGGCCTGCTCGGCGTGGGTGCCCTCATCGGCGCAACCGCGTTCTTCGTCGCCGCCGAGTTCGCGTTCGTCACCGTCGACCGCAACCGGATCGAGCAGCAGGCCGCCGAGGGCAGCCGGGTCGCGCAGTCGGTCGACGCGCTGCTCAAGAAGCTCTCGTTCCAGCTCACCGGGGCGCAGCTCGGCATCACCGTCGCTGCGGTCGTGCTCGGCTTCGTGGCCGAACCGACGGTCGCCACGCTCGTGGAGCCGACGATGGAGGCCGTCGTGGGAGCGAGGGCCGCTGCGGAGGTGTCGCTCGCACTGGCGCTCGTGTTGGCGACCGTGGGCACGATGGTGATCGGTGAGCTGGTCCCCAAGAACGTCGCCATCGCCCGACCAGAGGCGGTCGCCAAGCTGTTGGCGGCCCCCTACCGGATGTACGGCACGATCGCCGGGCCGTTCATCAAGCTCTCGGACTCCCTGGCGAACCAGCTCACCCGACGGATGGGTGTCGAACCCGCCGACGAGCTCAAGCACGTCCCGACGCTCGAGGATCTCGAGTACCTGATCAAGAGCTCAGCGGCCGAAGGCACCCTGCATCCCGACGAGGTGCTGTTGCTGACCCGGTCTCTTCGTTTCGGCGAGAAGGAGGCTGACGAGGTGATGGTCCCCCGGGTCGAGGTCCGCAGCCTGGACGCGACGTCGAGCGTGGCCGATCTGGTCGTGCTCAGCGCCGAGACCGGGCTGTCGCGATTTCCGATCGTCCGCGGCTCGATCGACGACGTCGTCGGGGTGGTGCACGTAAAGGCCGCGCTCGCGATCGAGCCCGCGCAACGACGGAGCACGCCCGTGACCGCAGTGATGCGCGACGTGCTGGCAGTCCCCGAATCGCGCGAACTGGTTTCGATCATGATCGACATGCGCCGTCGCCGTCTGCCGCTCGCGGTGGTCGTGGACGAGCACGGCGGCACCGCGGGCATCGTGTCGATGGAAGACCTCCTCGAGGAGATCGTCGGCGAGATCGATGATGAGCACGACGACGCCACAGAGCTCACGGTCATCGAAGGTGAGGGCATCTACGTGCTCTCCGGGGGCATGCACGCCGACGAGGTGCGTGACGCGTGCGGGTTCGAGATGCCCGAGGGTCGATACGAGACGCTGGCCGGGTTCGTGCTCGACCACCTCCAGCGGGTGCCGAGCGAGGGCGAAGTGTTCCGTTTCGACGGTTGGCGCATCGAGATCGTCGAGATGGACCGGCGGCGTATCGCCACGGTCCGACTCCACGAACCGTGGTCGTCGGTGCAGGCACGCCTGCGCCGCCAGACGACTCGACCGGACCCCGGAGCTTCGCGGTGACCTCGGCGTTGGCCCTTGCCGCCACGTTCGTCCTCATCGCGCTCAACGGATTGTTCGTCGCCGTCGAGTTCTCCCTCATCGCCGCCCGCCGGACCCGCATCGAGGCAAGCGCCGGCAACGGCGAGCGCGGTGCGCGTGCCGCCCTCGCGTCGATGCGCGAGCTCCCCCTCACCTTGTCGGGTGCGCAGCTCGGTATCACGGTCACCTCACTCGGTTTGGGTCTGGTCGCCGAGCCGGCATTGGCCCACCTCCTCGAGGCGTTGGTCGAAGGGGTCGCCGATGTGCCATCGGGCGTCCTGCACGGTGTGTCCTTCGGTGTCGCGTTGTTCGTCGTCGTCATGTTGCACATGGTCCTCGGCGAGATGGTGCCGAAGAACCTGGCCTTGGCCGAGGCCGAACGCACCGTGCGGGTGGTGGCCCCGATGTATCGCGTCTTCCTCACCGTGTTCCGACCCATCATCTGGGTGCTCAATCGTTGCGCAGCGCTCCTCTTGCGCCCGTTCGGGATCGAGCAGCTCGACGAGCTCGGTACGGCGCACACCGCGCAGGAATTCGTGACCTTGATCGACGCCTCCAAGACCGAAGGGCTGATCGACGAGTTCCGCCACGGCCTGCTCTCGGGGGTACTCGACTTCCGCGCTCGCTGCGTCGCGGACGTCATGGTCCCCTGGGAGGCCGTCGACGTCGTCGGGAGGGCGGCAACCGTGGCGCAGGCGAGTGCGATTGCCGCGACCAGCGGGCACACGCGGCTTCCGGTCGTCGCCGAGACGACGGTCCTCGGGTTCGTCCACGCCAAGGACCTGCTGAGCGTCGACGAGGGCGAGCTCGATCACCCGCTGGGGCTGGCGCTCATTCGTCGCATGTTGGTGGTACCGGCCGAGCGATCCCTGGAGGATCTGCTCTTCGCGATGCGGAGGAACCGGATCCACGTCGCGGTGGTTCGCGAAGGTGAACAGACGGTGGGCATCGTCTCGCTCGAGGACGTCCTCGAGTCGATCGTCGGCGACATCATCGACGAGTCCGACCGGATCCGTCGGGTCGAGCGGGTCCACTGAGCCCGCAGCGGGCCGGGACCGAACGACTCAGGCCCCGACGGCGTGGTACCCACCATCGACGTGGATCATCTCGCCGGTCGTGCTCGGGAAGAGGTCCGACAGCAGCGCCACGCACGCGCTGGCGACGGGGGCCGAGTCGTGGACGTCCCATCCGAGGGGAGCCCGGCCGTCCCAGGCGTCCTCGAAGGCGGAGAACCCCGGAATCGACTTCGCAGCCATGGTCCTGACCGGGCCTGCGGCGACGAGGTTCACCCGGATCTGCTCCGGCCCCAGCGCCCGCGCCAGGTAGCGTGACGTCGACTCGAGCGCTGCCTTCGCGACACCCATCCAGTTGTAGGCCGGCCAGGCGACGCGTGCGTCGAAGTCGAGCCCCACGATCGAGCCGCCGTTCGACATGAGGGGAGCGACCACGTCGGCGATCGTCTTGAGCGAGAACGCAGAGATGTCGAAACCCGGCGCGATGTCCGCCCACGACGCCGCCATGAAGTCCTCTCCGAGGCCGATCTCGGGCATGAAACCGATGGCGTGGAGTGCACCGTCGACTCGCCCCCACTTGTCGCGCAGATGGTTGCGCACCGCGTCGACGTGATCGGCGCACGTCACATCGAGCTCGAGTACCTCAACGGGCGCAGGGAGCTTCCGTGCGGTGCGCTCGGTGAGCCGCAGCGCCCGCCCCGCGCCAGTCAGAACGATCTCCGCTCCCTCGTCGAGCGCCCGCCGGGCGACCCCGAACGCCAGGCTGGCGTCGGTTAGGACGCCGGTGATCAGGATGCGCTTGTCTTCGAGCAGGCCCACGATGACCTCCGGGTCGATCAGGCAGCCACGCGGGCTGCTGGGGTGATGCCCGACGTTACCCGGGGTCGTGGCGCACTCGCCCGCCGAGCACTACCGTCCCGTCGATGGAGATCGGAATCGTCGGTGGTACGGGCCCAGCAGGACGCGGGCTTGCGTTGCGGTTTGCGGCGGCAGGTCACGCCGTCGCGATCGGCTCACGTGATGCCGCCCGGGCGGGCGACGTCGTCGCCGAGGTCCTGGCCGGGTACCCCGACCGGACGCTGACGATTCGCGGTTGCGCCAACCAGGAGGCGGCAGCTGCGGAGCTGGTGGTCCTGGCGATGCCATGGGATGCGTCCGCACCCACCGCCGGTGCGCTCGCGGAGCAGCTGGCCGACAAGGTCGTGATCTGCATGTCCAACGCTCTCGCCCGCGTCGGCAAGGAGTTCTACGCGCTGTACCCCCCTCGAGGATCGATCGCGGCCGATGTGCAGGCCACAATCCCCCGGTCGGGCGTCGTCGCCGCGTTCCAGCACCTTCCGGCACGCGAGCTCGCGGACCTCGACCAGACGATGGTCGGCGACGTCCTGGTCTGCACCGATCATCCCGAGGCGCTCGACCAGACCATGGCGCTGATTGCCGAGATCCCGAACCTGCGGGCCCTCGACTGCGGGAGTCTGGGCAACGCCACTCCGATCGAGGCCTTCACCGCGGTGTTGCTGCAGCTCAACCGGCGGTACCAGACCCACACCTCGCTGTCGATCTCGGGCATCTGAAGCGCTGCCGGTTCGTCCGCCGTGGTTGGGAGGCGACCGGTAGAGTCGGACCCGTGCTGACCCCCGACACCGCTTCGACGTCATGAGCATTCGCCTGTACGACACCGCCCGCCAGCGCATCGTCGCATTCGAGCCCGGCCCGATCGTCACGATGTACACCTGCGGGATCACCCCCTATGACGCGACCCATCTCGGTCATGCGGCGGTCTACATGGGCTACGACGTCCTCCAACGACGCCTGCGCGACCTCGGTCACGAAACCCGCTGCGTGCGAAACGTCACCGATGTCGACGACGACATCCTGCGAAAAGCCCGCGAGCTCGGCGTGCACTACCTCGACCTTGCCGCGTCCGAGACCGCCCGATTCGACAGTGACATGGCGGCGCTGGGCATGCTTGCGAGCTGGAGCGAACCTCGAGCCACATCTGCGATCGCGGACATCCGCCGCTTCATCGGCATGGTCCTCGACAACGGGCATGCCTACCAGGCCGGCGGGGCCGTGTACTTCGACGTGACCACGTTCGAGTCGTTCGGCACCGTGAGCGGCTACGACGAGGCCACGATGCTCACGCTGGCCGCCGAACGGGGGGGCAATCCCGGCGATCCGAACAAGCGGCACCCCCTCGACTTCATCCTCTGGCAGCCTTCGGCGCCCGATGAGCCCTCCTGGGACAGCCTGTGGGGACCGGGTCGGCCCGGCTGGCACATCGAGTGCTCGGCGTTGGCCATCCGGGAGCTCGACTCGCCCACCATCGACCTGCACGGAGGCGGCGCCGACCTCATCTTCCCCCACCACGAGTGCGAGCGGGCCCAATCCGAGGCTGCGACCGGCCAGCCGTTCGTCCGCCACTGGATGCACCAGGCCATGGTGCGCATGGACGGCGAGAAGATGTCCAAGTCGCTCGGGAACCTGGTGTTCGTGTCCGACTTGCGCCAGATCTACGACCCGCGAGCGATCCGGCTCGGACTCATCGGTTTCCACTACCGCGACTCGTGGGAGTGGAACGAAGAGATCATGCCAACGGCGGTGGCCAGACTGGAGCATTGGATCGCCGCAGGTCCCGGGCGGGCCGCGCTCGAGGACGTGCGTGCCTGCCTCGACGACGATCTCGACACGCCCAGCGCCGTTGCCGCGATCGACGCGGCCGCCGCCGCAGGTCACGGGGTCGGCGACGCCGCTCTGCTGCTCGGCGTCGACACGTCGACGCCGCACACGCTTGACCCCGGGTCCGCGTAGCTGCGGGCAGCCGGACCGCCAGGCCCGGCATTCCTGCGGCGATTCCCGTTCACGCCGACATCAGACGTGCCGACGGGGTGCCATGGAATCACCCGACGGGGATCGACAGACTTCTCACCGATGTCGGGGATGGTTGTCGCGGGGCTGGGCAGCGACGAAACTGACCGACCCGGGACCCGCAGTAGCGCAGGACCCGGACCCGCCCGTCCGCCCCGCTGGGATGCGAGGATCGTTGTGACCGAAATGAGCGCCGCTCTCGAGGAAGCCCTCGGGGTTCTCGCCCGCAACCATCGTTGGACGTGGCACCACCCCACGCGGCGGCTGCTCGAGGCGCTCCCCGGTTCAGCGCCCGATCGCCATCCGGTGGCGACGTTGGCGACCTTGGCGACGGTGCCCTCCGAAGTGCTCGAGCAATGGACCACGACCCACGCCGGCGAGATCGCCGGGTTGTACGCCGAGCTCACCACGATCCGCGACGCAGTTGGCCCGCCGCAGGTCGCGTACTTTTCGCCCGAGTTCGGCATCGCGTCCCAGCTCCCGCAGTACTCGGGAGGCCTCGGGATCCTCGCCGGAGACCATCTGAAGGCGGCCAGCGACCTCGCGCTGCCGCTCGTCGGTATCGGCCTCCTGTACCGCCAAGGGTTCTTCCGTCAGGAGATCGCCGGGGGCGGTCAGGTGGAGCGATACGAGACGGTCGATCCAGACACGAGCGGAGCCGTCGACACGGGTGTCATCGTGACGGTGCCCGTGGCAGGTGCCGATGTCGCGGCGCGCGTGTGGCGCCAGGAGATCGGTGCGACGCCGCTCCTGCTCCTCGACACCGACGTGGAGTCCAACAGCGTCGAGGCCCGCAGCATCACCGACCGCTTGTATTCCGGTGACCGACGCCATCGGCTCCACCAGGAGCTGATCCTGGGCGTGGGTGGTGTTCGAGCGCTCCGAGCACTGGGCCTGGCGCCTACGGTGTACCACCTCAACGAGGGCCACGCGTGCTTCCTGCTGCTCGAGCTCCTCGCCGAACACGTCGACGCCGGTTCGACCCTCGCCGAGGCCCGCGCTGCGGTCCGCGCCGCGACCCTGTTCACCACCCACACCCCGGTCCCCGCCGGTATCGATCGGTTCGATCGCGACCTCGTGCGTGGCGAGCTGGCGCCATGGGCGCGTCGCCTCGGTATCGATCTGCAGGTCCTTCTCGGGTGGGCGACGATGCGCGAAGACGGCGACACCAAACCGTTCAACACGGCCGCGCTCGCGCTCGAGCTCTGTGGGCAGGCGAACGGCGTGAGCCAGCTCCACGCCACGGTGAGCCGGCAGCTGTTCGCATCCATCCCGCGCGCCGCAGCGATCACCGGCATCACCAATGGGGTCCATGCGCGCACCTGGGTCACCCCCGACCTGCAGCAGATCTACGACGAGGTCCTGGGGTCGGGCTGGGACAACGGCGCGCCCGAAGCCTGGGCCCGGGTCGGCGCCATCACCGACGCGATGTTCGCGTCCATCCGAACGGTCGCGCGCGGCGAGCTCCTCGACATCGTCGCGGTGACGACCGGCGCCCAGCTCGATCCGCAGGGTTGCGTCATCGGGTTCGCGCGACGATTCGCCACCTACAAGCGAGCGGGTCTTCTCCTGCGTGACCCCGCAGGCCTCGCGAGGGCACTCGACAACGGGGCACAGTTCGTCTTCGCAGGCAAGGCCCACCCCGCCGACGGGGAAGGCAAGGCGCTGCTCGCTGAGATCGTGGCCTTCGCCGAGTCGAGGCACGCCGGTGGGCGGGTCGTGCTCGTTCCCGACTACGACATCACGATTGCGCAGGCGCTCTATGCGGGCTCCGACGTCTGGCTCAACAACCCCATCCGACCCCGCGAGGCCTGCGGGACGAGCGGCGAGAAAGCAGCGCTCAACGGGGTGCTCAACTGTTCCATCCTCGACGGCTGGTGGGCGGACTGGTACGCCGACGGCATCGGATGGGCCATCCCCAACAGTTCGGCAACCGACCCCGAGGAGCGCGATGACACCGAGGCCGCCTCGCTGCTCCGGATCGTGAACGACGAGGTGTTGCCTCGTTTCTTCGACCAGAGCGGGGCGTGGTGGGACACCGTCCGAAGGATGCTCGAGCACCTCGGTCCGTTGGTCACTGCCGGGCGCATGGTCGCCGAATACGACCACCGGTTCTACCTGCCGATGGGTCGCCGATGACGAGCTCGCACGCCGTGTGGCTCGGCACCCCCTACCCGCTCGGCGCGAACTGGGACGGCCAGGGGACGAACTTTTCGCTGTACTCGCAGAGCGCGTCGATGGTCGAGCTCTGCCTGTTCGACGACGGCGGCCGAGAGACCCGCATCGAACTGCCCGACAGCCATGCGCACGTCCATCACGGGTACCTGCCCGGCATCGGTCCCGGCCAGCGGTACGGCTACCGCGTCCACGGCCCGTGGGATCCCGCTGCGGGGCTGCTGGCAAACCCGGCGATGCTGCTCCTCGACCCCTACGCTCGCGCCATCGAGGGCGAGGTGCAGTGGGGGCCCGCCGTACTCGGGCACTCCACGCTCGATCCCGACGAACGTCAGACCATCGACAGCGCTCCCTTCGTTCCGCGATCGATCGTGGTCGATGACCACTTCGACTGGGGCGACGACCGCCCGCCGAGGATCCCTTGGCACGAGACCTGCATATACGAGACCCACGTCCGGGGTCTCACCATGCGACATCCCGACGTTCCACCGGAGCTGCGGGGGACCTACGCCGGCATGGCGACGCCTGCGGTCATCGAGCATCTGGTCTCGCTCGGCGTCACCGCCGTGGAGTTGATGCCGGTGCATCACTTCACTCCCGAGGGGTTCCTGCTCGAGCGCGGCCTGACCAACTACTGGGGGTACTCGACCGCCGGGTTCTTCGCTCCGCACGGCCCCTACAGCGCTTCGGGACAGCGAGGGCAGCAGGTCGTGGAGTTCAAGTCGCTGGTCAAAGCGCTGCACGACGCGGGCCTCGAAGTGCTTCTCGACGTGGTGTACAACCACACCGCCGAGGGCAGCGCCGAGGGCCCAACCCTGTGCTGGCGCGGGATCGACAATGCGACCTACTACCGGCTTCGTGACGACGATCGCCGCCAGCCCGTCGACTTCACCGGCACCGGCAACTCGCTCAACGTGCGCCACCCGACGTCGTTGCAGCTGGTCATGGACAGCCTGCGGTACTGGGTGCAGGAGATGCATGTGGACGGATTCCGATTCGACCTCGCGTCGACCCTCGCGCGGGAGTTCTACGAAGTCGATCGCCTCTCGTCGTTCTTCGACCTGATCCAGCAGGACCCGGTGGTCAACCGCACGAAGCTCATCGCCGAGCCCTGGGACGTCGGGCCCGGCGGCTACCAGGTCGGGAACTTCCCGCCCCTGTGGTCGGAATGGAACGCCCGCTATCGCGACGGCGTGCGCGACTTCTGGCGGGGTCGACCCGCGAGCCTCGGTGACTTCGCCTACCGGTTCACCGGCAGCTCCGACCTCTACGACGAAGGTGGTCGTCGACCATCGGCGAGCATCAACTTCGTCACTGCCCACGACGGCTTCACCCTCGCCGATCTCGTGGGCTACGAACGCAAGCACAACCTCGCGAACGGCGAGCACGGGCACGACGGCCACGACGACAATCGCTCCTGGAACGGCGGCGTCGAGGGCCTGACGAGCGACCCGTCGATCCGCGAGAACCGGCGTCGCCGGATGCGAGCCATGCTCGCAACGCTCATGTTGTCCCAAGGCGTCCCGATGCTGTCCGGTGGGGACGAGATCGGCCGGACCCAACGGGGGAACAACAACGCGTACTGCCACGACAGCGAGCTGACCTGGTACGACTGGGCCCGCGCCGATGGGGAGCTGGTCGACTTCGTCCGGGCGCTGGGTCGCCTCCGAGCCGCGCACCCCGTGTTTCGCCGGCGGCGATTCTTCCGTGGTCGCCCTGCGGTGGGCGCGGATCTGCACGACATCGTATGGATGCGCCCCGACGGCCAGGAGATGCGCGACGAGGACTGGCACGCCGCCGACCTGCGCGCCATCGCCGTGTTCCTCAACGGCGCCGCCCTCGGCCCTCAGGGCCCCACCGCGGAACCGGCCACCGACTCCAGCTTCCTGGTCCTGGCCAATGGTGGCCCCAGCCCGGTCTCGTTCACGCTGCAGCCCGCACTGGGCGCACAGTGGCGCCTCGTTGTCGACACCAGCGATCCGCGACGCGTCCCCCACGCACTCACCGGCGACGCCGAGACGAAGGTCGAGGCCTGGACGCTGGTCCTGCTCGAAGCCATCACCGCCGGGGAGCGCTGACGTGCGCCTCCTCTTCGCGACTGCGGAGTTGCGTCCGCTCGCGAGTGCCGGCGGACTCGGAGAGGCCGCGGCGGGCCTCACCGCTGCGCTCGCGGCGCACCCTGAGGTGCAGGTGATCACCGTTCTCCCCGACTATCGGCGATGGCCGCTCGAGGACGTACAGCAGCTCGACCTCGACGTGCCCGAGTGGGCTGCGCCGGCATCGGTCCGGCTCGGACACCACGCGGACGCGGGACTGCTCGCGCTCGTCGACGTACCAGGCATCGAGCGTCCCGACCCGTACGTCGATACCGATGGCAACGGCTGGGGCGACAACGACCAACGCTTCGGCGCCTTCTCCATGGCGGTTGCGGCTCTCGCGCACCGACTCGACGTCGACCTCGTGCATCTCAACGACTGGCACACAGCGCTCGTCCCCGCATTCCTGGCGGACGCGATTCCGTCGGTCCTCACCATCCACAACCTCGCCCATCAAGGATGGGCGGACCCCAGCTGGATCCATCGGCTCCCGACCCATCGCGACGCCTACGAATGGGGGAACGCCGTGAACGGTCTTGCCGGCGCCATCGCCACGGTCGATCGTGTCGTGACCGTCAGCCCGCACTACGCCCGGGAGATCGTCACAGCCGAGGGCGGTATGGGCCTTCACCTTCGCCTCGCAGACCGTGGCGAGGATCTGGTCGGCATCCTCAACGGCATCGACACCCGGGCGTGGAACCCGGAGCTCGATCCCCACGTCCCGCCGTACACGCCGACCGACCTGACCGGAAAGGCCACCGCGCGGGCTGCGCTCCTGGACCACTGCGGTTGGACTGATCTCGGCGACCCCCTCGTCGTGCTGGTCACCCGTCTCGTCGAGCAAAAGGGCGTGGACTACGCGTTCGAGGCCGCCCGGTTCCTCGACGGAATGCGGACCCGGATGATCGTTCTCGGCTCGGGGGAACGTCGCCTGGCGGACTGGGCCCGCTGGCTCGTCGGCGAGCACCCCGACCGCTTCTGGTTCCATGACGGCTACGACGGGCCGCTGTCACACCTGCTCTTCGCCGGGGGTGACCTGCTCTTGATGCCCAGCCGCTTCGAGCCCTGTGGGCTCGCCCAGATGCAGGCAATGGCCTACGGGACCGTTCCGGTGGTAACGCCGGTCGGAGGGCTGCTCGACACCGTCATCGATGCCGACGCCCGCCCCGACGGGAACGGCTTCGTCGCATCGGCCCTCGACGAGAGCGGCGTTGTCGATGCGCTCCACCGCGGGCTACGGGGCGTCCGCCATGGCGGCCGGCGACGAGCCCTCCAGCGACGTGGGATGACCCACGACTGGTCCTGGACCGAGCCGGCGGCTCGCTACGTGGAGCTCTACGACAGCGTCCTCGCGCGCCGGCAGTCGTGATGGGCCCCTTGGCGCCGAGCGTCAGGGTTCGATGACGTAGTTCTTCGGAATGGCGACGACGCCGTTGTCGGAGACATGGAAGCGTGCCCGGTCGGCCTCGTGGTCGTAGCCGACCGTGAATCCGGGCGGGATCACGACGTTCTTGTCGATGATGCACCGTCGAAGCCGGGCGCCGGGTGCTACGAGGACGTTCTCCATCAGGACCGCCTGGTCGACCTCGGCACCATCGACGCGTACGCCGCTGGCAAACACCGACTCGCTGCAGCTCGCCCCGGAGATGATGACACCGTTGCTGATGATGCAGTTCGCCACGACGCTGGGCCCGAACGGCCCGTTGGAGATCTTGCCGGGCGGCTCGGTGAGGCTCCGGGTGTAGATCGGCCACTCGTCGTTGTACAGGCTGAATTTCGGCACCTGGGCGACGAGGTCCATGTGCGCGTCGAAGTACGAGTCCAGGGTTCCGACGTCGCGCCAGTAGTGGCTGCTCTCGGGGGTCTCGCCGGGCACGATGTTGGTCGTGTAGTCGTAGACGTGGGCCTTCCCCTCGCCGACCAGGCGAGGAATGATGTCGCCGCCCACGTCGTGCTTGGAGGACCCGTCGGCGGCGTCCGACGACATCACCTCTCGGAAGACGGCAGCATCGAAGATGTAGTTGCCCATCGATGCCAGGACCATGTCCGGATCCTCCGCCAATGGGGGAGCGTCGGGATTCTTCTCGTGGAAGGCAGCGATCGCGGTGGTCGATGAATTCTTCTCGATCACGCCGAACTGGAACGCCTCGGCCCGGGGCACCCGGATCGCGGCGACAGTCACCCCGGCGCCCGATGCGCAATGTGCTTCGAGCATGTGGCGTGGATCGAGTCGGTAGATGTGATCGGCCCCGAAAACGATGATGTGTTCAGGTTGCTCATCGTCGACGAGGTTCATGTTCTGGAACAGCGCGTCGGCCGAACCGGTGAACCAGCGCGGCCCCTGACGCATCTGCGCCGGAACCGTCGTGACGTAGTTCCCGAGGATCGTCGAAAGCTGCCAGGTGAGCGAGATGTGCACGTCGAGGCTGTGGCTCTTGTACTGCGTCAGCACCACGATGTGTCGAAATCCGCCGTTCACGAGATTCGAGATCGCGAAGTCGATCAGGCGGTACTTCCCGCCGAAAGGGACGGCGGGTTTGGCACGGTCGGCAGTGAGCGGCATGAGCCGCTTCCCTTCGCCGCCCGCGAGGACGATGCTCAGGACCGGGACGCGACGATGCTGCGACATGGGTTCCATCGTAGGCTCCAACCATGCCGAGACCCTTCGATGCCGATGATGCCTGGCTGTTGGCGTCCGGCACCCACTCGAGGTTGTGGGAGGTGCTCGGCGCCCACGTCGAGGGCGAGTCGACCACCTTCCGTGTCTGGGCCCCCGATGCGCGCTCGGTCCATGTCGTCGGTGACCCCAACGACTGGACCTCGGGCGTCGACGTGCTCGAGCCCGATCCCTCGGGCGTGTGGCGTGGCACCTTCGCCGGTTACGGGGCCGGTGTCCGCTACAAGTACCGCATCGCCTCCGCCGACGGCAACCACGTCGTCGACAAGGCCGACCCGGTGGGCCGACGGACCGAGCTGCCCCCACTGACCGCATCGATCGTGGCCACGCCCACCCACGATTGGGGCGACCAGGGCTGGATGGCACAGCGCGGGGGCCGTCAACGGCACGACTCGCCGATGGCGATCTACGAGGTGCACCTCGGGTCGTGGCGCTACGAGCCCGGCGGGTATCGGGCCATGGCCCGACAACTCGCCGACTACTGCAACGACATGGGGTTCACCCACGTCGAGCTGTTGCCGGTGATGGAGCACCCGTTCTACGGCTCCTGGGGGTACCAGACGACCGGCTACTTCGCCCCGACAGCACGCTACGGCAGCCCCGAGGACCTCATGGCCATGGTCGACACGCTGCATCAGGCCGACGTCGGCGTGATCCTCGACTGGGTGCCTTCGCATTTTCCCACCGACGAACACGGCCTGGGCTACTTCGACGGCACCCACCTCTACGAACACGCCGACGAGCGCCAAGGGTTCCACCCCGACTGGAAGTCGTTTATCTTCAACTACGACCGCGGCGAGGTCCGTTCGTTCCTACTGTCGTCGGCGCATTTCTGGCTCGAGGAGTTCCATGCCGACGGGCTACGCGTCGATGCGGTCGCCTCGATGCTGTACCTCGACTATTCGCGCCGGGCAGGGGAGTGGATCGCCAACCCGCACGGCGGCAACGAGAACCTCGGCGCCATCGCTTTCTTGCAGGAGCTGAATCGCTCGGTATACGGGGCTCACTCCGACGTCGTGATGGTCGCGGAGGAATCCACCGCCTGGCCCGGCGTCACGAATCCGACCGACACCGGCGGTCTCGGTTTCGGCTTCAAGTGGGACATGGGGTGGATGAACGACACCCTCGACTACCTGGGGACCGACCCCCTCTATCGCGCCCACCATCACGATCAGCTGACCTTCCGGTCGATCTATGCGGCGGCCGAGAACTACATCGTGCCGCTGTCGCACGACGAGGTCGTCCACGGCAAGGGCAGCCTGCTCGCCAAGATGCCCGGCGACCGCTGGCAGCAGTTCGCGAACCTACGCATCCTGCTCGGCTACCAGTGGACCGTGCCCGGCAAGAAGCTGCTCTTCATGGGCGACGAGCTCGCCGCAACGGGGGAGTGGGACCATGAGGCCGAGCTCGCCTGGGGCGTCCTCTCGGACCCCCGACACGCCGGCATCCAGGGGTGGGTCCGCGCCCTGAACGAGCTCTACCGAACGGTTGGGCCATTGCATCGCGTGGACCGTGATCCGTCGGGGTTCCGTTGGATCGTGGGCGACGACAGCGCGCAGAGCGTCCTGGCGTATCTGCGTCTCGACGACCGGCGACAACAGGTACTGGTCGTCTTGAACAACACCCCGGTGCCACGCGAGATCTACCGCATCGGTGTGCCGGTGGCCGGGGAGTGGTCCCTGCTGGCGAACAGCGACGACGCCGGCTATGGCGGCTTGGGGAAGAGCCCCGGCGCCCGCGTCACCGCCGACGAAGTCGCCGCGCACGGGTTCGAGCAGTCCCTCGCACTCGAACTCCCGCCGCTGTCGGTGATCGTGCTGCGCCCGACTGCCGAGGCTCAGCGCGACTGACGCTTCTGGATGTTTGCCCACTCGTCCCGCAGGCCGACCGTGCGGTGGAACAGCAGCGGCGCGGCGCCGTCAACGGCGAAGTAGCCGAGGCGTTCGAACTGCACCACCGAGGCGGGGGCCTCGTCGACGAGAGCGGGCTCGAGCTTGACGCCGAGGAGCAGCTCCCGCGATCCACCGTTGAAGTCGTCGAGTGGGTCACCGGTGCGTTCACCGGGAAACTCGGCGTCGAACAGGCGGTCGTAGAGCGCAACCGTGCCGTCGACACAGTGATCCGCCGACACCCAGTGGATCGTCGCCCTCACCTTGCGACCATCAGGTGCCTGCCCGCCGCCGGTGGCGGGGTCATAGGTGCAACGCAGCTCGACGACCTCTCCGGCGTCGTCTTTGACCACGTCGGTGCAGGTGATGAAGTAGCCGTAACGCAACCGCACCTCCCGCCCCGGTGCCAGCCGGAAGTATTTCGGCTCGGGGACCTCCATGAAATCGTCGCGCTCGATGTACAGGGTGCCCGAGAAAGGCACGTCACGCACCCCGGCGGTCTCGTCCTCGGGGTTGTTGACCGCTTCACGCATCTCGACGAGTCCGTCGGGCCAGTTCGTGATCACGACCTTCAGCGGGTGGAGCACGGCGCTGCGGCGGAGGGCGGTCCGGTTCAGCTCGGTCCGGACGAACGACTCGAGCAGCTCGATCTCGTGGGTTCCGTTCATCTTCGCCACCCCGATGTGGGCGCAGAACGCACGGATCGCGCTCGCGGGGTATCCCCGACGACGCATGCCGCGCAGCGTCGGCATCCGCGGATCGTCCCAGCCCTCGACGAGGCCATGGTCGACGAGCTGGATCAGCTTGCGCTTCGACAGCACGGTGTAGGTCAGGTTGAGCCGAGCGAACTCGGTCTGGTACGGGCGGCGGTGGCCGGGGATCTCGAGCTGGTCGAGGCACCAGTCATAGAGCGGTCGGTGGCTGTCGAACTCGAGCGTGCAGATCGAGTGGGTCACGCCTTCGATCGCGTCGGACTGGCCGTGCGCCCAGTCGTAGGTCGGGTAGATGACCCAGTCGTCGCCGGTGCGGAAGTGGTGTGCGTGGCGGATGCGATACAGGACCGGATCGCGCATCTGCATGTTCTCGTGGTTCATGTCGATCTTTGCGCGCAGTACCCGACTGCCGTCGGGGAAGGCGCCCGCGCGCATGGCCGCGAAGAGCTCGTGGTTCTCCTCGACGCTGCGAGAGCGGTACGGGCTGTCGACGCCGGGCGCGGTGAACCCGCCGCGTTGGGCCGAGATGGTCTCGGCGTCCTGGTCGTCGACGTACGCCTTGCCCTTGCGAATCAGGAGCTGCGCCCACTCGTAGAGCTGCTCGAAGTAATCCGACGCGAAGTAGGGCGGATTCGACGGCGTGTACCCGAGCCACTCGATGTCGCCCTCGATGCCGCGCACGAACGCCATGTCCTCGGTCGTGGGATTGGTGTCGTCGAAGCGCAGATTGACCGCGCCGCCGTATTGTCTGGCGAGCTCGAAGTTGAGGCAGATCGACTTGGCATGGCCGATGTGGAGGAACCCGTTCGGCTCCGGCGGAAATCGCGTCTGGACCCGCCCCTCGAACCTGCCCGACCGGTTGTCGGCGTCGATCAGGTCCCGGATGAAGTCAGAACGCGGGGGCACCGCGGGCTCGGAGGTGGTCATGGCACCAGTTTGCCCCGTCGATGTCGCACTCCGGTGACCGCAGGTGATCGCGATGGAGGCTGAGGCGCCGGGAGCACCCCGCGTCCCGGCAACGACCTCAGTGCGCGAAGCCGCCGGAGATGTCGAGGCCGAGGAGGGACGCGAAGCGCTCCGCATAGACCTGGTCATCGTCGCTCTCGGCCATCTCGACCCAGTGTTCGTCGGTTATGGTCGCCCGGCCGCGCAGCATCGGCTCGGCCAGATATCCGAAAGCCCAGCGCAATTTCGGGTCGGGTGTCTCCACCGCCTCGTGGATGACCGCTCCCATCGACGAGGGGTCGGCGAGATCGGGCGAGGCCAGCGCGGTGCTGTACATCGCGAACATCCGCCGATAGGGCGCGTCGTAAGCCCCTGACGCGTTCGGGACCGCGGTGGTCTTGGCCATGATCGCCGTCTTGAAAACGCCGGGCTCGATGATCACGACCCGGATCCCGAAAGGCGCCACTTCCTGGGCCAGATTCTCGCTCACGGCCTCGAGGGCCCACTTGGACATGCTGTAGGGCGACTGACCGATGAAGGCGATGCGTCCGGCGATCGAGGAGACGTTCACGATCGCTCCGCTGCGTCGCTCGCGCATCTGGGGCAGCACAGCCTGGATGCACCGGATGGGACCGTAGACGTTCACGTCCATGATCGACCGGTACTGCTCGATCGTCGCCTCCTCGACGACACCGTTCCCACCGACACCCGCGTTGTTGACCATCACGTCGATGCCACCGCTGTCGGCGGTGATCTCCGCCACTGCCCGGCGCACCGACGCCTCGTCCTGGACGTCGCAGAGCACCGGGAACACGGTGACCCCCGCGGCGGCCGCCTGCGACGCGAGTTTGGCGCCTCTGTCGAGGTCACGCATGGTGCCGTAGACGGTCCAGCCCCGCGACGCGAGTTCGACGGCAGCGGCCCTGCCGAGCCCCGAGTTGCTTCCGGTGACGACGGCGACAGTCATGGGCCCGAGGCTACTGCGACCGCACGGGCCCGCCGGCCTCGTCGCAACGCCGGGGCCGTGTCTACCATGAGCCACCGGCGGGCGATGGTCCCGAGGGAAAGGACGCATCGGTGCGCATCCAACGCGACAGGGACACGGCGTGAACCGGCTCGTCATCGGCCTCACCGGCGGTATCGGTGTCGGCAAGTCGACGGTTGCGAGCCTGCTGGGACAATGGGGCGCTGAGGTGATCGACGTCGATCTGCTCGGCCGGCAGGTGCTCGAACCGACCGGTGGCGCCTACCACGCCGTGATCGCCACCTTTGGCCAGAGCATCGTCGCCGCAGACGGAACCATCGACCGGGCGGTGCTGGCAACCGAGGTCTTCGGTGGCGCCAATCGTCTCGCCGAGCTCGAGGCGATCAGCCACCCCGCGATCAACGCCCGCCTCGAGGCACTGCTCGAAGCCGCACCGCAGGGTCGAAGCGTCGTGTTCGACCTCGCCGTCCTGGCCGAGTCCCGCCTCGGCTGGCGCGACGGTGCCCCGATGTACCAGCGCGTCATCGTCGTCGAGGCGCCGATGGAGCTGCGCATCCCCCGCCTGATCAAGCGGGGCATGTCCGAGGAACAGGCCCGCGCCCGCATGGCCGCACAGGTTTCCGACGAGCAGCGGCGAGCGCTCGCCGACCTCGTGATCGGCAACGATGGTGACCTCGCCCAGCTCGAGCGACGGGTCGACGATCTGTACGCGACCCTCGACGCGTGGGCCCTGCAGGCCCTCACGCGATGAGTCGCTGGAACGAACGACGCGACCTGCCTCGCGGCACGGCCTACGACGAGCGTTGGGCGGCACTCGCCGCGGCAGGTGAGTCGATCCACGGCGAGGCGGATCTCGTCGCGTCGCTCTGGGCCGAACGTGGCGGGGAGCACCCGCCGTCGATCCTGGACGCAGGCTGTGGCACCGGGCGGGTCGCGGTCGAGCTGCGCGTGCGAGGGTTCGACGTGGTCGGCGTAGATCTCGATCCGGCCATGCTCGCAACGGCGCGGCAGAAGGCACCGCACGCGACCTGGATCGACGGAGACCTCGCCGATGTCACGATCGGCGACGCCGTGGCGGGTCCCAGGTTGTTCGACCTGGTCGTGCTCGCCGGCAACGTTATGATCTTCGTCGCCCCGGGTACCGAAGAACGCGTCGTCGCCAATCTGGGCCGTCATCTCCGCCCGGGCGGGCTCGTCGTGGCGGGGTTCCAGCTCCATCCCGGGCGCTCGAGTCTGGCCACCTACGACACGGCCTGCGATCGGGCCGGACTGGTGTTGCTCGGGCGTTGGTCGACCTGGGACCGGCAGGTGTTCGAGCCCGCAGCCACCTATGCCGTGTCGGTGCACACCAAGGCCTTGCGCTAGGTTGCGATGACCCGACGAGGAGGCCACAGCGATGTCTGACGTCACGATCTACCACAACCCGCATTGAGGCTCCTCCAAGAACGCCTTGGCGGTCGCCGAGGAGCTGGGAATCGAGCCCGACGTGGTGCTCTACATCAAAGAGCCACCCAACGAGGCCACCCTGCGCGCCATCGTGGCGGGCCTCGAGGACCCCGTGGAGGATCTTGTGCGCAAGGACTCCCTCTTCAAGAAGCTCGCGCTGAATCCCGACGACTACGTGGGGAGCCCCGATGCGGTTGTCGAGATCCTGCTCGCCCACAAGCAGCTGCTCCAACGACCGGTGATCGTGCGCGGCGACAAGGCAATCATCGGCAGGCCCAAGGATCGCATCGCGGCGTTTCTGTCGTGAATGGCGGTCGGCGATGAACGACCACGAGCTCGCCGGCTACCTCGCCGATCGCGCTGGACAAGCACTCCTCCAACTGCGTGACCGGTCCCTCGCCGAAGGGATGCACGAATGGACCTTGCGCGACCGAGGCGACCGCGTGGCGCACGACCTGCTCGTCGAGGCCCTCGCCGAGCACCGGCCCGATGATGCGGTCCTGTCCGAGGAGGGCACCGACGATCGCTCGCGCCTGCGAGCCCCCCGCACCTGGATCATCGATCCCCTCGACGGCACCCAGGACTACCCCTATCCGAACTCGGCCGAGTGGGCCGTCCACGTCGGCCTCGTCGAAGACGGGGTGCCAACCGCGGGAGCAGTAGCGTGTCCGGCCATGGGGCGGCTCTACGGGACTGGCTTGTCGGCACTACCGAGCACGGCCGACAGCCGTCGGGCCCCCGTCGTGATCAGCGGCCGATCCAACACGTACTACGGAGGCCAGGTCGCCAAGGCCCTCGGCGCCAGGCTCACCACCTGCGGCTCAGCAGGGATCAAAGCGGCGCTCGTGATCGCCGGTCAGGCCGACGTGTACGTCCACGCGAGCGGCCTCTACGAGTGGGATGCCTGCGCACCTGCTGCGGTTGCGCGAGCTGCAGGGCTCGTCGTCGCCGAGCTCGACGGTGCCGAACTGCGGTTCAACAAGCCCCACCCGACCGTCGACGGACTCGTGATCTGCCGTCCGGAGCTCGCCGAGGCGGTGTTCGCGGCCCTCGCCTGGTAGGCCCCGTCGGGCGCGGGCCGCCGATGCGAGGGCGCAGGGATTCATCCTGGTTGGACGTGGGACGAAATCTTGAGTAAGGGCTGCGTTGGACTTCGCTTCGGGGACCCCTAGCGTTGTGTCAACGGCGCCGAGAGCCGTGCATTTCACGAAGGAAGACAGCAATCTGATGCACACCGGAACGGTCAAGTTCTTCAACACCGAGAAGGGTTACGGATTCATCACCCGCCCCGACGGCGACGATGTGTTCGTGCACTACTCGAACATCGCCGGTTCCGGGTTCCGCAATCTCGAAGAGGGCCAGGCGGTCGAGTTCGAGATCGGCCCCGGCCGCAAGGGCGACGAAGCCCTCAACGTCCACGTTCTCTGACTCCCCACCGCGCTCGTTGCGCGGCGTCAGAACGCGTCGATGACCTCGGCGCCGTACTGCGCGAGCGTGTCGGGCATCGCGAAGTCGGTAAACCAGAGGTAGAACCGCTCGACGCCCTGCTCGACGAGGCGTCCGTGGTATTCGACGAGCTCCGGGCCGCTCGCCACGAGCGCCCCGTCGCCGAACCGTCGGCGCGTGAGCGCCGTGACGTCGCCGCGCTGGGCTTCTGACGGCACGAACGCCAGCTGCTGCTGGATCGACACCCGCGCCTCGCCGGCCTGACTGCGGAGCTCCACGAAGCGCTCCAGGCCGTAGGTCGGGCAGTTCCACCAGTCGGCGTACTTCGCAACCAGCCGCAGGGTGCGGGGGCCGACGCCGCCGATGACCACGGGGATCTTCCGCGTCGGGACCGGATTCTGCTGACCGGCCACGAGGTGGTGATGCACCCCGTCGAAGTCGAAGGGATCGCCGCTCCAGAGCGCCCGGGTCACCTGGAGTGTCTCCTCCAGGCGGGCGACCCGTGCCTTGTTCTCGGTGCTGCCGATCCCGAACCGAGTGAGCTCGTCGGGGACCGAGCCCCACCCGATCCCCAGCTCGAATCGCCCATTGGTCGCGTGGTCGATGGACACCGCTTGCTTCGCCAGCACCGCAGGATGGCGGAACGAGTCGCACAGCACCAGGTGACCAACGGTGAGCGTGGTCGTATGCGCACCAAGCCAGGTGGCAGTCACCATCGCGTCGAACATGTCGTGGTGCTCGGCCATCGGCGGCGCCAGATGATCCATCAGAGCGATGCCGGCGAATCCGGCCGCCTCGGCAGCTCGGGCACGTTCGACGAGATCATCGAAACGCATCCGCATCTGGGGCAGGAACAGGTGGAACTCGGGCTTGGTCGAGGTGCTCACGGCGTGGAACTCACAAAGGGTCGTGATGATGGTCGTCGAGCAACAGTACCCCCGACGGGTGATCGTGGCCGCGGTGCACGTCGAAGCGGTCGTCGTTGTAGGCCTGACGCAGGATCTCGGTCTGCAGCACCACCTCGGGCGGCCCGAAGGCCACGAGGCGGTTGGCCAGCAACGCGACCTGATCGCAGTGGTGGGCCTCGTCGAGGTGGTGCGTCGAGATGACCACCGTGGTACCCCGGCGCGTCTCGTCGTCGATCACGTCCAGAATGCGCTGTTGGCTGACCAGATCGAGACCCGTGATCGGCTCGTCCATCAGCAGCAGCGTCGCTCCTTGCGCAATGGCCTGAGCCACCAGGACACGTTGGCGTTGACCCCCCGAAAGCTCCCCGAACTGTCGGTGGCCCAAGTCGGCGACAGCGAGTCGCTCCGCCGCCGAGGCAAGCGCGGCGCGATCGGCCCGTCCGAGCCGGCGAAGCAGGCCGAGGGTCCGGTATCGACCCATGCGCATCACCTCATCGACCGTGAGCGGCATCCACGCACGCGTGGCGGTGTGCTGGAGCACGTATGCAGGATGAGTTGCGGTGACCCTCATCGTCCCGTCGCTCAAGGCGACCAGACCCGCGACGGCGTGCAACAGGGTCGTCTTGCCCGACCCGTTGGGCCCGACCAGCGCCAACGAGGTCCCCGCCCCAACGCAGAGGTCGATTCCTTCGAGTGCCACGTGGCGTCCGTACCGGACGGTTGCGCCCTCGAGCACGAACGCGGGCGGTGACGACGAAACAGCGGGTGTGGTCGACGGCGGGGACACCCCTCGATCGTGCCAGATTCCTCTGCGCGTCACCGCACCAGCCGGTTCCGCGTGGGCGCCGGAGTCCCGATACGGTGTGCGCCGATGCGGACGACCGTTCCAGATCCCAGCGGCCGGCCGCCATCGATACTCACCCGCGACGTCATCCTGCTGCTGGCCGCAGGGACGTCCTATTTCATCGTGGTGGGCACGTCGTTCCCGGTCCTCCCGCGACTCGTCGAACGGCGCCTCGGCGGTGACGAGTTCGACATCGGTCTGGCTTTCGCCATGCTCGCCGTCGGCACCCTGCTGACCCGGCCCTACGTCGGCTACTTGTCCGACAAGGTCGGCCGACGGCCGCTGATGATCAGCGGCGCCCTCGCCGTCGCCGTCATCCAGTTCGCCTACGTTCCAGCGGCAGATCTCGGGCTGTGGGCGGTCCTACTGGTACGACTCCTCCAGGGCGTGGCGGCTTCGGCGATGTACCTGGCCCAGGCGACCACTGCCACTGAGCTCCCGCCGCACCAACGCAGCGCCGAGATCTTCTCGATCTTCGGCGTCGCCGTTTTCGTGGGGTTCGCGATCGGCCCGGTGCTCGGCGAGTGGACCCTCGAGGCAGCCGGGTTCACGGCGGCCTTCGCTGTTTCGGGAGCCTTCGCGTTGCTGGCGGCCCTGATCGGACTGGCGCTCCCGGAGACCCGCCCCGGTGACGTGGAACCCACTCTTGGTGGGTTCAGGTCGATGCTCCACCCGGTGGCGGCGCGGGCCGGGGTCGTGTCGTTCCTCGTCATCGGCTCGTTCATCGCCTTCAACGGGTTCGTGGCGCCATATGGGGAATCGCTCGGGATCGACCAGGTCCGCTGGGCGCTTCTGTCGTATTCCGGCACGACCTTGGTGGTGCGTCTGGTGGCGGGGCGGCTCATCAACACCGTCGACCGCCGGGCGCTTGGCACCGCGGCGCATCTGATGGCAGCGAGTGGACTGGGCGTGATCGTGGCGTTCCAGGCACCCTGGGCCATCTACGTCGGTGGCGTGGTCCTGGCGGCCGGCTTGTCGTTCAACGTCCCGCTCATGACCGTGATTGCCGCTGACAGCGCAGCACCGCACGAACGTTCGCGCGTCGTTGCCACCGTCGTGGTGTTCAGCGATCTGGCCAACAGCCTTTCAGCCCTCGTCCTCGGTGCCGTCGCGAGCACGGTCGGCTATCGCGGCATGTACGGCGTGGTCCTCGCGTTCACCCTCGGCGCTGCGGTGCTCTATCGCTCACGCTTCATGGCACCGGTGACCGGGATGCGAGGCCCGATCAGCCCTTCGACGCCCGGTTGACCGCGCTCACGATCGCCCGCAGCGACGCGGTTGTGATGTCGGTATGGATCCCACACCCCCACAACTCGGTGCCACCGACGACCATCTCGACGTACGCCACCGCCTGGGCGTCGGCGCCGGACCCCTTCGAGTGCTCGTGATAGTCGAGGACCCGTAGCTCGAGGCCGGTCGAGGCCCGCAAGCCGTTGACGAACGCCTCGATCGAACCCGATCCCTCGCCCTGGACGACGATCTGACCCTCGTCGCTGCTCATTCGCGCCGTCAACAAGGTGCGATCGCTCCCGGTCGCGTTCTGCGCCGATTCGTAGCCGTGGAGACGGTAGGGGGCATCGAGATCGAGGTACTCGGACGCGAACTCGTTGTAGATCTGCTGGGCGGTGATCTCCTTGCCCGTCTCGTCGGTGATCTTCTGGATCGATCGGGTGAACTCGATCTGCATCCGGCGCGGGAGATCGAACTGGTTCTCGGTCTTGAGCAGGTACGACACCCCACCCTTGCCGGACTGGCTGTTGACGCGCACCACGGCCTCGTAGGTGCGGCCGACGTCCTGCGGATCGATTGGAATGTACGGCACCTCGAAGAAGGGGCTCTCGCTGCGCTCGAGCGCCTCGAAGCCCTTCTTGATCGCATCCTGGTGCGAGCCGGAGAACGCGGTGTAGACGAGATCACCGACGTAGGGGTGCCGCGGGTGCACGGGAAGCTGGTTGCAGTACTCCGCAGTGCGGCGCAACTCGTTGATGTCACGCAGGTCGAGCATCGGGTCGATGCCCTGGCTGAACAGGTTCAACGCCAGGGTGACGACGTCGACGTTGCCGGTGCGT
>JAHECR010000114.1 GCA_024641655.1 Acidimicrobiaceae bacterium
CGAAAGGTCGCCCGCCGCTCCGGCGGCAACGTGATGTCCCAGAACGTCGCCGTGTCGTCACCCTCGAGTGCCACGACGTGCCAGCCCTGGGTCTTGCCGGCGCTGGGCGCCCGGGAGGCCAGATCGACGAGTTCGTCGAGCATCCCCTCCGGCAGCGGATCCGGCCGAAACGCACGGGTCATCCGCCGTGACCGGACGACCTCGGAAAACGAGCTCATCCCCCCATCATCCCTCATCATCGCGACAACGGCATCGCCCTCGCCCCACCGATGACCGCGAGCGCCGGCCGCGACCCAGCGTCCTGAGGCGGGATCGAGTGTGGGGAGCGCAAGGCGCGGTGAGCCCGAGTTGGCTCTCGCCAACGAGCGGCGAGACGCAACGCAGCGATCGCCGCACTCGGCCCGCCTCAGCGTTTGCCGAGCTTGACGAGGTCTTCAGCCATGGTCCATCCATACGCGACGATGACCTCGCCCGACTTGAGCGGGGCGAACATCTCGACCACGCCGGCGTCGAGTTTCTCGGGCTTCGACGATTCCATGTCGAGGTAGCCGGGCTGGACGTTCTTGGCGGTGAACTTCTTGGCCTCGTACTTGCTGTCGACGCCGAACCGCTTGGCGAGCCGACGACCCCAGGCTCGCTGTTCGCCATCGGCCGAGTCGGTCGGTGATGGTGTGACATCGTCGAGCTTGTCGAACGCCTCCAGACCGTCGGCCGAGACGAACCGGCTGCCGACCACGACATCCTCGTCCGGGAACGCCATCAGCGCACGGTGGTAGGCCTCGCCCATGAGACCCCTCAGGACCGTGTCACGCTTCGAGTGGCGGCGGACGCTGAGCATGCCGATCAGGACGCAGGGCGTGCCGCCGATCCGCTCGAGCGTCGAGAACATGAACCCGTGCAGCTTGCCGTCGACACGAGCAACGGTCGTCAGGACCCAGTCTTCCTTCGCCTTGGAGATGCCGCCGATGTCGAAGGCGCCCTCGATCGAGCCCATCTCGTCGAGATCGGCATCAGTCAGTGAACTGGCGTCATTCGTGGTGACTTCGAGCGGCATTGGTCCTCTGGCTCCCGGAAGATTTCGAGCCTCCATTGTGCCACTGATTCGGGACGGATTCACAAACGGCGGCGAAACCCGCGGATCACGCGCCACACGACAATGCCCTTGACCAGGCGTTTCGTCAGCGTGCTCACAGCATCACGGCATCGTGGCCGAACGCCATCCGGAGTTCGCCCACCGAGCGGTCGATGTCGACACGGAACTCGTCGGCGAGCCGCAGGAGTTTGCCCTGCCCGATGTCGATCTGGACCACGGAATCGCCGGGGTGATCGCGCAGGATCCGCTTGAGCCGCTGGATCTTCAGTTCGTCGAGCGCGTGGCTCGGCAGCAGGAGACGCAACGGGGGCGCCGGACCATCGGTCAGCCCGGAGAGCACGTCGACGTTCTGGGCGATCAGCCCGAAACGCGACTCGTCGCGTTTGTCGAGCCGCCCCTTCACCGTGACGATGATGTCGTCTTCGAGTTTGTGGCCCTGTTCGAGCAACGTACGCGGGAACACCGTGACCTCGATCGAGGCCTCGAGATCTTCCAGGACGAACACCGCCATCTGGTCGCCCTTTTTCGTGAACTTGCGGGCCAGATTGGTGATCACCCCACCGACCTTGACCTGCGCACCGTCCTCCATCTCCGGGAGGTCCAACAATGCGTGCTCGACCTTGCGTTTGAGCGCCGCCTCCACGCCGAACAGCGGGTGATCGGAGACGTACAGACCGAGCATGTCCTTCTCCGCCTTCAGCTTGTCGCCCTTGTCGAACTCGATCGCCGGAATCGGGATGCGTTCGCTGAAACCGCCGTCGTCAGGCGCGGCCGCACCGTCGCCGTCACCCCAGTCGCCGAACAGACTCATGACCCCCCGGTCTCGTTCTCGGCGGCGGTCGATGGTCGTGTCCAGGATCTGTTCGAACGAGGCCAGCAAGCCGCGGCGCGGCAACCCGAGCCGGTCGAACGCGCCGGCCTTGATCAGCGACTCGACGGTCCGCTTGTTCAGGACCTGTTCCGGCACGCGTTCGGCGAAGTCGTAGAACGACTCGAACTCGCCGTTCTCGTCGCGTTCGATCAGCAACTGCTCGACGAGCCCCTCCCCCACGTTGCGCACGGCGGACAACCCGAACGTGATCGCGCCCGGACTGCCGACGGCGAGCGACACGTCGTCGGGCACCCTCCCGGCTTCGAGCGCATCGAAGTTCATCACCGAACGATTGATGTCGGGGGTCAGCACCTTGATGCCGGCCGATCGACAATCACTGAGATACACCGCCGCCTTGTCCAGGTTGCTCTTCACGCTGGTGAGCAGACAGGCGAAGTACTCGACGGGATAGTGCGCCTTGAGGTACGCCGTCTGATAGGTGACCAACCCGTAGCCGAACGTGTGGCTCTTGTTGAACGCGTAGTCGGCGAACTTCTCGATGATGTCGAACAGGTCCTTGCCGAGTGACTCGTCGTATCCGTTGGCGTTGCAGCCGGTCTCGAACGCCTCGCGGGCCTTCGCCATGACGTCGCGCGACTTCTTGCCCATGGCCTTGCGGAGATTGTCGGCCTCCGACAGTGAGTAGCCGGCGAACTTCT
>JAHECR010000033.1 GCA_024641655.1 Acidimicrobiaceae bacterium
CCAGTCGCGGGATCCGGCTGTTGATCGACGGGCACGCCGATTTCCTCACGGTGGGCGCCGACACCGAGGGCGTCATCCTCCAGTGCTACGACGGGAACTGGCACTCGGATCCACCGCCGCGCAACTACAAGGGACCCAAGCGCGCCGCCGAGTGGTGGCGCGACGTGCACCCCATCGGGTTCACCGGACTGCACCACGTGAGTTTCGCCACCGACGATCTCGAACGCTCCCGCGCCTTCTGGCTCGAGCTGTGCGCCGGCGAGGAGACCTACCGAGCAGCCCGACCGACAGCCAACGCCGAAGCCATCGGCATCGACATCGGTATTCCCATCGAGCTGATCTCACCGGTCGACGAGGGCAGCGTCTCTCGCTTCATCGACCACTTCGGCACGAAGATCCGGGCCCTCACCTATGAGGTCGTCGACCTCGACCGCACCGAGGCCTACTTCGCGTCCAAGGGCATCACGCTCGTCCCCGGCGACATCCCCGATTCACTCATGCTCACCGCAGGGGACAACCGGGGAGCGATCATGCAGTTCGTGCAGTAGGCGACCGTCGGCGGTGGGCCGCGGCCCGGCGCCGGTCCTACTCGGCGTCGCCGTCGGCGTCGTCGGTGACGAACGCAGGCACCTCCACGCCGGGACGGTAGTAGGTGAACAGGTCACCGATGAGCTCGGTGACCTCGTCGATGTCGAGCCCACCCCGGGCGACCTCGACGGTGATGACATTGGAGTTGATGCTCACCCGGTCGATGCCGCCGTGGGCCAACAGAGTCCGGGCCAATTGGTCCGACGGCCGATCACCGAGGATCGGCTCGCCGCGCACGTACCGGTCGTGGCCCATGCCGGTGATGCTGCGGTTGATCTCGAAGCGCTCCACTCCAACTCGAGCAGAGGGCTTGTGCACGACGGTGACAGGCTGGCCCATAGCTGCACGATGGTACCCGGCCGCAGCGTCTCGCGCCGAAATCGAGACCACCACTGGGCGGTCGGGTCAGAACAAGCTTCCCTGGGGATCGGCCCGGACATGACGGGCCACGTCGGTAAACGCCAGCGCGTCCATGAACGCCCACGACCGTCGATGGACCGGCGAGGGGCCGACGGCGTGGAGCGCAGCTCGATGGCGCGGGCACGGATAGCCCTTGTTCTGATCGAAGACATATGCGGGGTAGCTCATCGCGAGCTCCCGCAGGATGCGGTCCCGGGTGACCTTTGCGAGGATCGAGGCCGCAGCGATGGACAGGCAGGTCGCATCACCCTTGACGATCGTGGTGGTTGCCCCCGCCGGTACCAGCTCACCGACGAAGTCCCAGTTGCCGTCGATGAGCACGTGATCGGGTTGCACACCGAGGCCGGCGATCGCGCGTGCGGTCGCGAGACGCTGTGCGTCCGACATCCCTAGCTCGTCGCACTCCTGGGGCGATGCGTGACCTGCGGCCCAACGCTCACACCAACCGGCGACCCGGTCGAACATCGCTTCCCGTTCGACCTCGGTCAGCAGCTTCGAGTCCCGGATCTTGTATACGCGACGGTCCTTGGGCACGATCGCGGCGACGAGGGTCAGCGGGCCGGCCCATGCGCCCTTACCCACCTCGTCGATCCCGACGACGACCTCCGATCCCTCCGCCCACAACGCCCGCTCGAGCGACAACCCGGGGGACTTGGCCCGGATGGATTTGCGCAGTCGAGGGGCGGTCGCAGCCATTGCGACGACTATAGGAGCGGCCGCGGGGGCGGTCCGACATCAGGCGAAGGAGCCGGGTCCTTCATCGTCGGCGTCGAGGTCCTCGCCGCGACGCACCGCCGGTGACTCCGGCCCGGGTTCGACCTGCAGCGACGGCGTCGGCGCCAGCAACGCCTCGGCCGCGGACCGCTCGTCACTCCAACCGGGGTCGAGCCCGGGTGCGGTGAGCTGGAGCGGTCGGGTCGACCGCAGGTCCCACAACAGCGCCGGACGCTGGCCGTGCCAGCGGACGGCGACATCGACCGCCCCTCCGGCAACCGGTGCATCGTGGACCTCCATCGACGATCCCATCCACGACCTGTCGATGCCGCCGAACACCTCGACGGGCCCGCCCGAGCCCAACGGCTCGTGCACGAGCGCTCGGCGAACCGCCAGCAGCAACAGACCCGACGCGACCGGGTCGTGACCGCGGGTTGGGCCCGCGATCGCTCCGGTTGGGCCGGACACGGCCCCGAGCGAGGGGAGCGACGCGTCCCCCACGGAACCGACCCATGTGTGCAACGCGGCCACCAGCGAAGCGGCACCTCCGTCGGCGCCCACGCGGTGGCCGCCCAGGACCGCAGGCAGCGATGCCGGGTCGACCTGGGACGCGAAGACCGGCAGGGCGTCCACGACGTCACCGGCCGCCCGAGGTTCTCCCACCATCGTGAGCAGCGGCGCAGCCGCCGCGAGTCCGAGCGCCCGCCAGCCGGCATCACCGTCCGCCGGCGACGGGCCCCGCTTCCACCACCGCGGCTTCGGAGGCGCAGCGACGACGAGGTCGCCGACACGATCGACGACCCAGGGACCGACGGCGGCAACCAGATCAGGATCGGCGCCGTCGCCCAACAGCTCCGCCCAAGCCCACAGCAGCGCCCCGGTCTCGTCCACGGAGCGACCGGCACCCAGCGCCAGCCTGTTGGCCTCGGTGGCACGGACCAGGAGATCGTGCGCCGCCATGGCGTGACCCCAGGCGGCGAGGGCCACTCCGGCGACCGCTGCGGTCCACCGAGGTGCACCGACGCGCCAGAACGGATCGTCGGCGCCGTGCAGGCTGCCGGAGAGGAGGTGGCGACGGGCCGCTTCGACCGCGACGGCGAGGCGCGGGTCGGGCAACTCGACCCGCATCGCGCCGTCGAGATGGGCTCGCCACCCGCGTCCGACATCATCGAACCGCGGCAACGCGTCCGGTGTCGGGAGCTCGACGGGTCCCCCCTCGAGCGCGCACACCGCTCGCAGACGCGCCGTGTGCGGCAGGGGGAAGATGGCCGCCACATGGCTTGCGCTGAAGGGCAGATCAGCCTCTCCAGGAGGGATTGCGTGCCCGGCTTCGACCGTTGCGAGGAGGTGCTCGATGGTGTCGGCCGCAGCGACACGTGCAACGGATCGGCCGGCGCGCACGACGGCTCGACCGCCCACGCTCACGAGGTCGTCCCGCACGTCGATCTCCCCCGGCGCCGCGTGCACCGTCATGGCGACAGCCACGGGGACTGCCGTCTCGTTGACGACCTCCACGCTGGCGACACCGGATCCGCCGAACGGCACGACGGTGACCCGGTGGACGATGTCGCCGCCAGGCACACGCAGCCGCGTCTCCACCGCGCTGCCATCGGCGGCGAGCGCCTGACGGACCGCGACCTCCACCGATGCCCGGTGCCAGCGATCGTCGGCGCCCACCCACCAATCGATACGTACGCCGCCGGCAAGCCCGGCGATCGCCCCCCCGGTCCCGACGCTGACGATCGGAGCGTCACCGATGATCCCGATCTCGGTCATGCACGCAGTGTGGCGTGCCTCGGCCCCACGCGACGACTCGACGTGGCGGCTGCGGGCCGAGCGGTCAGCCCTCGGTCCTGGGCGCCCGCGACAGCAGGCGATCATAGGCCTGTGCGGCGGTTGCCTCCCCCCGCAGCACTGCGGTGACCTGTTCGCTGATGGGCATGTCGACGCCGTGGGCCCCGGCGAGCTCGAGTGCGACCGGTGCGACCAGGACGCCTTCGGCCACCTGGTCCATGTCGGCGATCACCTCGTCGATCGAGCGACCGAGCCCGAGCTGCTCACCGACCCAGCGGTTCCGGCTGTGCGGCGACATGCAGGTGGCCAGAAGGTCCCCCATGCCGGCGAGACCGGTGAGGGTCTCGGCACGGGCGCCCAGCGCCACCGCCAAACGGGTCACCTCGGCGAGCCCTCGAGTGATGATCGCGGCTCGGGTGTTGTCGCCGGTGCCCAGTCCGTCCGCCATGCCCGATGCCAACGCGATCACGTTCTTCAGGGCCCCGCCGACCTCGCATCCCACCACATCGGAGTTGGTGTAGACGCGGAACGTGTCGGTTGCGAACACCGCCTGGAGCTGGGCGGAGACGTTGGGGTCCTCGGCGGCGACGACCGCTGCGGCCGCGTCGCCGGCCATGACCTCCTTGGCGAGGTTGGGCCCCGTGAGCACTCCCACGGGGTGCCCTGGCGCCTCTTCGTGTGCGATCTGCGACATGCGGGCATGGGTTCCGGCTTCGAGACCCTTCGTGACCGAGATGATCGGTACCCAGGGCCGCAGGTGAACGGCGGCCTTGCGCAAGACCTCGCGAAAGCTGTGTGAGGGAACCGCCACGACCAGGACGTCGCACTCCACCACGGCGGCAGCCAGATCGGTGGTCGCCTCGAGGGAGCGGTGAAGCTCCAGGCCGGGCAGATACCGCGGATTGCGGTGATCGTCGGTCACGGCCTCGGCGATCTCGCTGCTGCGACACCACAACATCGTCGGCGCGTTGTGCGCGGCAAGGTGGGCCACCGTGGTTCCCCAGGAGCCTCCACCGACGACCGCGACATGGATGTCCATCGGCGAGGAGCCTAGTGGCTGACGGGCACCGCAAGCCCATTGGGATCGTCGCGTCGACCGTACACTCGGGGGGTCATGGAGTCTCGAGCCGTCCTGATCCCGGTGAAGGCCTTCGACGCGGCCAAGGGACGCCTCGCTCCGGCGCTCGACCACGACGCGCGCGCTGCGCTCGCCCGTTCCCTCGCCGATGCCGTCGTGGCCGCCTGCGCCGGACTCGACGTGTTCGTGGTCTGCGAGGATCACGCGGTCGCCGCATGGGCCCGCCACGCCGGCGCTGCGGTGCTGGCGAACCCTGAACCTGGGCTCAATGCAGCGGTGCGCCACGGGATCGCCGCATTGGCCCGCCGGAAGGTCGACCGCGTGCTGATCGCCCATGCCGACCTGGCAACACCGACCACGCTGCCCGACCTCTTCGCGCACGACGGGATCGTGCTCGTCCCCGATCGTCGCCTCGACGGCACGAACGCCATCGTGGTCCCCCCGGGGGCAGGCTTTTCGTTCAGCTACGGTCCGGGATCGTTTGCTCGCCACCTGTCCGAAGCTGATCGGCTCGGGCTGGCGGTGCATGTCGTACGCGACGTCGCGCTTGCGCTCGACCTCGATGAGCCCGACGACCTGTCAATGATCCACCCCACCGCCGACCGCTCGGGAGCCGCATCGTGATCACCTTCGACCTACCCACGCCCGCGAGCGCGCTCGCGATCGCGGCGCACCCCGACGACATCGAGTTCGGTGCGGGCGCGACGCTCGCGAAATGGGCCGACGGGGGGTGCACCGTGTCGCTGCTCGTGTGTACCGACGGATCGAAGGGCACCTGGGACGTCAACGCCGACACCGATGCGTTGGTCGTCACCCGGCAGGCCGAACAACGCGCTGCCGCTGCGGCGCTGGGCGCCACCGGTGAGGTCGTCTTCCTCGGCTGGACCGACGGGGAACTCGAGTCGGGACTCCGGCAGCGGGCCCAGATCGCCTCCTGGATCCGACGCCTGCGTCCGGAGGTGGTGCTCGGGCACGACCCGTGGAAGCGCTACCGGCTCCACCCGGATCATCGCCATGCCGGCCTGTTGGCCGTCGAGGGCGTCGTGGCCGCCAGGGACCCCCACTTCTTCCCCGAGCTCGCACTGGCGCATCACCGCCCGGAGACGCTGCTGTTGTTCGAAGCCGAGGAGGTCGACCACCTCGAGACCATCGAGGGGTACGAAGCGCACAAGCTCGCCGCGCTGGAGGCCCATCACAGCCAGTTCGAGTCGACCATGCTGATCGCAGGCGATGACGACAGCGCGCTCAAGTCGTTCCGCGACCGCGAGCATGCCCGCCTCGTCGCGTTCGGCTCGCTCGGAGGCGTGGGTCGAGCCGAGGGCTTCAAGCGCATCGGTGACCTCTGAGCGCGGGGCCCCTCGCCTGTGGCCAGCGGTGCCGAGCCAGTGTCAGCCTCGACGCCGTCCCGAGGGCGTGCTGCCGTCGTCGGAGACTGACGGCTCCCAGCGGAACCTCCGCAATGCGAAAGCCGTTCCCACTACCCCCCATAGGGCCACCCCTCCGAGCTTGCCCCAGTCGAAGGCCGGGGCGTCGACGAAGGGGTTGAAGGTGTCCTGGAAGGCGACCACGAAGGGCTTGAGCGGAAAGAAGTCGCCGACGACCTCGAGCCAGCGCGGCGGATCCTCCAGGGGGATGAAGACGTTCGACACGAACGCGAGCGGCAGCAAGGTGGCATTCGCGACCGCAGGTGCCGAACGGGCGTTGGGCACCATGGCTGCACAGGCCATGCCGAGGGCGGCGAACGCCGCTACGCCCAGCACGAAGGTGACCGCTGCGGCAGGGAGCTTGTCGGAGCTCACCTGGAGGTCGTAGGCCACCACCCCCAGGCCGATCATGATGCTCACGCCGACGAGGGCGATCATCACCGCGCTGCCGATCATGCCGGCGAGGTAGGCCCACGGCGGGATCGGCGTCCCCCGCCAGCGCTTCAGGACGCCCTCGTCACGCAGGATGGGCACCGTGTTGGCGAGGTTGGTGTAGGTGGCGCTGACGGCCGCGAACGCTGCGAGGCTGCCCGTGTAGAACTGGCGGACCGGCCACGCGCCGCGGGGCGTGTCGACCGTGCCGTCGGCGAACAGGGCGTTGAAGAGCACCAGCATCGTGATCGGCAGCACCAGGGTGAAGAAGGCGGCGACCGGCGTACGGGCGAAGATGCGCAGCTGATAACGCACTTGCGTCACCACGAGCCGACGTGGGGTCGGAAAGCTCATCGTGCGCCGGTGTCGTTCGCGCGGCCGGAGCCTCCGGAAGCCACGGCGATCACGGTTCCACCTCAGTTTCGGCGAGCTGGAGGTAGACGTCCTCGAGGGTGGGCCGTGTCACCGACAACTCGTGCAGCTCGATGTCGCGCGACAGCGCCCAGCCGGTCAGCTCGTGCAGCACCGTCGTCGGGGCCATGGTGCGCACGGTGACCGACGTCGTCGAGACGACGGCGTCGACGAGCGGCAGGCCCTCCAACGACGAACCCGGTTCGGTGCGGAACGAGATGGCCGTCTCCCCGGCGGCCTCCATGAGCTGCACCGGCGTGCCGCCGGCCACGATCTCACCGGCCACGATGACCGCGACGCGGTCCGCGAGCTGCTGAGCCTCGTCCATGTAGTGCGTCGTGAGCAAGATGGTGACGCCCAGCGAGCGGAGACCGGCGATGAGCTCCCAGCTCCGGCGGCGCGCTGCGGGGTCGAAACCCGTCGTGGGCTCGTCGAGGAACAGCACGTCGGGTCGACCGATCAGCCCCAGTGCGAGATCGATCCGGCGCTGCTGGCCACCCGAGAGCCTCTTCACCCGCTGGTCTGCCTGCTCGCCCAGACCGACCTGCGCGAGCACCTCGTCGGGGTCGGCGGGGTCGGCGTAGACCGAGGCATACATCTCGAGCGCCTCGCGCACCGATAGCTCGTCCTCGATGCCGGAGTGTTGGAGAACGATCCCGATGCGGTCGCGGTACTCGCGCCCCGACGTCGCCGGGTCCATCCCCATCACCCGTACCGTCCCGGAGGTTGCGCCACGATGACCCTCGAGGATCTCGACCGTCGTCGACTTCCCGGCACCGTTCGGGCCGAGCAGCGCGAACACCTCTCCCGCTTCCACGTCGAGGTCGATCCCTCGGAGCGCGTGGATGTCGCCGTACCGCTTGTGCAGACCACGCACCTCGATGAGACTCACGGCGCACGACCATAGCGCCGCCCGGTCCGCGTCGACTCCGCACCCGTCGGGCCTGAGCCACCGGTTCAGGTTGGGCCAACCGTTGGGTTGTTCCCGTCCTCGTTCCGAAGCCGGATCCCGCTTTGCCTACCGGCCCGGCTCGCCGCCCTACACGGGGCGGATGAAGATTCCCGCCCGCACCTTGGGGTCGAAGTACGTGCTCTTCGGGGGAAACGTTCCGCCGGCGTCGACGACCGCCATGATCTGCGACATCGACGGAGGGTACAGCGCGAACGCGACCCCACCGGTCGCGTCGACCCGCCGGCGCAACACTTCGGCGTCCACGACCCCCGGCAGGTACTCGAGGCGAGCATCGGCCCCCGCTTCGTCGACCTCCAGCACCGGACCGAGGATCCGTTGCTGGAGCACTGCAGCATCCACTCCGGCGGTCCCAGCGCCGGCATCGACGATCGCGTACCACCGCCCGTCGAGATACATGGCGAACTGCCCCGCCGACGAAGGTCCGGGGTCGGCTCTGTCAGCCAAGGCGGTGGCGGTGAACCCGACGTCTCGCAGCAGACCCAAGAACGCCCCTGGGGAGCGACCGGCGAGATCGGCAACGACGCGATGGAAGGCGTGGACGCGGAGCTCGCCCGCCGGGAACAGCGCTCCGAGCAGACGGCCGCCGGACTCGCCCGAACCCCGCCGTCGCCAGACCTCGAGCGCGGCGCTGACGCGATGATGGCCGTCGACGATGTAGGTGCACACGTCGGCCAGCGCATCGCACAGCTGCCGGGCCACCTCCTCGGGCACCGACCACACCTGCTGGTCGAGCGCATCCTCCCGGCAGAACGAGAGCAGGGGTGCCGTGTCGGTCACCTGACGCACCAGCGCGTCGACGGCGGGACGGTCGCGGTAGGCCAGGGCCACGGGCGACACGCTCACCCCCAGACGTTCGAGGTCATCGGCCATCGCCGCCGTGCGCTGCGGCTGGATACGTTCGTGGGGAAGGATGCGCCCGCGGGCCCACCCGCCGAGATCGACGTCGCCGACAATCGCCGTCTGGCGGTGGCCCCGGTAGGTCAGACGATACGCGTAGAGGCCGGGCGGACGCACTTCCCCGAAGGCTCCAATCTGCAGCAACCGTCCGAGCGCGTCCTGGCTTCTCGATGCTGCCTGCTCGTCTCGGGCGCCGGCCCTTGATCCAGACGTCCGCTCCGCGCCCGCAGCGGACGTCTGGGTCACGTGCAGGAAAACGTACGGGTCACGCGCCATCAGCTCGTGGCGTTCGGCGCGACCGATCGACCCATAGGGCGAAACGACCCGCTCGGCCCATTGCTGCTGAACCACTCGCGTCGCCGTCGGGTGGAGCAGCACCGGCGCGATCGGCTCGGGCGAGTTCACCTTCCAACGCGACCACCGGAGCGCCCCGGCGTCAAGCACCCCCATCGAAAGGACGCTCGGCGGCCCCCAGCGATAGGTTGGGGCGCCAAACGCAGCGACCTGGAGAACGACGGTGTCCGAAGAGCGGGAGATCATGGATTGGGCGGGCTACGGGGTCGCGGCCCGTGAGCTCGCGGGCCTCATCGCCGACGACGGCTACCAGCCCGACATCATCCTGGCCATCGCACGCGGTGGGTTGTTCGTCGCCGGTTCGCTCGGCTACGCGCTCTCCGTCAAGAACCTCTACGTGATGAACGTCGAGTACTACACCGGCGTCGACGAACGTCTGGAGGTACCGGTCGCGCTCCCGCCGTACCTCGACACGGTCGACCTGCGGGACTCGAACGTCCTCATCGCCGATGACGTCGCCGACACCGGCGCCACCTTGGCCTACGTCCACGAGTTCTGCCAGGGCGAGGTCGCCGACGTTCGCACCGCGGTGTTGTTCGAGAAGTCGCCGTCGATCATCAAGTGCGAATACGTGTGGAAGCGCACCGACCTGTGGATCAACTTCCCCTGGTCGACCGAGCCGCCCATCGTCTCTCCCAGCGGCGGACGTGCCCGGGTGCTCGACGCGTAGGACCCTCGCAGGTCGGTCCGATTCCGCGAACCGGTGCCTTGCACTGGCCTCGGTCGGAGGGGCAACGGCCCAGCCTGATCGCACTAGGCTTCGGGGACCATGAGCGTGCACATTGCGACCTCACTGAACGAGGCGATCGGCCTGCTCGCCGAGGATCCCACCCGGCAGGTGCTCGCGGGTGGCACCGACTTCATGGTCGAGGTGAACTACCGGCACCGTCGACCCCGACGGATCGTCGTCATCGACCGGATCCCGGAGCTGCGGGCCTGGCACCGCGACGGCGATGACCTCGTGATCGGTGCCGGCGTCACCTACACCGATCTCCAGTCCCCGCAGATCGCCTCTCTCGTCCCCGCCCTGGCGCAGGCTGCGCGCACCGTCGGCTCCCCACAGATCCGCAATGCCGGCACCCTCGGCGGCAACGTGGCGACGGCGTCGCCCGCCGGTGACACCTTGCCGGTACTCGCGGCGCTCGACGCAACGGTGCGCTGCATCTGCACCGACGGCAGACGCGACGTCGGTCTCGACGAGTTCATCACCGGGGTCAAACGAACCTCTCTACGCCCCGGTGAGCTGATCGAGTCGATCCGGGTTCCCGTCCTCGACGGACCCCAGGAGTTCCTCAAGATCGGGACCCGCAACGCGATGGTCATCTCGGTCGCCGGGTTGGCGCTCGTGATCGACACCGCCGGCCGGACCGCACGCGTTGCTCTCGGGTCGGTGGCGCCCACCCCGGTTCGGGCCGACGACGCCGAGCGCTTCCTCGCGACGAGCATCGCATGGGACGCCAGCACGATCACCGACGAGGCCGTCGCCACCGCCGGCGACCTGGTGATGGCCGCAGCCGCTCCGATCGACGATCAACGCGGCACCGCTGCCTACCGACGCCACGCCGTGGGGGTGCTCGCCCGACGGGCGCTGCGTCGGGCATTCCCGACCTTTGCTCCTTCCCTTCCTTCCCCAGACGCGGCCGGAGGCCCGAGATGACCACCGAGCACTACGTGTTGAGCGTCAACGGACGCGATCACCCGGTACACGACGCCTGGCTCGGCGAGAGCCTCCTGTGGGTCCTGCGCGAGCGGCTCGGCCTGCCAGGATCGAAGAACGCCTGTGAGCAGGGCGAGTGCGGCTCCTGCTCGGTTCTCGTCGACGGCTCGCTCGTGTGCGCCTGCCTGGTCCTGGCCGCAGCCGCGGTCGGCAGGGAGATCCAAACGGTCGAGTCGCTCGGACACGATGGTGCGCTCTCGGTCGTCCAGCAGGCCTTCCTCGACGCCGGCGCGGTGCAATGTGGTTTCTGTACCCCAGGGCTCGTGATGGCGGTGGAGGACCTCCTCGCCCGCGAGCGCGCGCCCGGTGAGCTCCAGATCCGCGAGGCGATCTCGGGGAATCTCTGCCGCTGCACCGGCTACGGCCGCATCCTCGAAGCCATAAGGAGCGTGGCAGCTAATCGCGTGAGCGGAGACGCTCCGTGACGATCACCGACGCCGCGGTTGCAGGCGTGCACGCACCCAGGATCGGCGAGTCGGCTCCTCGGCCCGACGGCGTGCCGAAGGTCCGAGGTACCTTCGCGTTCTCGTCGGATCTGTGGGCCGACGACATGCTGTGGGGCCAGACGTTGCGATCGCCTCATCCCCATGCCCGCATCCGTGGCATCGACATCTCCGGCGCGCTCGCCATCGCGGGCGTTGCTGCGGTGTTGACCCACGAGGACGTCCCTGGACGCAACCTGTTCGGGCTCGAGCACCCCGACCAACCGGTGCTCGCGGTCGACGTCGTCCGGTACCAGGGCGAGCCGGTCGCGCTCGTGGCCGCCGATCATCCCGACGTGGCCCGCCGCGCCGCGGACGCCATCGTCGTCGACTACGAGGTGCTCGCCCCGCTCGCCGACGCCGATGCCGCCATCACCGCCGACCCCGTCCACCCCGACGGCAACGTCGTGCGCCATCTGGTCATCGATCATGGTGACCGCAGGGCCGTCGGCGAAGTCGTCGTGGAGGGAACCTACGAGGTCGGCATGCAGGACCAGGCCTTCATGGGCACCGAGTCGGGCCTCGCGATCCCCGCAGGTGACGGCACCATCGACCTGCATGTCTCGACCCAGTGGCTTCACTCCGATCAGCGTCAGATCGCCGCAGCGCTCGGACTCCCCGAGCCATCGGTCCGGCTCAGCCTTGCCGGTGTCGGCGGGGCATTCGGCGGCCGCGAGGACGTTAGCCTCCACATCCACCTCTGCCTGCTCGCGTTGCAGACCGGCCGTCCCGTGAAGATGGTCTACGACCGTGGCGAGTCGTTCCTCGGCCACGTGCACCGCCATCCCGCACGCATCCACTTCCGCCACCACGCCACCGCTTCGGGCGATCTCGTCAAGGTCGAGGCCCGCATCGTCCTCGACGGAGGCGCGTACGCCTCGACGACCGCAGCGGTCCTCGCGAACGCGTGCTGTTTCGCGACCGGCCCCTACCGGGTGCCCAACGCCTACGTCGAAGGCTGGGGCGTCCGTACCAACAACCCCCCCTGCGGCGCCATGCGCGGCTTCGGCAACGTGCAGACGTGCTTCGCCGTGGAAGCCCAGATGGACCGGCTTGCCGCGGCGGTCGGCATCGACCCCGTGGAGTTGCGGCTCCGCAACGCCCTGGCGACCGGAGACACCCTCATCACCGGACAGAGGATCGACGGAACGGCCCCCGTGCGCGAGGTGATCGAGCGGCTCGCCGCGCACCCGCTACCTCCTCCAGCACCCGACGACGTGCTCGCGCGCCCGGGCGGCGCGGGGCGCACGAGCGACGCCTCCGAACTCCGGCGAGGCGTCGGGTTCGCGGTGTCGATCAAGAACCTCATGTTCTCCGAGGGATTCGACGACTACGCCGAGGCGCGGTGCACGGTCGACGACGCGATCGCAGTCGTGCAGAGCGCCTGCGCCGAGGTCGGTCAGGGGTTCGTCACCCTCGCGCAGCAGATCACGCGAGAGGTCCTGGGCCTGTCGGAGGTCCATCTGGCACCGATCGACACGTCCATCGGTTCGGCAGGATCCACCTCGGCGAGCCGCCAGACCTGGATGTCCGGTGGAGCGGTCCTGCGCGCATGCGAGGCCGTGCGCGACACCCTCCTGCGCGCGATCGCCGCCGAACGTTCGCTCCCTCTCGACGCGCTCGAGCTCGTCGACGGGCGCGTCCGTTCACTCGACGGGTCCGTCGACCTCCCGGCCGCCGCGGCGTTCGCGGGTCGCGTCATCTCCGAGCACGTCACCCATCGCCATGCGCCGACGACGACTCTCGACGCGAAGGGACAGGGACGGGCCCACGTGTCCTTCGCGTTCGCCGCCCACCGAGCCGTGGTCGACGTCGACGTCGAGCTCGGACTGGTGAAGGTCGTCGAGATCGCCACCACCCAGGACGTCGGACGGGTCCTCAATCCCCTCCAGGCACGCGGCCAGATCGAAGGTGGGATCGCCCAGGGCGTCGGCCTCGCGGTGATGGAGGAGATCGTCGTCCGAGACGGGCTGGTTCGCAACGCTTCGTTCACCGACTACCTCATCCCCACAGCGCTCGACATGCCCGAGGTCGCGATCGTGGCGTTGATCGAGCACCCTGAGCCCGGTGCCCCCTTCGGCGCCAAGGGGATCGGCGAGCCACCGGCAATTTCCTCCACCCCCGCAGTCGTGGCTGCGATCCGTGAGGCCACCGGGCTGGCGCTGTCGCGGGTGCCGGTCCGCCCCGACGACATCGCCCTCGCCTCTCCGGATCGGCACGGGTCGCCCGCTCCCGGCACGGACCCTTCCTAGGTCGTTGGGTCCGGGCCTCACGACCCAGGCACCCCTGCCGATGGAGACGTCATGTCGACTCCGCTGTGCACCGTGCTGCTCGCGACGTTCAACCGCCGCCCCACGTTGATGAAGTGTCTCGATCATCTCGAGGCACAGGACATCGGCAAGAAGAACCTGCAGGTCATCGTCATCGACGACGGCTCCACCGACGGCACGCTGCCCGCGCTCGAGGCCCGGCCCGAAGCCCTCGGCGAGCTCGTCGTTCTGCACCAGGCGAACCTGGGTCCGAGCATCGCCCGAGACCGGGGACTCGAACACGCGACCGGACCGATCACGTTGTTCATCAACGACGACACGATCCTCGAGCCGTGGGCGGTGCGAACCCACGTCGAACAGCATCAGAGGCACCCTCGGTCGATGATCCTCGGCACCTTCGACTTCATCGCTGAACACGCCGGCGCCCCCCTGTCACGGATGCTCACCGAGACCCCGCACCTGTTCGCCTATCCCCTCATGGAGGACGGTGACGTCCTGCAGGCATGGCTGGGCGCCACGTGCAACATGAGCGTGCCAACGCCCGTGTCACGCTCGGTCGGGTTCGATCACCGGTTCTTCATCTATGCCGAGGACGTCGATTTCGCGCTGGGCGTGGAAGCATGCGGGTACACCCTTCGCTTCTGCGCCGGCGCCGTCGGCTGGCATGACCACCTGCTGACGCCCGAGTCGATCCGCAAGGCGTCGATCGTGCGCGGGGTGGGAGCAGCGCGACTGTCCCTCAAACGGGGTCCGACGGCCGGCCTGCTGCTCTCGGTTCGGCACACCGCCATGGACGAGGCCAGCTTCCGGCGGAGCCACGACGAAGCGGCCCAGACCCTCGATCTGCTCCTCGCCGCGTGCGGGCCCCTCGACGTGCCGCCGGTGGAGGCCTACCGGGCGCTCGCGGACATCTTCCGTATTGGGAACCTGCTGGGCCACATCGAAGAACCCGCAATGCGGGCCATGGCGTTCAGCGGGTCAGCGCTGGTTCCGGCCTGAAGGCTCCACCGCCGACGCAGACAGCGCGACGAGCGTCGTCGAGCGACAGCACCTCGGCGCCCTCGAGCTGGTACGCGGCAGCCACGGCGTCGGTTGCCCCGTCGTGGAGCACCCGGGCCTCGATGTCGAGCGCGTCCACGATTGCGGGCACGCCTTCGCGGAAGAGGTCGTACGCGGCCACGACCGAGTCGATGGTCGCCGTTGTGGCCAACACCATCACCCGCGTCGGCGCCGCGCCTCGCTCGACGGCGATGCCGTGCATCGCTTCGGCCACCGAAGCCGCCGACACCGGTGCGTCGGGGAGCGAGAGCGCGACCTCGACGACGGCGTGTTCGCGCTCTGCCGAGACGACCGCATCGTCCAGCTTGCCGCGGACCACCCCGGCGATCGGCGGTTCGGAGCCGTGCCATGGCGGGGTCGCCATGTCGAGGAGCAGATCGGGTGATCGGCGGAGGAAGTCTGCCTGGCGGACGCCGGCCGCCGCGGCATCGCGCAACAAGGCGTTTGCCCGATAGCGGTCCCCGGATTGCGCCAAGGCCATGGCCAGGCCGCATTTCACGCCGGGGTCGGGGAATTCCCGCAGCGCGGCTCGGAACTGCTGTTCGGCCATGGCGAGGTGGCGGGGCCAGAGCAGGCCGGCCAGGAACTGGTGCGTCCAGGCGCGGTTGCGGGGGTCCGAGGCATCGACCGCGGTGAGCTCGGGCACGACTTCCTCGAGCGCCAACCGCTCGAGCATCATCGCCACGCTCTCGCCGTGGGCCTCCCGAATTCGTTCCTGGCGACCCGATGCCGTCGAGTGGCTCTCCTCGTGGATCCGGTAGCGGATCAGACGATCGGGGAGGCCGAGGAAGCTGCAGCCATGCGCAGCGGCCTTGAACCAGAACTGGTGGTCGTGCATGTCGCCGACCTCCTGGAGGCCGACACGTAGCAGGATCGAGCGGTGGAACATCACCGTGGGATTCGGGATCGGGTTGCCCGCCACGAAATGCCATGGCCGGACGTCGCGCAGGACGTACGGCGAGGGCGTGTTGCGGAACTCGCCGTGTTTGATCAACCCGTGGTCGTCGATGAACACCGCGTCGTGATGGCACACGTCGAGCCCGGGTTCGGCGGCGAACACGGCGACCTGCCGTTCCAGCTTGTCCCGCCGCCAGACATCGTCGGCGTTGGCGATCGCGATGAGATCGTGGCGCGTCATGGCGAGCGCGTTGTTGAAGGTTTCGTGGAGCCGCTCTCGCCCGTGTGCGTCCTGGGTCTCGAGTCGGATGCGCGGGTCCCGTGCGGCGGCAGTGCGCACGATGTCGCTGGTTGCATCGGTGGAACCGTCGTCGACGACGCAGAGCTCGAAGTGTCGATGGGTCTGGTCGAGGATCGACACCAATGCTTCGGTCAGGTACCGCGCCCCGTTGTGCACGTACAGCACGATGCTTACGGGCACGCCGGCGTCGATGCGGTCGGGTCGATCTTCCATGGCCACCGCATCGGCCGCATCCCGCTCCGACTTGAGTCTTCCGACCCAGGTCGCAAGACCCAACCCCTCCGTCTTCCGACCCAGGTCGCAAGACCTAAAGGACCTCGGGGTTCGGGCCGATTGAACGGCATGACCGGTCCACGCTCTCGACCCCCCGCCGCCGCAGTCCTCGTGGTCCACGGCCCCACGAGCGCCTCGCTCACCGCCCTCCGTCGGCTGGTTGACATCGTCGGCGACGTCACGAACGTGACCGTCGTCGCCGGCACCGCCCCGGGCGTGACCGCAGCGGAGCGCGCTGGTGAGCGCGGCCATCTCGTGCGCACCGATCACGGTCCCCGAGCGCTCACCGAGGTCCTGCGCTCCCTTTCGGGCCCCGTGCTCGTCCTCCACGACGACGTCGAGATCACCGCGGCGACTGCTGCCGGCCTACTCCGCTCCTTCGAGCGAACCGGCCGCGTCGCCGTCGCGACCTTCGACGGGTCCCGATACAACGACCGCAACGCCGACGCCGTCGAGCTGGCCTGCGCGGTCGCTGACGCCGACACCCTCGCATGCCTCGCGTCAAGGTCCGGATTCGCGCCGGGCTTTGTCGTGAGCGGCCGCTTCGTCGAGGCGGCCGCCGCACCTGGGACCCACTCCTCTGACTGCGGCCGCCGTCTCGCCGACGCCGACCTCACCGAGGGCCCGCTCATCGTTGCCGGCCTCATCGTGCGTGACGAGGAAGAACACCTCGAGGCCTGTCTGGCCTCCCTTGCCGGCCTCGTCGACCGCATCGAGGTAGCCGACACCGGTTCGGTGGACCGGACCGTGCAACTGGCCCGGGCCGCTGGGGCCAACGTGATCGAGATCCCTTGGCGAGGCGACTTCGCCTGGGCCCGCAACCAGGTACTCGACCGCTGTCGAGACGCCGCCTACATGATCTGGATCGACGGCGACGAGCGGCTCGTGTGCGAGGACCCACATCGGACCCGCCAACTCCTGGCCACCTACCGTCGCCTCTTCCCTGCCTACGTCCTCGAGATCCGCAATTTCAACCGGAGCGGCGTCGAGACCCACCGTTTCAAGGCGAAGCGCATCATCGACACCGACCTCGTCTCGTTCACCGGAGCACTGCACGAGCAGCCCCGGCGCCACGACGACCAACCGCTGACCGAGGTGCACCTCGCCGCGCTGTCGATCGATCATCACGGCTACGCCGACGAGGTGGTTGCCCAACGCGAGAAGCTCGAGCGCAACCTCGAGATCGCCCGGGAGGCGTTCGAGGCCGGGCCCGACCCGACCACGGCCGTGCATTATGCCCGCTCGCTGAAAGCGGCCTCGCGCGACGCCGCGGAGACCCTGGCCGTCCTCGAGCCCCTCATGGCGATCACGAAAGCGCAAGGCGGTCCGGTTCGGGCGCTGATGCTCGCACTGCGCGCCGAGCTCGAACTCGATGCCGGCGACCTCGAGGCGGCCGCCGTCGACGCGCGCGCGGCGCTCGATCTGGTACCTGCTGACGCCGTTGCCGGAGCCGTACTCGCCACCGCCCTGCTCCGAGCCGGTCGCCCAGCGGAGGCACTCGAGGCAGCTGCCGACTACGCCCTGCGCCCCTCAATGACCCCCCTGGTCGACGATCACGTCGCCGCTCGTACCCGCGCCGCCGCCCTGTTCGAGGCCGCAGGCAGCGTCGGCGACCTCGAACGCGCCGTCGAGCTCATCACCGAGCTCCCCGAACACGTCGACCCGTGGCCGCCGCTGGCGGCCGTCTCTGCGTTCGACGACTATGTCGCGCTGGTCGAACTGGCGGGGAGCCTCGACGACGATCGCTACCTGCACGCGCTCCTCAGCTGCGCCGCGCTCACTTCCTCCCGGCTCCGCGACGCCACGGAGCGCTTCGGGGGCGCCGGAGGCAGGCTGCGCGACGAACAGCTGATGGCCGATGCCATGGCCGACCTGGCAGAGGTCGATCGCGCACCCGAGCTGCGCGATCGCTACCTCGCGACGGGGAATCTCGCCGATGCCACCGCGTATGCCTTCGCCGCGGCTGCTGGCGACGTGGAGCTGATCATCGAACTCGAGGCTGTCCGACACCACCCTCATCCCGAAGCAGCCGCCTTCGCGGTCGCCGCCGAGAGTATGCGCCGTCGAGGCCGCACCGCCGGGGCCGTCGTCGACGCCGCCGAGAGCTTGCGGCTCTGGCCGGGCGCAGCGCGCGCCCTTCTCATCGCCGTGGAGCCCTTGGTCGACACCCACCCCGACGGAGCAACCGAGATGGTGACCGCGGCCAGGAGCACCGCCGACTTCGAGTCCGCCAATCCCTCACACCTGCGTGACGAGGTGACGCGGGCCGCAGCGCACGCCCGCCTGGCCGGCGGCGACGTGGCCGGGGCCGTGGACGAGCTCGTGGATCTGGTCGAGCGGGACCTGCCGATCGAGCTCTGGCCCGAACTGCTCCGCGCCTGCGCTACCGACCTCGGACCACTCGCGATGGTTCTGGGTCTCGCCCTGCTGACCGACGGGGACGAGTTCGTGTTCGAGCTCGCCCGATCGGTCGAGCCGGCGCGCACGGCGACGATCTGCGCGTCGTATCTCGCTGCGGGCGGACAGAACCCAGACGCGGTGACCACCGGGATACTGGCAGCCGTCATGGCGGGCCATGAAGACCTCGCCGTGGTGATCGCGGGACACGCTGGGGTGCTTCCCGTCGACATCCGGGCGCGGCTCGAGCGCCATCTGAGCGGTGTGGGTGCGTCCGTCGTCGCCGATCATCTGGGCGCGGTCACCGTCGCCTGAGCCGCACCCATCGCGCGCGGGTGCGCACCCCCTCGACCGCGCGCTCCTACGCTTGCGTTGCGCTCACCGCTCGCGCCGGGTGGGCTCAGGTATCGAGGTCGGGCGCCGACTGGAGTGGAATGGACGAACGCCGGCCCGAGGGCCTGTTCAGCGCGGCAATGGCTCAGTTCCATCGCGCCGCCGACCTCATCGAGCTCGACGAGACCTACCGGGGAATCTTGTCGCAGCCCCGCAACGAGATCATCGTCAACTTCCCCGTCGAGATGGACGACGGCAGCTACGAGATGTTCCGCGGCTACCGCATCCAGCACGACTCGACGCTCGGCCCGTTCAAGGGCGGCGTCCGCTACCACCCGTCGGTCGATCTCGATGAGATGAAGGCCCTCGCGGCCTGGATGACATGGAAAACGGCCTTGTCCGATCTGCCCTTCGGTGGCAGTCAGGGTGGTGTCACCTGCGACCCGACGGAGCTCTCCCGCGACGAACGCGCCCGGCTCACCCGTCGATTCACCTATGCGCTCGGCACGAACATCGGGCCCCAGACCGACATCCCGGGACCCGACATCGGCACCGACGCCCAGACGATGGTGTGGATGATGGACACCTATTCCGCCGCCGGCGGCGACCCGGCATCGGCCAAGCTGGTCGTGACCGGGAAGACCGTCGACTGCGGCGGATCGTTGGGGCGGGTGAAAGCGGCCGGTCAGGGCGCCATGTACGCCCTCCTCCACTGGGCCGACGAGAAGGGGTATTCGCTCGAGGGCATGACCGCGAGCATCCAAGGGTGGGGCAATGTCGGGAGCAACCTGGGGCGACTCCTTGCGGTGCACGGCGTGCGACTCGTCACCGTGGCCGATCACACTGGGACCATCCTCAACGAACGCGGCATCGATGCCTTCGCCCTTTCGGACTGGGTGGAGGATCAGGGCGGCGTTTCGGGTTTCCCCGGCGCCGACGACATCGACGCCGATGCCTTCTGGGACGTTCCGGTCACCCTGTGCTGTCCGGCGGCGCTCGCCGGGGAGATCACCCAGTCGGTCGCTCGTCGCGTCCAGGCCCAGGTGGTCGTCGAGGCCGGCAACGGACCGACGACCATCGCCGGCGACGCGATCCTCGCCGAGCGAGGCATCGAGGTCCTGCCCGACATCCTCGTCAGCGCCGGTGGCGTGATCGTGTCGTACTTCGAGTGGCTCCAGAACCGCTCGGCGGAACACTGGACACTGGACACGGTCGATCGGCGGCTGATGGAAACCGTGTGGAGCGCCGCCGACAAAGCCGCCTCGGTGCAGGTCGAGTTCGGGTGCTCGTTGCGCGACGCCTGCTACGTGGTGGCGCTCCGCCGCCTCTATTCGGTGGCGAGCCAGCGCGGGATCTGGCCCTGAGCACGCAGCGGCGGGTCAGCCCGAGCTCGACTCGACGCGACCTGCCGCCGTGGGGGTACGCAGATCGATCTCCGACGGCCCGATACCTCCCGGCTTCTCGCTGATCGCCCGAGACGACCCACCAGGCTGCATCGTGATGCCGTACAGGCAGTCGGCTGCCTCCATCGTACGCTTCTGATGGCTCACGATGATGAGCTGCGCTTCGTCGCGGAACTCCTGGACCAGCTGCAGGAACCGATGCAGGTTGACGTCGTCGAGCGCCGCTTCGACCTCGTCCATCACGTAGAACGGCGACGGCCGGCTCCGGAACACGGCGAAGAGGAAGGCCAACGCTGTCAGCGACCGCTCCCCGCCCGAGAGCAGCGACAGCTTCTTGACGTTCTTGCCCGACGGCTTGGCCTCGATCTCGATGCCGGTCTCGAGCAGGTTCTCGGGCTGGGTCAGCGTCAACTTGCCGGTACCGCCAGGGAACAGCGCCGAGAACAACTGCTCGAAGTTCGCGGCGACGTCGGCATAGGCGCTCGTGAAGACCGTGACGATCTCCTCGTCGATCGCCCGGATCACCTTGTTGAGCTCGCGTCGGGTGGCGCGCACGTCGTCGAGCTGGGCTTCGAGGAACTGATGGCGCTCCTGCAGCGCCTCGAACTCCTCGAGGGCGAGGGGGTTGATCGGACCCATGATGCGCAGCTCCCGCTCGAGCTCACGCGCCCTGGCCTTCGGCCCGATGCCGTCCAACGGTGGGCATTCGGTCTGCACCGCGGCACCAGGCTCACAGTCGAGATCGCGCCGCAGAGCGTCGATGACCGTCTCGAGCCGCAGGGCGGCCTCGGCTTCTTCGACCTCACGGCGGCTTGCCTGCTCGCGCAGCGCCACCAACTCCTTCTCGGAGTCGGAACGACTCGCCCGGAGTCGGTCGAGTCTCGCCGACGCCGCGCGCGCGGCGTCGGACTCCGCCTGTCGTTGGGTGCGCAGCGACGCGAGCTCGGCCTCGAGCTCGACGCCGCGCTCGGCGACCACCTCCTTGAGCGAGGTCGCGAGCCGCACCCGCTGCTCCAACTGGAGGCGCCGCTCCGCGGCGCGATTCGCCTCGTCGGCATAGCGCTCGAGCCGCGCATCGAGCTCGTCGAGGCGGGACCGCAGGAACTGACGCCGCTCCTCGACCGCCGCGACACGGACCTCGAGCTCGGTACGACGGGCCCCGATCGCTGCGGCGTCATGCTCGAGCCGGCGACGCTCCGCGTCGAGTGCCCGTCCGCGTTCGACGGCCTCCTGCTCGTTGGCTTCCAGCGCCGGCAGCGCCGCGGCCAACGACCGACGACGATCGTGCTGAGCCGCGAGTTCCTGCGCGATCTCGACGCGCTGGGTCCCGATGGCGTCGGCCTCCACCCGCGCCGCACGAACGTCGCTCTGCACACGCGCGAACGCGTCGCGGGCGACCTCGATCTCTCGGCGCAACGCGCCGAGACGCTCGTCACAGGCTGCCAGCGCAGCCACGGCCTCGTTGCGTTGAACGACGGCGTCGTCTTTGGACCGACGGATGCGCTCCCCGGTTGCGATGGCCGCTTCGGCCTTCTGGAGTGCCTCGTCGAGCGCCGCACCCGTCGCTCCGCTGCCGGTCAGCCCGACGCGCCACCCGTCGACGGCGAAACGGTCCCCTTCCCTGGTGACGTACACACCACGGGGGTCCGAGAGAGCCGACTCGACCCCGGAGCGCCAGTCGGCGACGACCTCCACGTCGCCGATCAGCAAGTCGAGCAGGGCATCGACGTCGGGCCGGGTCGCGCGCACATGGGTCCGCAACGAGCCGCGCGAGGAAGGGGCCCCGTGAGCGGCCGTGAGGGCGAGCACCCCGCCGGAGATCTCGCCGGAGCGGAGCACGGCGAGCGCCGAGCGCGCTGCCGCCGTGTCATCGACGACCACTGCAGCCATGGCTTGGCCGGCGGCAGCCTCGAAGGCCGACTCCCATCCCGGATCGATGTGGATGAGATCGAGGAGGGTACCGAGCACGCCGGCGACCTCACTCAGGCGTTCGGCCCCCGAACGGCTGCGAGCGTCGTCGAGCGCGAGCGACAGCGCATCGGCTCGTGCGGTCCAGGCCTGACGGTCGGCCTGGACCTCGTGCAGCCGGCGTTCCACGTCGGCCAGGCGCGCCGACGCGCCATCGAGGGCACCGGCGCGCACGGGGCGGTCGGACTCGACCTCGGCGAGCTCGGCGGTCAGGCGGTCGAGTTGCGCACGCAGCTCGAGCTCCTGCGCCACGTGACGCTGCTCGTCGGCGGCCCGACGATCGAGACGTTCTCGGAGCTGCGCGTCCGAGCGTTCCAGCGCGTCGATCGACGCGGTGACCGATGCGAGGCGACCCCGCAGCTCGCCGGCTTCGGCGGCGGGCGCCTCCGGGACGTCGCTGCGCTCTTGCTCGAACAGCGACCGTTGCTCGGCGATCTGCCGCTCGGCGGCCACCACGCTGGCGTTGGCGGGTTCGAGCTGCTCGAACGTGGCGTCGACATCTTCGAGCTCGCGGCGCAGGCGAGCGGTCTCGGCCTCGAGGGTCTCGATGACGCCCTGATCGACCGACGAGTCGAGCTCACGAGCCAGGCTACTCAATCGCTCGGTGAGCACCGCGTGCATGCCGCGCGCTCGCTCCCGCAGTCCCTCGACCCGGGCAAGGCGATCGCTGATGTCGTGGGCACCGGTCGCAGTGAGCTGTTCTTCGGCTGCAGTGATCTCCGCGTCGAGACCGCGAAGCGACGCGGTGAGTCGACCGTCGTCGTCGGCGAGCTGCCGGCGTGCCGAGCGGGCCGCCTGCAGGGCCGTGCGCTGCGCAGTGATCTCGCGGCCGGCGATGTGTTTCTGGAGCGTGGTGAGCTCGGCGATGAGATCGCCATGGCGTCGCGCCGCCTCGGCCTGGCGTTCGAGCGGGCGGAGCTGGCGACGGACCTCCCGCAGCAGGTCCTGCACCCGGGTGAGGTTCTCCTCGGTCGCCTTCAAGCGACGCTGGGCCTTCTCGCGTCGGCGCCGGTACTTCAGCACACCTGCAGCTTCCTCGATGATGGCCCGCCGGTCCTCCGGACGGGCATTGAGCACTGCGTCGATCTGCCCTTGGGAGACGATGACGTGTTGCTGGCGGCCGACACCCGAATCGCTCAACAGCTCCTGAATGTCGAGCAGGCGGCACGGTACGCCGTTGAGCGAGTACTCGCTGTCGCCATCGCGGAACAAAGTGCGGGTAATCGTCACCTCCTCGAAGTCGATCGGGAGGATCTTCGAGGAGTTGTCGATGCACAACGAGACTTCGGCCCGGCCGAGAGCGGGTCGCTTGGCGGTTCCTGCGAAGATGACATCGTCCATCTTCTGCGACCGCACCGTGCTCGGTGCCTGCGCCCCGAGCACCCAGGCAATGGCGTCGACGACGTTGGACTTGCCGCTTCCGTTGGGTCCGACCACAACGGTGACCCCTGGCTCCATCAAGAGCGTGGTGGCATCGGCGAAGGACTTGAAGCCCTTCAGGCTGAGCGACTTGAGGAACACGCCCGTGAACCTAGTGGATCGCGCGACGAATTACATGCCTGTGGTTCGAATCGCCCGGCGGCGCCGAACCCCGATCACACCTGCGACTCGGCGCAGTAGTAGGTCCACTCGCCACCGAACTTCACCTTCGAGATCGGCTTGCGATTACGAGGGCTGAGATCGCCGTCCTTCTGGTAGACCGCGTGATGGTCCTGGTAGTTGCCAGGAACGCCGAACACGTCGAGGTACGCGCTCCCCTCGACAGTCGAGCCTCGGTACTTGACCGCATCGTGGAGCGTCTCGACGAGCGATCGGTAGAGCCGCCGGACCTCCTGGGTGGTGAGCGAGTTCGAGAGCCGGTCGAATCGCAAACCGGCGTTGAACAAGATCTCGTCGCCATACATCGGACCCAGGCCGACGACGAAGGAGTCGTCGAGCAACAAGGGCTTGAGCTTCTCGCTTCGGGCATGCAACATGCGGCCGAAATCGGTCCACGACACCGGCTGCTCGATCGGATCGAGGCCCAGCGTGGTGAGCTCCGGGCGATCCTCGAAAAGGGCCTCGGTGGCGTGCAGGCTCACGGAGGCGTCGGCGTTGACATCGACGAGCCGGAGCTGGCCGTGCTGGGTGAAGCCCAGGATCAAGGCGGTGCGCTTGTGCACCTCTTCCTTGTTGGCGCAACGCAACAACTGGCCGCCGGAACCGAGATCGAACAACAGGGTCGAGCCCGAGTCGAAATCCATGCGGATGAGCCTTCCCACCCGCCCCACCTCGGTGACCTTGGCACCCTCGAGCGCCTCGGTCAGATGGGACCGCTCCTTCGAACCCCCCACCGCTCGGGCGATCACCACATCGACGTCTTTGATCTTCTTGCCAACGCACTCGCGGTCGAGATCGCGTCGGATCGTTTCGATCTCGGGCAGCTCGATCATGCATCCACTCCTTGTGCGGTTTCGACGTCGACGGAGGTGTCGGCTTCGTCGGGTTCTCCGTCGGGCTCGAGGCTCGCAACCTGTTCCCAGGCTTCGGCAGCGGCGGCCTGTTCGGCTTCCTTCTTCGATCTCCCCTCACCGCGCCCGAAGGGCGTGCCGTCGATGACGACCTCGGCAAAGAAGCGTTTCTCGTGATCAGGGCCCTCTTCGTCGATCACGTAGCGGGGCAGCGTCTCGTGGGTTCGAGCGACGCGTTCCTGCAATCGGGTCTTGAAGTCGTCGAGGCCGGGGACCTTGGCACCCTCGGCGATCGGGTTTCCGAGCAGGTCGACCACCAGAGTGGTCGCCGGCCCGATGCCCCCGTCGATGTAGACCGCACCGATGACCGCCTCGAGCGCGTCGGCGAGAATCGACGACTTGTCGCTGCCGCCCGACGACCGCTCGCCTTTGCCGAGACGCAGGCACTCACCCAGCTGGAGCCGGCGCGCTGCGCCGGCCAACGAGACCGCGGACACGACCGCGGCCCGCAGCTTGGCCAGCTCGCCCTCGTTGAGGTTGGGGTACTCCCGGTAGATGAAGTCGGTGACGACGATGCCGAGCACGGAGTCACCGAGGAACTCGAGTCGTTCGTTCGACTCGACCCCGTCGTTCTCCGCGCACCAGGAACGGTGCGTGAGCGCCTGCTCGAGGAGGTTCGGGTCGCGAAAGGTGTACCCGACCGAGTCGCAGAGTTCACGGAGCGCAGCGGCAGTCACCCTGGGATCAGCCGCCCACCCGACCGTGCACGTAGTCGACGGCGTCGCGCACGGTCTTGAGGTCCTCGAGATCTTCGTCGTCGATCCGGAATCCGGTCGAGCGTTCCGCCAGCTCCTCCTCGATCGCCTCGACGAGTTCGATCAAGGCCAGAGAATCGGCGTCGAGGTCGTCGGCGAACGAGTCCCCCTCGTTGATCGTCGCTGGTTCGACCTCGAGGATCTCTGCCAGTCGTTCACGGACCAGGTCGAGGATTGCCGCTCTGTCGAGCGGACCCTGTTCGACGTGGGTTTCTGCGGGCACGCTCGCCTCCCCTTTTCGGAATCGGCGGCGAAGTGTAGCCGACGATACGGCTTGTGCGCTTGTGCAGGCGCCGCCGGATGGGTCCGACCGGGGTCTCAGACCGACACGACGTCGCTGATATGGCCGACCAGGTCGTTCGCGACGAGGTCCGCGGCGTTCTGAATCGCGTTGAAGATCGCTTTTGCCGACGACGACCCGTGGCTCACCATGGCCACCCCCTGCACGCCGAGCAAGATCGCGCCCCCGACGCTGTCGGGGTCGAGGGTGTCGTACAGCGGAAGCAGCGCAGGGGCGAGCAGGCGGGCACCCTCGCGAGCCTCGTCGGAGGAATTGAAGGCCGCCAGGAGCGCGTTGACGATCGCCTTTGCGGCACCTTCTGCGGTCTTGAGTGCGACGTTGCCCGTGAAGCCGTCGGTCACGATGACATCGGCGATGCTGCCGAGCAGGTCGCGCCCTTCGACGTTGCCGACGAATTCCGCGCCGGCGCGGTGCTGCCAGTCGGGGTCCTCGAGCAGGGTGTAGGTCGTCTTGACGAACGGCGAGCCTTTTCCGGCCTCCTCGCCGATCGACAACAGGCCGACTCGGGGGGTCGCGATCGCGAAGCGGTCGCGTGCGTACACCGACCCCATCTCGGCGAACTGCACGAGCCACTCGGGCTGGCACTCGGCGTTGGCGCCGGCGTCGAGGAGCACGTTGGGGTTGGCACGCCCGGGCACCGGCAGTGGCGTGGCGATCGCGGGCCGCGCGACGCCTTTGAGCCGGCCCATCCGCAGGAGCGCCGACGCCATGGTCGCCCCGGTGTTCCCTGCGCTGACCATCGCGCAGGCGCGCCCGTCGCGTACCGCTTCGGCTGCCCGGACCAACGACGAATCCTTCAGCCGTCGGACGCTCGCACCGGGGTCGGCGTCCATGGCGATGACCTCGCTGGCCACGATGATGGGCAGGTCGTCGACGTCGGCGAGTGCGTCGGACCGCCCGACGAGCACCACGGGAATCCCGGCCGCAGCGGCCATCCGAGCGCCGGCGATGATCTCCTCGGGGGCCTTGTCGCCACCCATGGCATCGACGGCCACAGGCAACTCGATGACGGCCATCGCCTCAGGCCAGGTCGATCGCTTCGCGTCCGTCGTACCAACCACATCCACCACAGACGTGATGGGGGCGGCGAGCGGCGCCACAGCGAGGGCACCGGCTCTGCGAAGGAACACCGAGCTTCCACGCGGAGCTACGACGGCTCCTGCTCTTGGCCTTCGAGGTCTTCTTCTTTGGGACTGCCATGGGTGCGATCCAGATTCGAACGACTGCGGTGGGCTACCTGCCCGGGCGCGCACGCGCCGTGCACGAGCGATCGATCCTACCGCCGCGCGACGGTGGCGACTACTTCTCGGAGTCTTCGGGCCCCTCGAGTCGCAGTGCATCGAGGGCCGCCCAGCGAGGGTCGCCGAGCTGCCCGGTCTGTTCGTCGACGAGATCGATCTCGGCGGCGACTGCTGTGGGATAGACCCCGGGAGCAGGTCCGGCGCAGGATTCGTCGCAGAGCGGAGCGATCGGCAGGGCCAGGATCGCCTGCTCGAGCAGCATCGGGGCAAGGTCGAGGTGGTCCGCCGTCGGCAACTCGTACGTCTCGCCTTCCACCGGCTCCTTCTCGAAGATCTCCTGGATCTCGACCTCGGTGGTGCCCGTTGCCGGCTCCAGACACCGGCGACACTCGCCCCGCCAGCGCAGCGCGAGGGTGCCTGAAACGGCGACCTTCTCCCCGATGGACTCGGCGACGATCACGCCGTTCAGCCCGACGACCGCGCACACCGATGTCTCGATGCGCTCGGGCACCAGGGCGACCGGCACCTCACGACGGGTTCCGGGCCACCGGAGCAGCGCGGCAACGTCGACGAGGACGGACCGATCGTCGGTTCCCGCAATCACCCTTCGTCCTGGTCGTAGAAGCCGGGTCCGAGGTCGGAATCGTCCTCGGGCGCTGACTCGGGGAGGGCCCCGTGCGCCGCTGCGAGCTCCGACAAGGGATCGCCCTGGAGTCGGGCTCGGCCGTCGGCGACGACCCGCAGCGTGCGTTCGAGCACGGCCTCGAAGCTGCCCAGCTTCTGGTCGCAGTAGTCTTCGCTCTCGAGCTTGAGCCGGCGGGCATCGCCTTCGGCTCGCTCCACGATCGCCCGGGCACGGGCCTCGGCGGATTTCACGACTTCGGTGCGTTGCACCATGTGCTCGGCCCGGGCGCGGGCCAGCTCCATCAGCTCGTCGCCTTCACGCCGCACGCGAGCGAGGAAGTCCTCGCGCTCCTTCAAGAGCCAGCGAGCGGCACGGAGTTCGTCGGGAAACCGCATGGCGAGATCGTTGAGCATCGACAACACCTCGTCCTTGTTGATCATCGACGACGCCGACAACGGCACCGGGCGTGCCGCTTCGACGAGGTCGATCACCTGACGCAGCAGGCGCTCCACCTCGGGAGCGTCGTAGGGCGACGATGCCGGGGGCGGTTCGGGGCTGCGGAGATCGTCGAAAGTGTCGCTGTCTGGGTAGGGCTCGAATGGATCACTCACTCGGAAACCTTTCTCGCCAGGGCCTCCGCGACCAGCGGCGGCACGAGGGCGCTCACGTCGCCACCGTGCGACGCGATTTCGCGGATGAACCGGCTCGACACGAAGGAGTGATCGGGCTCGGTGGGCACGAACATCGTCTGCACGCCGCTGACGGCCTTGTTGGTCTGCGCCATCTGCAGCTCCACGTCGAGGTCGGTGGCGCTGCGAATACCTTTCACGATGACCGTCGCTCCGAGGTCGCAGGCCGCGTCGACGACCAGACCTGCCGCGCTCGTGATGCTGACGTTGTGGAGGTGGCCGAGGGTCGCCTCGAGCAGCTCCCGCCGCTGCGCAAGGGGGAAGAAGCCGTCCTTGGCAGGGTTGTACATCGTCACGACGATCACCTCGTCGAACGCCGCTGCGGCGATCTCGACGATGTCGACGTGGCCGACGTGCACGGGGTCGAACGAACCCGGATACATGGCCCGAGTCATGCGCGGGAGCCCTCCTGGTGAGCGTGGTCTGTTGGGTCTCCGCCCGACGTCGCCTCCCGGCCCAGCCGGTCGGCGATGGTCACCACGGTACCTGCGTACCGCTTCTGCTTGAGAATCCGCCACGCCGGACCCAGGTCGAACGACCGGTTGGACTCGATCACGATCGCGCGGGCGTCGAGCTGATCGAGCAGCGCCGCCCAGTCGTCGAACGCGTAGGGCGGGTCGAGCAACGCCAGGTCGAACGGCCCCGAGGACGCCGCGAACGCCAGGCTGTCGCCGGTGACGACCCGAGCGCGATCGGCGAAGCCGAGCGCATCGAGGTTCTCCCTGACGGTCTCGATCGATCGACGGCTGTTGTCGACGAAGCTGACGTGTGCCGCACCGCGGGACAACAGCTCGAGGCCGAGTGCGCCGCTGCCGGCGAACAGATCGACCACGACAGCCGCGTCGATGAGTCCATGACTGAACAGGGAGTTGCAGATCGCCTCGCGCGCCCGGTCCGACGTGGGCCGGACGTCGTCACCCTCGGGTGTCTTCACCCCACGACCCCGAGCGGTACCGGCCACGATGCGCATGGCAGGTCACGGTATCTTCGACACCGTGGAGATTCCCCGACACATCACCTGCGTGGACTGTGGCGGACGTTGCCATCTCGGTTCCTACGAGCCACCCGAAGGCTGGGAACCCGACATGGTCGTGTTCTACCGCTGCGAGGACTGCCTCGACCGCTGGGACATCGTGCTGCCCGATGAGGACTGGCTCGACGAACCCGGGCGCGACTAGCGCCCTGACCCGCGGCGACGAGGGGTCAACGGGGCGGGCGCCACATGCAGGTCATGGCGGCGGCGCCGCTGGCCAGGGTGAGTGCACCGACCACCACGAACCCGAGGCGGTGGTAGAACGGCACGTTTCGGGGGTTGCTCGACTCGAGGTAGGCACCGAGACCCTCGGCGTCGCAGCGCTCGAGAACCGGGCGCAGGAGCCTGGCACCGCTGCCGCGACCCTGCAGACGCGGTTCGGTCCCCACCGCAGCGAGATACCAGTGCGGCTCGGTGAGGTGAGCCGCGGCGATGGCTGCGAAGGCAGTGCGCACCTCGTCGATGCGGTCGCCCACGAGCTCGGCAACGAGCTCGTCGAAGCTGACGGCGCTGCCACCGGCCCCGTCGCTCGATGCAGCCTCGCGCCGCTCCGGCGGGTCGAGGCCGCGCGGCGCGTACCAGAGCGCTGCAGATCCCTCGTCGGGCGCGTGCCACAACTCCGCGTCAGAGCGCACGGCGGCAGCCGCCGCGAGGTGCGCCCACCACCGCTCGAGCGCGCCCCGATGCCCGGGCCCGGGAAACAACCAGCGGAACAACGGGTCCCCGTCGAACGCCGCGGCGAGCACATGCGCAACGGTCGCCGAGTCCTGTGCCGAGTGCACCGTCGACGGGGGTCGCGGCGTCATGATTTGAGCAGGTAGTCGGCCTCGTCGTCGTCGAGGAGGAGGTCGATCTCGGCGAGCAGCTCGGGGTGGTCGGCGAGGTGCGGCGAGGCGTCGACGAGCTCGAAGGCCAACGCACGGGTGTGGGCGACCCACTCCTTGTCCCGTCGCAGCGACGCCAGCTTCAGATCGTTGCGACCCTTCTGCGCCACCCCCATGATCGTGCCCTCCCCCCGCAGCTCGAGGTCGACCTCGGCAAGCTCGAAACCGTCGGTCGTGCGCTCGAGCGCCGAGAGGCGCTCCTGGGCATCGGGCGTCGCGCCGTCGCCGACCAGGTAGCAGATCGACGCCGACCCGCCGCGACCGACACGCCCCCGGAGCTGGTGCAGCTGGGCGATACCGAAACGGTCGGCGTCGAGGATCACCATGACCGTGGCGTTGGGGACGTCGACCCCGACCTCGATGACGGTCGTGGCCACGAGGACGTCGATCTCGCCGGCCCGGAAGCGGGTCATCACCTGGTCCTTGTCGGAAGAGGCGAGCCTGCCGTGGAGGAGACCGACTCCGACGTCGGCGAGCTCGCCACCGCGCAACAGCTCGAAGGTCTCCTCGGCCGAGGCGACCTGGAGCTTGTCGGACTCCTCGATGAGCGGGCACACCACGTAGGCCTGATGACCCGAGCCCACGGCACGTCGTACCGAGTCCCAGACGACCTCGTCACCGGCGCCGCCAACGGTGTGGACCCACTCGGTGGCGATCGGCGTGCGGCCCGGCGGGAGCTCGTCGAGCACCGACACGTCCAGATCGCCGTACACGGTCATCGCTGCCGTCCGCGGAATCGGCGTCGCGGTCATCACCAACACGTCGGGCACGGCCCGACCCACACCCTTGTCGCGGAGCGCGGCGCGTTGATCGACGCCGAAACGATGTTGTTCGTCGATGACGACGAGGCCGAGAGCGGCGAACTCGATGCCTTCCTGGATGAGCGCGTGGGTGCCGATCGCGATGTCGATCCCTCCGGCAGCGAGCTCTGCGAGGATCCGGCGCCGGTCGGCGGCCGGCGTCCGGTTCGTCAACAGGGCAACCCGCAGCTCCCGCTCGCCCAACAACGTCGTGGCGTCGGGCACGGTGAACCCGCCGAGCAGCCCACCCACTGCGAGACGGTGCTGCTCGGCGAGCACCTCGGTGGGCGCCATGAGCGCGCCCTGATGGCCGCCTTCCACCGCGGTGAGCAGGGCGGCCACGGCGACGAGTGTCTTCCCGGCGCCGACGTCGCCCTGGAGGAGTCGATGCATCGGCACCGGTGACGCCATGTCGGACACGATCTCGTCGATGACCCGCCGCTGCGCGGCCGTGAGCGGGAACGGCAACGCCCCCACGAGCCGTGCCAGGAACCTTCCACCCACGTCGTGGGCCACGCCGCGGGCGGAAGCCTCGACGGCGCGTTTGCGAAGGACGAGCAGCAGCTGGATGCGGAGCAGCTCGTCGAACACCAGCCGGCGGCGGGCCTGTGCGACGTCCTGCATCGTCGCCGGTTCGTGGATGCCGGCGAGCGCCGTACCCCGATCGACGAGGCCGAACCGCTCCAGCACGGCTGCGGGGAGGGGTTCGGCGAACCCACGAGGTGCCGCCTTCGCGAGGGCATCCCCCACCCATCCGGCGAGCTCCCAGGTGTGCAGACCCGCCTTGTCCGACTGCGGGTAGACCGGCACGATCCGCCCCGTGCGGTCACCGATGAGGTCGACGATCGGGTTCGTCATCTGTCGGGTGCCCTGGTACAGCTCGAGCTTCCCGAACACGACCGCTTGCATCCCAACCCTGAGCTGGCGCTCGCGCCACGGCTGGTTGAAGAACGTGAGGGTCAGTCGTCCGGTGCCGTCGGACACGACGACAGTGACCATCGTGCGGCGGTTTCGCGTCCGCCGACTGTCGACGCGGAGGATCTCGGCAAGCACCATTCCCTCCTCGCCGACGGCCAGCGCGGCGATCGTGGCCTCGCGGGTGCGATCGATGTACCGGCGGGGGTAGTGGGTCAACAGGTCGAGGACCGTGGTGATCTCGGCCGCGGCCAGTGCCTCGGCCTTCTTGGAGCCGACACCCTTGAGTCGGGTGACGGGTAGGGCGTGTAGATCGGCCAGCGTCAGTGGCGGGTCGGTCCCGGGCATGCCTCTCTTCTAGCCGACGCGGCTGACGGTGCCACGCTTCGGGCCCCATCGCCTTCGACGAGCGCCGCGGCGCAAAACACGCGAGGATGACGCCATGGAACATCGATCGATCGGTCCCCTCTCCGTCTCCGTGGTCGGCCTCGGCTGCAACAACTTCGGCATGCGCATGGACAGCCAAGCCGATGTCGACGCCGTCGTCGGCGCCGCGCTCGACGCCGGCATCAACTACTTCGACACTGCCGAGATGTACGGCGGGGGTGGGGTTTCGGAGACCATGCTCGGCAAGGCCCTGGCGGGCCGCCGCCACGAAGCGCTCATCGCGACGAAGTGGGGCCATTCCCGGGGCCGGGCCGAAGGGACGCCTGGCGCCGACCGGGCGACGATCCGATCTTCGGCCGAGGCCAGCCTCTCGCGCCTGGGCGTCGACGTGATCGACCACTATCAGCTCCACACCCCCGACCCCCTGACCCCGGTCGCCGAGACGCTCGGCGCCCTCCAGGAGCTCATCGACGAGGGCAAGATCCGGGCGATCGGCTGCTCGAACTTCTCCGCCGACCAGATCGACGAGATGGTCGCGGTCGCCGCCGCCGACGGCGTCACCGCGTTCCAGTCCGTACAGAACCGTTACAGCGTGCTGACCCGTACGCCCGAGACCGACGGTGTGCTCGAGGCATGCGCCCGCCACGGCATCGGCTTCGTTCCCTACTTCCCGCTCGAGTCGGGCCTGCTCACCGGCAAGATTCGCAAGGGGCAGGACGCTCCCGAGGGCACGCGCCTCGCGAGCGCCATGGGAAAGGGATTCCTCGCTGACGCCATGGTCGACGGGGCCGAGAAGCTCATCGCCTATGCAGCAGAGCGCGGACACTCCGTGCTGGAGTTGGCATTCTCCTGGCTCATCGCCCGCCCCGAGGTCGCCAGCGTGATCGCCGGGGCGACCAAGCTCGCCCAGGTCGAGGGCAACGCGGGTGCGGTGGGTTGGAAGATGAGCCCAGAGGAGCTCGCCGCGATCGATGCGCTCGTCCCGGCCCAGGCTTGACCGCTCCCCCGGCTACTCGATGCCGAAGTAGAACGGGTACAGCGGTTGACCGCCGCGATGCACCTCGGCGTCTACGTCGGGGCGCTCCTCTGCCAGCCAGGTGAGCACCGCATCGACGGCAGCATCGCTGGCACCCGATCCGGCGATGATCGTGACCAGTTCGTGGTCGTCGGCGACGAGGCGCTCCAGCAACCCGATCGCCGCGTGGGCCACCGAGTCGGCGATCGAGCGCACGCCGTCGCGATCGAGGCCGATCCAGTCGCCGGCTGCGACCGGCCCCGCCGGCGTGTCGCTGTCGCGGACCGCCTGCGTGACCTCACCGGCCACGACGGCCGCCGCTGCTGCAGCCATGGAGCGCGCGTTCTCCTCGGCGCCGGCACCGGGGTCGTACGCGAGCAGCGACGCGAACCCCTCCGCGATGCTGCGCGTCGGCACGACCACCACGACCTGGTCGACCTGACTGCCCACCTGCTCTGCCACCGGGATGATGTTCTTGTTGTTCGGCAGGATGACGACCTGTGGTGCCCCGACCTGCTCGACCGCCTGGACCAGCTGGCGCGTGGAGGGATTCATCGACTGTCCCCCGCGGATGACGGCGTGGACCCCGAGCGACTCGAAGATTCGCTGGACGCCGTCGCCGACCGCCACCGCAACCACCGCTGAGGTGGCGGGCTCGGCGTCGGTGATGATGATGCCGTCGTCGTCGCCCTGGTCGTGGAGGTCCTCGATGTGCTCGACCTCCTCGTGCAGGTCGGTCACGCGTATCTGGTGGGGACGCCCCACGGCGATGCCGGCCTCGATGCAGGCACCGATGTCGTCGCAGTGGATGTGGCAGTTCCAAAGATCGTCGCCCCCGACGACGACGATCGAGTCCCCGAGCGCTGCCCACGTCGCCTTGAACTCGTCGATGCGATCGTCGGCGGCGTCGAGGAAGTACATGACCTCGTAGCGCAGATCGGCCACCGACGGCGTCTCACCGGCTGCAGCCGCGACCAGGTGGCGGGTCTCGTCCACCGCAGGCGGGTCGGGCATCGGTGTGTCGTCGACGACGTGGTGGAGCGCATGGAGCAGCAAGACATAGCCCGCACCGCCGGCGTCGACGACCCCGGCGTCCTTCAACACCGCGAGCAGTTCGGGGGTACGGGCGAGCGAGGCCTTGGCCTCCTCCACCGCTACACCGACGACGCCCGCGAGATCACGCCCGGCTTCGGCAGCAGCCGACGCCGCCGCAGCCGACTCGCGCACGACGGTCAGAATCGTGCCCTCGACGGGCCGCAGCACCGCCCCGTACGCGGCCTCGGCGGCGTGGACCAGCGCGCGGGAGAGCGCGACGCCGTCGATCACCTCGACCGGAGCGAGCCGCTCGCTGAGGCCGCGCAGGATCTGGGACATGATCACGCCCGAGTTCCCACGCGCTCCCATGAGGCTGCCGTGGCTGATGGCCTTCCACCTCGACGCAGCATCGGACGCGGCGCCGGAGACCTCGGCGACCACGGACTTGAGCGTCAGCGACATGTTCGTCCCGGTGTCGCCGTCGGGCACCGGATACACGTTGAGCGCGTTGATGGCGGCTCGGTGCCGCGTGAGCGCCTCGCTGAACGTGCCCAGCGCGCGTTCGACATCGGCCACTCCGAGGCTGGTGCGAGTCGTCACGGCCGGTCAGCCTAGTGATCCGACGCGGTCCTGGCAGGATCGAACCGATCGCGCCGGAGCTGGGGACGTCGCGTCCGGCAAGAGTTGGCCACGCGCGCGTCGGCAGTGGGTATCGTGGGGGATCAACCTGGAGCGGCGGTCATTCGTGCCGCCGGCAAGGAGACCCGGCCAGTGCAAGGCGTGATCAAGTCGTATGACCCCAACACCCGTGATGGAGTCGTGATGTCCGAACGGGACTTCACCGAGTACGACCTCTCCCCCGATGCGCTCGACGGATCGGTCTTCCGGATGCTTCGGCAAGGACAACGGGTGATCTTCGAGCTCGACGCCGACGGCCTGGCAACAGGGCTGCACCTCGGTTCCGAGGTCGACATGGGGACCCCAGACTTCCTCCGCTGAATCAAGCGTCGGGCAGACACCAAACAGCCCCCCTAGCGAGCGACAACGACGTCGGAGCGAACTACATGACCGGTACCCCCACTTCGGCCGTGGCCCAACAGCTCAAGCAGCAGTTCGGCCTCGACACCGTCACCCTCAACTACGGCCTGAGCCAGGACGCGCTGTTCCATGCCGCCATTGCCAATGACCGCGGCCGGGTGCGCATCGACGGTCCCGACGACGAGCAAAAGGCGTACCCCACCGCGTTGGGCGTTGACGGCCCGCTCATGTTCTACACCGACCCCACCTGCACCGGTCGGCCGGTCAGCGACACCTTCGCCGTCGCCCGCCCCGAGGTGCTCGACACCGTGTGGTGGAAGGAAGGGTTCTCCCAGTTCGACCCCGCCCGGTTCGACGCGCTGCTCGGTCGAGTCATCGCCCATCTCAACGACCGCAATGCCGAGCTCTACGTCACCGATGTGTTCTGCGGCTGGGATCCGGAGTTCGCGGAGCCCTATCGCTTCGTCGGCGAGTACGCCACGCACGCGTTCTTCTGCAACATCATGTTCCCGGCCGGAGTTCGCGCCGGCGCCGACTACGTCGGCGCCGGCTGGACGATGATCAACGTGCCGTCGTTCCGCTGCGACCCCGAGCGCGACGGCACCCGATCCGCCCGAGCGGTGATCGTCGACATCAGCAAGCGCATCGCCCTGGTGTGCGGCCGCGCCGATTACTGCGGCGTGAACAAGAAGACCATGTTCACCGCGATGAACTACGTCCTTCCCTCCAAGGGCCAGCTCTCCATGCACTGCTCGGCCAACGTCGGCGCCCGGGGCGACACGGCCATCTTGTTCGGGCTCTCCGGCACCGGCAAGACCACCTTGTCCGCGGATCCCGATCGGCTCCTCATCGGCGACGACGAGCATGTCTGGACCGACTCGGGCATCTCGAACTTCGAGGACGGCTGCTACGCGAAGCTGATCGACCTCAACAAGGAGAATGAGCCCGTCATCGCGGCAGCGATGAGCATGCGCGGCACGTTGATAGAGAACGTCCCCGCGCTGCCCGGAACGCGCATCGAGGACACCGACCCCCAGGAGTTCGACCTCACCGACGGTTCGATCACCGAGAACACCCGCTTCGCCTACCCACTCAACTGCAACCCCGGCGTTGCCGAGGGCGCCAAGGGTCCCCATCCGGAGACGATCGTGCTGCTCACCGCCGACGCGTTCGGCGTGCTCCCTCCGGTGTCGGTCCTCGACAGCGACGAGGTCATGTACCACTTCGTCACCGGTTTCACGTCCAAGCTCGCCGGCACCGAAGTGGGGATCACCGAACCCGAGGCGACGTTCTCGGCCTGCTTCGGCGGCCCGTTCATGTCCCAGAAGGCATCGGTCTACGCCGAGTTGCTCGCCGCGCGCATGGCCGACCACCAGACGCGATGCATCCTGCTCAACACCGGCTGGACCGGCGGCCCCTACGGCAAGGGCGAGCGGATGTCGCTCAGGCACACCCGCGCCCTCCTGAACGCCGCTCTCGCCGGCGAGTTCGACCACGCGCAGCTGGTGACGCACCCGATTCTCGGGCTGAAGATGCCGAGCACCTGCACTGCGGTCCCCGACGAGATCCTCGATCCCCGCTCGACCTGGGACGACCCCGAGGCCTACGACGTCCAGGCCACGAAACTGCGCGACATGTTCCGCGCCAACTACGAGAAGAAGGGCTTCGCCGAACTCGGGATCACCGCAGTCATGTAGGTGCCCCAGGCAAGTCGGCGCGACTGGTCAGTCGCGCTCGTAGCCGCCCGGGTGGGTGGACTGCCAGTTCCAGTGATCGGCACACATGTTGTCGATGGTGCACTCGGCGTGCCAGCCGAGCTCCTCTTGGGCCTTGGTGGTATCGGCGTAGACCACCGCGAGG
>JAHECR010000115.1 GCA_024641655.1 Acidimicrobiaceae bacterium
TAGCTGTCGGCGACGGTCCCGATCGAGGGCCGGGCGCCGATCTCGTCGAGACGTTCGGTGAATCGAACCGACGTGAACTGGCCGAACTCAACCGGTGGAGGCAACACCGGCCTGTTGGAGAGAGCGTAGGTGTTCGTCGAAGGCCTCTGCTGGCGTGCGCCAGCCGAGGATCTTGCGGGGGCGGCTGTTGAGGGTGGCGGCGACGGCCTCGAGCTCTTCGGCGGACCATCGGGTGAGATCGGTGCCCTTCGGGAAGTATTGGCGCAGAAGGCCGTTGGTGTTCTCGTTGGTGCCGCGCTGCCAGGGGCTCTTGGGGTCGGCGAAGAAGACCGGGATGTTGGTCTCGACGGTGAACTGGGCGTGAGCGGATAGCTCCTTGCCCCGATCCCAGGTCAAGGATCGGCAGAGCTGGTCGGGCAGCGTGGTCATGGACTCTGCGAGCCGGTTCTTCATCGTGATCGCCCCGTAGCCGGCCAGAGCGGGTCCGTTCTTGCGGCGCGGTTGCTGGCCGTAGCCGGGCTCGCGTGGGAGGTGGATCAGCATCGTGAACCGGGTCGAGCGCTCCACGATGGTTCCGATCGCTGAGCGCTGCAGGCCGATGACGAGGTCTCCTTCCCAGTGGCCGGGAACGGCTCGGTCGTCGGCTTCGGCTGGTCGTTCGCTGATCAACACCTCCTCGGTGACGTGATCCCAGGCTCGGCGTCCGACCCGCTTGCGTGGGATGCGCAGCGCCCGGCCGCTGCGCAGGCAGGCGGCCAGCTCGCGTTTGAGGGCGCCGCGGCCCTCGATGTAGAGCGCCTGGTAGATGGCCTCGTGACTGATCCGCATGGACTCATCATGAGGGAACTCGACCCTCAACCGGTTCGAGATCTGCTCGGGACTCCACCCTTGCACCCAACGGCGATCCCCACGATGGGGCTTGTTCTTGCCCTGCCATTTCGGGCCCTCCGGACCCAGCACCCGGCCATCAACTGCGTGGACCCGCCCCGAGAGCCGGTCCTGCACGTAGGTGCGCAGCCGCGGGTTCGTCACGAGCTTGGCGACCTTGGGACGCCGAGCGCGACGCTCGGCATGCCACTGCGCCGTCGTCGCTCGGTAGTCGAGATGCGCCGTTCGCGTCGACGCGTTGCGTCGCAGCTCTCTCGAGATCGTCGACGGAGACCGGCCGAGCCGACGCGCGATCTCGCGGACACCAGCGCCCTGAGCCCGGTAGAGGGCGATGTCCTCGCGCTCGCTGAACGACAAGTAGCGGCACGACACGGTTGGCGACAGACATGGGTTCACGCCGCCAGCGTGGCGGAACCACCGGTATCCAACCGGGGATGACACCCCCGCTGCGGCCGCTGCGTCGTCGGTCTTCTCGCCCTTGGCGATCTCGGCCCAGAACGCGACCCGATCCTGACGCCACGCCACCGTCGGCCGGCCAGGCGAGAACATCTTGCCCCGCATCTCCCGAACCGCTGCCTGCTTCTCATGCATGAACACGAGACCTGACCACCTCCATCATCGAGGTGTTGCGACGACCGGTTGAGTTCGGCTTGCGACCCTCGATCCGTGTGAAAGATGCAGCCGGCCACGTCGCCACCGCGGCGGGTCACGGCCATCTCGATCGCGGCGACCACGAGCCGGGCCTTCATGCGGGAGTCGATGGAGTAGCCGACGATCCGGTTCGAGCACAGGTCCTTGATCGCGCAGCAGTACAGCTTGCCTTCGTCGGTCCAGTGCTCCGTGAGATCTCCGACCCAGATCTGGTTGAGCGCATCGGCGGTGAACTGGCGGCAGACGAGGTCGTCGTGGGACGGGGCCCCGGGCGCCGATCCCTTGCCGCGTTTGGGTTTCCCGAACACCGACCACCATTGGTTGTCCCGACAGATCCGCCACACCACCCGATCCGACACGTCGTGGCCGGCAAGGCGGACCTCATCGGCCAGGAACCGATACCCGAACTCGGGGTCATCGACGTGGGCGTCGAAGATCGCGTTCGCCAACCAGGCCTCGTCGAGCTGGCCATCGGTGAACGGCTCGTTGAGCCATCGGTAGTACTGCGCTCGGCACAACTTCAGGACCCTGCACGTCACCGTCACGGGGATCCCGTCGACAGCCAATTCTCGGACGAGAGGGAACATCATTTTCCCGGCAAGTTCGCCTGGGACAGATACGCCGCAGCCCGGCGCAACACTTCGTTCTCTTGCTCGAGGAGACGGATCCGCTTCTTGGCTTCGCGGAGCTCGGCCAGCTCGGTCGTTGTCGAGCCAGGGCGTTCGCCCTTGTCGCGGGCGGCCTGGGCGAGCCAGTTCCCCAAACACGACTCGGTGATCCCGAAGTCCGCGGCGACGTCCTTGATCCGCACGCCGGGTTCGCGATTCTGGGCGACCCGGACGACGTCGTCTCGGAACTCCTTCGGATGGGGCTTGGGCATGGTGTACATCCTTCCAGCAGCACCTCTCGGCACCACAGATCAGATGTCACCTCGCCGCGCGGCAGTCCCCCGTCTCGATTCACGAGTGTCGAGCCACGACACCGCCGACGGCACGGGCTACCGCTCTTCGCAGCTTCATGCCCCGGAGCGAAGAGTACGGGTCGCCCGCGCAGCGTGCTACCAATCGCGG
>JAHECR010000069.1 GCA_024641655.1 Acidimicrobiaceae bacterium
CTGGCGGTTCTTCGCGGCGATGGTACGCAGACGCCGAAGCGCGTCACGTTCGGAGACCCCGCCGGGAAGTGCGAGTGGCTCACCGGCGACGATCGACGCGGGCATCGTGGCGCCCAGGAGTTCGTCCGTCGACGACATGGAGATCGTCGACAACATGTGAGCGACGTCATCGGGCGACGGGCCGACGTGGCGACGCGTGAACTCGTCGGGCTCGACCAGTTCCGAGAGCGGAGCGGGTCGATGGTGCGAGATGGGTGCGGACACGGGGAAGCCTCCTGGAGCGGTCGGACTTCCCCGGCTGTCATCGATACCTGAGAGTTTCGTCGAGCGGCGTGCACTCGGCTTTCCCCGTCGGCGGACGTCTGGCGTCGACCGCGGTGGCCGACCTCGTACCAGCTGTCACTTTCCAGCATGCCTCACCCGAGCGGTCCGTGTGCCTGAGAGATTCCGGGGAGGTTGCTCCTTCGGCGCCGCCATGTGTCGACGACTCTCCCGCTCGGGTGGAACGGCGATTCAGTTGTGTGCGCAGCGTATCCCTCGTCGACCCGCTCGGGGTGGATCGGCCGGGCCGGTCAGACCCGCGGAGTGGTCGTGCTGCAGGCGTCGATCGGCTTCACGAGCGGATACGGGTTGACCGCCGCACCGCCGCCGGGGTGCACCTCGAAGTGCAGGTGCGGCGTGGCACTGTTGCCCGTGTTGCCGACCGTCCCGATCACCTGGCCGGCTGTCACGGCCACGCCGACATCGATGCCGTTGGCGAAGGTGTCCATGTGGAGGTAGGTGAAGTACGTGCCGTTGTCGGCCTGAACCCGCAGGCCGTTTCCGGCGAGCGCGCCCGGGTAGTCGTAGTACATCTTCGAGATCGTGCCGCTGACCGCGGCGTACAGCAGGTTGCCCTTGGCGGCCACGATGTCGACGCCCTCGTGGAGACGCCCGCCGCCACGTGGGGCCTGCCAGGTGTCGCCGAACCAGCACTTGCCCTGGACCGGGAACACGTCGATGGTCACGTTCGTCGGCGTCTGGGGCGCCGGCGCCGGAGCGGGGGCGCTTCCGAGACGGCTCGCCGTGATCTCATCGACCTTGCCGGTCGGCGTGATGCCCGAGCGTCGTTGGAACTCGATGATCGCCCCGGCCGTCGCAGCCCCGAACACGCCGTCGGCGCCACCGACGAAGGTGATGCCAGCCGCGATGAGCGAGGTCTGGAGCGACGTCACACGGGCGCCTCGCTCGCCGTACACCGGGAATCCGGCGGGGGAGGAGACCCCCTGCGGAGTGGCGGCCGGAGTCGTGCCGCCGAGCCCGAGCAATGTTGCTTCCTGTTCGCCCACGACGCCGGTCTGGGGGAGTCCGTTGGTCTTCTGGAAGGCGATCAGCGTGCCGCCCGTCGCGTTGCCGAAGACGCCGTCGGCGCCACCTCGCAGCACGAGCCCGGTGTTCATCAACGCCCGCTGCAGACCCTTGACGAGATCTCCGGTCGAGCCGACCTTCAGGCCGACGTACGCACTCGATGCTGCCGGTGCCGGTGCCGGTGCCGGCGTCGGAGGCGGGGCCGGTGTGGTGGCAGGCGTCAGCGCGAGACTCGCGAGCGATGCCTCGTCGAGGACGCCGGTCGCCGTGAGCCCCTTGGCCTGCTGGTAGCTGGTCAGTGCGCTCGCCGTCATGGCCCCGAAGACGCCGTCGGCCCCACCGCGCACGGTGATGCCTGCGGCGATGAGCGCCCGCTGGAGCACTTTGACGTTCTCACCGCGTGCACCGATCGTCATCCCGACGAACGAACTGTCGGAGCTGGCCGCGGGCGCAGGTGCCACAGCGGGCGCCGGCGTCGCCCCGGGTGTGGCGCTCAACTTCAGTCGCGATGCCGTGGTGGCATCGACGTCGCCGGTGACGGGGAGCCCGTTCCAGCGCTGATAGTTCGACACAGCGGTCTTGGTTGCCTGACCGTAGACACCGTCGGCGCCGCCGGGTACATAGACACCAGACGTCATGAGCGCCTGTTGGAGTTCCACGACGGCCGGACCCTTCGCCCCGAGCGTCAGCGCGCCCGATGAGGCGGCAGGAGAGCTGGCGGGCTGGGAGAGACCCAACGCCGCAGCGGTGGGTTCGTCGACGGTACCGGTGGCCGAGAGACCGCTACGGGCCTGGAACGCCGTCACGGCCGACTTGGTCGCGGGGCCGAAGATTCCGTCAGCGCCGCCCGGCACCTTGACCCCGGCCGCGATCAACGCGCTCTGAACCGTCTTGACCTCGTTGCCGCGGGCGCCTTCGCCGAGACCGACGATCGACGGGGCGAGGGGAGAGGTGATGACCATGGGGGAGGCCGACGCCGCCATCGGGATGGAACTCAGGACGAGGCCACCCATCGTGGCGACACACAGCCCGGTCGTGACGAACCGGCGACGCCGCAACGATCGATACATGGACGTGGACGACATGGACGGCCTCTCTCGCAACACGAAGATGTGATCGGTCCGCCCGATGTGCGACTGAACCCTCGATGTGTTCTCGGGACCCCTCGTGGTTCAGCCGACCTTCTGGATTCAGTGAAGCCCCAGCATTCGGGGCTCGAGGGGAGAGGAGCATTCTCGCGGGTCCGGGAGCGTGAGTCCACCCCGTTCTGCTCGACCTGACATAACGAAGATTATGGGCGTTGTGTCGAACGACGCGGGAAGCAGTCGGATCAGCTCGACGGGCTGATCTCCCGGTCCCGCAAGGGCTTGGCCGCTGCCAGCAGCCACTCGACGGCGTCGCGTAGCTCGGACACCGTGGGCCGTCCGGCGGCAGCGAGGTCACGTTCGACGTCGTCGACGGCACATGCCAGGACGTACAGCTCGTCGTGCAATGCGTCGAGTTCCTCGCGGGCCACGACGAGTTCGTTCTCGCTCAGCTGGAGCTCGCGGGCCCGTTGGCGGGCCACCCAGTCCCACTGACGGCATCGTTGGGAACAGAACTCCCGAGGCCGTCCCGGTCCGCGTCGAGCAGGCAACGCTCGGCGACACCACCGACAGTGTGCTCCCCCGTCACCTTCGGTTGCCGAGCATTTTGTCATGACGTAATCGTAGGCGTCCGGTTGCTGTGCAGCGTTCGATGGTCTGGGAGACTCGGCCACGATGAGTCTTCCCGCAGCACCCCGACGAGCCTTCGCCAGCGACAACGCCGCCGGTGCGCACCCTGCTGTCCTGGATGCCATCGCCACCGCGAACGTCGGCCACATGCTGGCGTACGGCGACGATGAGATCACCCGGGAGTGCTCCGCTCGGTTCCGCGACCTGTTCGGCGCCGACGTGACCACGCGACTCACGTTCAACGGAACGGGGGCCAACGTCCTCGCACTCGCAACCTTGTTGGGCTCGTTGCCCGGCCCGCACCACGGTGTCGTGTGCACCGACTGGGCGCACATCGCGGTCGACGAGACCGGCGCTCCGGAACGGGTGCTCGGCACCAAGTTGATCGACCTGCCGTCTGTCGGCGGCAAGCTCGCTCCCGAGCAGCTCGCGGAGCTCGCAGCAATCCAGGGGGTCCAGCACCACGTGCAACCCGGGGTCGTATCGATCACCCAGGCCACCGAACTCGGCACGCTGTACACGCCCGACGAGATCGCTGCCCTGGCGGATCAGGCGCACGCTCTGGGCATGCTCGTACACCTCGACGGCGCACGGATCGCCAACGCGACGGCTGCGCTCGGGGGCACCCGCGAGACCCTTCGTTCGTTCACCATCGACGCAGGCGTCGATGCGGTCAGCTTCGGGGGTACGAAGAATGGCCTGCTGGGCGCCGAAGCCGTCGTCTTCCTCACTCCTGCCGCGTCGGTCGGCTCGAAGTACGTCCGCAAGCAGGTGACGCAGCTGTCATCGAAGATGCGCTACCTCGCCGCTCAGTTCAACGCGGTGCTCGAGAACGACCTCTGGATCGACCTCGCTGCCCACGCCAACGCCATGGCCACCGAACTGCATCGCTTGACCGTCGACATCCCCGGCGTGGAACTCGACCGGGAGCCGGCGGTCAACAGCGTGTTCCCCCGCCTGCCACCCGATGCGATCGCTCCCCTCCGTGACTGGTGCTTCTTCTGGGACTGGGACACCACCCGTCACGAGGTGCGTTGGATGACTTCCTGGGACACGACGATCGAGGACGTGACGACCTTCGCGACCGGCGTCGAGGCCATCGTCGTCCATCGTGCTCGTCCGTGAAAATTGGTTGTCTCATACAATTGACTCGGTGGTTGATTCGATTTAGTCTCTCGGCCTGCGGAGCCTGAACGACTCCGATCCGGTCCACTGGGGGACGCAGACAATCGCACGGGGGTGTGCACATGACGGCCATCGAATTCACCATCGATCGCACGCAAACGGACGAGGACAACTGGATGCGAGACGGTGCGTGCAAGGGGATGACCCACCTCTTCTTCCCGACCGCAGCCGAACGGCCGCAGGCCCGTGAGCGTCGCGAAGCAGCCGCAAAGGACGTGTGCGCCGGCTGTCCCGTCCAGACGCAGTGCGTCTCCTTTGCTCGCCGGCACCACGAGTACGGGTTCTGGGGTGGTGAATCCGAGGACGAGCGCCACGCCGCCGGATTCCGTCTGATCGCCCCCATCGGCATCCGCGCCCGAGCCAGCTGAGTGTTCGACGTCGCCGTCATCGGCAGCGTCAACCTCGACCTCGTCGCCACCACCGACCGTCTCCCCGGTCCCGGTGAGACGGTTTCGGGGAATGCATATGCGGAACACGCCGGTGGCAAAGGGCTGAACCAAGCCGTCGCCGCCGCTCGCAGTGGGGCATCCGTCGCGATGGTCGGTGCGGTGGGAGACGACGAAGCCGGCACACGCCTCTGCTCGATCGCGAGGGACGACGGTGTCGACGTCGAGGCGATCGTCGTGGTCTCGGGGGCGCCGACCGGTCGTGCACTGATCAGTGTCGATGGGACCGGCGAGAATTCGATCGTCGTGGTGCCCGGAGCCAACGCCCTGGTTCGATCCGATGTGATTCCCGCCGCGCGGGTCGTGATCGCCCAGTTGGAGATTCCGATGCTCGCAGTGATCGACGCGTTCCGATCCGCTCGCGCCACCGGCGCGCTCACGATCCTGAATCCAGCCCCGGGTCGGCCCCTCCCCGACGTGCTGATCGGGCTCTGCGACTTCATCGTGCCCAACGAGCATGAACTCGGGCTGATCGGTGGAGTCGACGCGCTGCTCGACCGTGGTGTCGCATCCGTCGTCACCACCCGTGGCGGCGACGGGGTCGTCGTTGCAGGGAGGGAACACGGCACCACGACCGAGCACACCCAAACGGCCTTCACGGTGGCCCCCGTCGACACCACCGGCGCGGGCGACGCCTTCTGCGGTGCCTTGGCAGCTCGGCTTGCCGCAGGCGACGCGCTGGAGCCGGCCGTCCGTTACGCCGCGGCGGCCGGTGCGTTGGCGACCACGATCGAGGGTGCCGTGCCCTCGCTCCCCCGCGCCGTCGATGTCCGGCACCTGCTCGAATCATCCGAGCGATGAGCCAACAGACCGACTGGTGGTGCGCTCGCTCATCGCATCTGGCGGGTGGCGGGTCGATCAAGGGTGGCGGGTCGATCAAGGGTGGCGGAGGGTGACGGCGGCCCAGCCGTCGAGGGTGTCGGTCCGCTCCACGACCATCGGAGCGAGCGCCCCGACGACGTGATCGTGTCGATCGTCGAGGACCCCGCTGATCACCAGACAGCCGTCGGCTCCGGTCAGGCGCTGAAGGTCGTCCGCGAGTTCGATGAGCGTCGGGGCCAGGATGTTGGCGACGACGATGTCGTAGCGGCCCTCGATGTCGTCCGCCGGGGTCGAATCAACCTCGACCACCCCGGCGACGCCGTTCCGGTCGGCGTTGTCGCGCGTGGCCTCGACCGCGGCGGATGCCACGTCGACGGCTCGCACCGAGCCTGCGCCGAGCATCGCTGCCATGACGGCGATGACGCCGGTGCCGCACCCCACGTCGAGGACGTGACAGCCATCGACCACGTGCCGGAGCGCCGCGCGCAGCGACAGCAGCGTCGTGGGGTGGTCACCGAGCCCGAACGCTCCGCCGGGCTCGATGGAGATGGCGATCACTCCGTCTGTACCAGGGGGTTCCCGCCATGCAGGAACGACGACGAGCGTGTCGTCGACCCACATCGGTCGGGCGAACTCGCGCCACGTGTCGGCAGCGGCATCCATGATGTCGATCACCTGCCACGGCCAGCGCCCCGCCAACGCGATGTCGGCTCGCGCAACGGCATCGTCGTGGTCGCCGACGGCTGTCCAGAGTTCGATCAGATCGTTCGACTCGTCCCGGCGTTCCTCGATTGCCCGCACTCCGAGCTGCCAGAGCGCATCCGACGCGAGGTCGAGGTCGGATGTCGGCACGTTGACGACGAACCCGCGCATCAGTCGAGCCGGCGCAGGTCGGTGCGGTACCGCGCGAGTCGCGCCACGTAGGTGGCAGCGCTGTCGCGGATTGTCTCGACATTCACTCGATCCAGCTTGATCACCGCCGGCGAGCCGGCGGCGAGTGCTCCGGAGGGTACGTCGACGTCGTTGAGGACGACCGAATTCGCCGCCACGATGGCTCCGGAGTGGATCACCGAGCGGTGGAGCACCATTGCCGCATTGCCGATCAGCACGTCGTCCTCGACCGTGCAGCCCTCGAGGTGGACGAGGTGGCCGAGGACGCAACCGTCCCCCACGATCGTCGGCCAGTCGGGCGTCGTGTGCAAGACCGCGTTGTCCTGCACACTCGTGCGGGCGCCGACACGTATCTCGCCCCCATCACCGCGGAGCACTGCGCCGGGCCAGATGGACGAATCCGGTCCGATGGTGACCGACCCGATGATCACGGCCTCGGGGTGGACGAACGCGGTCGGATCGATGGTGGGTTCGAGTTCGCCGAGCGCGTAGACAGCCATCGGCCGCACGGTACCGGCCAGGGAACCTCGAAGAAGACTCGTTGGAGTTCTCCCGCTCGGAACCGGTACCGTTGCCGGAATGTCCCGCAGGATCGACATCGAGCTGACGAGCGCGCTCCCCGACGGCTCGTGGACGTGGCGCGCCGCCGGCGCCCGCAAGCCCAACGGGCTGATGGACGGCAATTTGCTGCCGGCCGGCTCGGCCGTGGGTGACGTGCTGAAGGTGGAGATCGAGCAGATGCTCGACGGCATCGAGGTGCAGTCGGTCGTCAGGGCACGCGACAAGGCCGAGGATGCGAACGTTCTCGAGCTGCTGCCGAGTGAGAAGCCGTTCGAGGCCGTGATCGAGACCCGCGCCAAGCGCGACCGCAACGAGCGTCGCGACAGTCGTGACGGCAAGGGCCGACGGGACGGCAAGCGTGACGGTGGACGCCGCGAGGGAGCCCACGATGGCGGCCGCGACGGAGCTGGTTCCGGCAAGGGTCGCTCGGATCAACGCCGGCAGCGTCCCCACTTCGAAGCACCGCCCGAACTCCCCCAGCGGCCGAAGCCGAAGCGCTTGCGCCCCGGCAAGGCCCGCCGCAACGCCGTGCTCGCCGACCTCCCCGAGGAGCAGCGACCGATCGCCGAGATGGCCCTGCAGGGCATGTCGGCTGTTCGCGCCCGCGTGAAAGAGGAGAACATCAAGCTCGAGGCCGCCGGCTTGCCGACCATGCCCGAGCAGTCGGTCGTCAAGATGGCTGAAGACATGCTGCCGAAACTGCGGGTGGCCGAGTGGCTCGACCGCGCCGAGGCCGCACAGCGACAGATGGAGCACCTCGACCTGCGTGATCTTCGCAGTGTCGTCGCCGCCGGTGAGGATCCGAGCGTCGCTCGCGACGAGTCGACCCGTGCCGTGGCCGACGACCTCAAGCAGTCGCTGGTCCGCAAGCAGGAAGAAGAACTGATCCTGTGGTTCGGTGACATCGACGCCGCGATCGGCGTCGGTCGTGTCATCCGTGCGCTGCGGCTTTCGTCGCAGCCGCCCAAGGCCGGGGTCATGTTCCCGCCGGACCTCGCTCGACGCCTCGGCGAGGCCGCGACGGCGGCGCTGCAGCCGGAGGATCCCGCCGACCGCTGGATCGCCGTGCTCGAGGCCGCTGCCTTCTCGCCGGTGCGGACCCTCGTGACACCCTCGGTTGCGCCTGCGGTGATCACCGACGATCTGAAGGCCACGACGATTCGCCTCGGCCCGGCCCTGCCACAGATCGCGGCGCTGCTCGGCATCGAAATTCCTGCTGGGACTCCCAAGCCGAAGCCCTTGCGCGCCGGCCCACCCCGCAAGGACGGCCGCAAGGATGGGTCCAAGAGCGGGCGCAACGAGAGTCGCTCCGGCTCCAAGGGTGGTCGCAGCGAAGGCCGCCCGCACCCCGAGCCGACCCCAGCGGTCGAGACACCAGCGGTCGAGACACCAGCGGTCGAGACGCCAGCTGTCGAGACCCCCGCGGTCGAGACACCAGCTGTCGAGACCCCCGCGGAAGCGGTCGTCGAGACAACGGCCGCCGCCGACACCGCTGCGGAGGCACCTGCCGGGGCAGTGGCCGAGAACGTGGCCGAGACGACCACCGACGAATCGGTGGCGTCCGGCGCCTGAGCGGGTCGCCCCGATCGATCCGCGACGCATACGATCCTCGGCCATGTCCGAGATCGTCACCTACGAAGCCCGCGACCGAGTCGCACTCATCACCCTCAACCGGCCCGATGCCCGCAACGCGGTCAATGGCGAGGTCGCCCAGGCGATGGAAGCCGCCATCGACCGGATGGAAGCCGACGACGACATCTGGGTGGGCATCATCCAGGCCAACACCGAGGAACAGGATCGCCCGGTGTTCTGTGCCGGCGCCGATCTGAAGGCGATCAACTCCGGTGCCGTCGGTTCGTTGATGACCGAACGTGGCGGCTTCGCCGGGTTTGCATACCGCGAGCGCAAGAAGCCGGTCATCGTCGCCGTGGACGGCCTCGCGACGGCCGGCGGCTGTGAGATCGTCCTGGCGGCCGACCTCGTGGTCGCAACGACGCGCTCCGCCTTCGGGCTGGCCGAGGTGAAACGAAACCTCGTCGCCGGTGCCGGCGGCCTCTTCCGGCTCCCGCGAGCAATCGGTCGTTCAGCGGCGATGGAACTGATCTTGACCGGGGAACCGTTGGGCGCGCCGCGCGCCCATGAATTGGGCCTCGTCAACCGACTGGTCGAGCCCGGCGAGGCGACCGAGGAGGCGCTGCGCCTCGCCGCGCAGATCACTGCGGCCGCCCCGCTCGCGGTCTGGGAGAGCCGAAAGGTGGTCGTGGCCGCTGCGACGGAGGATGACGAGACGCTGAAGCGCATGACGAACGAAGCGATGAGTGTCGTCATGCGGTCGGAGGACATCTCCGAAGGTCTGACCGCCTTCATCGAGAAGCGTGCGCCGCAGTGGAAGGGTCGCTGAAGACCTCAGAGCCACTTGAACGTGGTGATGAGCCGGGCGACGATGCCGGCTCGTTCGTAGAGATTCTTGGTGTGGCGATCACCGGGCAGCGCGTGACCTTCGACGGCGACAGCACCGTTCAGACGAGCGGTCGAGATCGCAAGCGCGAGGAGCTCGTCGCCGAATCCG
>JAHECR010000116.1 GCA_024641655.1 Acidimicrobiaceae bacterium
CAGGCCGCTAATCGCCATTGGCATGGCCGTCCCCTCGTAGATTTCATCGCGTCCCAAGCTGCCCCAGATCGCCGGGTAGGGGTGGCACTGACCGGCACCTATGGGATGGTCTGACGGACCCGTTGCGAAGCTATCCACCCTGTCCCTGCGTGCCCCCTCTCGCCTCACAGCTCGCAGACCGCTATGGCCGGCGCATCGCGGCGCGCTTTGTCAGTGGCGGAGCCGAGGTCGGCGAGTTGGGTGTACGTGAGGTGGTCGAGGTCGAGTCCGTGCGTTGCTGCGTCGGCGGAGTCGAGGCGTTCGACGAGCTGTTTCGATGCCAGGATCCGCCCGCCGGTCGCGCAGGCCTCGATGCGGGCGGCTTCGTTGACTTCGTCGCCGAGGGCTGTCACCTCGGTGCGCGCTCCGGTGGTGATACCGCCGATGTAGGGGGTCGATCCCCAGTGCAGACCGAATCGCATCACCAAGTCCTCCGGCTCCAGTCCGCAGCGATCGGCGACGGTCGGGAGGGCGGCGCGTATCGACCGGGCAGCTTGGATGCACGCTTGCGCAGCAGACGACTCCGAGGTGAAGGTGAGGGCCGGGAAGAAGGCGACCACGCCATCGCCGACGTGGCGTCCGACCAGCCCACCCGCGTCGATGACGGCGGTGTCGGCCGCTCGCACGAGGCGTCGGTTGAGCGCGAAGTAGGCGGCGGTCGAGAGGCGTCGTGACAACGCCGATGACGCTTCGAGGTCAGCGAAGAGAATGGCCATCGGGCGACGATCGGCGCCGATCACCTGCTGCATTCGGCGGAGATGATCGGCATCTTGTTGCACGGTGAGTGCGGAGATCGCGAACATGCCCGCAGCAGGCTTGCCGATGAACGCGTTTCCGCGAACCGTTCCGGTCGAATCGCGTATCCGCATGATCGTCCACGTGACGTCAGCATGCTGCTCACCAACACCTCCGCTGTGCCCAGTGCCCGACCAGATCTGAGCGTCGGGCGGAATCGGGACCAGTTGCTCCACCAGATGGTGGAGGGAGGCATCGATCTGTTCCTTCAGTCGATCTGTGTCGGCGGCGCAATCAGCGAGCATCGCCGGGCCGAGCAAAGACAAGAAATCGTGATCGACGCTGGGAACGAAGGCCCACTCCCGTCTGATCGCGAGATCCCTCGCACCGAATTGCGGTTCGCCGATGAGAAGAGGAGCCAACAGGCCCGAGCCCCCGATCGACTGCCGCATGTCATCGGTCATATAGACCGTTTGCCAGTCGGCGTCAAAGACCTCGCCCCAGTGGCCGCCGTCCGCCAGCGCTTTGGCGTACTCGGCCAACACCGGGTCCTCGGGAAGAGGACACGGCTCACCGGGCTCGACACGCATTCCCGAACCCTATGCGACCGGGTGCATGGCTTCGACCGTCCACCTCCCGGCCAACGCCGCAGGCCGACAGCTCTCCGTGCACAATTCAGCTGATTGCCGCGTGAGGGACCTCAACGTCGTTCGGGGTGGGCGCCATCCCATATCGCCGGATCTGGGGCGCGTAACGAACCGTCCCTGATCGGCACTTTGTGGACAGTGGTTAATGGCGTTACGGGGTCACGCGGCCGCTCGGTCGCCGTCGTGGGCAGGGAACTGTATTACTGAGCCGATGAGGAACAGCACCACGGCGGCAGGCGAGCTGAAACGTCGAGTCGTTCTCGCTGACACCGGCCCGAAGCCAACGGGACTTTCGCCTCTTGCTAAGTGGAAAGCCCCCGACACAATGGAAAGTATCCGTTGAGCACGCAACATCTGGGTGCTCGGATGCGGATGGGGGTTCAAGGACAGGGGTGTCCAATGCGAGAGGACCCAGAGTTCGAGACCAACGTCGAAGCCCAACAGGGGGCGTTCGACATCACGTCGATCGAGCCCCGGTCGGAGCGATGGCATCAGCTGACGCAACTCGCCGTGGGTGTCGGCGCCGTCTGGCTCGGTCACGAGACAGCGTCTTGGGCCAGCGACCCCGCCAAACCCAGCGTTCGCCTCTGGACCTTGGCCGTCGTCCTGTTCGGGGTGGTCCAGGTCGGCCGAGCGGTGTCGAGGTTCATCCTTTCGGTGTCCTCACGCCAAGCCCGGATCTTCCGGTGCCGGCACCTCGCGGCATGCGGCGTGTGCCTACTCGCCGTCGTGGTCGCCCTGATCAGCTTTCTGCTGGCCCGCGGACCGCTACGCGGTGTGTTGTCGCACGGGAGCATCACGGGCGGGGACATCGCAGACGTCGGGTTCGTGATTGGTGCGGGATTCTGCCTGGTCGGTGCCATTACCGCCTTCATCGCAGCCTTTGAACACTTCCGTTTGGAGCGCGCATGGCAATACCCGCGGTTCCCCTTCCCGTTGGGTTGAGCCGAGACAGAGCCGTTGTCTGCGGCAGGGACGGCCATCCGACACTGGGCTGAGTCGAGCGCCCCGATAACGACGTCGGCCACCGTGCCACCTATCGCCGGGTCGGGGACGCGATACGAACCGTGGCATACCAGCACATAGGTGATGGGTGGGTTGTGGATCTCGGCGTTGTCCTCTGGCGACCCCTGGACCGACCTACGATGGCGGCTACTTGCC
>JAHECR010000005.1 GCA_024641655.1 Acidimicrobiaceae bacterium
TAGCGAGGCGCCGGCTCCCGAGGCCCGCACCCCGCCTCCGGCCACGATCACGGGGCGATCGGCGTCGAGCAGTGCCCCCAGCGCCGCGTGGACCTCGCGATCGTCCGACGGTTGTGGTCGGTACGGCGGTACCGAGGCGAAGCGCTCCTCGACGTAGGCGTCCGCGGTCGTCTCGGCCCCGTCGATCTGACCTTCGTTGCCCTGGAACTGCAGATGGACCGGCCCGGGGGCGCCGGTCGTGGCGACCCGAAATGCCTGCCGGAGCATGTCGGGGATGCGATCGACGTCATCGACGGTTGCGTTCCACTTCGTCACGGGCTCGAACGCGGGGACGTCGTCGACCTCCTGGTAGGCGCCCCGGAACTTCGTCTCGGGGAAGCGACCACCGGTGAGGGCGATGACCGGTGCGCGGGCCAGGTACGCGTCGCGCAGGCCCGCAGCGAGGTTCAGCGCGCCGATCACCTGTGCCATGCACACACCAGGGCGGCCGGACGCCCGCGCGTACCCGTCGGCCATGTAAGCCGACGACTTCTCGCCATGGGGTCGGATGCGCTTGATGTCGGTCTGGAGCTCGATCTCGCGCATGGTGTTGCGCAAGATGGCGGGCACCTGGAAGACATGGGTCACGCCATACCCGGCAAGCATGCGGGCGATGACGTCGGCACCGGTCGTCATGTGGGGCTCCTTGATACTCGTCGGTTGGCACGCGTGGTCGGTTCAGCGCGACCGGGGAGCCCGACACTACTTGTGAGCGCAGACCCCGGCAGGCCCAGCGCCGCCCGCGACTTGGCATGCCGTGCCTCCTTGCCCCGCAATGGGCCAGTGTCTCCTTGCCCCGCAATGGGCCAGTGTCTCCTTGCCCCGCAATGGGCCAGTGTCTCCTTGCCCCGCAATGGGCCAGTGTCTCCTTGACCCGCAAGCGAGCCGACACTGGATGCTCCGATGGGCGCGGGAGCCGACGGTGTGCTGGCGTGTGAGCGCTCGAAGGAGGGAACGTGAACGACATCTCGATGGCCGACCTGTGGGAGCTCTCCCCGAGCGGTGAGGACGTCTTCGTCGCTGCGCCGCCGGGCACCGGGTTCCTTTTCGGTGGCCAGACCATGGCGCTCGTGCTGCGCGCTGCGGGACGGACCGTGTCGGATCATCTCCTGCCGAAATCGCTGCACTGCTCGTTCATACGCAGCGGGGACTGGGGTGATGCCGTCGAGCTCCGGGTGCGACGCGTCAACGACAGCCGGTCCTTCGCGCACCGGGCCGTTTCAGCGCATCAGGGTGGGCATCTGTTGGTCGAGGCCGCGATCTCGTTCCACGCGCCTGACGAAGGCGTCGATGAGCACCTGCCGGCACCGGAAGGTCCAGGTCCCCACGAGCTGGCCAGCGACGAGACCGTTCTCGGAGGGGTACCTGGCATCATCGACGTGCGCCCGCTCGACGGTCCCAGGCCGAAGGGCACGGTGAGGAACGTGCACCCCTACTGGGCGCGGCCCCACGGGCCCGTCGACGCGCGTCCGCTCCTGGCGGACTGCGTGACGACGTTCATCAGCGACTATCTGGTGGTGTCGACCATCTTCCCCGAGCCGACCGACCGAGCGCAGATGGTCGTGACGTTGACCCACACGATCTGGTTCCACCGCCAGGTGCACCCCGAGGCGTGGTTGCGCTACGACGCCGAGGTCGTCACGCTCGTGGGTGGCCGGTTCCTCGCCGAGGGAAGCGTCCACGACGAAGGTGGCGTCCTCGTGGCGTCCTTTGCCCAGGAGGCGCTCATTCGGCCCCGTCGCTCCTGATCGTGGCCGGCGCTGGACTGCCCGACCATCGTGGCGGTCAGGAGACGCCGAGTCCGATTCGTGCGGAGATGTCGGCACACTCGACGCAGTGTCGTTCGTGAACGACGCCGACGCGCACGAGCACGGCGAAGATCCGGCATCCCAGGCAGAAGGCCAGCGCGGCCTCGAGCGTGGCGGCTGCGACGATCATGGCGACGAGGACGTAAGCGACGGCGGTTGCACCGAACGCGAAGTGGGCGACCGCCGCTGATGCGGACAGTGCGGCGCCGATGCCCTGTGCGAAGCGTTTGGGCGCCCCTGCGACCAGGCGGGCCTCGACGGGCAGGGCCGGGGTGAGGACCCTGGTCACGAACTGGCCGAGGGGGCTGAGCGTGGGACCGGTGAGCACGCGAGCGACGAACCCGTAGGCCATCACGGCGATGAGCCACGGTGTCTGGGTGGCGAGTACCACGACGCCGAGGAGGGCGACCCCGGTCGCGACCAGCCGTGCCGAGACCTCGTTGACCGGATCGGGGAAGGTGAAGAGCGAGCGCATGGGGACAGGATATCCGTAAATCCCGATCAGTCAACTCATGATTGCGAAATGTACGGTCCGCTTCCTTCGAGGCCTTGAGGCGGCGCTAGCGTCGGTGCGACGACCCAGAGGAGCCGACAATCAGCGACGAACGCGACCGGTGGAGCGACGCTGCGGGGGCGTTCTTCGCCAAGGAGGAACAGTCGTTCGTCCCCCGCTCCCACGCCTCGAGCCTGTGGGGTCCGATGCTCAACGGACGGACCCTCGCCGGGCTCACCGCGTACGCCGCCGAGCACGAGCTCGTGGCGAGCGGCGCCGACCCCTCCCTGCAGATCGCACGCATCTCCGTCGACATGTTCCGGGCCGTCCCGCTGGTCGCGCTCAACGTCGCCGTCGTGCCCGTTCGCCAGGGACGCCGCGTTCGGGTCGTCGACGTGACGATCACCGATCGCGACGGCGGTGTCCAGTGCCGCGGCTCGGTGGTGGCCCTGCGACGCACCGACGATGAGGAGGCTCTTGGTGGGGAACCCTGGGACGCGCCTCGGCCGGAGGACCTCCCGGCGCCCACTTCGCGTCGACCCCCCTGGGAAGTCCGGTCGGTTTCTCACGCCCGGTCGGGCGGCGTCGGATCGTCGGGCTTCGGCACTGCGTGCTGGGTGCGCGAATATTTCGCGCTCGTCGAGGGGGAGGAAACGAGCCCAATCGTCCGGGCCACGATGGCGGCCGACCTGACCAATGCCATCGCGAACGCCGCCGGCGACCGGATCGGCTACATCAACGCAGACCTCCAGGTGCACCTCACGCGAGCGCCCGTGGACGACTGGGTCGGCCTCGAAAGGTCCGGAGCCGAGGCACACCGGGGCGTCGCCTTCAGCACTGCGGACCTCTACGACCGCGTCGGTCGTATCGGCCACGTTTCGCTCTCCTCTGTGGCCGACGGTCGCATCAGCGACGCCTGAATCGGGTTCGGGTTGGCCACAGCCGAGCGTCGGGTGAAGGGCACCGAATGCTCCCAGTCCGCGAGCAGGGTGCGCAGCGCGGTGACCACGAGCAGTGGTTGATCCAACATCAGGTGGTGCCCTGCGAGCGGCACTTCGATCACCGGAGCGACACGACCGAGCAGCTCGTACATGTGCTCGCCGATGTCCTGGGTCACCGAGCCGTACTGCGCCCGGAAGAGTGCAACCCGACAGGTGATCGAGGTCAACATGTCGGGCACCTGGTGGCGGAGGCTTCCCGGGCGACGGTTGGGGTCGAACTTCCACGTGACCCCGCCCGCGACCTCCTTGAGCGACTGACGCGCGATGTGCTCCATGAGATATGGCTCGTAGTGCGGCTGCTCTGGGATCGTGCGGAAGCGGCTGATGGCCGTCTCCCAGTCCGGGTGGACCTTGGCTCGGCTCATCTGGGCCCGACCGGCTTCGGTGACCTCGTCGGCCGGGCGTCGCACGGGTGAGTCGAGGATCGCGATCCCGGCCAGGCGATCGCTGAAGCGTGCTCCCGTCGCGATCGAGACCATGCCTCCCATGCTGTGCCCCACAAGGACGGGCGGACCGTCGATACCGGCGTCGTCGGCGACCGCCATGACCTCCTCGGCCCACTGCTCGAGGTCGTAACCTCCGGGCCGGTGCCCGCTGTCGCCGTGTCCGGACAGGTCGATCGCAACGGCCCGGTAGTCGGGGGTGAAGTGCGGTGCGATGTGGGTCCACCAATGGGCGTGAGCGCCGCCGCCATGGACGAAGACCACACCCGGCCGTCCCGCCGCGCCCCAGGCAAGGTAATGGATCGCACACCCCTGCACCTCGACGAACCGGTCGTCGTAATGCTCGCTCATGACCTGTCGATACCAGTCCGGTGCGGCGCTCATGGCCCGATCATCGCGCACCGGGGCGCACCGGAGTCAGGTTGCCGTGAGGGTGAAGGTACCGGACGCGACACCCGTGATTTCGTAGGTGCCCTCGTAGCCGGTCGCGACTCTCGTGCCGTTCATCGTCATGGCGACGTTGCCGACGCCGGGCACCGAAGGTGCAGTGAGGACGAAGTTCCCGGCATCGTCGACGGTCAGGTCGCTCTGACCGAACAGCTCGTCGCCCCCGCCGAGCCAGTCCTCGGTCGCCAGATCGATCTGGAACGTGACCGGAGCCGGGTCGTCGCCGCCGAACACCGTGCCTCCGAGATCGAGCGCGACGACTGCGAACTGCGCCTCCGCGCTCACCTCGATGGTCAGGTCGATCGGGCCCGACGAGCCGAAAGTCGCGTTGTTCCATTGACCGCTGTACGTTCCCTCGACCTCGAGCGCCCGCTGGACGGCGGCATTCACGGGCGCCTGCGAACCCGGTCCGGCGGTTGGTGTTGGCGGTGCCATTTCGTCGGTGGGCGTCGGCGTCGCCTGGTCGTCGTCGCCGCTGCAGCCGGCGAACAGCACGAGCGCCGCCAGCGCCGCGCTCGCGAAGGCCTTCGAGTTCATGTGGAGCACTCCCGGGTGATGTTCCAGCCCTTCAGCCATGAAGGGCGCGCGGCCGAATCGGGCCACAGCACTCCGTCGGCAGCGAAAGACGGATCTAGAGGGAAGGCGGCGACGTGAGCCGCTCGGAGCGCAGCGCGCTCCGCCTGACCTTGCCGGCATCGTCGCGAAGGGCCACGTCCACGAACTCGAAGCTACGCGGGATCTTGTACGCAACCAGGCGCTGCGACAGGAACGCGACGAGCTCGTCGACGCTCCCCGGGTCGGCCTGCACGATGGCGTGCACCCGAGTGCCGCGCTGATCGTCGGGGAGGCCGATGACTGCAGAGGACCCGACCGCCGGATGGGCGTTGATGGCCGCCTCCACCTCGGCGGGATAGATGTTCGCCCCACCGATCACGATCATGTCCGTTCGACGATCCGCCAGATACAGGTACCCGTCCTCGTCCATCCACCCCACATCGCCGAGGCACTCCCACTCCCCCATTCGCACGGCCTCTGCGCCGATGTACCGGTAGGTCGGGCGCATGGGATCAGGTGGCCGCATCCACACGTCGCCGATCACGCCCGGCCCAACGGCGTCTCCAGCCTCGTCACGGATCGAGATCGACCCCTTCACAGCGCGCCCGACCGAGCCGGGGTGTGTCAGCCAGTCGTGGCCGCTGATGACCGTTCGGGCCTGGCTCTCGGTACCTGCGTAGAGCTCCCAGAGCACGTCGGGCCCGAGCCAGTCCAGCCAGGCCTCCTTCAGCCATCGCGGGCAGGGCTCACCGAGGTGGAAAGCGGTCTTCAGTGTCGAAAGGTCGTATTGGTCGCGCACGTACTGGGGAAGCTTCCAGATGCGCTGCATCATGGTCGGCACCAGGTAGATCGACGTGGCGCGGTGCAACGCGACTGCTGCCAGGGTGGCCTCGGCGTCGAATCGCTCCAGCAGGATCAGATGGCAACCGGCGAGCAGGTCGAGCGAGCTCCAGAGGAACGGGCCGTTGTGGTAGAGCGGGCCGGGCATCACCATCGCCCCACCCTCGGTGGCCCCGATCATGGTGGCAACGGCCCGCAATGAGTCGTCGTAGACGGAGGGCTCACCTGCCAAGATGAGCTTCGGTCGCCCGGTCGAGCCGCCCGAGGTCGGGGCCTTCCACGCCGACGCGATGGCATCGGGCAGCGGTCCGACGTCGAGATCGCTTGGCGGCACGAAGCCGCGCGGGATCCACGGTCGATCCGGCGTCGGCAGGCCGACGACCACGGCGGAGGCGGCCAGCTCGACGATGGCATCGAGCTCGACCGCCGGAAGTCGGTGGGACACGGGTTGGGGAATTGCCCCGAGCTTCCAGGCGGCCACTGCGGCGACGATGAAGGCCAGGGAATTGGGCTCGCCGATGGTGACGAAATCCTCGGTCTGCACGCCCAGCGACCCGAGATGGCGCGCCATGGCGTTGCCGAGGCGATCGAGCTCTGCGCAGCTCACCGTCACCTCGCCGACGGTGAGCGCGGGCGCATCGGGTCGGGTCCGGGCGAGTTCGGCGAAGCGCGCGGCGAAGGACAAGGGTTCGGCCACGAGCCAGCAGCTCCAATCGGGTCGACGCGGTTGCGGTCATCATCGCGCGAACCCCGGGTGCGACGGTACCCGAGCCAGGACCCTTCGTCCCTCGGCACCGTCGGAGGGGCGCTGCGGACTAGATTCACGCCTATGTCTGCCACCATCGACGTCTATGCAGACGTCGTCTGCCCGTTCGCGTACATCGGCCTGACCCGGGTGCTCGCCCACCGGGCGGCCATCGGCAGAGACGACGTGCGCCTTCGGGTGCTCCCCTGGCCTCTCGAGGTCGTCAACCACGAGCCCGTGGACGGTCGCTTCATCGCCGAGGAGGTCGCCGAGGTCGCGCCCCAGGTCGCTCCGGATCTCTTCACCGGGTTCGATCCGGACGCGTTCCCCTCGAGCTCCCTGCCGGCGCTCGCGCTCACCCACGCCGCCTACCGACACGACGACCAGACCGGCGAGCAGGTGGCCATGGCGCTGCGCACCGCACTTTTCGAGCGGGGCCTGGACATCTCCGATGCCGACGTGCTCGCGGGCATCGCCGACGCGCACAGGATCGACGGGTACTCGCCCGAGGACCTCGAGGCCGTGCAGGCCGAGTACACCCGTGGGCGCGAGCGTGGGGTCGTCGGATCGCCGCACTTCTTCACGCGTTCGCTGTCGGTGTTCTGCCCGGTCCTCGAGATCCACCGGGTAGAAGGCACGCTCGACGTCCAGGTCGACCGCGAGGCGCTTGCCTCCCTGCTCGAAGCCTGCTTCGAACCGCTCGAGAGCTGAACGCCGTGGATGGGGCGATCACCTGTCGGGCGCTCGTGAAGTCCTTCGGCAAGACGCGCGCGCTCGACGGACTCGACCTGGAGGTCGCGACCGGGGAGATCCATGGCTTCCTCGGTCCGAACGGCTCGGGCAAGACCGTCACCATGCGGATCCTGCTCGGCGTCCTGCGCGCCTCGTCGGGCAGCGCCGTCCTGCTCGGTGGCGACCCCTGGCACGACGCGGTCGACCTGCACCGCCATATCGCCTACGTGCCGGGCGAGACCAACCTGTGGCCGAACCTCACCGGCGGTGAGATCATCGATCTGCTCGGGCAGCTCCGCGGCGGGCTTGACCAGCCCCGACGCTCCGAGCTCCTCGACCGCTTCGATCTCGACCCGTCGAAGAAGGCGCGTTCGTACTCGAAGGGGAACCGCCAGAAGGTCGCCCTGATCGCGGCGCTCGCCGCGCAGGCGGAGGTGTTGCTGCTCGACGAGCCGACGGCCGGCTTGGATCCGCTGATGGAGGCCGTCTTCCAGGATTGCCTGCTCGAGGTCCGAGCACGGGGTGCAACCGTGCTGCTGTCGAGCCACATCCTGGCAGAGGTAGAGAAGATCTGCGACCGGGTGACAATCATCCGCAACGGACGCGCGGTGGAGACGGGGACCCTTGCCGATCTCAGGGTGTTGTCGCGTACCAGCTTCGTCGTGAGCCTGGTCGGAGATGGCGCCCCCCTGGAGGGCATCTCGGGGGTCCACAACCTACAGCGCCGCGGGAGGGCGTGGATCTTCGAGAGCGAACCGACGGCGCTCGAGGAGGTGATGCGCACCCTCGCCCGCATCGGGGTGGCGTCGGTCGAGAGCCACCCACCCACGCTCGAGGAGATCTTCCTGCGACACTACGACGATGCACACGGTGGCGTCGGCGCAGCTCGATGACCGAGCACCCGCCATTTGGTGCCACGACGCTCGCAGGGACCCGAGCGATCGTCGGGCTCGTCGTCCGACGCGATCGGTTCCGGCTGCTCGTCTGGATCGCGTCGCTCACCGCCCTCATGGGGTTCTCCGCTCGATCGGTGTGGGCGCTGTACCGCACTCCCGAGGCGATCGACTCGTATGTCGGCACCGTCGGGGACAACCCTGCCTTGGTGTTGTTCGCGGGCCCCGGCTACGGCTTCCAGGACCCCAGTGTGGGCGCGATTCTCGTCAACGAGACCGCGTTGTGGATGGGCCTCGCAGCGGCGCTGATGGGCATCTTCCTGGTCGTGCGCCACACGAGGGCCGAGGAGGACAGCGAGCGCGCTGATCTGATCCGATCGCTCACCGTCGGTCGGCACGCTCCAATCGTCGCCGTGTTGCTCGTCGCGGTCGCTGCGAACCTCCTGGTCGCGTTCGGGTCCGCGGTGGTGACGGTGGCGGTGGGGTTCGAACCAGTCGGGACCGTGGCGTTGTGCGCGTCATTCGGCCTCACAGCGATCTGTTTCGCTGCCGCGGGAGCGGTTGCGGCCCAGATTGCCCCGACCGCTCGCTCAGCCCTCGGGCTGGCGACGGGCATGCTCGGGCTGGCGTTCGTCGTGCGCGGGGTCGGCGATGTGCGCATCGGCTGGCTGTCGTGGCTGACCCCGTTCGGTTGGGGCATCGGCGTACGCGCCTTCGCAGGCGAACGCTGGTGGGTGTTTCCGGCGCTCCTGCTGTTCGGCCTGCTCCTTCTCGCCACCGCGTTCTGGCTCGCTGCGCACCGAGACCTCGGAGGCGGGATCATCAGCGACCGTCCCGGACCGGCCTCGGGCGCGCCTTGGATGCTGCGGCCGACCGGGCTCGCCTTACGCCTGCAACGTGCATCGGTGTGCGGCTGGGCCGTCGGGTTGCTGTCGTGCGGCCTCGTCTACGGCTCGATGGGCGACGCAGTCGAGTCGATGCTGCGCGACAACCCGCAGCTGGCCGACTACTTCGCGCAGCTCCAGGGTGCCTCGGTCACCGACGCCTATCTGGCCACGGCCGTCTCGATGCTCGGGATGGTTGCGGGCGGATTCGCGATCGCCTCTGCCCTCCGCGCCCGCAGCGAGGAGGCGAGTGGCTACGCGGAGCTTCTGCTGACGACGCCCATGGCTCGTGGCGCGTGGGTCCGCTCCCATGTGGCGCTCTCGGTGGCCGGGACACTGGTGGTGACCGCAGCGTCGGGCTTCGGACTCGGCGTTGCGCACGCCGTGGTCTCCGGCGACCCCGCAGCGATCGGGCGACTCAGCGCCGCGAGCGTCGCGACCACACCCGCGATCCTGGTGCTCGTGGGTGTCACCACGGCGATCTTCGGCTGGCTGCCCCGGTGGTCCATGCTCGCCTGGGCCGCGTTCGTCGTGGTTGTCGGCGTCGGTGTCTTCGGCGAAGTGCTCGGCCTGTCGTCCTGGCTCCGAGCCGTGTCCCCCTTCGACCACCTGGCGGCGATGCCCGCCGAGGACTTCGACCCGGTGTCCACCGCAGTTCTGCTGTTCATCGCTGCGGGTCTCCTCGCCATCGGCGAGCTCGGGTTCGTCCGCCGTGACCTGGAAGCGGCGTAGGCGCCGCTTGGATTCAGGGGCTCGGCAAGAGGGGGTACTCGAGCACGGCGGTCTGGCGTCGCTCCCCGTCGAGCGCGTAGACGATCAACGCGTCGAGGCCCGATGGGAGGTCGGTCACCTCGACTTTCCACGTCGGGCGTTCCTGACCCGCCGAAACCGTCTCGACGCCCTCCGCAACGATGTGGCCTGCCCCGTCGACGAGCACCCAGTGGACGTCTACGGGCGGAGTCGTCGCACTCCCGGCGATCGATATCGTGGCCGGCAGCGGCTGGCCCCACGCCGGCTCCTCGACGGCGATCGGAGGGAGCAGGTCACGATAGTCGTCGCGCGTCTGCGGGCTCTCGAGGAGCACGCCCTCGCCGCCCAGCACCGTGAGCGGCACGCCCTCCACGGTCAGGTTCACGGCATCGATGTCGGCGAAGCGGGTGGCCGTGAACACGAGCTGGGCGACGCGCCCACGCATGGAGAGTGAACCGCCACCGCTCTCGAAGGCACGGCTCACGTCGATCGTCGCGATCGCATCGGCGACCGTGACGCCGAGCACGACCGTGTCCTGCGGCAGGGGACTCGAGAGGTTCTGCTCGATCTCGCTCGGGCTGGGGCCTGCGGCGAGGAGCCGGAGAGTGGCCAACAGGTCGGCCGGGCCGGGGCGGAATACCGGCACGAGGTACGGCCCGACCTGGGTGGGGTAGCCGGCGAAGAAGAGGTAGATCGTGGCACCGACCGTTTCGGGCTCGGGGGCCGCGGTGGGCGCGACGCGCGTCGGGGCGAGGCCGGGAGTCGCCGTCGCGGGCGGCGCGTCGCGGGTCGGCGTCGTCGCTCCCGACGGTGTCGTATCGGCCAGCGGCCCCACGTCGCCCCCGCACGAGACGAGCAGCGCAGCCACGGTCATCAAGACCGCTACCAGGGCCCAGAAGCCTGGGCCCCGCCGGTGACGCCGCGTCTGTTCCTTCATCTGATCACCTCCGGGACCGTGACGAACTGGTAGCCGCCAGCCCGCAGCCCCTCGACGATGCCCGGGAGCGCTTCCCAGTCGGTGCTCAGCGCGCCGACGTGCATGAGGTAGATCGCCCCGTTTACCGCTCCCTCGAGGCATCGTTGCGTGACGAGCGCCGGGTCGAGGCCCTGCCACCCCAGCGAATCGACGGTCCACATGACGGCATAGTGGTATCCGGCGGTGGCGACGTCGACCAGCACCTGCGTGTTGTAGGCGCCGTAGGGCGGCCGGAACCAGGGCACCATCGTCGAGCCGGTGATCGTCTGCACTGCCGATTCCGCCCGAGCGAGCTGATCGAGTCGCTCGGCGGTGTCGAGTGTTTCCATGTGGGGATGGTCGTACGTGTGGTTGATCAGCACGTGCCCCTCGTCGACCATCCGGGCCACGAGATCGGGGTTGTCGAGGGCCCAGAGTCCGGTCATGCCGAAGCTCGCGGGAATGGCTTTTGCCGCGAGGTAATCGAGGATCTCCGCAGCGGACCCGCGGTCGGAGCCGGCGTCGAACGTCAGCGCCACGCGGCGCAGCTGCGTCGTGCCGCGGGTCACGACGATGGCCGGTTGGGTCGGCGGCTGGGTCGGCCTCGGCGTTGGGGTCGGGACAGCGGTAGCCGAGGGGGTGGGTGCGGTCGTGGGCACCTGGGTCGGGGTGGGGGCGCGCGTCGCGGTCGGGCCGGGCGTTTCGCTCGGGGGTGGTGAGGGGGTCGGCGTCGCCAGCGGGGTCGGCGTGGGCAGCGGGGTCGGCGTCGCGACGGGCTCGCCGGTGGGCGCCGCCGTCGCCGTGTCCGCGGGAGAGCTGGTCGGCTCCGCAACCGGCGCGCCGGCCCCACAGCTGCACAGTGCGGCCGCGCAGGCCATGAGCAGTGCGCCGCTCGGCACGAGGAGCCGGGCGCGGCAAGCACGGGCGACGATTCGGCATGGCACGCCTTGAACGTACTCAGCTACAAGGCGACCGGGCAGGGGCTTTGGCCTTCTCACGGCCCTGCTGCGCGGTTCGGGATCCGCCGCCCCACCAACCTGCCCGAGGTCGCGCTCAGGCGGGGTCGAGCCAGGCACTGAGCGCGTCGGCAGTGCGCATCAGGTCGTCGATCTCGACCCATTCGGTCGCCTGGTGCGCGTCGTCGATGCAGCCCGGACCGAAGACCGCGATCTCGGGAACGAAGCCCCCGTAGCGGAGGGCGTTCGTCCCGAACGGCGCGACCGCGGGCTCTGTGCCCGCAGCCCGTGCCAGCGTCGAGATCAGGGGTGTGTCGGCAGGGACGTAGAAGGCCGGCGAACCCATGGACCCGAGCTGAGGTGGGGCCAGCGACTCGATGTCGACCGGCAGCGGGCAGGCCCGCTCGATCAGCTCCACGAGGCGGTCGTATTCGACGTCGGGATCTTCCCCGGGCACCAGCCGGCGACCCACGTTGATCGTGCAGCGCGCCGGCACGACATTGGCTCCGGTCCCTCCCTCGATGAGGCCCACCGACAAGCTGCCCACCCCGACGGGCGTCGTCGCCACCCCGGCCTCGAGGCGCCGGTGCTCGGCTTCCAGCGCCTCGAGGATCTTGGCCATGGCGAAGATGGCGTTCTTCCCGAGGTGGGGTTGCGCGCTGTGCGCGGCAACGCCGAGCGTCGAAACGCGCATCCCCATCCCTCCCTTGTGCCCATGGATCGGTGCGAGCTGTGTCGGTTCGGCGCTCACGATCTGGTCGACGCGAACCCGGCGCTCGGTGGCCCACTGCCTGAAGCGCATGGCGCCGAGCAGCCCTCCGCCCTCCTCGCCGACCGTGCCGATCACGAGCAGGTTGGGACGTGGTCGCACTCCACGCGCCTGCCACTCCTCGAGCAGCGTCAGCACCACCCCAAGGGTGGCCTTGGTGTCGAGGGCTCCCCTCCCCCAGACTCTCCCGTCTTCGATGCGCCCGTCGAAGGGGTCGTCGGTCATGTGCTCGACCGTCACCGTGTCGGTGTGCACGTCGATCACCACCAGGGCGTCGCTGCGGCCGGCGAAGCGGGCGTACACGTTGGGGCGGTCGTCGATGACCGGGTCGAGGGTCACTTCCTCCGCACCGAGCTCGGCGAAGCGCGCCGCCAGGTGTTCTGCCAGCGCCCGCTCCCCCGGTTCTCGCGCTCTCGGGCCGGCATGGAGCGGGTTGACGCTCGGGATGCGCACCAGCGAGGCGACATTGCCGGCGATCCGGCGACGGTCGAGGGCCACACCGCAATCTCCCATCTCGGTGGGGCCCTGTCCACAGGACCACTCCCGTGCGACAATCGGGCCCATGTACGAGCTTCTGATCGAGAACGGCACGGTGGTCGACGGCACCGGCGCCGCGGGCTTCCGCGCCGACGTGGGCATCGCCGGTGGGCGCATCGTGGCGGTCGGTGCCCTGGGGGGCGAGCCGTCCCGCCGCAAGATCGATGCCGAAGGCCACGTCGTGACCCCTGGCTTCGTCGACGTCCACACGCACATGGACGCGCAGATCGCGTGGGACGGCCTCGGCGAGAGCTCCGTGTGGCATGGTGTCACGACCGCCGTGATGGGGAATTGCGGGTTCACCCTGGCCCCGGTGCGCTCCGACGCCCGGGAGCTGGTGGTCCGCAACCTCGAGCGCGCCGAGGACATCGCCCCCGAGGCCATGGCCGCCGGCATCGACTGGCAATGGGAGACGTTTCGGGAGTACCTCGACTTCGTCGACCGGACACCCAAAGGGATCAACTACGCGGGCTACTTGGGCCACTCAGCGCTCCGCACGTGGGCGATGGGTGAGCGTGCATTCACCGACGAAGCCGGACCCGACGATCTTGCGCTGATGGTCGCGCAGGTGCAGGACGCGTTGCGGGCAGGAGCGCTTGGTCTGACGACGTCCATCTCCCCCAACCACGAGACCTCCGACGATCGTCCGGTTGCCAGCCGTGTCGCGTCCTGGTCGGAGATCGCCACCCTCGTCGGTGCCATGGGAGCGATGGGCGCAGGTATCTTCGAGCTGGCGAACCACGGCGATCTCCGCGGACCCGATCCCGCCAAGCGCGAGGCATACATCGCCCGGATGGCCGACCTGGCACGTACCACGGGCATCCCGATCACCTACGGCGCCCTCGCTTTCGGAGACGAGGACCACGAGTGGCGCCCCATCGTGGAGATGTGCGACCGGATCAACGGCTCGGGCGGCACGAGCTGGGCTCAGGTCCACAGCCGGCAATTCGGCGTCCTCTGGTCATTTGCGACCCGGCTGCCCTTCGATCGCCTCCCCGAGTGGGCCGATCTGCGACGCCGTCCGCTCCCCGAACAGGCAGCCGTCCTCCGCGACCCCGACAGGCGCGACCGACTCGTGGCTGCTGCCGAGCGGGGCGACTACGGGCGCGCCATCGGCGCCGAGACCCGAGCGCCGGAATGGGACCAGGTGTTCCTCCTCGACCGGCCCTTGCCCCCGTTCCGGCCGATCAGCGCGATCGCGGCCGACCGGGGGGTGTCGCCGATGCGGGCCTTCGTCGACCTCGCGCTCGAGGCAGAGCTCGAGGGGTTCTTCATGCAGGCCGTGTTCAACCGCAACCAGGACAAGGTGCTCGAACTGCTGTGCCACCCTCAGGCGATCCCCACGTTCAGCGACAGCGGCGCGCACGTGACCCAGATCATGGACAGTTCCCTGCCGACCCACCTGCTCGGCCACTGGGTGCGAAACGTCGGTGCGTTCACGCTCGAGGACGCAGTCCGGCGCCTCACGTGGTTGCCCGCGCGCGCCTGGGGTTTCGACGATCGGGGCCGGGTACACGAGGGTTGCACTGCCGACCTCAACGTGTTCGACCCTGCGACGGTCGCTCCCAACATGCCCGAGCTCGTCCATGATCTGCCCGCCGGCGCAGCCCGACTGCGGCAGACCGCGACGGGCTTCCTGGCCACTGTGGTGGGCGGCGAGGTCCTCGTCGACGACGGCGCGCCGACCGATGCTCGCCCCGGACGACTCATTCGGGGCCCGCTGGCGTCCTGACGCGCCGACCGCCCCTCAGTGCACCGGCGGTGCGACTGCCGCATCGCGCGCTGCGAACGACCACGTCTTCAGCGGGGCCTCCCTGAGCAGCAACGACACCCCGACGGCGATCAACCCGCTGGCGATCGCCCAGGGATAGACGCCCTGGATCGCGTCGGCATAGGACGTTCGGACCAAGGTGCGAGCAGGTTCGGCGAGGCCGCGGATCACGTCTGGACCACCGTAGGCGTCTCCTGCCGAGACATCTCCAGCCGAGACGAGTGCCCCGAGCCGATCGGTGACTCGCGTCGCGAAGATCGTGCCGAACGCCGCGGCCCCGACCGAACCGCCCAGCTGCTGGAAGAAGTTGATCACGCCGGTGGTGGCACCGAGATCCTCCCGGGAGACCTCGTTCTGAGCGGCCATGACCGGGACCACCGATCCGAGGCCCATCGTGAAACCCAACAGGCCGAGATACACCGCGATGAAGCCGCCGCCGGTGTCGACGGTGACGGCGAGCATCATCACCATGCATGCCGTCAAGCCGATCGCGCTCAGGATGGGGAAGATGCGGTACGTGCCGGTTCGGGCGATCAGCCGGCCGGTCGCGATCGCGACGATCATGTTCATGATCGCGAACGACGCCAGGTACTGCCAGACATCGGACGCCTTGACCCCTTCGACGACTTGGAGGAACTGCTGCACGGGGATCAACGTCCCGCCGAGGACCGTGAGCGACACGAAGAACGAGAACCCTGCCGAGACCACCACGGCGCGATTGCGCATCAGGTGCAGCGGCACGACCGGTTCGGCGACGCGTCGCTCCTGGAGCACGAAAGCCGCGAGAAGCACGGCGCTCGCGATGAGGAGGCCGACGATGGTCCCCGACCCCCAGGCGTAGCGTTGACCGCCCCACACCATCGCCATCAGGAACGCGACGACGGCCCCGATGACCAGGATTGATCCGAAGTAGTCGATGCGGTGCTCGATGCGCACGTGACCGCTCTCGAGCACCGCCGCGATGACCACCAGGGCCACGAAACCGATCGGGAGGTTCAGCCAGAACACCCACCGCCATGACAGGGCGTCGAGGATCACGCCACCGACTGCAGGCCCAGCGACGATGCCCGCAGACGCCATCATCGTGAAGTACGCCTGGTAGCGGCCGCGCTGGCGCGGCGAGACGACCTCGCCGACGATCGCCAGCGCCGTGACCATGATCCCGCCGGCGCCGATCCCCTGAACGACGCGAGCGGCCAGGAGCTGCGGGATTGTCTGGGCGATCCCGCAGGCGAGCGAGCCGACGAGGAACACGGAGATGGCGTACTGGTACACCTGCTTGCGGCCGTAGAGGTCGCTGAGCTTGCCGTAGATGGGGACCATGGCCGTTGACGCCAACATGTACGAGACCAGGATCCACGCCTGGTCGGCGGCATTGCCGAGTTCTGTCGAAATGGTCGGCAGCGCCACCGCCACGATCGTCGAATCGATCACTGCCAGGAGGTTGCCGCACATGAGGGCCCCGACGATCGCCATGATCCGGCGCGCTGGCAGCTCCTCGAACGTGTCGAGCCCCTCTGTCGTCGCGTCAGGCACCGCAACCCCCTGTTCCCCCTCGTAGGCGCGCGGGAGCGTAGCATCGCCCGGCGGCGCGCCGGACCACGAGAGCCGTCTGCGACGCAACCGGCGCGGCGCCCGGAGCGCTAGGTTCGCAATGGTGCCGCGAAGAGGGAGAATGCAACCATGCTCACCAGCAAAGCGCTGAGCGGCGACGCCGCGGTGTGCCCGCTCCAGGCGAGGGTTGAGCCATGCGGGTCGTGATCTACGGGGCCGGGGCCGTCGGCGGCGTCATCGGAGTGCGACTGCAGCAGCACGGCCACGACGTCGTTCTCATCGCACGCGGCGCGCACCTCGACGCCATCCGCGCTCGGGGGTTGACCTTTCGCTCCCCCACGGAGGACCTCACCGTGCCGATGCACGCGGTCGGACATCCGTCCGAGCTCGACTTCGCCGCCGACGACATCGTTCTGCTGACCATGAAGTCGCAACACACACAAGGAGCGTTGCTCGACCTCCGCGCTGCAGCAGGCGCAGGCGTGCCCGTGGTGTGCGCCCAGAACGGTGTCGCCAACGAAGCCATGGCTCTCCGGCTGTTCCCCGATGTCTACGCGATGCTCGTGATCCTCCCGGCTTCACATCTCGAACCCGGCGTGATCGCCACCGAGGCTCGCACCACCACCGGGATCCTCGACACCGGCCGCTTCCCACACGGCGTCGACGGGCGCATCACGGAGCTCGCGGCGATGGTCGACAGTTCCGGATTCAGCTGCCGGGCCGATGCCTCGATCATGCGCTGGAAGTACGCCAAACTGCTCTCCAACCTCGGAAACGCCTTGGACGCCGTGGCGGGGCGCCAGAGTGAGGCCGCGACCACCATTGGGAGGCTCATGCGGCAGGAGGCGCTGGCGTGTTTCGCTGCAGCGGGCATCGACTGCGCCACCGCCGACGAGATGCGGGCGCGCCGAGACGGGGTGATCGAGCTCGGCCCCGTCGCCGGTCAGGACCGCGGCGGCAGCTCATCATGGCAGAGCCTCCAGCGCGGCACCGGCAACATCGAAGCCGACTACCTAAACGGCGAGATCGTCGAGCTGGGGCGGCTCCACGCGGTCCCGACACCTGCCAACGAGGTGCTCCAGCGTGCCGCCCACGACCTCGCGACTGCCAAAGCACCGCCCGGGTCCACGTCCGCGGAGGACCTGCTGCGCATGATCAACGCCTACAGCTCGCGCTGAGGCGGCCGGAGCCCCGCCCGCTACGTTGGGCTGCATGTGTAGACGCGCCACTTGTGACGATTGCGGCAAGGCCACCTGGACGGGGTGCGGTGCGCACGTCGAACAGGTGCTCAAGGGCGTGCCGGCAGCGCAACGTTGCTCCTGCAACCCTCGAACCCGTTCCGGAGTGCGCCGGCCCCCCGGCCTGTTGAGCCGGCTGCTCGGCCGCGCCGGCTGACCCCAACGAGGGCCGGCTGCCGCCGTCGATCGGGCGAGCTCAGCCGCCCATGAGCGGAGCAGCGATCTCTTCGGAGAAGCGGTCCAACAGCTCGAGGCGCTGTGCTCCCGTGCCCCATGTCCAGTCGGGCACGATGACCTCGTCGACCCCGGCATCGAGGTACGCCGCCATGGCGTCTTGGAGTTGCCCCGTCGAGCCCCGCATCGTCGGCATGCGTTGCGGCACCGCCGGGAGGTCGTCGAATTCGAACAGGAGCTGAGCGGTGCGCGCGATGGTGGCCGGGTCTCGATCGAGCTCGCTGCAGTGCCGATCCAGTACGGCGCACTTGTGGGCGATCGTCGCGGGATCTCCCCAGGAGTTCCACTGGTCGGCCCACTTGGCCGCGATGCGAAGCGAACGTTTCTCCCCTGATCCGCCGATCAGCAGCGGCAAGGGGCGCTGCGCCGGCAGCGTGCCGGTGAACGCCTCGACGACCTGATAGTGCCTCCCTCGGAACGTCCCGGGCTCACCGCCGGTCACGCATCGCACCACCTGGCACGCCTCTTCGAGGCGATCGAGACGCTCCTTCACGCCGGGCAGGAGGATCCCATACGCGTCGTGCTCGTTCTGCTGCCATCCGGCGCCGAGACCGAGCACGACCCGACCTGCGCTCATGGCGTCGACCGTCGCGGCCTGGTTGGCGAGGACCGCAGGGTGCCGGTAGGTGTTTCCGCACACCAACGGACCGAGCGTCACCCGTTCGGTGAGGGCGGCAATCCCAGCGAGAATTGCCCAGGTCTCGCGTGGGGCGTCGGCGCGCAGTCCGTCGGCGGGCATGAAGTGGTCCGCGACCCACACGCCATGCCACCTCCCCCGGTCGATGTGGGCGATCTCGTCCGCGAGGACGGGCCAGGGATCGAATGCTCGGAGCCAGACACTGAAGCGCATGGCCCCCATCCTTGCGCTTCAGCGTCCGCGAGCGGAAGCCGCAGCGCTCGATGGCACTGGTGGGCGGCGGTCGCAGCCTGCTGCTAGACCGCAGGTCATGCACCAGGATTCCGAGCTCGTGATCCGCCGCACCAGTGGGATCTACGTGACGGTGGTGCTGATGTCGATCATGGCTGGCTTCGGCCTCCTCGGGTTCGTCGCCAGCGGCGACACGGGCGGTCGGTTGCTCGCGTCGGCGTTCGTGGTGTTCGCGGCCTTCTTCATCTACCGAGCGCTGCGTCTGGAGGTGCGTGCCGAGGAGGACGGCTTGTACGTCCGGGGGGCCTTCCGCACGGTGTGTTACCCGTGGATCGAACTCCGTGGGGCCGACGTGATCCCGCTTTCCTTGCTCGGGCGCACCTGGTACTTGCGGGTGCTGCGCGACGGCAGGACCCCGTTGCGTCTTCCGGATCTGTCCCAGTTCGCCTTGCGCCGCAACCTCGACGACGCGGCAATCAGCGCCATGGTCCGCATCATCGAGCGGCGGATCCGAAGCGTCGGCGGACGCCCCATCGAGTAACGGCCGCCAGCTCGAGCATGCCAGAATCGCCGGCGTGAGCATGGTCACCGAGCCCGAGGACGCGAACGCGCTGGAGGGTCGCCGTGCCCGCCTCGGTCGTTTCCACGACCAGGCCGGGCTCGGTCGTTTCCACGACCACGTGCTCGGAAGGGGGGTGATCGGGGTCGCCGTGACCGTGCTGGTTTTGTGCATCACCGGATGGAACCTCCCCGGCCACAGCGCGCTGCGGACCGACGTCCGAGACCGGATCGAGCCGCTCGTGAACACCCTCGCGATCGACCAGGGTTGGGGGGTCTTCGCCCCGAACCCCTCGCGCACATCGATGATCCTCACCGCAGAAGTCGAGTTCGCCGATGGTTCGAAGGAGGTTTACGAGTTCCCCGACGGTGATCCGCTGATCGGCGCGTATCGTGAGTTCCGGTGGCGCAAGTTGGAGCGCCGGTTCATCGCCGACGACGGCTGGCGGAGCTTGCGCTCGCCCACGGCACGCTGGGTCGCCGCGCAAATGGCCACGCCCGACAGGCCGGTCACCTCGGTCACGTTGGTGCGCTACAAGGCCCCGACTCCCAAGGCCGGCTCCGGGATCGAGCGGGTGTACGAACGTGACGAGTTCCACGTCGAGCACTTCGATCCGCCCGTCGGCTCCCCGGGGGCCCAGCGGTGATCGGGCCGCGCCTGCGCGCCCTGGGAGGTGGCGTTCGGGCAGGTTGGAGCCGTTTCTGGTTCACGCCGACACCGGGGGCGACGCTGGCGTTGTGGCGCTGCGCTGCAGGCTGGACCGCCCTGGCGTGGTTCCTGGCCCTCGGCCTCGACCTCGTGACCTTCTTCGGCGAGAGCGGCCTGCGCCCCGACCCGTACTACGGCGACCACCGCATCGGAGTGCTGCAGTGGGTCGGCGGGGACCGGATGCTCTGGGGCCTGTACGTCTCGGGCGTGCTCTCGTCCGGGGCCCTGATCGTCGGCCGCTGGGTGCGTCCCGCTGCGCTCGTGGTGGCCTATGCCGTGGTGTCGATCCAGCTCGACAACTCCAGCATCCTCAACGCCGGCGACATCCTCCTCCGGATCTGGTTGGTCTACTTCGCACTCTTCGCTCTCGTGACGCCGTCGCGAATCCTTGGGATCCGGGTGTTCGGCGCCCCTGCATCGGACGGTTCTCGGAGCTATCCGTCAGCACCTACCTGGTTCCTGCGCCTGGTGCAGATCCAGCTCACGATCATCTATCCGGCCGGGCTGTTCCACAAGCTCGACGGTTCGACGTGGCGCCACGGCACCGCCGCCCTCTACGCGCTCGGGCTCGAGGATTTCGAGCGGTTCCCCGTGCCGGAGTTCCTGCGGACGTCGCTGATCGCAGGTTGGGTCCTGACGTACCTGACCCTGGCCATCGAGTGCACCGTCCCGTTCCTGTTGTGGAACCGCCGCACGAGGCGCTTCGCGATCTGTGCAGGACTCGCGCTCCATCTCGGCTTCGACTATGCGCTGCGTGTCGGCTTCTTCGCCTGGGCGATGACACTGGGCTATGTCGCCTTCCTGACGCCCACCGAGAGCGCGACCATTGTCCGGTGGGTGCGCAGCTCGGCGACGTGGCGCCCCTTGGTCAGACGTCGGCGACCGGTGCTCGAAGAGTCTCTCTGAGCACCTTTGCGGTTTCGCCTCATCGACGAGCAGGGTCATCGCCTTCGTTCCAACAGGCACATCTTGGTCATCCAGGCCGTGGACCACGGGCTCGACGATCCCCTCGACCCCCGGCGACGAAGTGGCCATCATGTAGGCACTGTCGGGAGGGTGAGCGCCGCCTCCCGCCTCGACGCCCACGAAAGGGGCACCATGACCGACGAATCCCTGTTCTGGGAGCTCATCGACGAGCTTCGCGCAATCGACGACCGCATCGACGAGGGAACTATCATGGGTGGTCGCTGCGCCCGGGTCAGCGGTGCATTCCTCGCGCTGGTGGACTACAAGGGCAGCGGCCTCGTCGTGAAGCTGCCGAGCGCCCGCGTGGCCGAGCTCATCACCGAGGGCATCGGACAGCCGTTCGGTCCTGCTGGCCGGACGTTCAAGGAATGGGTGTCGGTGCCTCGACGCGATCGTCGCCGGTGGCGAGCGTTGTTGCTCGAAGGCGTGGCCTTCGTCGCCCCCTCTTCAGCCCGATGACCCTGCTCGAGTCCCGCCGGGCGGGCGATCGGTCACCGACAGGTCGGTCTCGACCGCCTCGATGAGGTGCCGCTCGTCGGGTACTGCGACGAGCACCTGGCCGATGTAGCTGGCAGCCACCGCGTCGAGTTCGACGTCGGCACCCGCGGCGACCGACAGGGTGTGACTGTGATCCAGCAGCGCCAGGAACAGTTCCGGGTCCTCGAGCCGGCCCCGGAGGTGCTCAGGAATGGCTGCCAACGCCGGCTACCATCGCTCGGTCAGCCAGCGGTAGGCCACGACGGCCTCGGGGAAGTCTCGACCTTCGAGCGACGACAGCCAGGCGCCGTAGCCGCGCATTGCCGACAACAGCCGGCGCGCCTGGTTCTCGTGCGCCCTGATCCCGGCGAGGTGGTCGAGCTGCCGCTTGTGGTGCCCTTCCTCGACAATGCTGGGCCCAAAGCGCACTCTGCCACCGTCGAGTTGCGCCAGATGGACCTCCTCGGTATCGAAGCCGAGCTCGTTCAACCGCTGGAGGCGGACGTGGATCCGCCACAGCTCGCTTGCGTCCTCCTCCGCAGTGAGCTCGGTCCACAACGACTCGTAGCGCCCGATGAGCCCATCGGCGACCTGCGCCGGGTCGATGTCGTCCTCGCTGCGCCCCTGCGCCGCAAGGTCGAGGAGGCCGCCGGCGACGTTCTCCGCACCGATCAACACGTCCCGACGGCGCTGCCCCTCCGAGAGGTTCGGGTGGACCTTCGCCGTCTCGGCATCGACGAGATAAGCGCGCAGCGCCCCGAGCGGTTCGCCATGGTCGTCGGTGCGCCCGGTCGCGACTCCCACGAGGGTGACCGCCGGCAGTCGCTCCGAGCGAAGGAGGGTGATCATCTCGCACTCGCGCCGGGCGAACGTATCGGGGAGCTCCTTGAGGGCATAGACCGTGCGCTCGAGCCTGAAGAACCGAACAACGTGGCGATGCAACCCATTCGGCAACCGCACGAACTCGTCGTCGGGCCAGTCGAGGAGTGGGGTGTTCCACCGAAAGCCGAGCAGGTCGGGTCGGGGGTCGACGCGCGTACGCATCGTGATGCTGACCGCCGCGCGACGCTACCTTGACGGCAACGCCGACCCGAAGGAAACCGTGGCACCGACCGAGCAACACGACGCCGCCGCCGAGCGGCACGGGAGGCGCGGCAACGACCGGTCCTTCCTCGAGGGACCACGAGCGCGCCGCGACGAACTCGCGACCGTCGGGCGGGTGCTACGCGAGCTGATTCGCGGTTTCCGGAGCCTGCACTTCGTCGGGCCGTGCGTGACGGTTTTCGGTTCTGCCCGCACGAGCGAGGGACACCCGACCTACAACCTCGGACGGGAGTTGGGCGCCGCGATTGCCACCGAGGGGTTCACCGTCATGACCGGCGGTGGTCCAGGCGTCATGGAAGCAGCGTCTCGCGGCGCAAAAGAGGCGGGCGGCACCACGGTCGGCTGCAACATCGAGCTCCCGCACGAGCAGGAGCCGAATCCGTACCTCGACCTCACCTTGGAGTTCCGGTACTTCTTCGTGCGAAAGGTGATGCTCGTCAAGTACGCCTACGGATTCGTGGTCCTGCCGGGTGGTTTCGGCACCATCGACGAGCTGTTCGAGGCCCTCACCCTGATACAGACCGGCAAGATCCACGACTTCCCCGTAGTGCTCATGGGTGAGGCGTACTGGGCCTCGATGCTGCAGCAACTCGATGACATGATCGAGGCCGGCACAGTGTCGCCGGCGGACCGAAACCTGCTGTGCGTCACCGACGACGTCGAGGTCGCCATGGCCCACCTGCGGGCCAACGCCGTCGACCGGTTCAAGCTCCGCTCCCGGCTCAAACCGTCGAGGGTCCTGCGGGAGGCGCCGGTGCGCCCTGGCCGACCGCTGCAGTGAGCAGTACCCCATGGCTCCGGCGGTCAGCGGAACCCGTCGGCCTCCGCGACCGCCAACCATCGTCCGATCAGCCGATCGAGTCGGCTCAGCATGCGGCGTCGCCGCCACTCCAATGGCAGGGTTTCGTTGAGCTGCAGGCGGGTGGGAACCGCCAGCCGGCCGGCGATGCGGTCCTTGCACTCGAACCCGCGACACACCCAGTCCCCGACGACGCTCTGACGATCCCCCATCGGGGCATTCGTCCACATGCCGATCCCGCTGCCGGGCAGCACGTGCATGCAGATCGAACACATCACGGCTCGGCGGGGAGCCGATGAAGCCGCGGGTGGGCGCAGGGCGACCATTTGGAGTTCACCGGCGTGAGCGGCGAACAGATAGGCGAGCCGTCCCTTGCGCGCGGGGAGCAGGAGGTAGTCCTCGAACCCGCCCTCGATCTGCACGCTCAGCACAGCGGCGTCGGCTGACGGCAGGTCGGCGCGCTCGATCGCATCCTGGAGGGCAGCATCGTCGAACATCACGGCCTGCACAGCCTATCGGCGGCTTCTCGCCCGGGCCTGCGTGTCGATCCACCGGCCACCGCGCGCCATCGGCGATCATCTGCCCATGAGCGATGACCAGAACTCGAGCCCGATCGCCTCCGAGCCCTCCGGATTCCGACGCATGGCGTGGCGCTTCGGTCCACTCCTCGTGCTGGGCGGGGCAGCCGCAGTCGTGGCGGTCGTCGGTGGGGTACTCATCGGGCTGAACCCCGGTGTCGGGATCGTGCTCGTGGTTCTGACGTGCGTCGTGGCAGGGGCCCTGCTGACCTGGCGTACGAGGGGCGCTCATCGTCGCGCGGGGGTGCGCCCGGCAGCGATGGCGTTCGTCGCCGCTGCGCTCCTGGTCTTCGTGGCCATCCAGGCCGTTCCCTACGGGCGCGCCCACGACAACCCGCCGGTCACCGGCGAGCCCCAGTGGGCGTCGCAACGGACACGCGATCTGATGGTCCGGGCCTGCTTCGGTTGCCACAGCAACGAGGTCGATTGGCCGTGGTACTCGAGCATCGCCCCCATTTCGTGGGCGGTTTCGGCCCACGTCGATGAGGGCCGCGAGAAGATCAACTATTCCGAATTCGCAACGCGTGGCGGTGAGTACGACCACACCGTGGAGGTGATTCTCGACGGCAGCATGCCCCCTGCGTACTACACCCGATTCGGGCTCCACAGCGAGGCCGACCTCTCCGACGCCGAGCGTGCCGAACTGATCGCGGGCCTGCGCGCCACGCCGGGCCTCAGCGATGGCGACGGCGGTAGCGAGGGCAATGACGACCGGGGCAACGAGAGCGAGGACGGCGGTGAGCGCGAGGAGCGCGAGGACGAGCGCGAGGACGACTGACCCTCAGCTCACCGGCGCTGGTCGTCGGTCGACTCCGACACGGTGCCGTCGGGTGACAACAGGAACCGGGCGAAGTCGTGTGCGAGGAACAAGGCGCCACTGAAATGCGCCGCCGCTTCGGCGCGCAGGTCCTCTATCGTCGCGGCGCCACCGGCGCCGACCTCTCCGTAGCGAGCGCTGAAATGGGTGAGGACCAGACTCTCGACACGCGCGGCCTCCGCGGCGGTGGCAACGCGTGCTGCGGTGCTGTGTCCCCGGTCGTCACCGATACGCGCCAACACCGACTCGGTGAACGTCGCTTCGTGCACCAGCACCTGGGCAGCGCCGGTAGCCCGTACGAGGCGCATCGGGTCACTGTTGTCCCCCGCGATCACGACATGGCGGCCGGGTCGCTGCGGCCCGGTCACCTGGTCGGGGCGCACCACGGTCCCATCGACCAACGTCACCGACTCCCCTCGCTGGAGCCGCCCGTAGCCCGGACCGACCGCAACGCCGAGTGCACTCGCCTTTTCGGGCAGGAATTCTCCCTGGCGTTGGGCTTCGCGGATCGACCAGGCAAACGAGACCACACGATGCACGAGGGGCACGGCCTCTACGCGGGCGGCTGGGTCGGAGACGACCGGGCCGCCGCCCTCGTCGATGGTGTGGAATTCGAGCGGGAACGTCAGGTGGCTGTTCGAGATCTCCAGGGCGGTGCGGACGAAACGCTCGAGACCCTCGGGTCCGAAGATGGCCAACGGTGTGGTCGCGCCCACCATCGCGCGGCTGGTGAGTAGGCCGGGCAGACCGAAACAGTGGTCGCCATGGAGGTGACTGATGAAGACCCGCCGCAGGCGGGGCAACGACAGCGAGCTCGCGGCGATGCGATGTTGGGTCCCCTCGCCGCAATCGAACAGATCCCAGTTGGGGCCGTCCCGCCGCGCCAACGCACTCACGTTGCGTCGCGCGGTCGGTACCCCAGCGGAGGTACCGAGGAAGATGAGCTCCATCAGCGCGCGGCGGCGCCGACGCCGAGCTCGGTCGGGACGACCGCCCCCGACGGACGGGCAACGAGGCCGATCGCGGCGACCGCGAGCTCGCTCGACTGCGCCGCCATCTCGACGCAGGTCGCCACGATGGCAACGACCTCGTGCGACTCTGTCGCGGTGAGTCGACGGGCAGATCGTCTTGATGGCACTGCGGTCAACCTAGTGCCCGGTTCGCCAAACGTGGGCGCTGTTGTGGACGACCCCCGGGCAACTCGTGCTCCGCTCCAGGCCGCAGCGGAGCGCCAGAGCAGATTCGTTCTACGATCCTGTCGGAACCACCAGGAGCTTTCGATGAACCAGACCCCGCCAACCCCCGAGTCCATGCAGACCCTGTTCGAGCAGTGCAAGAACTGGGGTCGCTGGGGCGACGACGACGAGATGGGCACCCTGAACCTGATCACCCCCGCGAAACGCGCAGCAGCGGCGGCGCTGGTTCGCGACGGCAGTGCGGTGAGCTGCGCCCTCGACTTCCCCACCCTGCCCGCCCCCGACAATCCCCACCCCGCTCTCCACATGATGAACGTGGCCGGCGACGCGTGCACGCTCGGTCCCGTCGGTGCACTCCAGGCGACGAGCGACTTCATCGGCGTGTCATTCCACGGCATGGCGTCCTCCCACATCGACGCGCTGTGCCACATCTATGTCGATGGTCAGATGTACAACGGCTACCCCACCACCGACGTGCTCAGCACCGGAGCACGGCGCAACAGCATCATGGTCGCCGCCGACGGCATCGTCACCCGAGGGGTGCTCCTGGACGTTGCTCGCGCCCTCGAGGTGACCTGGCTCGAGCCGGGCTACCAGATCACCCTCGCCGACCTGGCCGCAACCGAAGAGGCACAGGGCGTTCAGGTGGAGCCCGGGGACGCGCTGCTGGTGAACACCGGCCGCCACCGACGTCGCGAGGAGGTCGGCGCGTGGCCGGTGCGCGACGGGCTCGCAGGCCTCCATGCCGAATGCCTTCCCTGGCTCCACGAGCGCGGTGTCGCGATCCTGGGCTGCGACGGCGTTTCCGATCCCTTCCCCGGGTTCGGGGTACCGGGCTGGCGCATGCCGGTGCACCAGGTGGGCATCGCCGGCATGGGCCTGCATCTGCTCGACAACCTCGAACTGCGCGCGGTCAGTGACGCGGCAGATGCCCGGCAGCGCTGGGAGTTCCTGTTCGTCGTCGCACCCTTACGGGTCGAAGGTGGCACCGGGTCGCCCGTGAACCCTCTCGCGGTGTTCTGAGCAGGTCATGACGATGCGAACCGAAGTCGACCCCGAACTGCTCCCCACCACGCTGCTGCAGCTCTACCGGATAAAGGAGGGGGAGCTGCTGTCGGCGCTGGTCCATCTGGGTACCCGACTCGACCTGTGGTCTGCGCTCGATGCCCATGGCCCCTGTACCAGCCATGCGCTCGCTGACGCGACCGGGCTGCGCGAGCGATGGGTGCGTGAGTGGCTGCACGGGGTGTCCGCGGCGAACCTCGTCCAGCACGACGAGGGCCATTTCGCCGTGCAGCCCGAGGTTGCGCAGGTCCTCGCGAACGAGTCCCATCCCTCCTACATGGCCGGGGTGTTCGGGCCACCGCTGACCCACGCAGAGATCGAGCGAACCGAGGAAGCCTTCCGGTCCGGCGTGGGCATGACCTGGGATGACCACGGCGATCATGCGTGTCACATGCAGGCCGCGATGGGCGCTGCCGGCCAGGAGGCCTACCTGGTCCCCGAGATCGTCGCCGCCCTCGACGGCGCCCTCGACCGGCTCCATCGCGGTGGCCGGGTGGTGGACGTGGGCTGCGGCGCGGGTGTCGCCGCCTGCACCCTCGCGGCCGCGTTCCCCGGGTGCGAGGTGATCGGTATCGATCCGTCGCGCCGGGCGATCGAAGCCGCCCGCCACCGCGCCACCGACGCGGGGCTGGTGAACGTCACCTTCCAGGAGGGGACCTTCGAGGCGCTCCGAGCGCTCACGCCGGTCGACTTCCTGCTCACCCTCGACGTACTCCACGATCTTCCGCAGCCAGCAGCAGCGATCGCCCGCGCCCGGGCCTGTCTCGCCGACGACGGCTACTGGCTCGTGGCCGACATTCGCGGCCGAGGTGACCTCGAGGCGAACCGGCGCATCCCGGTGCTGCCGTTCATGTACGCGATGTCGGTGTTCTACTGCCTCTCGTCCTCGTTGTCCGAACCCGGCGGCGCCGGTCTGGGCACCTTGGGTCTGCACCGCACCGTGCTCGAGGAACTCACCACCGCCGCCGGTTTCGCGCCGGTGACGGTGCACGACTTCGACTTCGACCCGACCAATCGCTACTACGAGCTGCGCCCTGCCTGAGCCGCTACTGCCGTCGTGCTCAGGTCATGACCACGGGGATCGCCCCGAAGTCGCCCGGATCGGTCTCGAGGCCGACGCCGCCACGAACGAGCAGGACGACCACGTCACCGGGTGAGGTCGAGGAGAGATCGATCTCGACCGTGAAGGGCTCAGGTGTCTCGTAAGATCCGCCGAAGGTCACCACTTGGTCGAGCAAGGTCGTCTGACCGGCGATGAACGCCTCCACGATCACCGTGGCCTCGAAGCCGCGACCCAGACCTTCGACGGTGACGACGCCGACGGGGACCTCGTCGAGCGTGGCGGGCGTGCTGATCGAGGCGTTGTCGTTCGCGGCGCCGATCACGAACCACCCGTCGTCAGGACCGAGCTGGCGAAGCAGCAACAGGCTGCGGGCCAAGGGCGTGGTCGAGGACCCCTCTGTTTGGAGGAAGACCTCGATCTCCCCGCTACGCGAGTCGCCCTGCTGGAACGGACCCAGCACGGCAGGCACGTGGAGGGCCTGTTCCACGAAGTCCGTGGCGGCTTCCTCAGGGCTTGCGAACACCACGTTCGACGCGGGCCAGATCGCCGGCTGGATCGGCGCCGGTGTGTCGGTCGGGGTGGGAGACACCGTCGGGGTCTGCGCCGGCGACGCCGTGGGCGCGGGCGTCGACGTCGGTTGTGCGACGGGCGTCGCAGTCGGCGCGGCCGCGCCGTCGTCGTCACCGCAGCCGGCGAGGAAGGCCCCGCCGGTCATCAATACCGCCGCCACAGCGGCTGCCGCCCACTTGGATCGCATCCGACTACTCATCGCTGCCTCCTCGGTCGAGGCGCAACCGACTCGAACCAACCGGGCCGTGCTGCCATCTGGTCCGATCGAATCATGAGAGCGTACTCCCCGCCCAGGGCCGAAGGTCTGTCGGCTCGGCTCAGGTCACCCGTGCGCGTCACGCGGTCTCGAGATCGATCGCCAGGGCGTTCACGAACCGGGACGCCAGCCCGTAGAAGCCCGCGAGCAGGACGATGTCGAGGAGCTCGACCTCGGAGAAGTGTCGCGCTGCGGCGGCCCATGCGGCATCATCGACCGCGTTCTGCTCGACGGCGCCGGCAAAGTCGATCGCGGCTCGCTCCGATCCGATGAATGCGGACAGGTCGCCGGACCGCAGCGCCGCGATCTCCTCGTCGGTGACGCCGGCTCGCCGGGCCCCACGTTCGTGCTGCTGGAGCTCGTACGCGGCACCGAGCAGGTTCGAGACCCGGAGAACGACGAGCTCCCGTGCGCGATCGGGGAGATGCGACGCCGAGTGCACCCGTCCGGACAGGCTGGCGAATCCACGGTGCAGGTCGGGGTTGCGGTAGGTGGCTCGAACCAGGTTGTTGTGGATCGGCAAGTCGTCAGGGAGCTCCGCAGGAGCGATGCGCGTCATGGCGGTGAGACTAGTCACCGTGGCCGTAGGTACCTGGTACCCGGACGAGCCTCGCCGGTGGGCGGTGGTACCTCACGCCGCCCGGGTGCGCGCAGGTCAAAGAGCCCAGTCAGGAACTGGAGTCCTCACTCTTGCGCCGGTCGCGGCGATGGGAGCGCATGCACACGCGCGCATCGCGCACCAACGGCGGCAGCGCAGGCTCCCCACGAGCGAGACACGGAGGGTCCCGTCGCGCGGTTACGCGCAGCGGCGAGCGCGGCGCGGCCGCGGTCGAGTTCGCCCTGGTGCTTCCCCTGCTTCTCGCGCTCATCTTCGGGATGATCGACTTCGGCCTCGCGATCGCCGACACCCAGGCGCTGCGTTCCGGTGCCAACACCGCGGCCCGTCGCGCCGCTGTCGGCGACTACGGCACCGACACCAGCTGCTCCCTGATCGGGACGACGGCCGCGACCGAGACCCACGAGCTGATGTGTCTGGCAAAGTCCGAGATCGGACTCAGCGCCGACGACTCGCGGGTCAAGGTCGTCGTTCCCGACCCCTATGAGGTCGGGGCCATCCTTGCGGTGTGCGTGCAGTACCCGCTCTCGTCGGCGACAGGCCTTTTCACCGCGCTCCTCCAGGACCACACGGTGAAGTCCAAGATCGACGTCCGGGTCGAGAACGAGAGCGACACCGCCCCGGAGAGCGCGGCAGAGTCACCGATCGACGGGAACGACTGGGCATGGTGCACCTGAGCGGGGCGCGCCACGAGCGTGGCGGCGTGGCGATCATCGTCGCAGTCTGTGCGCTTGTCCTGGTCGGCTTCGCGTCGATCGTGATCGATCTCGGCAACGCCCGCCAGCTCGATATCAAGGCGCAGGGCGCTGCGGATGCCGCCGCTCTCGGGGGCGCGCAGGATCTTCCCCCTTCCGGCTCCGACGAAACCGCGACGTCAACAGCGAAGGCCCAAGCCGCCACGCTGGCCGCGGCACCGTACAACTTGCCGGCCGTGCCGGTTGCCTGTGGTGGCGGAGTGTCGGCCGAGACCTCGTGTTCCACCGTCGGCACCGGCGTGACCGTCGAGGTCACCTCGCCGTACCTCGGCGTGGACCAGAAGATCCACGTCCGTGTCTGTGAGGTCTCCCCCACGTTCTTCGCCGGCGCGCTGGGCCTGGCCAGCCCAGTCGCGTGCAGCCACGCCGTCGCTGTCAGCGCCACGCCGATCGAGCAGGCGCCCGCCGTGCTGACCCTCAACGAGCATGCCTGTGCCGCCATGCAGCTGCATTCGAGCGCGGACACGGTCACCGTCGGTGGCGGCATCCAGGTGAACAGCGACTGTGCCGGTTCGGCGCTCACCCAGGAGGGCAGCGGCGCCAACTTCGTCTCCGACACGTGCGTGTGTGTCGTCGGCGGCAAGTCCATGGAGAAGCCGGCCAACGCCTCTCCGGGCGTCACAACCGGAGCGGTTCCCGTCGCGAACCCTTACGCGGCGGTGCCGGCAGTGCCCCAACCCGCGGTAGCGATGGCCAAGACCGGGGTCACGTACCATCCGGGCACCTACAATTCCAAGATCAGCCTGAGCGGCAGCACGACCTTCATCTTCGAGCCGGGCATCTACTACCTCAAGGCCGGGATCAAGATGGAGGGCAACGCCAACATCGAGGGCCACAACGTCATGATCTACATCGCCGGCGGGGGCATCGACTGGGGCGGCGACTCCCACAAGGTGCATCTCACGCCGCTCAACCCAGCGTGGGACCCCACCGGCACCTACAGGAACATCGTGCTCTATCAGGCGCCGGGCAACGCCACGCAGATCGAGTACGGCGACACGACGGTGGCCGGCGCCACCACGGGTAGCGGTACGTCGATGGCGTGCAACATCAGCCATTCCGACGGCGGATTCGAGGGTGGGGTGTATGCCCCGAGCGCGACCATCAAGCTCCGTGGCACCGTCACCCTCTGCGCGACCGGGCCGGTCGTCGCCGACAAGATCAACCAAGAGGGCTCATCGTTGCTGTACGTCGACGCCAGCAGTTACGTCAGCGCCGACCTCGGCGAGACCTTCTTCCGCCTCGTCGGCTGAGGCTCTCCCGTTCCACCGGGCCGCTCCACCGGCCCGCTCCACCGGTTGGGTCCGGACGCGTCGGATCAGCGTGCCCACCCCATCGCGACTCTGGGTCCTTTGACCCTCCCCTGGTGTAGCTCGGTCGTCGATGCTCCAACGAGGTGTATTCGGAGGCCCGAGATGCAACTGATCGTCGTCGGCATGGATGGCTCGCCCGAGGCCGCGAGTGCGCTCGCGTGGGCTCAGCGGCTCGCGACGCCGTTCGGCGCGACCGTCGTTGCGGTGAACGGCTACGAGAGCCCGTACCTCGAACCCACCGAGGAGGAGCTGGAGCACCCCCTCGCCGACCGTGAGGACGAGCTGGCGTCATGGCTCGAGCGGGCCTCGATCATGTCAACGACGCCACCGCTCGGCATCGTGCGGGCCGGCGACCCCAGGGAGATCCTGTTCGTGGAAGCTGCTGAGCTCGGGGCCGACCTCTTGGTCCTCGGTCGGACCAGCGGGGGGCGCGGCCCAGGCTTCCTCCACCTGGGCAGCATCGTCGAACACGCTGCGCATCACACCACGATCCCTCTCGCCGTCATCCCTGCAGGTTGGGGCCATCCGGGCACGACCGCGCTCGTCGGCGTGGACGGCTCCGACGGTTCCCTCGAAGCGGTGCGATGGCTGGCCGAGCTGGCGCCCGCGATCGGTCTGTCGACGATCGCCGTCGCGGTGGAGGAGCCGTTCCTCGAATGGACCCCGGCCAACAGTCCACAGAACTGGCGACGCCACGTCGAACACCAGATCGAGGGTTGGACCGCTGGTCTCACCTCTGCGGGAGTCAAGGTCACGCCCCGCCCGAGGCGTGACCTCAAACCCGCCGACGGGATCCTCGACACGGCCAGGGCCGAACACGCCGACCTGATCGTGGTGGGCATGCGCGGCCTGGGCGGAATCTCCGGGCTGCGGGCCGGCGGGGTCGCGGTGAAGGTGCTCCACCATGCGGCCCGTCCGCTGGTCCTCGTGCCCCGGCCCTGAACCGGCGGACGCGGTTGGGTCAGCGCCTCGTCAACGAACGCTCAGCTCCGCAACCAGCACGCCGTTGCCCTCGAGCTCGATGTCGATCACGCCGGGGATGTCGGCCACGAACTGCAGCTCGGCGGGCTCGCCGGCATGGAGCTCGAGCGTCCTGTCGTAGGCGTGCACATGGATCTCCTCGTCGACCGCTGAGGTGACCGTCAGCTGCACCAGGTCTCCGATCGACGCCGAAGCCTCGACGACCTCGGCCACGTGACCGTCGGCGTCGACATCGATGGCAATCACGACATCGGCTGCGGCGACCTCACCGGGGACGGTGAAACTCTGGGCGAACATGAGCGGCGCGTCGTCGATCGCGAGGGTGGTGTGGTCCGGCGCCGACAGGGTGACGACGACCTGATGTGGCCCCGGCGTGACCCCAACGAGATCGATGTCGGTGCCGAAGTACATCTGGGCCTCTGCACCATCGAGCGAAACATGCACGTGGCCCTCGGTCGCGCTCGTCTGGTCGGCGCCGGACGCGAGGATCGTGAAGCCGTCGATCAGCAACGTGATGTGCACGTCTCCACCCTCGTGGGCCATGACATCGATGGCCATCGTCGGGGCCGGCGCGTCACCCGGCCAGGCCTTCAAGTCCATCGCGTCGTGCTCATGGTCGTGCCCGGCGTCCATGTCGGTCATGGCGCCGCCGTCTGCGGTCATGTCGTCTGCCATCTGCGCCCCGTCGTTCGCCGCGACGTCGGCGTCATCGCCGCAGCCTGTCGCGAACAGGGCCAACGCCATTCCCAACACCAGAGCGGTGCCTGCGGCGCGTCGTCTTCTCATCACTTCCGTCACCTCTTCGCCCGCGGGAGTCGGGGCATGGTCCAACGTTCTCCCGTCGACATGCAGACCGGCCTCACGCGTCGGGAGTTCCCTCTGCTTTGTGTGACATTGGTCATAGGGGGTCATGGATGGGTAGGAGGCCTCATTGGTCGAGGCCGCATGTTGGGCTTGAATGGCTTCGTGCACGACCGCAGATTCGAGAACCTGGTGCGGACCCATCTTCGGCCTGTCCGCACCTACGCGCGCTCGATGGCGAGCACCAGCACGATTGCGGAAGACGCGGTGCAGGAGACGTTCCTGCGAGCGTGGCAGTACCTCGATTCCTTCCGGGGAGCCGGCAGCTTCGAAGGCTGGTTGATCCGCATCTGCCGCCGCTGCGTGCACGATCTCGAGTCCAAGGAACATCGGGCCCGCGAGGTGGCTGCCACGCAAGTGCCGCGCACCGAGGCCCCCGATCACCGCAGCGAGACCCTCGAGGTCGCCGCCACGTTGCCGCTCGAGCAGCGGGAGGTGCTGGTGCTCTGCGGGATCCTCGGCTACGACTACGAGGCTGCTGCGGGCGTCCTCGATGTCCCGATCGGGACCGTGCGCTCGCGACTACATCGCGCGCGGGTCGCCCTCGCAGAGGCGCTCGACGAGTCCGAACAGGCCACGGCGTGAGCCACTCACCGGCGCATGGAGGCAACGACACCGACCTCGCAACGGTCGTGGAGATCACCGCTCGCCACGCGGCAGTGCGCCGCCGGAACGACGCGCCTGCTGCCACGTCCCCCGATGACGACGACGCGTTCCTGGCCGACCTGAGCGACGCACTGCCATCGCCGGCGACAGCCCTTCGAGCGCTGATCGTCGTGTTGGCGCTTGCGCAGTTGGTCCTGGTCCTGCCCTGGTTGGTCGATCGCGATCCCTTCGGTCTGCTGGGGACCTCCTCGCCGGCCCACCTCGCCAGAGACGGCGCGTTGGGGCTGGTTGTCGCCGTGGCTGCCCTGCTGGCGGCGTGGCGCCCCCGCTGGGCGATCCCGTGCTTCGCGATCGGGTCGGTCACGCTCGTCGCGCAGACCTTGGCGGGCCTGATCGACAACGACACCGGCGCCTCGACCGGCCGCGAGCTCGTTCACGTACCGTCGATCGCGCTCACGTTCCTCGTCGCCCTGTCCGCGATTCGTCTCACCGCGCTCGGTCCTCGCCGCTGAACCGCCTCCTCTCCGATACTGCGCGTGATGAGCGTGAGGCGTTACCGTGTCGCATGGACCTCAACATCCGCCGTCAGCTCGAAGAACTCGCCGAGCACCTCCGCCTCCACAGCGGGCCCGGAGAGGAACAGGCGCAGAGCATCTACCAAGACGTTCAGACCACACTGGACAACGACGACCATCAGGGTCTCCCCGACCGGTTGGCGCGCTACACGGTCGAGCTCGAGAACGAGCATCCCGAGCTCGCCTCGATTCTCCGACGGGTGGCCGACGCCCTCGGCGCCGGCGGGATCTGACCGCCCGGGACTTCCGTCCACCCCACGCGGACGCATCCCAGGCCACGCGCCCGCGTGGATTTGCAAACGACGTTGGCATATACTCCCGATCATCCTGGGAGCCGAGGCCACCTCCGGTGACCCGCGCAGAATCCCCGGGGGAGGAAACACGACGATGACCGCAACCGAAAACACGTTCCTGTGGGCCAATTCGGGCGACTCGCACTACATGGAGCCACCCGACCTGTACAAGGCACTACCTGAACACCTGCAGGCCCTGCTGCCCAAGTCGGAGAAGGACGAAGCACGCGGCGTGGAGGTGATCACCGTCGACGGCCAGACCTTCGAGCGGGCGATCCCCAGGCCCGTGACCGCCGAGCAGATGATGCGCAACGCTGCCCGACCCGCAGAGGAAGACCTCGACGAGGCCGAGGGCCAGGTCCGCGCTCCCGGTGCCTACGATCCCGCGCTGCGCCTCAAGGACCTCGACGCCGAGGGCATCTGGGCCGAGGCGATCTACCCCTCGCTGGGGACGTGGACCTTCAACATCCGCACCCCGGAGCTGGTCAACGTCGGCTGCCGGCACTCGAACGACTTCTTCATCGACTTCCAGAAGCAGTCGCCGCGCTACGTGGTCGCCGCCTCCATCCCGTTGCTCGACGTCGACGACACGGTGGCCGAGATCGGGCGCGCATCGAACCTCGGCTTCAAGCTCGGGTTCTTCCCCGTGCGACCGCCAATGGTGAAGCAGGACTGGCACTACGAGGAATGGAACCCGGTGTGGGCCGCCCTGGAGGAGACCGGCATGGTGCTCGGCTTCCACATCGGTACCGAGCCTGTCGATCCCACCGGCCGCATCGGTCGGTACTACCGAGGGCCCGGTGGCGCCATCTTGAACTACACGGAGACCACCTACGGTGGCCAGCGTGCGGTGAGCCAGCTGATCGCCAGCGGCGCGCTCGATCGGCACCCCGATCTCAAGATCCTCGTGTCCGAGGGCGGCGCGACCTGGGGCCCGTTCCTCGCGGATCGCATGGACGAGGCCTACCGTCAGCACGGTGCCGCAGTGCGGCCTCGCCTGTCCAAGCTGCCAAGCGAGTATCTCTACAACCAGGTCTATGCCTCGTTCCAGCACGACCGTTCCGCGGTGCTGGCAAACCAGGCAATGGGTTGGAAGAACGTCATGTGGGGTTCGGATTACCCGCACTACGAGGGCACCTACGGCCACACGCAGAAGACGCTCCACGAGCTCTTCGACGATGTCCCCGCCGACATCAGCCACCGCATCCGCATCGGCGCGTTCCAGGAGCTGTTCCCCCACGTGCCGGCGCCGCCGGCTGCGTGAGCGACGACGCAACGTCGCCCCCATCGGTGAGCAGGGCGCGGCCCTACGGGGTCGCGCCTTGCTCGTTGGCGATCTGTGTTCTGCTCAGGCCTCGATGTGGGCTGCCAGCCCCCGCAGGCCCCTGCCGAGCGCGGCCTCGAACTGCCGCCTCACCACGGGCCCGAGCAGCTTGAGGGCGGGGGCGAGCTCGACCGCCTGGCGGAACCGCACGCGCGTGGACCCCTCGCCCTCCGGCGTGAGCGTGAGCTCTTCGACGATCGCCCGGAACACGGGCAGATTCGCTTCGCGCACGCCATAGGCGTAACGGTGGTCAGCCTCGTACGCGAGGAGGACCTCGTTGACCTGGAGCGTGAAGACCTTGAGGAACCGCGTCGAGCCGACGCCGATGGGCTCGGCGCTCGTGTAGTGCGCAGCCCGGGTGCCTTTGAACCACTCGACCCAGGCCGTCACGTCGGCGATCGCCGGCCATACGTCCGCCGGCGGGGCCGCGATCACGATCTCACGTTGGGCGACCACCGGGGCCCGCTCGAGGAAACCCAGGTCCTCATCGCGCAACCGGTGTTTGAGTGCTGGTGCGGTGGTCATCGGTCCCTCTTCCTGTCTCGCGTCGAGCGGCGCCGACAGTCGACGGGCCGGGGCGACGCGAAGCGTACACCCGCGCTACTCCGGGCCCGCCGGAGGGGTCACCGCATCCGCTCCCATCCCTTGGTCATCTCGTCGAACTTGTGCGCCACTTGCTGGATGCGGTCGCGACTGCCCTCGATGGTCGCTGCAGCGAGCACGGCGACGAGCCCGATGGCGATGATCGTGACCCACAAGGCAGCCCCACTCCAGACGCCGACATCGGAGAGCGGCACCGCGATGACCAACAGCACGGCGAGCACGACCGCCCCGGCGCCGAAGGACACCCGACGCCGAACCTGGGTGAAGGCCCCCCAGGTTGCGAGCGCAACGCCGAGAGCGATTGCGAGCACGCCGCTCCACAGGTGACCTGCGAGGGTCCGGGCCAGCGACGACGAGACGACGAAGGCCATGGAGACCAGCTCCACGGTCAGCACATCGATGCCCACCACATCTCCGCCTCGTGTCCGACGGATCCAGCGGACGAGCCCCACCATGGTGAGCAACGTGACGCCGACGGGCACCGTGAGCCAGTTCGCATCGCCCGTGAGCGAGTCGTCGGCATACAACAACCACGACCCACAGGCCGCTGCGGGCGAAGCCACGAACAGTCCCGGCGCACGGGCGAGCACCGCGAGCGCTCCGAGCTCGCCGGCGAGGGCCAGGAGGACAACGATCAGTACGGTCTGGTCGGGCAGGACGGTGAGCGCCGCCAGCGCCCCCACGCCCTGGGTGAGCAACCCTCCGGTCGCCGCCGGTCCGACCCACGGCATCGTCGGCCGCCATGCCTGGACCGCCAGCATCACCGCGAGGAGCACGAGCGCGGTGGCGGTCGTCAGCAGGGCCAGTCCTTCGGCGTCGAGTTGCAGCGCCCAAGCCGCTGGTGCCCACGCGGCCACTGCAGGGACGACTGCAACCCAACGCAGGCTGGCTTCGAGCGTGGGCGCGGCGACGCCTGCGGCAGTGGCCAACAACAACAGGCCCACGGCAACGGTCGATCCACCGGCGCCTGACGTCACGTCGGGGTGGCCGACCAGGGTCATCGCACTGAGTGCCGCCACCGCGCCGGACACCATCCACACCACCCCGGCCTCACCGGGAGCACGTCGGCTCCGCACCAACAGCGCCGCCACCAACGCCACTCCAGCAGCCCCCGGGCTCGTGGAATAGAGCGCTGTCGGCGTCGACCACGACTGCCAGTCGAAGACCTGGGCCCACGCCGCCAACCACGCCGCGGCCCCGACGGACAGCAGGACCCAGCGCGTCCTGCCTTCGCTAAGCAGCCCGCCGACGCTCAGCGCCAACCCCTCCACGCTCAAGGCGAACGTCAGCCACCCGGGACCGGCGTCGGCGGCGCCGACCAGCACGAGCACCGCACCCCCGATCGCCCACTCGACACGCCGGCGCACGATCGCCAGACCGATCGCGAGCGAACCAGCCAAGATGAAGGGCAGCGCCAGGTTCGCACCGCGCATCGCGGCCATCAGTGCCACCGCCACTACGCCATGGGCGACCACCAGCGACGGCAGATCCCAGCGAACCCACCAGGACTCCCGCTCGCTCCGGGTGAGCTGAGCCACGACGAGGGGAGCGAGCGACAAGACCACAATCGACCATGGACGCTCCAACGGCTCCCACGGCGCCAACAAGACCACGGCGAGCACTCCCAGCGCCTCTGCGACGGCGCCGACTGCACCCGACGACACCAGCAAGGCGATGACCACGACCGGGACCCCAAGGCCCGCCGCAGTCCATCCGATCTCAGCCTTGCTGCCGTCGAGCAGCCCCGACGCTCCCCCGACCACCAGGGCCAGCGCACCGAGCGTGCCCGGAGCACGCAGCGCGCGCCGACGCACCAACACTGCGGAACCCCGCACCACCGGGCCCAGCCGCACCCGCTCCACCAGCAACACCGAGAGCAGCACCGACGCACCCCAGCCCGCCACCACGACATCAGCCCACCGGACCGCGAGGCCCAGCTGGTCGGCAGCGTAGGCCGACAACGCGGCGCACTGCGCCCAACCGACCCAGGTGAAGGCGGTCGGTCGGGGGGCCCGGGAGACGACGACTGCTGCGATGCCGAGGCAGAGCGCGACGACCGCCGGCCCGTTCCGGCCTGCCACCGAGTCCGCCAGAACGCCTCCCAGTGCACCGAGCCCCAGGAGAACCGCCGCGCCAGCCAGGACGACGGCGCTCGCGCGCCGCCAAGGGACCACGCGCACGCCGAGCGCCGCACCGGCAGCCACCGCGCACACGATCACCGGGGCCCATCGATCGTGCAGCAGAACTCGGCCCCACGCGTCGGCACCGACGGCCGCGGTCGTTGCCGCACCCGCGAGGACGATCAGGTGTGGGGCATCGTCGAACACCGACGACCATGGCAGGTCGGTGGTCGGGAACGAACCGCGGACCCCTTCCACCATGGCGGCGCCCCGCACCTCGTTGACGAGCCCCGTGAGGAGCCAGGCCGCCGTCGCTGCTCCCAGGACTGCAGTGAGCGGCCAGCCGAACCACGGAGAGACCAAGATGGCGCCCGTGGCGCCCACATGACCGATAGCTGTGAGGTGCGGAGCGATGCTCCAACGTGGCAGCAGCGACACGCCCACGACCGCAAGAGCGAGACCTGAGAGAACGAGCGCCTGCCCGTCGCGGGCCAGGCCGGCCGCTTCTCCCACATTGGCCTCAGCCCAGACCACCATCGCCGCCGTGAGCCACGTCCTGGGTCCCAATGGCAGGCTGCTGGCTGCAGCTGCGACCGCGAGGGCCAGCGTTCCCGCAGCCACGAGCATCGGCCGCTCACCCCATGGCTGAGCCATCGAGCTCAACCACAGTCCCGCTGCAGCGGTGGGCACGAGCCACCGCCAGAGCAGGTCCCGACGCACCGGTGGCACGAGGCGACCGATCACGGCGACGGCCATGGTCAGCAGGGCTCCACCGAGCAGGGCCGGTCGAGCACCGAAGGCGTTGGCAGCTTCCAGCTGGGTTGACAGCGCGCCGACGGCAACCCCGACGCCGCTGCTATCCCTGACGGGCTGCCACGCGGGAGCGTGGACGCGGCGCCAGAGGAGCCAAAGAGTGGTCACGCCGAAACCCGTCAGCCCCGCCGCGGGCACCGCAGCCGACCCGACCAGCGACAGCGCCGCCACCCCGGCGGCGGCCCAGGTACCGATCTCGGTGGGCCGGCGCCCTCCCGCGTACTCGAGCAAGGCGATGGCCCCCACTGCTGCTCCGGCGGCGATCCACGCGCCCTCGCCATGCACAGCGAGGCGCGCCGCCGTGATGCCGATGACGGCGGCCTGAGCCGCGGTGACGGTCCAGGCCGGCAGGCGCGACGTCGCCAACTCGAGGAGGACGATCACCGCGATGCCGCCGACGATGCTCGCGGCGAGTGGCCACCGTTCGTTCCCCGCGAGGACGAGCTCGACGACGTAGAAAGCCGCGGCTGCCGGCCACCCGACGGCTCTGGTCGCCGTCGCGACGAGCCCGGTGGCGCGCCGGAGCTCGAGGACACCCACGACCAGCGCGATCGCGGCGAGCACCACACTCAGTTGAAGTGCATCGGGACGAGCGGTCTCGTAGCCGGCGGGGATCGGGTCTCGCCAGATGGCTGTCCCCAGACCCAAGCCGATCCACGCCACTGGCCCGGCCACGAAGCGCAGGGGCCGAGCAAGCTCGTTTCGTGGGGCGACCGCCGCCATGAGCGCAGCGAGCGCGAGGCAGAGCCCAGCCTGTGCCAGTGGCAGCACTCTGCCGTGGAGATCGGGGGGCAGGGGCGCATTGTCGGTGACCGAGGCGACGACGACGAGGGGCACGAAGGCGCCGCCGAGCACGATCAGCGCCCCGGAGACGACGGTGGCGCCCCGGCGACCCAGGTACCACCCCGCGACCAGGAAGGTCGTCGGCACGAGGAGTTCGGTGAGGGTCCGCAGTTCGCTCGCGATGTCACCGAACGAGAACGCGATGAGCCCGGAGACCCCGGCGAACATCAGGAGCACGCCCAGATACGCCAGGCCGTGCAGCGCCAGGTCGGTCCGGACCGCGGCGTGGGCGCGTCGGGCCCACTGCGTGAGGATGCTGCGCTGCACGGGTACCGGGACCGGCGGGGCAGGCGCGCCCGGGGGCGGCGGCACCGGCGCGGGTCGACTCCCGTTGCCCGGCGCCACCGGAGACGGTGGTTCGAGACCGACGCCCGCATGCCGGGCGGGGGAGCTCGGCGGCGGCACCGGCACTGGTGGCAGCCCGGCCTGCGGCGCCGGGCCCCGGCATGGCCGCGCGACCGAAGCGAGAGCCTCGCGCACCTCGGCGCTCACCACCGGGCTGATCTCCCCGCGCTCTTCGGCATCGGCGAGCCAGGACCCCACCACCGCCACTACCTGGCCTGCTTCACGGCGGCTGACCTCCTCGAGGGCCGTCGGATCCTCGATGCTCGTCGAACCCCAGGCCACCCGCCGGGTCCAGTGGCTGCCGTCCCAATACCGGGCGGCGCCCACGGTGATGGGGTCGGGATACCAGCCCTCGGGCTTCGTCCTCATGCTCTGACGTTCTCTGCGATCGGCGGCCCACGGCAGAGTCGTTGGTCACGACCCATCGGACCGGACGATCCCTCATCTGGTGTGCCGACAAAGCCCGGCAGGTGAGGGGATCCTGCCAGCGTTCAGGCTTGGACACCTCGAGGGCGACCTCGACGACGTCGCCGGGCGTGGGGCCTCGCGTTCCCGCACGACGCGCCTCACCGGCAGCAGGATTGACGCCGGGGCTCCCGTGGTGGAACGTAGGGCACGGTTCGAACCGTCCTGCCGTGCTCGTCGCCCGCACGCGGCGTGCGCACCACCGAGGGAGCAACCCACATGGCTGATGATCACCTGATCGAACTGCAGCACGTGACCAGCCCGGCGGCGTTCTGGGAGCAGTTCGCGCACGTGATGGGGAGCCCCGACGGCCTGCTGACGTACCGCTATCTCGACTGCCTCCAGGATCCGGAGACGCTCGAGGGCCACATGGATCTCCGCCATGACATGCGCAACGCAACCGGGGGCATCATGGCCGCTCCCCTGGCCATCGCCATCGCCGAAGGACGCGGGGACGACGATGCCGTGCCGGCGCCGGTGATGACGTCAGTGCACATCGTCGATGCCGGCCATGGCGTGCGAAGCCTCCTGTCCTATCCGCTCGACGGGCCCTCCCACAGCGGCCGGACGCTGTCGTTCGGCGCCGGGGGCATGCTCGTCGACGCGGACGATCGGGAGCGGATCATCGCGTTCACCCAAGGGCTGGGCGTGAAGCTGGGGCCGGCCCCCGAAGGGTACGTGTACGTACCTCCGGCCCCGTCGGGAGTGGTCGACTCCCCCGACCTGCCACCACTGCACGACGCCTTCGGAGTGACGCGCAATGCCGCGGGTGACCTCGAGTTGCCGCTGCTGACCCAGCAGCTCGCATCCACGTCCGGCACGTTGCACCACGGGCCCACCCAGGTCATCCTCGAGGCCCTCGCGCTGGAGCTCGCGACCGAGCATGCGGGCACCGACCTGCTCCAGATCGAGGACTGGACCGTCTTCTACACCGCCGCCGGCAAGGTGGGTCCCTTCGTCGCCCGAGGCAGCATCATCGGCGCCGGCAACGCCCACCCGGACCGCTACGGAGCCCGGGTGCACCTCTGCGATGCCGGTCGTGGCGACCGTCTCATCGCCATGGGAACCGGCTTCTTCCGCCGCGTCGGCTGACGCTGCGCCCGCCCACTCCCTGGCCCAGCATCGCACCGTCGTGGCGCCCGCTGACGAGCCCCGGTGGGAGCATCCTAGGATCGGTGCATGACCTCCGGTACCGCACTGCCTGCCGATGACCGGCCCTTCGATGACTCACCCGTGCACACCGAGGACCTCCCGGCGACCCCGGTGCGCGACCGGAACATCTCCGCGGAGGCGTGGATTGAAGCGCCCGCTGTGCTCCTGGGCGCCGGTGACGACATCGGCAGCCCACGCATCGCGTACAAACGCCGCATCGGGCCCTGGCTGCTGTGGCGGGCCGGACCGGCCCGCGGCGCTCGGGCGCGCTATGTCGCGGTGCACTCGGCTGATCTCGACCGCGTCCACACGTTCCTGCTCGAGCGAGACGGGTCGGGGTCCGGTACCGGCCCCAGCAGAGTCGAGCATCGTCGCTTCCGCACCTGGAAGGAGGACCTGAAGGCCAACCCGTGACGAAAGGGCGCGGCGCGGTTAGTGACGAGGCTTGAAGAGCGGGACGGCGATCTCCTCGTCGAAGGGCTGGAACGTCACCTCGACCGGCATGCCCACCTGCAACGACTCCTTGTCCACCCCCACGACCCGGGTCATGAGGCGGACCGGCTCTCCCTGGGTGCCGTCGAGCTCGATCACCGACACGTTGTAGAGGGGCCAGTCCGCCATGGCGCGCCGATCGGCCCACGTGAACGTGTACACGGTGCCGGTACCGGCCACCTCGTCCCAGGCCCAGTTCGGTGACTGGCAGGAATAGCAGGTCCATGCCACGGGCAGGCGATGCGTGCGGCAATCCTGGCACCGCTGCACGACGAGCTTCCCCTGGCCGGCCGCTTCCCAGTAGCCCTCGGTGAGCGGCTCCCACCCCGGCGCTGGCAACTGCGTGATGCGTTCGTGGATGTCCATCTCGGCCATCATCCCTTCTTGAGCAGCAACGCGCTCGACGGTGACGGGCTGGAGCCCGCGACGACGAGGGCAACCTCCGCCCCGTCGATCTGGTTGTGGGAGGTGCCCCGCAGTTGGCGCATCGCCTCGTAGACGTGACTCATTCCGTGGTTGTAGACCTCGGCGAGGTTGCCGCCGTGGGTGTTGACCGGGATCGTCCCGTCCAGGGCGATGTTCCCGTCGGCGACGAACGGTCCCGACTCGCCCTTCGCACAGAACTGGAAGTCCTCGAGGCCCATCAGCACCATCGGGGTGAAATGGTCATAGATGTTGGCGAGGCTGACCTCGTCGGGTCCGATGCCGGCGTTGCTGTAGAGGTTGTTGGCGATGGTGCGTTGGCCCGCGGATGCGAAGTCCTCGTCGGACATGTTGTTGCCCCCGAACATGCCGCCACCCCAGCGGTACGGCGCGCCCATTGCGATACCTGCCAGGTGGACCGGCGCCGCCTTGAGGTCCTTGGCCCGCTCGGCGGAGGCAACGATGACGCAGTTGCCGGAGTCGGACTCCATGCAGAAGTCGAGCAGGCGCAGCGGGTCGGCGATCATCGCGGAGTTGTGGTGGTCCTCCATCGTGATCAACTCTCGGAAGCGGGCATCGGGGTTGTTCGCCGCGTTGCGCCGCGCGTTGATCGCGATCTCACCGAAGTGATCGATGGTGGTGCCGTAGAGGTGCATGTGCCGTCGGGCAGCCAACGCGAAGCTCTGGCCAGGGGATGCGAGCAAGGGGAACCGCGGCACCTCGGTGCGACCCATCCCACCGAACCGGCGTCCGTAGATACCGCCTTGCACGACGCCGCGGGTGATGGCCACGTAGTTGGCCTGGCCGGTGGCCACGGCCATACAAGCGTACATGAAGGCGCCGCCCATGGCGCCGCCGCCGCCGCCCCAGCCCATACCGGTGAAGCGGAGCTCCTTGATACCGAGAGCCCCCGCCATGGTGCCCGGGTCGACACCGTCGTTCGAATAGGAGCAGAAGCCGTCGATGTCGGTCGGGTCGATTCCGGCGTCCTCGCAGGCACTGAGGACCGCCTCGAGCACCATCGGGACGGGCCCGTTCATGCCGAGTTCGCCACGTCTCCCGTAGCGGGTCTTGCCGAACCCGACGAAGGCTGCCTTGTCACGCAGCCACGATGCGTCTTCCATCGATCCCCCGATCCTTCGCGCTCACGCGACGCGTCACTATAGGACCGCGGACGAGGTTCGGCAGCGACGACCTCAGGCGCAGGTCTGCGCCAGCGAAGACGAGCGCACGGCCCGGGTAAACCACTGCGCTGAGCCGGACGTCTCTTCCAATGAGGGTTCTCCACTTCGGAGGACCTCGTCGAGGAGAGACATCATGCGCAGATCCATCATCACCTTCGCCGTCGTCGTGGCGCTGCTCTGCGGCGCGGTCGCCGGCAAGGCCGCAGCCGCCACGGCGGACCAGCCGTGCTCGGTTGTCTGGGGATCGTTGGCCAAGTCGTCACCGGTGGCCCAGAGGTCCGCCGTCATCGGCGTCCGGGTCGGCCGTCACCGTTGTTACGACCGCGTCGTCATCGACCTCTCAGGCCCGGTTAGCGGCTACCGGGTGCAGTACGTGGGGGCCCTCACCGAAGACGGCTCCGGCCGGCCGGTAACCCTCGCGGGCGGGGCAATCCTCCAGATCGTCGCCTTGGCCCCGGCCTACGACATCGATTCTGGCAAGCCCACTCTGGCTGGCAGCGCCGTCGATGCAACGAACGTGACCGGTTTCGCCACGGTTCGCGACATAGCGTTCGCCGGGAGTTTCGAAGGGCTGACAACCATCGGGCTCGGTGTGCGCGCCAGACTTCCCTTCCGTGTCTTCACGTTGCAGGGCCCGGGAGCCACTTCGCGCATCGTTGTCGACGTCGCCCACCGCTGGTGATGCCCCCGCGGCACAACGCCAAGCGGAGATCGGATAGGAGACCGACCAAGTCCCAGATCCGGTCGCGTCATGTTCCCGGTGGGGCACCCGCAACCGCGGTCCCGAATGCTGGAAGGCGCACGACCAGGCGGGCACCGTCAACGAACCCCGGATCGACGACGACCGTGCCTCCGTGCGCCTCGACGATGTCGCGCACGATGGCGAGCCCGAGCCCGCTCCCACCGTCGACTCGGGTACGGGCGGAATCGCCGCGAGCGAAGCGCTCGAACACGCGTTCGCGATCGGGTGGACCGATGCCGGGCCCGTCATCGGTGACGGTCAGCTGGACCATGCCGGCGTTCTCGAACACGCCGAACGACACCGTCGTGGTGGCGTACCGGACCGCGTTCTCGGCGAGGTTCCGCACGACACTGCGCAGCTGCGACCGGTCGCCCCGCACCTGCCCGGCCGAGACCAACGCCGTGTCGACGACCTTCTCGCTGCGACCTCGAATCCTCCTCGCCTCGACGAGGACCAGGTCGTCGAGATCGACCGCCTCGATCACTGCGCCATGGATCCCCGCGTCGCTGCGCGCCAGATGCAGGAGGTCCTCTACGAGCTCCTGGAGCGCGATCGTCTCCTCGAGGAGGCTGCGTTGTGCCGACTCGATCTCCACGCCGTCGGGATGCGCCAGATCGACCTCCAACTCGCTGCGCATGCGGGTGAGAGGGCTGCGCAACTCATGAGACGCGTCGGCGACGAACCGCTGCTGACGTGCCGACGCGTCCTCGATACGGTCGAGCAGGTCGTTCATCGTCGTCGCGAGCCGGCCGACCTCGTCGGCGCCCCCGGGCACCGGAACCCGCTCCGCAAGGTCGGATCCGTCCATCGACGCAACCGTGCGACGAATGGCCTCGATGGGCGAGAGGGTCCGGCCGACGAGCACCCAGACCACTGCGCCCAGCGCGATCACCACTGCAGGTACCACGATCGACAGGCCGGTCCGTAGCAACGTGATGCTCTCGTCGATCGGGTCGAGGCTCGCACCGGCGTGTACGGCGACCGGCCCCAACGGCGAGTCGACAACCCTGCTGGCGATGCGGAACCGGTCGTCGTCGAGGGGGAGATCCTCGATCGTGCGGGTCACGTCGCTGGCGCTGTGCGGGAACGGCGCCACCGGCGGGTCGCCGACAACGTTGGCACTGGCGGCGACGACCGTCCCCTGGGCGTCGACGACCTGCAGCAACCCCACCTCGCCGTCACGTGAAGGACCACCGCCCAGGGCGAAGTCCCCCAGGCCCACCGCTGCGGCCACGTCATCGGACCGGAGCCGCAGGGTGTTGTCGAGGTTGTCGACGAGGCGCACCCGCTGCATGCTCACCAGCACCAGTGCCGCCGAGGCCAACACGAAGGCGACGAGCACTGTTGCCAGCGCAGTCACCCGGACCCGCACACCGGTTGCGGGACGCCTCATCGCTTCGATTCCGGGAGATCGAGCCGATACCCGACGCCTCGGATGGTGGACATGAACGGCTGTCCGAGCGGCCCCTCGAGTTTGCGTCGCAGGCGGCGAACATAGACCTCGACGATGTTGGGATCGCCATCGAAGTCGTCGTGCCACACTCCACCGAGGATCTCCCGCTTGGACAGCGCCTGACCCGCGTGGCGGGCGAGGTAGTGGAGCACATCGAATTCGCGTGCGGTCAGGACCACGTCCTGCCCGCGACACAGCACCCGGCGCGCCGCAGGCTCGACCTTGAGCTCACCGACCTCGATGGAGTCGTAGACCGGCCCCGGGGCGCGGCGCAGCAGGGCCCGGATGCGAGCGACCAACACCGCGAAGGAGAAGGGCTTGGAGAGGAAGTCGTCGGCACCGGTGTCGAGGGCCTCGGCCTCGTCGAGGTCACCGACTTTCGCCGTGAGCACCAGGACGGGCGTCCAGTTGCCCGCCTCGCGGAGCGCGGCGCACACCTGGTACCCGTTTCGACCCGGGAGCATCAGGTCGAGAACGATGAGGTCGTAGGAGAACTCCTGTGCCTTCCAGAGCCCGTCGATCCCGTCGGTGGCGAGCTCGACGACGAAGCCCTCAGCTTCGAGGCCGCGGCCGATGCTGGCGGCGATCTTGCGGTCGTCTTCGATCAACAACAGCTTCATCGACCTGCGCTCCGACCGGCTACCCGTCCCGTCCAGTCAACTCGATGCGGCTGACCGGGCGCTGAACAGCTGATGCGTCCACCCTCAACGAGCTCGGCTCCAGTAGCCCCGGATCGTCGCCAAGGAACGGTCGAGGCCCAGGGCTGCGAACAGGTGCTTGCGGATGGCCTGCATGGCGGCCGCCTCGCCCGCAGCGAAGAGGTGGGTACCCGAGTCCAGCTGGGTCATCGCCGTGATCCGAGAGACCAGCGCCGCTCCGGGCCGGTTCTGGTCGGCGTTGACATGCCAACGAACCGATGCCCGACCATCTGGGCCCAGCATGGTCACTGCCGCCTCGTCGGCCACCTCCACGTGCACCTCTGCTGCGATCGACGCGGGAAGCGCGCCGAGGAGCTGCCCCATGGCGGGTAGAGCAGTCTCGTCGCCGAGGATCAGGTAGCGGGTCGCCTCTACGTCCAGGTCGTGGCCGGCGCCGGGCCCCGATATCGCTGCCGGGGAGCCCACGGCGCAGCGGCCCGCCCAGCTCGAGACCGCACCGCCGGGGTGCCGGACGATCTCCAGATCGAGCCGGCCTGCGTCGCGGTCGACCCGCAGCGGCGTGAAGGTCCGCAAGAGCGGCCGAGAGCCGTCCGCAGACAGGAACTCGTTGCCGTTCCACTTGGGCAGGACGAGCTCGTCGGAACCAGGCTCCGGCACGAGCAGGCGAACGCTCGCTGCGGGCCCACGGTCACCCATTGCTTCGAGACCTTCGCCTTCGAACGTCAACCGGAGCATCCGAGGACTCAACACCTCGCGCTCGACGACACGCACTCGCCGCAGCATCGGCGGCTCCCGCCGTCGTGGGATGCCCGCTGCGGCCGGGTCGGCTGGCTCGGTCATGGGCAAGGACCTTCCGATACGAGGGGCGACTCGTCCATCAGAGGGCGATCCTAGGGCGTGACCATCTCGAAGGCGGTGGCCAACGCGACCGCCAGCCGCGGGCCGGTCCGCGCGGCATTACCGCGTAGGAACGCGTCTGGATCGGTCGGCTCTTCGAGGTTCTCGAGGTAGACACGATGACATTCGAGCGATGCGATGCCAACGTCGATCGTCTCGGCGATGTCGACGGCATGGGTCGGCTGGGGCGAACCGCTGAACGCCACGAACCGCACACCGGTCCAGGGATCGCCGCGCTCGGGGAAGACCCAAGGGTTTGCAGCGTCACGCACGGCGTCGAGCAACGCGACCCCGACGGAGCGATGATCGACGTGGTTCCACGAGGTCCCGCCCCAACTGTCACGAAAATTGATCGACACGATCACCTCCGGGCGGTGGCGGCGGATCCTCTCCGCGAGGTCGGCCCGCAAGGCGAGGTTCGCGACCACCATCCCGTCGGGATGCCCGAGGAACTCGATCTGGTGCACCCCGACGACCGCGCAGCTCGCCCGCTGTTCCTCCCGGCGCAGTCGCGAGACCGCTCCGGGAGACATCGACGCGACCCCGGCCTCGCCGTCGGTGACGAGGAGGTAGGTCATGGCTTTGCCTTGCCTGGTCCAGCGGGCGACAGCGCTTGCGGCGCCGTACTCCATGTCGTCGGGGTGGGCCACAACGGCGAGGCCGCGTTCCCAATCCTCGGGCAGGGGGTCGAGTCGGTCGGTCATGACAACACGCTAGGCCGCGAACCCGCGTCGGTCGTGATCCCCCCGAGGATCGCCTACGCCCGGGGTGGGCGCGCCCGGCAGCATTGCGCTGCGGTCGGAGAGGCGCTACAAGGGCAGGGTGATCGAACCGTTCCGCATCGATGTCCCCCAGGCCACCCTCGACGATCTGCGAGAGCGGCTCGCCCGCACGCGCTTCCCGAACGAGATCGAGGGGGTCCAGTGGGAGCAGGGCACGCCCCTCGCGTACCTCACCGAGCTTGTCGACTACTGGCGCGACAGCTACGACTGGCGGGCACACGAGGCCAGGTTGAACTCCTACGAGCAGTTCCTCGCCGAGGTCGACGGCCAGCGCATCCATTTCCTCCATGTCCGCTCGCCCCACGAAGGCGCCACCCCCTTGCTGCTGGCACATGGCTGGCCCGGCTCGGTCGTCGAGTTCCTCGACACCATTGCGCCGTTCACCGATCCACCGGATCCTGCCGATGCGTTCTCCCTCGTGATCCCTTCCCTCCCGGGATACGCCTTCTCAGCTCCAACGACCGCGCTCGGCTGGGGGCCTCGACACATCGCCCAGGCGTTCGGCGTGCTCATGGCCGAGCTCGGTTATGAGCGCTACGGCGTCCAGGGCGGTGACTGGGGCTCGATGATCGTCTGCAACATGGCCGATCTCTTCCCCGAGCAGGTCACTGGCTTGCACGTGAACTTCCTCACGGTCCCGCCCCCCAAGGGCGAGGCTCCGGCCGAGCAGAGCGACGTGCGCCGGCGTTTCGACGTCACCGGGTCGGGGTACCAGCAGATCCAGGGAACGAAGCCCCAGACGATCGGCTACCTGTTGGAGGACTCACCCGCCGGGCTCGCGGGATGGATCGTCGAGAAGTTCCGCGAGTGGAGCGACTGTGACGGCAACCCCGAGAACGTGTTCACCAAGGACCAGATGTTGACCAACATCATGCTGTACTGGGTCAACGCCGCCGCGACCTCGTCCGCGCGGCTGTACTGGGAGATGCGCCAGGCCGGCGCGCAGGCGGTCCCGCGGAACAAAGTGGAGGTCCCGACTGGTGTGGCCAACTTCCCCGGTGAGATGGGCCGCTCCGAACGGGTGCACGCCGAGCGCCGCTACAACATCGTGCATTGGACCGAGCACGCACGTGGTGGACATTTCGCAGCGATGGAGCAGCCCGAGGCCTTCGTCGACGACGTGCGGGCATTCTTCCGTACCGTCGGTGGCTGATCGACGATCGTCCCGCGCTTGGCACGCCGGAGTCGTCGCGTCGTAGGCTCTCATCCGTGCCCGAGACTTGGATCACGCCAGAGATGCAGGCCCTGATCGGTCGCGAGTACGGCACACCACGCCGTTCGCTTCCCATCGAGACCTCCGACATTCGGCGGTGGGCCGCCGCGATCTATTGGCCCGAACCGCCCCCTCGGTTGTTCTGGGACGCGGCCTACGCCGCATCCACCTCCCACGGCGGCATCGTCGCACCCGAGGAGTTCAACCCGTTCGCGTGGTTCACCGAAGACGGGCCGAACGTGCCGTCGAGCTTCGAGGGCTCCGTGCGCGCCATGGGCATCGAGGAGGCGTTCGATGTCGAGGGCCCGGCCACGAATGCCATCATGAACGGGGGCATCGAGCTCCGGCACGGCGTCCGTATGCGACCCGGCGACGTGATCACCTCCGGCCTCACCAAGCTCGCGGACTATCGCGAGCGGGAGACCAGACTCGGCTTGATGCTCTTCACCATGACGGAGACCCCATGGACGAATCAGAACGGCGAGATGGTTCGCATCTCCCGCAGCACGTTGATCAGGTACTGATGGACGTCGAAATCGGCCAGCAGCTCCCCACCTTCGAGCGGATGTCGAGCCTCCACGCGTGGAATCGGTACGCCGCGGTCAACGAGGAGTTCGTGCCCATCCACATGGACGACGATGCCGGCCGCAATGCCGGGAACGCCGGCGCGTTCGGGATGGGGAACCTCCAGGTTGCCTACCTCCACGCCATGTTGCGACAGTGGATCGGCGACGAGGGTCGGATCATTTCAGTGAACTGCCAGATGCGGGCACCCAACCTCCGCGGTCTCAAAACGATCGCCACCGGCGTGGTCACCGCCGTGCGCGAAGAGAACGGCGAGACTCTTGTCGACCTCGACGTGTGGACCGAAACCTCCGAGGGCACCAAGCTCGCCCCCGGCACCGCAACTGTCGCGCTTCCCTAGCGGTGCTCTGCTAGCGCGGGCTCAGGAGAACTCGGCGATGCCGTGCTTGATGACGGTGACGCCGTCGGAAACGGCTTCCCAGAACAGCCTGCGGTAGCCACTGTCGAGCGTGCCCGCGTCGTAGAAGTCGACCCTGAGATCCCGCTTGGGGTGGCAGGGGCGGGCGAAGCGGCCACCGATACGCCGCAACCGGCTCGGATCACCGTCGGCCCCGAACTGGACGACGCCACCGCTGCAGAGCGCGAAGGTACACATCCCCTGGAGGATCTTGTACGGGTACCCCTCGCGCGCCGCGAGCTCGTCGTCGATCGTGTGTGGAGGCCGGTCTCCCGATGCGCCCGCGTACCGGAACCCCTGGTCGAGGTCGACGTAGGTCGTGTAGCTGCCCACCAGGTTGTCCCGGAGATCCTCGGGGAAGCTGTGCGGCGGCGGGCTCTCCCCCACCTCGCCCTCCACCAGATGCCCCTTGAGCTGCAGGTTGCCCCAGTAATGGGTGAGCAGCGGGCGGTCCTCCAGGTCGAAGATGTCGATCTGGACCGTCGTGAGTGAGCCCGCCTTGGTCTGACGCGCCGATCGCAGGCTCGAACGCATCTTCACCTTCATGCCTGGCTCGACGGGGCGGTGGTAGATGACCTGATGTTCGCCGTGCACACCGCCGACGACGCCGGTGATTGCGCCCGGTGGCATCTTGCGCTGCGTGAGACCCATCACCGGCAAGACCAGCGACGCCGTGAACAGCGGCGGTACGGCGTCTCCGTCCTCGTACGCGGCGTTGGGGTCGTTGCTGGCCCGGGCATAGGCCACGGCGGCGTCGGCATCGATCCGGCCCGGCACCCACTCGCTCAACTGACCAAGCGGCAGCGTGGTGTCGGTCGAGTAGGCCTCGCTCAAGTACATCTCGCTCACAGAGCGAACCTACCAGCGAGGCGTTTGCCACCGACAGCCAGGAGGCTGTGACACCCGTCCGCAGCCGTCTGCGGCTTTGGTCCCTGGCGCTGCGGGCTCGAGCGGGTGAGGGCCCACCGCATGTTTCCGGACGCGACAACGCCGCCGCCCGGAAACCGGACGGCGGCGCTGTTCAGCGACCGGTGCCTCAGATGGCGCGGACGTTCTGGGCTTCTTCGCCCTTGCGACCGGGGGCAACGTCGAATTCGACGAGCTGACCCTCATCGAGGGACTTGTAGCCCTCGCCGGCAATGTTCGAGTAGTGAACGAACACGTCGTCGCCACCGTCACGTGAGATGAAGCCGAAACCCTTCTCACTGTTGAAAAACTTCACAGTTCCTTGCATGCGTTTGCACTTTCTTTTCGAGTCGACCCCTTGGCCGTCTCACCGCCAACCCTATGCCCTCGAGCCACCGAAACCTCCACCTTCGTCAGGATCGCGTGAAATGGCACCCCGCGTCTCGGCGCGGTCGGGACCTCCGGCGATGCTGGTAGGGTGCCCAACGGTTCTTGGGTGAGTCGCCTCGCTTGGGCAGGACGGCCGTAGGTGCTGTCGCCCCGTGCAGGCCCGTCGCCTCCTCAACGTTCGCAACCGAGGAGACGCAGCGTGCGACACATCGAGATCAGCTCCCACCCGCCCGAACGGCGCGACGGCGGTCACGAAGCGATCCCGATGCGCCCACCCGCGCGAAGAGAACCACCGATGCCTGCCCTGCCATCAACCGCGGCCTCGTGTGGCCGGCCGGGCACGGCGATCCCAGGCCAACGCCGCTGACGAGAAGTGGAGACCGATGAGTCAACCGAATTTCCAGAAACGACAGCGAGAAAAGCAGCGCCAGGAGCGGGCAGCCGCGAAACGCGAGAAGCGCGCGACGCGCCCGGACGGCACTGAGGAGGAGGAACCGACGGCCTCGGTCCCCGTCCCACCGGAGTCCGGCGTCCTTGAGAAGCTGGCTGCGCTCCACGAGGAGTACGACAAAGGTGACATGGACTTCGACGAATTCGAGGACCGCAAGACCGATCTCATCTCCCAGCTGAGCGTCTGAACCCCTCCGCACGCGCTACGGTGCTCAGCGACACGGGGGTGGCGATGAGGTCGACGGAGGGTGCGGGCACGTTCCAGACGTCGGGTGGCGCGTACGACGCGTTCATGGGCCGCTATTCGGCCCCGCTCGCGGACCTCTTCGCCGATTTCGCCGGCATCCGCGCCGGCCAGTTCGCGCTCGATGTCGGCTGTGGCCCCGGCGCCCTCACCCGGGTGCTCGTGGAGCGCCTCGGCGCCGAGTCGCTCGCCGCGTGCGACCCGTCGCCGCCCTTCGTCGCCGAGTGCGCCGCGCGCTACCCCGGCGTCGACGTCCGCTCCGGCAAGGCGGAGGCCCTGCCCTTCGACGACGCCGGATTCGATGCCGCCCTCTCCCAGCTGGTGCTCCACTTCGTCTCCGACGCGAGCGCAGCAGCCAGCGAGCTCCGGCGCGTCACCCGACCGGGTGGCACCGTGGCGGCCTGCGTATGGGACTTCGACCAGGGGATGCAGATGCTGCGGGCGTTCTGGGATGCAGCGCTCGCCCTCGACCCGTCGGCACCCGACGAAGCGCGCGTCCTGCGATTCAGCCGGCGCGGCGAGATCCCGGCGCTGTTCGCTGCTGCTGGCCTTGTCGACATCGCTGAGACCACCCTCCAGGTACGCACCACCTATGTCGACATCGACGAGCTCTGGTCGGGCTTCCTCGCTGGGATCGGACCCGCTGGAGCGTATTGCGTGAGTCGGACGCCGGCACAGCAGGCCGAGCTCCGCGGCAACCTCATCGACCGCCTGGGCGCGCCCGACGGGCCCTTCACGTTGACGGCCATCGCTCGCGCAGCGCGCGGTCAGGTTCCGAGCTGAAGACCGGGCGGCCCCGACCTCGTAGACTCGAACGGCCGCCGGCTCAGGCCGGTCAAGACGAGAGGGACTCGATGATCGTCATCTATGGCGGCGCCATCACCGTCGATCCACGCGGTCGCGACCGGTACGTCGAGCTCCGTATCGAGCAGAGCAAGATCTACCGCCGCGAGCCCGGGGTCATCTGCTGGTGGTGAGCTAGCGGCCCGAGCCGCACACTCGCGCGACGCCGTCGGCCAGGGTCAGCCCACGAGATCGGGGATCGCTGCGACCGAATCGGCAACCTCGGTCGGTGTGCGCCCGAGCCCAGGAACGATCGCCTCGGTGACACCTGCTTGGCGATGCGCGTCGAGCTTGCGACGAAGCGCATCCCGATCGGGGTCGTGCGCCTGCACGAGGATGCCCACCGTCGAAGGATCACGACCGAGGCGTTCGGCCCGAGCCCGAACATCGGCGAGCAGCGTCACGGCACGTTCGGGCGTGACGCTTCCCGCAGCGAGCCCGGCGCCGTAGCGGGCGACGCGCTCGCGGGTCGCCTCGGTGTGGCCGCCGATCCACAAGGGCGGGCCGCCGACCTGCGCGGGCTTGGGGCTGCAGTACGTCTCGGGAAACGACACGAACCTCCCCGAGAACGAGGGGTGCTCCTCGGTCCAGAGCAGCCGCATGGCTTCTATGTACTCGTCGACCCGAGCGCCGCGGCGTTCCCGATCGACGCCCATGATGTCGTACTCCTCGAGCACGCCACCGATGCCCAACCCGAAGGTCAGCCGACCTTTGGACAGGTGATCGAGCGACGCGAGCTGGCGGGCCAGCAGGACGGGTTGGCGGAGCGGAACGACCATCACCGAGACACCGACGCCGACCCGCCGGGTGGACGCCAGCAACCAGGTCATCGCGACCACGCCCTCGAGCTGCGGGGCGCTGACATTCCAGGGGAACGTGTCGCCGAGGTCACCTGCGGTGGCGTACTGCTTCGGGTACACCGTTCGGTCACCGAGCCAGACCCGGGCCAGCCCGGCAGCCTCTGCGGCGTGCCCGACGGCCTCGAGGTACTCCGCCTCGGCGAAGCGAGCCCTCGGGATGATCCCTACCGATACCTGCATCGGTCCTCCCCCTCACGACGACGCTGATCCCGATGGCGCAGCACGAGTCGCCCGCCACGTCGTAGCACACGACGCGTCGACGCGCCGTCGGGCGAGGTCAGGTCACCGCAGTCCATTCGATCGGAATGCCGTGGGTCGTGCCCGGATCGGTCCACGCTCGAGTGCCGTCGCGGTCGACGACGCGCACACCGGCCGCCGAGAGTGCGGCCAGCGCCCCGTCGAGGTCGGCGACGCCGATCGCATACGACCAGAATCGTGGACCCTGCGCGAGCGGCGACCAGTACCGGCTGCCGGCATGGAGCGGCGTGACGAGTCGAATCGTGCAATCACCCACACGCACATCCACGACCCGCTCGTCGAGATCGTCACTCACCGGCAGACCCTCCACATCGTCAGCTCCGGCGAGGTCCCGGAGATGCTGCGCACTCCGGTCCGCGTCGGCGACGACGGCGACGACCCAGGCGATCGACAACGGCTGCCCGACGAGCCCGAGCGACTCGGCAGGTTGGTTGTCACCGTGGCGAGAATCGCCCACGATGGCCGTGTCGGTCCACTCGATCAACATCCCGTCGGTGTCCCTCGGATGCATGAAGAAATGGCGACCGGGTACATCGACACCGGTGATCCGCAGGTCGTTCTGGCGCAGCAGGTGCTCGGTCGTCCACATGTCGGCGACCTCCCAGGCGAGCGAGTGCAGGCCCGGTCCCCACCGGTCGAGGAATCGACCGATCGGTCCGACCCGACCCGGTGCGCCGAGCAGGATCATGGGTATGCCGCCGTGCCACAGCAGCGTCGCCGCTGTTCCCTCCCGTGCGGTGTCGGTGGGTAACGGCGTCTCCTGGAAGGGACGCCTCGTACCAGCGACAGGTACGCTGCCAAGGACGTGCTGGAACCACCGGGAGGCCGCAACGGGGTCGTCCACCACGAGCCCCAGCCGATGCATGAAGGTCGGTTGGACGAGTGCCATGGCCCGGAACCTACCACCGGCCCGTCGCGGGGTTCGCCCGAGCAGTTTCGTTGACTACGGTGAGCGAGATGAGCGACGAAGCCGACCCGTGGGTGGCCATCAAGGCCCATATCGAGAAGTACCGCACCGACCCGGTGGCCGCCCACGAGCACAACCCGTACGGCAAGGTCGTACCCGCGTTGCTGCTCAACGCGACCGGCCGCAAGACCGGGCGGGTCCGGAGCCGTCCGCTTGTCTACAAGAAGGTCGGCGACAGCTACGTCATCGTGGCATCGAAAGGCGGCGCCCCCCGGTCACCGCACTGGTACCACAACCTCGTGGCCAACCCCGACTGCGAGGTCCAGGTCGCCGCGGAGACGTACGCGGTTCGTGCCCGGACCGCCGAAGGCGACGAACGCGAGCGGCTCTGGGCCGAGATGGTCGAGGTGTTGCCACAGTACGAGGAATACCAGGCGCTCACCGATCGAGTGATCCCGGTCGTCGTGCTGGAGCCCCGTCCTGAGGAAGCCGACCGGTAGGCTGCCAGTGGCGTCAGGCGCCGGTGTCCGCGTCGTAGACGAGCGTGCAGGGGATGTGCGTGCGACTCAGGACGCCTTCGGGGACGTTGGCGCGGTGCCAACGAGACAAGCGCGGCGGCAAGGTCGACAAGATCACCGCATCGGCCGGCTCCCGCGCAATGGCGGACTCGATCGCGGCGAGCGGGTCGGCGTCACCGATCTCGCCGCTTCCGGCGGCGCCGATCTTCTCGATCAAGGCGAGCTGCATCTCGAGGCGATCGCGCGCCTCGGTCAGGTTGCCTCCTGCTGGAAGAGGGACGACGACGTGGAAGTGCACGGCGGCGTCGAGTTCGACGCGCCTGCCGAGCTCCGCCATGAGCGCGACGCCGCCGAGGGACTCGTTGCCGACGACGAGGCATCGGGTTGCTGTTCGGTCGCGCCGCTGGAGCACCGGCGCCAGCCATCCCCGTTCGAGCCGCTCGAGTGCAAGCTCGCCACTTCGGGACCGGACGATGTCGCTCTGGGTGCACATGCCCACGAGCACCCCATCGACCACGACGGGCAGGTGCGACACCCCCTCCTGCGTCATCCGCGCCATGGCATCGAGAAGGCTCGCTTCGGGGCTGATGGTCACGACGTCGCTCGACGCGATCTCGCTGACGGGTGTGTCGCGGGGGACTTGCTGCGCGATGAGGTCGGTTCGGGTGATGATCCCCGTGCAGTGACCTTCGTCGTCCACGATGGGGAACGCACCGTGATCGCCGCGGGCGATCCGGTCGGAGACGGCACCGATGGTGTCGGAGGGCTCGATGGTGTCGACCACCCGGTTCATGACGTCCGCGACTGCGGTGGTGCGGAGCGAATCGGTGACCAACTCCCCGCCGACCCGGATGCCGCGGCGCGAGAGCTTCTCGGTGTAGATGCTCTCGCTCGACAGCGCGCCGAACACGAGGGCGGCGAGAACCGTGGCCAACATCAAGGGCATCATGACCTCGAAGTCCCGTGTCAGCTCGAACACGAAGACGATCGAGGTCAACGGCGCGCGTGTGGCGGCCCCGAACACCGCCGCCATCGCCACGACCGCGAACGCACCCTCGGAAATCTGGAGCGTCGGGAACAGCTCGAGGGCGACAGCTGCGAGCAGACCGCCGAAGCTGGCCCCCATGAGCAGCACCGGTGCGAGCGTGCCACCCGACGTCCCCGACCCGAGCGCGATCGCCCAGATCACCACCTTGGCGACGAGCACGGTCGCCAGCATGGCCAGCGTCAGCCGCCCGGCGAGCACGTCGTCGATCACGTCGTAGCCCACCCCCAGTGACCTGGGAACGACGAGCCCGACGACGGCGAACGCCATCGAACCGACGAGCGGTTGCCAGAAGACCGGCACCTTCGACGACCGGAACATGGCCTCAGAGCGGAACAGCGCCTGGGCGATGACCACGGCGAGCATTCCACTGGCGACGCCGAGGCCGGCGTACAGCGGTAGGGCGCTCAGACCGGCATAGTCGTGTTGGGGCACTGCGAACAGCGGCCCGGTACCGAACACCGCCGAGTGGATCGCACCCGAAATCGACGTCGCGACGACGAGGGGAACCAGGGATCGCATCGAGAGCTCGAAGAGCAGCAACTCGATGGCGAGCAGGATGGACGCGAGCGGCGCACCGAAGGTCGCGGCCATTCCTGCGGCGGCTCCCGACGCGAGCAGGATCTTGCGCTCCGAAGGGGTCACTCGCAGGACCTGCCCGACGAGGGATCCGATCGCCCCGCCGGTCACGATGATCGGCCCTTCGGCGCCGAATGGAGCGCCCGTTCCGATGGCGACAGCGGCGGAGAAGGGCTTGGCAAGCGCTGCCCGCGGTGAGATGCGACTCTGCCGGCGCAGCACGGCCTCCATCGCCTCGGGGATCCCGTGGCCCCGGATGATCGGGGCCCACACCGCGATCGTGGCCACGATCACCGCACCGACGGCAGCAGCCACCGGCAGTCGCGGCGAGGCCTCGAGATGCGACAGACTCGGTATCTCGCCCCACCCGACCTCACCGACAAGGGCGAGGCGGGTGATGAAGCTGATCGTGCGAACGAGCAAGTACGCGGCCCCGCCGGCGACGCCCCCGACGGCGGCGGCGCAGGCGACGAGAAACAGCATCCGCTGGTTCGCGCCCGAGGAACGGTCGGCAGCCATCAGCGGGACCGTCGAACCTGTACCGACGGACGCAACAGGGGCGGTGTCATTGCGAGCAACCTAGTGCCCCTTGGGCTCACGAACCCGCTCTGCTGACGCCGTGGCTTTCACCGCTCCGACACCGCGAGGTGCCGAGCGCTGTTGGCCGGCCGCGGTTTCAGACGCCCATGAGCTCGTACATGTTCGAACCCATGATCTTCGCGATCGCGTCGTCGCCGATGCCTTCCTCGTGGCAGAAGTCGACATAGCCCACCGGGTCCGCGAGGCCTTCAGGGTGGGGCCAGTCGGAGCTGAACAGGACGTGATCGAGTCCGATGACGTCGATCAACGGTTGCAGCGGGTCTTCCCAGAACGGTGCCACGTAGAGCTGTCGCTTCAGCACCTCGAGCGGGTGCTCCGCGAACATGTGCGGCATGCGGCCGTACGCGTCGAGCATGTCCTCGACCAACCGCGTGATCCAGACGCTTCCGCACTCGATCGTGGCGATCCTGATGTCGGGGAACCGCGAGAGCATGCCGTGACCGACCGCTGAGAAGAGCGTGTCCATGATGGCCCGGTGATGCGTGGCCATGAGCGAAAAGACATCGGGCTGGAACGGGAAGAACTCGGTATCACCTCGCCCCAGCCACTGGTTGGCATAGCGCTGGTACCCGGAGTCCGAGGTGTGGTGCATCACGGGGATCCCCGCCTCTTGGACCCGGGCCCAGAAGGGATCGAACTCGGGGAGGAACGGTGAGCGCGAGGCCTTCCAGCCCGCGACCGGTGCCGGGCGCACGAGAATCGTCTTGGCCCCGCGATCGAGGGCCCATTCGAGCTCGGCAACCGCGCCCTCGCAGGTGCTCAGGTTCATCACCGGGGTCGAGTAGATCCTGTCTGCGACGTTGAACCCCCACTCGTCGAACATCCACTGGTTGAAGCCGTGCACCAGAACCTGGGTCAGATCGGGATCGTCCATGAAGTTGACCTCGATCACCGACGCGAGCGTCGGGAAGTTCAAGATCGCGTCGATGTGCATCCGATCGATGAGGTCCATTCGGGCGTCCTTGTCGGTGAATTCCGGAATGGCGCGCATCGGCGTGACGATCTCGCGGAAGCTCTTGCCGGACACGTTCTTCGCCGCGAAGTACTCCATGCCCGACCCGGGCTCGGCGACCACCTCGAAGGTCGGGTTCGGGATGTATTCCGAGATCCGGCCCCGCAAGGCGATCTTCTTACGGCCGTCGACGTCCACGAGCTTCACGACATCGCCGTACTCCGATGGCAGGTAACGCGTGAACGCGTCCGCGGTCTCGTAGAAGTGGTGGTCGCAGTCGAACACCTTGTGATCGAACTGCGAGTAGGACATGTCCTGGCTGTACTTCGGATACTCCACGGGAACTCCCCAACGTCGAACGGTCGCGGACGGATTCGTCCGCACGAACGTAAGAGCACACGGTTGCGGGCCTCCAGGGTCCTAGGTCCCTTCTCTGTGGGGCTCATCGACGGTCCAGGCACGCGGCGGACCCCATGCTCGAACTCGATGGAGTGCTAGGATCGGTGATGCCGGCAACAGTCTGGACGCGAGGATTGACGATGAAACTGTGGGCCAATTCCGGGGACTCGCACTACAACGAGCCCCCCGATCTCTACGCGGCTTTGCCACAGGAGCTGCGCGACAGGATGCCGCGGTCGGTGAAGTCCGAGGACGGGTCCTACGAGACGATCTACGTCGACGGCACGTCGTTCGAGCGACCGATGCCACGTATCGGCATCGTCAAGGGCGCCAAGGGGCGCACGCTGATGGAAGCGCTGCAGGCACCCGGCGCGAGTGACTGGACGGTGCGCCGGCAGGACCTCGACGACGAGGGGATCTGGGCCGAGGTGATCTACGCATCGGTCGGCTTCTGGAATTCCATGATCACCGACCCTGCCCTCATTCGCGAGGCGCTCAAGGTGGTCAACGACTGGTCGGCCGACGTGCAGAACCAGAACATCCGCCACGTCATGCCCGCACAGGTGTCCTCGCTCGACATCGACGACGCGGTCGCCGAGGTGGAGCGCGCCGCAGGGCTCGGCCTCAAGGCGCTCGGCCTCCCTCCGGGCTCTCCGAAAGGCGTGCCCGACTTCAACCGAGACTACTGGACCCCCCTGTGGGACGTCGCCGAGGAGACTGGCATGGTCCTCACCGTGCACACCGGGCCGCCCGTCGGCGAGGATCCAGTTCACCATCACGGTCCCGGAGCGGGCACCATGAACTACCTGTACGCCTGCTACGGGGGCATGGAGATGGGCGCGATGATGGCCGCCTCGGGCATCCTCGACAAACGTCCGGGTCTCAAGCTGCTCATCTCTGAAGCGGGCGCCTCGTGGATGCCGTTCATCGGCGACCGGCTCGACGAGGCCTTCCGCCAGCACTCGGAGTTCGTCCGCGACGAGCTCACCAAGATGCCCTCGGAGATCATGAAGGAGCAGGTATACGCCTCGTTCCAGCACGACCCGACAGCCGTCTTGACCGTCTCGGCCATGGGCTATCCGAACGTGATGTGGGGTAGCGACTACCCCCACATCGAAGGCACCTTCGGCCACACTCAGAAGACGCTGCACGAGCTCTTCGACGACCAGACACCGGAGGTCTCGTACCGGATCCGCCAGGGTGCGTTCCTGGAGCTGTTCCCCCACGTGGGGCCCCCGCCGCTGGAGAGCGCCGACGCCGGCTGAGGCACCCGGGGCTCGCTCACGGCTCGGCTCGCTGACGACCGCTGGCCTGCCTCAGGGGTCGAGCCACCGGAACGGCCGCTCGACCCGGGGGCCCGATGATCCGCGCCGGTACAGCAGCGGCGGTTCGTGCGGGTCAAGCAGCGGTTCGACGACTCGCCACTGGTGATCGACGGCGTCGGCGCGGGCGAAGCGCCGGGCATCGCCCGACATTGCGTCGTCGAGCAGCTGTTCGTACGCCTCGGGCGCGTCCCCGAGCATCGCGTGCGACGACACCGAGAGATCGACGGACGCGACCTCGTCGACCGACGCAGGCAACTTCGTCTGGACCCGTAGGGAGATCGCGTCGTCGGGCTTCATGCGAAAGCGCAGGTGGTTGCGTTCGGGCCGGGATCGGTCGGCAGTATGGAAGAGGTTCATGGGCGGTCGGCGAAACTCGACCACTGCCTCGGTCACGGTGGTCGACAGCGCCTTCCCCGCTCGCAACCGGAACGGGACGCCGGCCCAGCGCCAGTTGTCGATCTCGACGGTCAGCTCCACGTAGGTCTCGGTGTTCGAGTCCACGGCGACGTCGGCCTCCGTGCGGTACCCCTCATACTGGCCACGTACCATCGTCGCGATGTCGACCGCCCGCATGGACGTCAGGACCTTGACTTTTTCGTCGCGGAGCGCCTCGGCAGTCGCCGCGACCGGCGGCTCCATCGCCAGGAGGGTCACGATCTCGAGCAGATGGTTCTGGACGACGTCACGGAGTGCTCCGACGTCGTCGTAGAAGCCGCCTCGACCCTCGACGTCGAAGTCCTCGAGCATCGACACCTGCACGGCATCGACGTGGTTGCGGTTCCAGACCGGCTCCCACAAGGCGTTCGCGAACCGAAAGGTGAGCAGGTTCTGGATCGGCTCCTTCCCGAGGAAGTGGTCGATGCGGAACACACGCTCTTCGGGGAAGGCGCGCAGCAGGATGTCGTTGAGCGTCTTGGCCGACGCGCGGTCGCGACCGAACGGCTTCTCGAGCACGACGCGCGCCGAGCCCCGGTTGAGTCCGACGGCCCCGAGCCCCTCGATGACCTCCTCGAACAGGAACGGCGGGATGGCCAGGTACGACAACGGTGACACCGAACCGCCGAGAGAGGCAACGATCCGGCGGTAGAGCCCGACGTCGCGATAGTCCCCCTCGACGAAATCGAGGCGCGAGCAGAGCCGGTCGAGGACGGTGGCGTCGACTTCGTCCTCCGACGCGCGGACCGACTCGGTGACGTACTCGCCGAACTCGCTCGCGTCCCACTGCGTGCGGCCGACTCCGACCACCGACGAGCACAACCGTCCCCTGCGCTCGAGGCGATACAGCGACGGAAGCAGCTTCTTCTTCGCCAGGTCCCCCGATGCTCCGAACACGACGAGCGCGTCCGCTCGTGGTGCGCGCTCCGTTGCGACCTGCATGCCCACTCCTGAATCGTCGTCTTTGCGCTGTCCGGGCCGACCACGGCGTGCTCGGCGTCGGCGGCCCTGGAGGAGGCCCGGAGTGCGCTTCGCCTCAGTGCCGTCCGGCGCTCGGGATCTCCTCGTTGACGAGCCGGTCGAGGAGGCCGCCGACGATGGCGCACCACGTGGTCGCCCAACTGCCCGTGTCGGCGCCGTGCACCTCGGGTACGTAGCCCCTGCGATCGCCGATGATGATCACCTCGTCGAGCCCCTCGGGGCCGGCGACCACCCGCTCCCAAGGCACGCCTGCCGCCTGGAAGCGGCCATCGCCCATCTCGACTCTCTCACCATCGCGCTCGTGCGAGCCTGCGATGACACAGCGGAACACGTCGCTTCCGAAGGTCATCGACGGGGTCGCCTCCGCTCCTGCGGCTGTGCGTTGGACGAGGTAGATCGGGCCGACCTCGTGGTGCGCCATCAGCGAAACACAGATACGACCGGCCTCGCCGATCTCCGGCCAGGTGTAGGCCTCGGTAATCCGCGCATCGATGTGCTGTACCTTGCTCCAAGGCTTGTTCAGCGTCGTGACCAGCCCATCGATGCCGGGATCGTTCGCCGGGAGGATCTCCGGGAGCAGGTCTCCGTACATCTCGCGCTGCGCCGCGAGCGCGGCTTCGTTCTCGATCTCGGCGCGCATGACCGGATTGGTCGGACGGACACGGCTCCCGCGCCGATCGGAGAACGAGATGATGCGCCAGTTGCCCTCGCGGTGCGGTGCGTCACCATCGGCTCCGTACGGACGGGCCGAACGCTGGATGCGGAACTCGCCGTGGTGGTAGCGCTCCTGGCCGACCCACAGTTCACCCTTCATCACGATGCGGAAATTGTCGCATGGATGGCTGTGAGCCGGCGTGAGATCGACGGGCCCGTTGAGCTCGGCGGGCGTGGACGGCGCGTCGAAAAACAGCCCCACCATGGGTCCGTACACGGGGTCTCCGATGCCGATCAGCACAGGCAGGTGGTTCCGGTCGCTCAATGGCGGCTTGCGAAACGACACGTCGAACGCGTCACCGGGAATCTCGAAACCTCTCGACACCAGCGCCATGGCGGACAACCCCCTGCGTCGACCCTTTGCCGACCATTCGTTTCCGGGAAGCCTACGCGCTCGGGCTCTCCCATGCCTGCCGGCCAAAACGACGAACTCGGTGCGGCAATCGCGAGTGCCGCGACGGCCGCACCGAGCTCTGCAGGTCAGCGGTTGATGAGCTCCAGCGCGTTGTCACGCATGATGAGCTTGATGTCGGCGGGGTCGAGCTTTTGGATGCAGTCCACGTAGTCGACCGGCGAGATGTTGCCCTCCGGGTGCGGCCAGTCCGAACCGAACAGGACGCGCTCCGCACCGATGAGCTCGGTGAGACCCACGACGTCCTCCTCGGGGAACGGCGACACGTAGCAGTGCGCCTTGAAGATGTCAGACGGGAGGTCGTCGATCTTGGTGCCCCATGCCGAAACCTGCCGGGCGGTGATGCCTCCGGCGTGGTCAAGTTGGTGAAGCACGAACGACACCCACTGCATGCCCATCTCGATGCTGCCGACACGCACGTTCGGGAAACGTCCGAAGAGGTTCCCGAGCACCAACGACATCATCGTGTCGATGACACCCCGGCTGCCGTTGAGGGCATGCATGAGGGTGATGTAGTGCGCCTTGTCGGAGTACGGGACCTTGCCGAAGATGTTCTTGAACTCGTTGTCGTAGATGGTCTCGCCGCCGTATGCGTGGTAGGCGACGAACGTCTTCGCCTCGTTGGCGATCGACCAGAACCGATCGAATGCTGGGTCGGCCGGTGAGCGTCCCGCCGCGGCGCCGGGTCGCACCGACACGATCTTCGCGCCCTGGTTGACCACGTACTCGAGCTCGTCTGCGGCGAGCTCCGGGTCGAGCAACGGGATATAGGCCGGGGACCACAGGCGGTTCTTGTACCCGTATCCCCAGTCGTCCTGCAGCCAGAGGTTGTAGGCGTGGAACGTCTTGTGGCCCATCTCGGGGTCGTCCATCATCAGACCCTCGACGCAGTCCCCCAGAGTCGGGAACAGGAAACACTGCTCGACACCTTGCTCGTCCATGACGTCGAGGCGTACGTCACGGTCGCGATAGGCGTCGGGCAGTGGTTCGAGCGCACCGTAGGGCGACTTGGCGAACTCCCAGTCGTCGCTGCGACCCTTCCCGGACTCGAGGTCCTTCAGTCGTTGGTGGAAGGCACCAGGCTTCGCGATCGGGTTGAACGTCGGGTTGCCCGGCGTGTCGGAGATCTTCTCGCCGAACACGAGCTTGCGACGCTTGCCCTCCTGGATCCATCGCACGTAGCGCTTGACGCTCTCGTCCCCGTGGCGGGTGAACGCATCTTCGGCTTCGTAGTAGTGATTGTCGGCGTCGATCAGCTGGTAGCCGAGGTCGTTGCTCATAGGGTGCTCCCCCTCCAAGACGGACATGTTGGCTCCATCGTACGCCACGATCGGACACTCCGGTAGCGCAACGGCGACAAGCTCAGGACCTCGGGGCGGCATCTTCGAGGACCGTTGGTGTGCGAGAGTGGAGGGCGACCGCCATCGAACGGTCAACGAGGAGCCATCATGGCCAGCAAGGACAAGGGCGGCCGAAGCAGCAAGACTGCGGCGGCCAAGAGCCCGAAGGAAAAGCGTCAGGCGAAGAAGGACAAGAAGGCCGGGAAGTCGTCCATCGTGTAATGGCGTTTCGTCACCCGCCGGCGTCGGAGGTCTGAGCGCAGCGTCGGGCGGGTCAGGCTTCGACGCGCCCGGTGAGCCAGCGCTCCACCTTCGACGCCCCGCGCGACGCCTCGCTGTCGAGGATCCGTAGCTCCATCATGCGTTGGATGGTCTGGTCGGCGAACCGTGCCGCCAAGGCCGCTGCGCCAGGCGGCGGTGGCCCGGTCGGATCCGACGAGGCCTGCGTGCGCGACCAGTCGGTTGCGAGCAGCGCCTTGGCGACGTAGTCCAGGTTGCGGCGCGACAGCGACGTTCCCCCCGCGCGGGCGAGGTCGCGCGCCGAGCGGGTGAGGCGATTGACGGTGCTGGCGGCGGCGTCGACGGGCTTCACGCGTCGCCACGACTCGGCGAGCATCTCGAAGGTGACCGCCCAGTCGGGACCAGACAACAGGGGGAACTCGGGATCGATCCGGCGAAGCTGGCGTGCCGGGCCGGGTGCGGCCACCGGGCCCGGTGCGTCATCGCTCGGCCCGTCGGACTCGTCGCTGTCGACACCGGAGCCCCTCTCGAAGACCGAGCTGTCGACCTCCGGCCTGGGCAACAGGTACGCCTGGCGCCCGGTGCTGATCTCGCCTTCGGGCACGGCGTGGCGCAGGAAGCGCTTGAAACTCCCGTGTCCGAACCAGTCGTCGCTCACCTCGGCACCGAACTCCCGTTGGAGCGCCCACGCCAGCGCCGCCAGATCGGTGGGACGATCGAGGGCCATCCACCGGTTGCGCAGGAGCACGGCCGCATCTGCGGCTTGCCCCCCCAGCACCTCGTCGGCCAAGGCTCCGCGATCATCGGAGACTTCGACCACGGCCTGGTCGATCCGGTCGAGCTCGGTGCGAAGATCCTCGGCGATGTCGTCGAGGATCCCGAGCAGGTCGGCCATGCGGGTACTCAGCACATCGACGAGTGGCGGGAGCGCGCCGTCTTTGCTGTAGGTGTCCTCGTGGGTGAGCTCGCCCCAGCTGTCCTGGAGCAGCGTGCGCACCTGGAGCTCGCACACGACCGGCCGCTCCCCCACCGTGACCCCGATGTTCACGTGCCAACCGCGATAGCCCGACGCCTTCGGCTCGGCCACGTAGTCACGCTCGGAGGCCGGATCGAGCCACAACGACCCGGTGGGCACCCGCGGGAGCGCGTCGAGGGCAGTCTGGACCATGTCGATGTCGCGCAGGTTGATACAGGTCACCCGCAACCCGACGAGGTCGTCGACAACTGCGGGGATGTCGTCAACGGAAGCGATCTGACCCCCATACCGCGGCTGGTGGATCTTGCGCCAGGTCCGGCGCTTGGACTTCACCCGCCCGGTCGTGCTCCGGATCCGTGCGAGATCGCGGTCGGTCATGACATCGGTGAGCGTGGCCGCGAGGGTCTCAGAAGCCACGGCCAGCGCCGGTTCGAGCACCTCGGCGCGATACCGGTCGTACCAGGCACCGAACTCGCTGTAGCCGATCTCGGCGTCAGGTGGAGATGGGCGCACGCATGGGCCTCGCTTCGTTCGCTGCGTCGGGGTCGGAGATGACGCCACGGTTGGTCACGCACCCTAGTGCCGGCCCGAGCCCTCGTTGTCCACTGCTCCCCCGGCGGCCGCTTCAGCCAGTCGGCCGACTCCGGGGGTCTGGGCTACGCTCCCGCGCCGGTCTGCACGTTCGGCTCGGTTCGGTCGGGCTCAGCAGCGGTTCGGTCCGACGAGGAGGGGGCATCGATGAGTGGCCCGATGCGCAGCGGGTTCGGCGCACTGCGTCACCGGGAGTTCCGCCTCGTGGCCGTGGGCAACATGGTCTCGCAGCTCGGGACCTGGCAGCAGTACGTCGCCATGCTCTGGCTGGCGCGGGAGCTGACCTCCAGTTCGTTCATCATCAGCATCGTCTTCGCCGCCCAGTGGGTGCCCTTCATCGTGCTGTCGCCGTTCACCGGCGTCGTCGCAGACCGACTCGACCGCCGCGCGCTCGTGCTCTGGGGGAATCTCGCGATGATCGTGCCGGCCGCACTCCTCGGCGTCCTGACCCAGACCGATCACATCGGCCTGGTGACGCTGGGTGTCCTGATCGTCATCGGCAACTCGGCCCAGGCGCTCACCCAGCCCGCGGCTGCAGCATTCGTGCCGTCACTTGTGCCGGCGACGGAGCTGCACGCCGCCGTCGCGCTGAACATGGGCATGAGCAGCTCCACGCGGGTGATCGGCCCGGCGATCGGCGGCATCGTCGTCCGCAGCGTCGGTGTCGAGTGGGGCTTCTACCTGAACGCGGTCAGCTTCCTCGCCGTCGCCATCGCCTGCTCGTTCGTCGCGAGCCGCGGCCGGCCGGCCGTCAACGACGGCGAGGGGTACCTCGATTCCATTCGCATCGGCATGCGCTACCTACGGGCGAACAAGGCGGCGATGCGCATCCTCGTGATGCTGACCACGATCACGTTCTTCTTCGTCCACGCCGCGCTGTTACCCAGTCTCGTGAAAGACGTGCTCGACGGTGATGCCGGCACCTATGGCTTGGCGTCGTCGGCGCCCGGCGTCGGCTTCGTGATCGCCGCGGTGCTCACCGTGGCCCTCGTCGACGAAGCGCTGCGAGTGCGGTTCCTCTTCCTCTCGGCATTCGCTGCGGGACTCGCGACCTTCGTGATCGGAGCATCGACGACCCTGCCGCTGACCCTTGCCGCGCTCGTCTTGTTCGGTGGCAGCTTCATGACGCTCAACACGCTGTCGTCGACCCTGCTGCTGGCGACGAGCGACGACGAGTACCGGGGTCGGGTGATGGGCCTCTTCGGCGTGGTGAGCACGGGGATGTTCGCGTTGAATGCCGTCGCGGCCGGGGCCATGTCGAAGGTGATCGGGTTGACCCGCACGATCTGGGGTGCTGGGCTCCTGGCGATGGCATTCACGCTGATGCACTGGGCCGCGGGCGGATCCTCGGTGATACGCCAAGCCCTGGTCGACCGACGGGGAGCCCCCGACGCCGACGCTGTCGAGGGCTGGGCCGCTGCATCGGACGCCAGGGTCATACCGCCGCGTGGGTCACGAGGTACGCCGTGAAGTCGTCGAGCGTGGCGAGCTTGCCGTAGTCCCGCTCGGGGATGTCGACGCCACAGCGGTCATGGATGGCGACGACGATGTTCAGCAGGTCCATCGAGTCGATCTCGAGCACGACGCTGAGTTCGTCGCTGCCGCCGAGGTCGTCGACGGGTGCGTCCGGAGCGACTGCGGAAATGCAGTCGAGCACGGTCGCGCGGGCCTGGGTGTCGTTCATCGGATGCCTCCAGCATGGCTCATTGGCGACCTCGGGAACGCTACGAGGGCCACCTCCGGCGTCCCTGCATCAGCTGCGGCGCCGCCCGGCTCGTGCCGGCCTCGGCGGCCACCGGCGCCGGTCACGGTCGATCCTCGAGATCTTCGGGGCTCTGGAGCACCCGATCGATCGTCGCCAGCATCCGGGCGCCGCGGTCGCCGTCGGTGGCGCGGTGATCACCGGCCAACGTGGCGGTGACCACCGGGCGGGCGACGACGGCGCCGTCGAGCACCATCGGACGAGCGATGATGCGACCGAACCCCACCAGCGCGACCTGAGGAGGGTAGATCACTCCATGGACCAGATCCGGTCCCCGGTCACCGAGGCTGGTGACGGTGATGGTGGGGCTCGACATCTCCGCGCCGCGGAGCCGGCCGGCCCGGGCGCGGGCAACGAGGTCTCGCAGCTCCGACATCAGCACCGTCACGGGCTTGTCCTCTGCGTCCAAGATCGCAGGCGCAACGAGACCGCCGCTACGAAGCGCGACGGCCACGCCGAGATGGACCTTCTCGCTCACCTCGAGGTGATCCTCGATCCAGAAGCCGTTGAACTCGCGGTGGCGTGCCGCTGCGGTCGCGGTCGCCTTGAGGAGGAGGGCCACCGGCAGGAGACGCTCGGCGGGCGGACGCTCCGCATTGGTTCCACCGAGCCACTCCATCGCCGCACTCATGTCGATTTCCTGGGCCAGGTAGTAGTGCGGTATCTCACGCTTCGAGCGTGCCATCAACGCTGCCAACGTCCGACGCATGGAGTCGGCCCGCACCATTGCAGGCGTGCGCCCAGGAGACGACGTGGAGCGCGGGACGTCGGCGGCGAGGATCGCCCCGGCGGGACCCGTTCCGGTCAACCCGGCCAGTGCGACACCGCGTTCATCGGCCAGGCGACGCGCACGCGGCGAGGCCAGCACGACGGCTGCCCTTCGCTGCTGCTCCGCCGAGGCCACGTCGACGTCGCGCCGGGTCACGAGGCCGCCGGGGCCAGTTCCCTGCACCGCCTCGAGGTCGATCCCACGCTCCTCAGCGAGGTGGCGCACGAGGGGTGAGCGGACGATCGCACCTCTCGGCGGTCGGCGCGCCGACGCCTCGGCGGGACCGCGCGACGGCGCGCTGGATGCGAGAGCACCGAGGAGGTCGTCGACGCCGGTCAGGCGGGCGAGCACGGCGCCGACGGGCACCTCCTCACCAGCATCGACGAGGATTTCCCGGACTGTGCCCCCGTGCCAGATCTCCAGTTCGATCTCCGATTTCTCGGTGTCGATGATCGCAACGATGTCACCACGCTCGACGTGGTCGCCCGAGGCCACACGCCACTCGATGATGGTGGCACGCTCCATGTCGGCACCCAGAGCCGGCAGGGTGAAGTCGTAATCAGCCACCGCGCATCACCGCCCGCGCCGAAGTGACGATGTCGTCCACCTGCGGAAGGGCCGCATCCTCCAGGTGCTTGGCATAGGGAATGGGGACCTCGGCGGTGCACACTCGGGCCACTGGTGCGTCGAGCGAGTAGAAACACCCTTCGGTGATCAGCGCGCTGAGCTCGGCAGACAGCCCACCCGTGCGCCAGCCCTCGTCGACGATGACCGCCCGCGTCGTCCGGGTCACGGACTCGGTGATGGTCGCGGTATCGAGGGGACGCAGACTCCGGAGGTCGATCACCTCCACGGAGACCCCTTCGGTGGCGAGGGCCTCGGCCGCGTCGATCGCCTTGGGGAGCGATCCTCCGTAGGTCACCACGGTGAGGTCGTCGCCACTTCGGCGGATGGCGGCACGGTCGATGTCCACCGGGCCGCCGGGGTCGGGCAAGGTCCCCGTCGTGTTGTAGAGCCCGGCGTGTTCGAAGATGATCACCGGGTCGGGGTCCTCCAAGGCGGTGGACAACATCCAGCGAGCGTCCTCCACGGTGGCGGGGGCCACACAACGCAGCCCGGGAACGTGCGCGTACCAGCCTTCGAGACTGTGCGAATGCTGTGCCGCGAGTTGGCGACCGGCCCCGGTGGCCATCCGGACCACGAGCGGCACGTTGAGTTGGCCACCGGACATGTGCAGGTACGTAGCGGCGGTGTTCACGAGCTGATCGAGCGCGAGCAGGCTGAAGTTGATCGTCATCACCTCGACGATGGGGCGCATGCCGCCGAGGGCCGCTCCGATCCCCGCACCCACGAACCCGGACTCCGACAGCGGGGTGTTCACGACCCGGTCGCGCCCGAACTCGAGATGCAGGTCGCGGGTGACGGCATAGGTTCCGCCGTAGTCGGCGACGTCCTCGCCCATCACGAAGACTCGTTCGTCGCCCGCCAGTGCCTCACGCAGGGCCTCCCGCATCGCATCTCGGTACGTGCTCTCGGTCCCGGCACTCATCGCGCCACCTCCCGGCGATAGACGTGGCGCGTCAGGGTCTCCACCGATTCGAGCGGTGAGGCCTCGGCGAAGCGCACCGCAGCTTCGATCTCGGCGCGCGCGTCGTCCCAGAGTGCTTCGATCACCTCGGCATCGGTGACCCCGCCCTCGGTCAGAGCCGCCGACAGGGTGGTGATCGGGTCGCGCGCTCGCCACGCCTCGACCTCGGCCTTGTCGCGGTAGTGCTCCGGATCGAACATCGAATGGGCCCTGAAACGGTAGGTCGCCAACTCGAGGAACACGGGCCCTCCCCCGGCGCGCACCGAGGTGACGGCTCGCTCCGCCGCGTCGCGACAGGCGCGCACATCCATTCCGTCGACGCGCCAGGCCGGCAGCTCGTAGGACGCCGCCTTCGCGGTCAGGTTGATCTCTGACTCGCTCGACTCCAGCGAGGTACCCATGGCGTACAGATTGTTCTCGCAGCAGAACAGCACCGGCACGTTCCACAGCGCCGCGAGGTTCATCGCCTCGTGGAACTCGCCTTCGGCCACGGCGCCTTCACCGAAGAAGCACGCGGTCACCCGATCCCTGCCCTGCATCTTGTCTGCGAGCGCGAGGCCCACCGCCAGAGGAAGGTGACCACCGACGATCGCGTTGCCGCCGTAGAAACGATGCTCGAGCGAGAACAGGTGCATCGAGCCACCACGCCCGCCGGAACACCCGTGGCTGCGCCCGAACATCTCGGCCATGATCGCGTCGGCAGGAACCCCTCGCAGCAGCGCATGCCCGTGTTCACGGTACGTGCACACGACCGCATCGTCGGGCCGGAGGGCACTCGTCACACCGGTCGCGACCGCCTCCTGACCGATGTAGAGGTGGAGGAAGCCACGGATCTTCGTTGCACCGTAGAGCTCGGCACAGCGCTCCTCCATGACACGGATACGGACCATGTTGCGCAGGAGGTCGAGCGCGACCTCCTGCGGGAGTGGGGTTGTCATGTCGATGTCTCCAGGGTCGAGAGGTCGCCTTCGGGCAGGCCGAGCGCTCGCGCCCGCAGCAGGCGGCGCATGATCTTGCCGCTGCGCGTCTTGGGCAACGCGGCGGTCACCGTGAGCTCGCGGGGTGCCGCGACCGTGCCGAGGCGCCGACGAGCGAACGCAACGATGTCCGAACGGAGGGCCTCGTCGTCACGATGGCCGTCCGCGAGCACGACCTGCGCCGCCACGATGTCGCCTGCCACCGGGTTCGGCAGGCCGTAAACCGCCGCTTCGGCCACCGCTGGGTGCTCGATGAGCACGGACTCGACCTCGAAGGGCCCGATCAGGTGCCCGGCCGACTTGATCACGTCGTCACTTCGCCCGACAAACCAGAGGTACCCGTCGGCGTCACGATGCACCAGGTCGCCAGAGAGATACCAGGACCCGACGAAGCAGCGACGGTAACGTTCCTCGTTCCCAAGGTAGGCACGGAACATCGACGGCCAGCCCGACCGGATCGCGAGCTGACCTGTCGCCCCCGCGTCGGCCCCCTCGATGGGCTCACCGCGCTCATCGACGTCCACCTCGCCGGTGTCGGCATCGGCCCCGACGACCGCGACCTCGATACCCGGCACCGGCATCCCCATCGACCCCGCCTTCACCGGCACCGCCCGGAAGTTGGCCACCATGATCCCGCCGGTCTCGGTCTGCCACCAGTTGTCGAGAATGGGCACACCGAAGGTCGCGTGTGCCCACCGGACGACCTCCGGGTTGAGCGGCTCCCCGACGCTTGCCACAAGGCGCAGGTTCGAGAGGTCATAGCCCGAAGCCACTTCTGCGCCGATGCGCATCAACATCCGAAGCGCGGTCGGCGCGGTGTACCAGACGTCGATGCGCTCGTCCTGGAGCGTCCGGTACCAGCGATCGACCTCGAAGTCGGCTTCGTCGATGATGCTCGTCACTGCGTTGGTGAGTGGCGACACGATGCCGTAGGAAGTCCCCGTCACCCAACCGGGATCGGCGGTACACCAGAACCGGTCCCCGGGGTGCAGGTCGAGCACCAGACTGCCGGTGATGTGGTGGGCGAGCACCGCCTGATGCACGTGAAGCGCAGCTTTCGGGGTCCCCGTGGTCCCGCTGGTGAAGTGCAGCAGGGCTGGGTCCTCGGGACCGGTGGCAGCGGTTGTGACCACCGGCGTCGCCTCAGCCATCAGCCGGCGGACGTCGAGCACCCCCGCACGCTCGTCCTCGTCCACGTCCTCGCCGACGAGGAGCACGTATCGGAGCGAGGGAACGTCCGGTCGGATGGGCATGATCTTGCGCTCGTAGTTGAGCGGGGTCGTGAGGAGCACCTCGAAGGATCCGAGCGCGAGCCGCTGCCGGAGGGGCTCGGGTCCGAACGCAGCGAAGAGCGGGGCCACCACCCCTCCGGCCTTGAGCGCGCCGAGCACGCCGACGTAGAGCTCGGGGATCCGCCCGAGAACCGTCGCCACCCGAGCCCCCGACGGATAACCCAGGCCCTGCAGCACGCCGACGAAGCGGGCCATGCGGTCTGCCAGCTCCGAGTACGTGATGTCCTCAGATTCGCCCCGGCGAGGCAGCCATCGCATCGCCGTCTGGTGCCCCCGCCCCGCGCCCACATGGCGATCGACGGCCTCGTGCGCGATGTTCCAGCGCCCGCCGGGCAGATCCAGCTCCGAGGTGGCCGCGTCCCACGAGAAGGTCCGGCAGACCTCGTCGTAATCGAGCAGATTCGCAGCCACCATCGGGGTCAGCTCAGCGCGCGCCATCGGGAACTCCTTCGACACCCTGACTCTGCGCCCGGCCTGCCGGGAGTTGGAGAGGACAAGGTCCCCAGGAGCGCGGGCACAAAGCCTCTTGCTGCGCCGGGTACGCGTGACGACGCTGGGAGGAGAGATCTGCGGCCCATCGAGAGGGGCCCTGCCATGTGTGCAGCGCGCAAGTCGAGGTTCCATCGCCGCATCGCCGCCGTGGTCATCGGCTTGGTTCTCGCGGCGGGCTGTGGCGATGCCGGCCAGACGGGTCCGAATCCGTCGAACGCTGCCAGCCAGTCTCCCGCTGACGCGGCACGCGACGGCGTGGTGTCCCAGCTCGCAGCGCTGCCGCTTTCGGTGCGGGCCGACATCATCAGTTCGGTCACCGCCGACGAAGGCGTATGGGCGATCTCGCGCCCGACCAGCACCGCCGATCCCGAGGAGGGATGCCGGCTCGGAGACCCGACGGGCAAGTACCCAACCGAGGTGATCTGCACCACCGAGTACGGCGAGCTCCTCCTCCTTGACGAATCGCAGTCCCGCATCGTGAAGGCCTTCCCCCTGCCCGCGGTGCCTCCCGAGGAACTCCTGCTGACCGACGACGCGCTTTACTGCAGCCGGTCCGGTGCGGCGATGTTGCCCGACTCGATGCTCTGCCGAGTCGACCGCCAGACTCTCGAGGCCGTCGTGCGGATCTTCCCCACCGACCTCGGATCGGTGGTGGTGCAGCCCTGCTTCTATCCCCTGGAGGGGTGGGTCATCGCCCCCTCCCTCGTGACGATGAGGGACCTGACCCTCACGGCCGACGGCCTGTTCGCGCGCGCCGATGACCGCACCTGGACCCGCTTCGACCCAGTGTCGCTCGAGGCGACCCACAGCGGTCTCGCCAGCACCGAAGCGGCGCTGGCTGATCCTGACCCGACCCCGACGGCCACCGAGCCACCCTTGGCCGAACCCACCACGACGCCGGAATCGACTCCCACGCCCCCGGTCGAACCGGTCCCCACGTCGACCACGCCACCCACTCCGCGACCCACGACGCCGGCGCCGTCGGTGCTGGCCATCGGAGCCACCGGCGAGAAGGTACGCCTCCTCCAGCAGGATCTGATCGACCTCGGCTACTGGATCAGCGGGGCAACGGGCGTCTACGGCACCGAGACGTTCCACGCCGTGACTGCGCTCCAGAAGGTCGCCGGCCTCGAGCGCACCGGTGTCGCCGATGCCGCGACCCTGGCGGTCATCGGGGCCGGCACCCGTCCAGCAGCGCAGAGTGCCTCGGGCAGGACCATCGAAATCGACCTCGCACACCAGGTCCTGTTGATCGTCCAGGACGGAGCGGTCGAGAAGATCTTCGACACCAGCACCGGTAGGGCCTCGCTGCCGACACCTCCGGGACACTTCACCATCTACGACGAGGTCGACGGATGGCACGACGCGGGCCTCGGACTCGTGTTCCGGCCCAAGTACTTCTACGAAGGGCTCTCGATCCACGCCTACCCCGAAGTACCTCCATGGCCGGCATCGCACGGGTGCGCCCGCGTGATCGAGCCCGCCATCAACTGGCTCTGGGACCACGGGAACGTGCCGATCGGTACGCCCGTCTGGATCCACTGAGCGGGGCGACTGCTGTCGTGTTGTTCCCCACGGTCACCTTCGCACTCTTCTTCGTCGTGGTCCTGGCAGCCAACTGGCTGCTGGGCGCAGCCCACCCCATCGTGTGGAAGCTCGGGCTGCTGACTGCCGGTGCGGTCTTCTACGGGTGGTGGGACGCCCGCTATCTGCTGTTGCTCGCAGCGGTCGTGGTCGGCACCGACGCCGTCGCCCGAGCCATGACGCGATGGCCCCGTCAGCAGAACCTCCTGATGGCACTGGGCATCCTGGCCGACATCGGGGTGCTCGGGTTCTACAAGTATTACGGCTTCTTCCGCGAGAGCCTGGTCGATGCGCTCTCACCGTTCGGTCTCGAGCCATCACCGCCGCTGCTTCGGATCGTGCTCCCGATCGGCGTCTCGTTCTACCTGTTCGAGGCGATCGCGTACCTGATCGAGATCCAGCGCGGCGTCGTGCCACGGATACCGCTCTTGGACCTTGCCGTCCACCTGAGCTTCTTCCCGAAGCTGTTGGCCGGACCGATCACCCGCCCCAGCGAGCTCGCGCCACACCTCGCGGGTCCAGCAGCCGACATCGACGCCTCCCGGGCGATGTGGCTGGTCGCCCGGGGACTTCTCAAGAAGCTCGTCATCGCCACATACCTTGCCGACCACCTCACCGACGACGTGTTCGCCAGCCCGGCGCAGCACAGCGCAACCGAGGTCCTCTTCGCGATCTACGGCTACACGGCGCAGATCTACGTCGACTTCAGCGCCTACACCGACATGGCCATCGGGCTCGCGCTCCTGCTGGGTATCACGCTGCCCGAAAACTTCGATCGTCCCTACGCCGCCACCTCGGTGCAGGACTTTTGGACCCGCTGGCACATGACCTTGTCGCGGTGGTTCCGGGACTTCGTCTTCCAGCCTCTCGCGCTCCATCGGGGTCGGGGAACGGCGGCGACGGTCCGCAACATCATGATCGTGATGTTGCTGACCGGGCTGTGGCACGGCGCCGCGTGGACCTACGTCGTCTGGGGCGGACTGCACGGCCTGGTCATGGTCGCCGAACGGCTCCGGCGCGAGGGGCGGCGGCGTCGCCGGCTCCCGAAACCGGTGAACTCGCGAACGCGGCGGCTCGTGACGACCGCCCTGACGTTCCATTTCATCGCGTTGAGCTGGGTTGTGTTCCGTGCCGACTCGCTCGGACGGGCGCTCGACGTCTTCGCTCGGCTCGGCGCGTTCGGGCCCGCCGACAGGCTCACCCCCCTTTACGTGGCCGTAGTCGCAGCCGTTCTCGGCGCACAGTGGCTCCCGCCGGACTGGGCACGCCGGGTCCAAGATCGCTTCGTGCTCCTCGCCGCGCCGGCCCAGGTCGCGCTCCTCGCGATGGCGGTGTTCATCGCCGACGCGTTGGGCCCCCAGGGCGTCGCGCCCTTCATCTACTTCGGATTCTGAGCCATGCTTCTCCGTCGCCGCCTTCCCAACCGCTCCCGACACCTCGACCCCCCCGACGGCACCGCGGCGGGAATGCGATCGCGCTCTGCGACGTTGGTGGCGGTCGTGACCGTGCTCCTGCTGGGCTCACTGCTCAACGCTCAGTCGCTGGCCGACAGCGCGCATCACCGGCGCCCGGGCTGGCAGCGCGACGTCGCAATCGACGTGACCGACCCGCTGCTCGCCGTCAGCGAGACCCTCTTCCTCGACAAGCCGGCCGAATGGGTTGCGGACCTACGCTCCGACGACGAGGCGGTCCCTGCGCCCGACGACGGACCGCCAGCGGTGTTCGTCCCGTCAGCGGCCCATCGCGCGACCTTGTTGGTGACCGGCGACTCGCTTACCAACACCCTCGGACCCGAGCTGGTCCGGCGATCGGCGGCGACAGGAGTGGTCGATCCCCGCGACGAGGTCGTCTATTCCAGCGGCTTGACCCGCCCGGACTTCTTCGACTGGCCGAAGCGCCTCGAGTCCGAGCTCGCAACGGAGCCCGCTGCCATCGTGGTGTTCATGGTGGGTGCGAACGATGGCCAGCCGATCGAGACCGCGCAGGGCTGGGTCGGACCTGACGACCCCGCGTGGGCCGCGGAGTACCGAGGGCGGGTACGTGCCACGATGGAGGTTCTCGCGGCGAGGGCGACGACGAGCTACTGGGTGGGGCAACCAATCACCCGCTCCACCACCCAGGCTGCGGTCACCGCCGTCATGAACGACATCTTCCGATCCGAAGCCTCCCTGCATCCGACCATCCGCTTCATCGACGCCTGGTCGGTCTTCGTGGACGACTCGGGGAGCTACACCGACTGGCTCCCGGACACCGCAGGACGGCTCGAGCAGGTCCGCGACGTCGATGGAGTCCACCTCACCGACGCGGGCGCTGCTCGCCTCGCCGAGGTCGTGCTCGCAACGATCCGACTCGACTGGGACCTTCCCCGATGAGGCACCCCAGGACGCGCGTCGGTTTCCTCGCCGCAACAAGCGCTGCGGTCGCGGCGCTGGCCTTGCTCTTCGTCACGTCCGAGGGTCTGGCACGAGACGACGCGGCGGGCGCCGAGGCGACCAGCGTCACCGGTGGCGAGCTCGACGCGCCCTCGCAGCAAACGTCGATCAGGTCGGAACCGACTGCGGCGCCGTCGTCGATCGGTTCGGCGGCCGAAGGCGAGACGCCAACACCGCCGCCGGGCTTCAGCGTCGCGCCGGTGACCCACTACAGCGTCCCGGCGAACGAATCCCAGCCGGAGGGCAAGCAGATAGGCGTCGACGTCGCCGAGCAACTCACGAACTACGAGCCCACGGCATCTCTGGACGCCATCGCCGCAGCCGTCGCTCGCGATCCCGTTCGCCGGACGGCGCTCCTCGAGGCCGCAGCGCCGCTGTATCACCCAGGCCGCTGGTCCCGGGGAGTTGTGGAATACGCCCAGCTCGGTGGACTCACCACCGACCGGGCCTCGGTCATGGTCGTCGTCGGACAGACCTTCGGCACCGACGCGGGTGTCGAAGGCACCCAGACGCGCACCTTGGACCTGCGGATCATGAAGATCGACGGGGTCTGGCAGATCGACGAGCTCGCCGACGCGGGAGGCGTGCCGGTGCAACGTCCGCTCGACCTTTCGCCCGAAGCCGTGGCCGTGGTCGACAATCCCCGCATCGTGCTGGCCGACTCCGCCTACTGGGACATCTACCGAGGCCAGACCTCTCCGACCTTGCTGAAGCTGATGGCCGATCTCGCGGAGCAGGTGCCCTACGCCGCCGTGGTGCTCACGAACGGCCATCCCTACACCGTCTTCGGTACCGACCGGGTCAGCAAGCACAGCGTCGGACGCGCCATAGACGTCTATCTGCTCGAGGACACGCGAGTCATCGACCAGCCCGACCCGAGCACCCAAGCCCACGACATCGTGGCGTGGCTCTACGCTCGTTCCGACGTCGCCGAGGTGGGGAGTCCATGGGCTCTCGACGGTCCCGGCGGCCGATCGTTCACGAACGAGGTCCATCATGACCACATCCACATCGGGGTCTACGAGCTCGACTGACCGCTGCCCGTGCCCGTCGCCGGAAGGGCCGACCCATGACCGATGACGAAGCAGCCGCTGCCGTGCGCGAGGTACTGGTCGCCGTCGCCCCTGAGCTCGACCCTGACGCCATCGACGATCATGCGCTCCTGCGCGATGACCTCGACCTGGACTCGATGGACTTCTTGAACGTCATCATCGGCGTGCACGAGCGGACCGGCGTCCAGGTGCCCGAGCGGGACTACGAGTCAATCACCGACGTGGCCGCGTTGGTCGACTATCTCCAGCGCGCAACGTCGTAGCCGACGTGCGGGTCCCAAATGACACACCTGCGGACCGCCGTCCGCCGTTCGCAGGTGCCACGGCGAAGTGGCCCTCGTGACGATGCCCGAAGACGCTGCGGCAGCGACCCGGTCAGAGGTCGCCGCCCCCCACGCCCTCACCGCTGCTGAGGTCGGGGCGGCACTGGGAACAGACCTCCGCTCTGGCCTCACCGAGGACGAGCCTGCGGTGCGCCTGCGCCACTTCGGCACGAACGAGATCCGAGCGGCGGCGCCACCATCGTTCTGGAGTCGACTCTTGCGTCAGTTCCAGGACCCGCTCGTCTACCTCCTCCTCGGAGCGATCGCCGTCTCCTTCACCGCATGGCTGATCGACGGCACCGATGCCGTGCCACTCGACGCGCTCGTGATCGGGGGCATCGTGATCGCGAATGCCTCGATCGGGTTCTTGCAGGAACGCAAGGCCGACGAGGCTGTCAACGAGCTGCGCACCCTGATCACAACCTCGGCCACGGTCATACGCGGTGGTCGGCGGCACTCCGTCTCGGTCGCCACCGTGGTCCCCGGCGATCTGTTGCTGCTCCACGAAGGCGACGTCGTGCCGGCCGACGGCCGCATCGTGCAGGCCGAGGGCCTGTCGATCGCCGAAGCCGTGCTCACCGGAGAGAGTCAACCGGCCGACAAGTCGATCGACCCCGTCGATGTCCACGCCCCGCTCGGCGACCGGACAGACATGGCCTTCGGCGCCAGCTCCGTCGTGACCGGCTCCGGCCGGATGGTCGTCACCGCAACCGGGATGCACACGGAGCTCGGCGAGATCGCGTCGATGCTCGCGGCGACCGAAGAGCCGCCAACGCCATTGGAGAGGGAAGTCGGGCGGATCAGCCGGGTGCTCGGCGTCGCCGTTGTCGTCGTCAGCATCATCGTGATGACCGCCATCGGCGTCTCGTCGGGGGTCGATACCGCCACCGAGGCCATCGACCTGTTGCTCATCGGCGTGTCGCTGGCCGTGGCCGCGGTACCCGAAGGTCTGCCCGCGGTGCTGTCGTTGGTTCTCGCAGTCGGCGTCAGACGCATGGCGGCCCGAAATGCCCTGGTCAAGCGGCTCGCGTACGCCGAGACGCTCGGATCGACCACCGTCATCTGTACGGACAAGACAGGCACCCTGACCCGAAACGAGATGGTCGTCCGCCGGGTTGTGGGCCCCACAGCGAACTTCGACCTCACTGGCACCGGCTACTCCCCGACCGGTGAAGTGAACAGCGATGCCGGCGATGGCACCGAGCTGCGGGCTGCTCTCGAGGCCGCCGTCTTGGCCAGCGACGCCGACGTCCGGCTCGAAGCCGGGACCTGGAGGGCCACGGGAGCCCCGACAGAGGCGGCGCTCGTGACCGCAGCCCTGAAGGTAGGGATCGATGCGACCGCCCTTCGCCATGACAGCCGCCGAGTCGGCGAGATCCCCTTCGACTCCTCCCGCAAACGCATGACGACGCTGCATGATTACGCCGGCAACCACGTTCTCATCTCCAAGGGCGCGCCCGAAGTCGTTCTCCCGCTGTGCTCGAGCCAGGGACACCTCGATGTCGGATCGCCGATGTCGGACGTCGATCGCGATCGGTGGCGATCGTCGACCGACGCCCTGGCGGCGCGCGGGCTCAGAACCCTGGCCGTCGCTGCCCGCATCGTCAGCGATCCCGCGACCGCCCCGAGCGTCGAGGCGTCACCAGCGAATCTCGGCGAACTCGAACACGGTCTCGTGCTCCTTGGGGTGTTCGGCATCGTCGACCCGCCGCGCACGGGTGTGGCCGAGGCCGTCGCAGCCGCCCAGGCAGCAGGGATAGCGGTCGTGATGGTCACGGGTGACCATCCGCTCACTGCGATCCACACGGCCCGCGAGATCGGTATCGCCGGATCGGATCGCCCGGCGATCACCGGCAGCGACATCGACGGGGCCGCCGGGATCGAAGCGTTCGCAACCTCTGCTTCGGTGTTCAGCAGAGTCGCGCCGCGGCACAAGGTCGAGTTGGTGGAAGCGCTGCAGCGAGCAGGACACGTGGTCGCCATGACCGGCGACGGCGTGAACGACGCTCCGGCGCTGAGGGCCGCCGACATCGGTATCGCGATGGGTATCGCCGGGTCCGATGTCTCGAAGGGTGCAGCAGCAATGGTGCTCGCCGATGACAACTTCGCCACGATCGTGGCATCGGTCGAGGAAGGCCGGTCGATCTTCGCGAACATCGCGAGTTTCCTGCGCTACCTCCTCTCGTCGAACGTCGGAGAGGTCCTCACGATGCTCGTCGGCGTGCTGTTCGCGTCGCTGCTCGGTCTCGAAGGACTCGGTGACGGCGAGGTGATCGCCCCGTTGGTGGCGACCCAGATCCTCTGGATCAACCTGCTGACCGACACCGGTCCGGCGTTGGCGCTGGGTCTCGAACCGGTCGACCCGGACCTGATGCGTCGTCGACCGCGTCGACCCGGGGCCGCCATGATCGACTGCGAGATGCTCACGACGGTGATCGTGGTCGGGTTCACGATGGCACTGGCCACCTTGGCCATGTTCGATGCGAAGCTGCCCGGTGGGCTGATCGAGGGCACCGCCGACGTCGACACCGCCCGTACGTGTGCCTTCACGGTGCTCGTCCTGGCGCAGCTCCTCAATGCCTTCGCCACCAGGACGCCGGATCGTTCCGTCGTGCACCGACTGTTCGCGAACCCGTGGCTGTTCGCGACGGTTGGCGTCTCGTTGGGCCTGCAAGTGCTCGTGGTCCACCTGGCGGTGCTGAACCAGGCCTTCAGCACCACACCGCTGTCGCTGCGCGACTGGCTCTTGTGCACGCTGTTCGCAAGCTCGGTCATCGTGGCGGGCGAGGTCTTGGCCTGGACGGGCGCCCGGCGTCGTATCGTCGGGCGGCGATGAGCGAGAGGGTGTGCCCTACCGCTCCTGCGCCGCCTGGGCTTCCATGGCGCTCAGACGGGTGTAGTAGTCAGGAATGGCGTTGAGGTGGGCGAGGCAGATCTTGGCCGTGGCCACCAGGTCGTCGTCGGTGACGTTCGTATCCGGATCACCCTTGCCATGCTCGAGCTCGACGCTCATCCCGAGATGGAACTGCGCCAGGTCGAACGCGACGGAGCCGAAATCGACACGCAGGAGCTCGGCCACGCGGGCGGCTTCGCCGACACTCACTCGGGTTCTCGGTCTCAAGGGATCCTCCGGCTGCCACGTCGCCTCCAGCCGCCCCGGGCCGCTGTGGTGCAGCACAGCGTAGACACCGGCACCGAGCGCCACGACGACTGTCCCCACGGCCAGCGCCCGCACCTGCAGCGACGGCATCAAGAGCGCTATGGTCGCGAGCGCCAGCACCGGCGCGACCGGGACCCGCGCCACCGAACCGCGCACGGCGAAAGGGCGAAGACGCTTCGGTTGCCAGAAGCGCAGCAGGATCACGGTGACGTTGACCGCGATGAAGACCAGGTACACGGCGAAATCCGTCACTGCTGCAACGAGCTCGATGTCTCCCAGAGCAACGAACCCCGCGGCGAGCGCCGATGCCGCGAGGATCGCGACCCACGGCGCACTCCGCCGACTCACACGGGCCAGGGAGGCCGGCAGCGCACCGGTGCCGGCCATGCCGTACTGCAGCCGCGATGCGGCGGTGATGGCCAGAAGGGTCGTGTTGGTCGTCGCGATCATCGCAACGACTGCCACCACGCCGGCGCTGCGCGACCCGATGGCCTCGGCCATCACGTCCGCGAGCGGCTGTTCGGAGGATCCGAGAGCGGCAGGGCCGAGCACGCTCACGCCCGCAACCGCAACCGCAACATAGAGCAGGGTCGACAGGCCGAGAGCGAGCAGCAGAGCCCGGGGGACGGTGCGTACCGGGTCGGTGGTCTCCTCGGCGAGCGTGATGACCTCGTCGAAGCCGATGAACGCGAAGAAGACCAACGCGGCCGCGCTGATCACCCCCGTCGTGGACCAGCCCGACAACAGGCTGTGGTCGCCGAGATGGGGAACCCCGATGGCGACGATCGTGGCCAGGCCACCGACCTGCACGAGGCTGAGGGCTACCGTCAGGCGAGCCGACTGCCGTATCCCAACCATGGCGACGGTCGTGACGACTCCGATCAGAATCCATGCTCCCCCACGACGGGGAACGTCGACGAAATATCGCAAGTAGCTCGCGAAACCGAGTGACACCGCCGCAGCGGCGATCACCAACCCGAGGATCATGACCCAACCGATCACGAAAGCGATCCATTCGGGGGCCACGCGCCGGGTGTAGTCGTATTCGGCGCCGGCGTTCGGGAACATGGCCGCCAGCTCGGCGTAGCTCAACGCCGTCAGAGCGCTGAGAGCACCCGCGAGCAGAAAGGCAGCCCACACGGCGGCGCCGGCCTCGGCGGTTGCCGCGCCGAGCAGTACATAGATCCCCGCGCCGATGATGATTCCGACCCCGCTCGCAGTGATCTGCCCGAGGCCGAGCGACCGCTGGAGATGCGCTGCGTTGGATTCAGCTCCCGTCATCGCTCACGGTTCCCACCTGTTCGCTGCTCGGCAACGGACCGCAGCGCGACCCCGCGGCGGTCGGCGCGCTCATGACTGATCGCCGTCGATACCGAAACGGGCCATGAAGTCACGCACGGCATCGGTGTTGAAGGACTCGCTTTCTGCGGTGGTGGCCATCGGCATGATCCGCAACGCCGCCTCCTGGAGCTGCAGATTGATCGCTCGCTTGGTCTCTTGCACCGCCTGCCATGGAAGCGCTGCGAGCCTCTGGGCGAGAGCCAGCGCCTCCTGCTCGAGGTTCGCTGCCGGGACAACGCGGTTGGCCAGGCCGAGCTGCACAGCGGCCTCCGCCGGGATGCGTTCGCCCAGCAACAGGTACTCCTTTGCCCGGAGGTACCCCACCAGCATCGGCCACAACACTGCCCCGCCGTCGGCGGCGACCAGACCGGCACCGACGTGGGGATCGGCCATGAACGCGTCGTCGGCCATCAGCACCAGATCGCTCATCAGAGCCAAGCTGCACCCCAGGCCGATGGCCGCGCCGTTGACCGCGGCGACGATCGGCAGGTGGCAGCGGAGCATCTCGTCCGCGAGTAGGCGGGCTTCTCGCATCCAGTAGAACCGGTTCTCGAATTCGTAGCGGTTGGCGAAGTTCCCGATGTCGCCACCCGCGCTGAAGGTCTCCCCCGCCCCGGTCAGCACGACCGCTCGCGCCTGCTGGTCGCGCGCCAGCGTGCGCAACGCATCGACGAAGGCGAGTTTGAGGGGATCGTTGAAGGCATTGCGGGCCTCGGGACGGTTGAGTGTCACCACCCGCACCGCGCCTTCCGAGCGCACCTCGACAAGCTCGATCTGCGACATGGCTCTCTTCCTCCGAAATGTGGGCAGGTCCGGGCGACGCGTCGGCGACCGTAGCAGCCGGGCACCGGCCCCCTGTCGCTCGGCCGGGCCGAAGCCGGTCGGACATCTTCTCGTGTGTCAAGCTTCCCGACGATGGAACGTGAACGAACAACGACGAGCGCGAGGATGCGATGAGGCCACGTCCCCGGCTGCACTATCCCGACCAACCGTTGCACGCGTTCCTCCGCCGTGCTGCGGACCACCACGGTGAGCGCACCGCCATCCGCTTCGATGACGATCAGTACACCTTCCGTGAACTCGACGCCGGGGGCACTGCGTTCGCGAACGCCCTACTCGGGCGGGGCTTCGGTTCAGGGGAGCGGGCCGTGATCGCTGCGGCCAACCGACCCGAGTGGCTCATGGCCCAACACGGCATCAGTCAGGCGGGCGGAGCCAGCGTGCTCGTCAACTCGTCCTGGAAGGCCGAGGAGCTCGCCCATGCCTTCGGCCTCACGCAACCGACCGCGATCGTCGCCGACCGCGCCATGGCAGAACGACTCGATGCCACCGGCCTCGAACTGCCCCCCGTGCGGGTCTGCCTCGACGACGAGTCACCTCCCGACTGGCTCGCCTTTCGCGACCTGATCGTGGACGCTTCCGGGCAGCGCCCACCGGACCTCCAGGGTGACCTCCGCAAACTCGAGGCCCTGCTGCCATTCAGCTCGGGCACTACCGGCATGCCGAAGGCGGTTCGGCACAGCCACGCGGGACTCGTTGCCGCTGCGCTCCAGAGGATCGTCAGCTACAACATCTCCGACGCCGACCGTCTTCAGTTCTTCATGCCGTTGTTCACGATCTACGGCGTGATCGTGGCCAACTCGGTCTTCGCATCGGGTGCCTCGCTGCGGCTCTTCACCCGTTTCGACGCCGAGACCGTGTTGCGCAACATCGAAGAGGAGCGCATCACTATCGCGTTCGCCGCGGCGCCCGTGGCCGTTGCGTTGCGGGACTGCCCGGCGCTCGACCACCACGACCTGTCCTCGCTGCGTTACATGATGTGGGGAGCGACCCCGGTCGTACCCGAGATCGCCCAGGAGGTGACAGCCCGCTCGGGGATCCGTTGGTTTGTCGCCTACGCCGCCACCGAGGCGGGGATCAGCGCCAACCCCGTCGAGCGACCCGATCAGTGGCGCCTGGACAGCCCGGGCATCGCCATCTCCGACGTCGAACTCCGCGTCGCCGACCCCGAGACCAGCCAGGACGTCGCGCCAGGCGAGACCGGCGAGCTCCTGGTCCGAGGGCCGTCGCTCATGATGGGGTACCTCCCAGAGGAGGACACCGACGAGGTGCTGCTGCCCGGCGGTTGGTTCCGGACCGGCGACATCGGCTGGGTCGAGCCCGACGGCTGGATCCACCTGACCGACCGTTCGAAGGAGATGATCAAGTCGAGCGGCTTCTCCCTCGCGCCCAGCGAGATCGAGCGACTGCTCCACGGCCACCCCGAGATCGTCGACTGCGCGGTGTACGGCGTCCCCGATTCACGGCGCGGGGAGGCGCCCAAGGCTGCAGTGGTCCGCTCAAAGGCCTCGCGGCTCGGTGAAGCCGAGGTGATCGCCTTCGTCGCCGAGCGCCTCGCCACCTACAAGCACCTGCGTGGTGCGGTCTTCGTCGACGAGATCCCGCGCAACGCCGCGGGAAAGGTCCTGCGTCGCCTGCTGCGCGCCGCAGACCCCGACGTGGGCGGGTCCGGCGCATGACCCCCGCGGAGGACGACGAGCTTCGCCGCGTGCTCGAGGGTTCGGTCGGCCGACGCGGCAGCGAACGCACGACCACACTGGGAGCGGGCGGGTTCGACCTCGACGCCGGGCGAGGTTACCTCGCAGCGACCCGGCCCGGCGGGTTCGGCGTCCCCTCATGGCCGCGGCACCTCGGCGGGCGCGACGCCGACCCCGACGAAGCAGCCCACATCAAGGCGTTCCAGGCCGACTTCGCCATCCCCGACCTGTATCCGTATCGCGTCGGCATGAGGATGGTCGGCCCCACCCTGCTCGAACACGGCACCACCGACCAGCAGTGGCGATGGATGCCGGCGATCGCCGCCGGGGACGCGATCTGGTGCCAGATGTTCTCTGAACCCGAGGCAGGCTCCGATCTCGCCAACGTCTCGACGAGCGCCCGCCGCGACGGCGACCTCTGGAGTCTCGACGGCCAGAAAGTGTGGACCAGCCGCGCCGAGTACGCGACCTGGGGCATCTGCCTGGCCCGTACCGCCCCCGAAGCACCCAAGCACCGTGGCCTCACCATGTTCGCCGTTCGCATGGACGCGCCGGGAATCGACGTGCGCCCGCTCACCCAGATCAACGGCGATGCCCATTTCAGCGAAGTGTTCCTGACCGCGGCAACGGTGCCCGACACCGACCGGATCGGCGACGTCGGCGGCGGTTGGCGGGTCGCCACGGCCCTGCTCGCGCACGAACGTGCCGGGGCCGACCGCAGCGCACCGAAGGTCGGCCCGTCGGCGTGGCCGACGTGGCTCGACGATCTGGTCCAGGCCGGTCTTTCGTCGGACCGGGTCCTGCGCGATCGCGCTATGGCGCTGTACTGCCTCGACGAAGCGATCCGCTTCACCGAGCTGCGGGCGCTCGCCAACGAGCAGGCGGGTCGCCAACCCGGTCCGGAGGGATCGGGAATGAAGCTCCACGGCGCGCGCTCGTTCAAGCTGCGCTCGGAGCTTCTTGCCGCCGGGGCAGGCGCCGCAGCGATGCTGACCGATTGGCACGGCCACGTCGACTTCCTCACCGCCCCGTCGATGTCGATTCGCGGTGGTACCGACGAGATCCAGCGCAACATCCTCGGTGAACGGGTGCTCGGCCTCCCGGGGGAACCTCGTGTCGACCGAGACGTGCCGTGGTCGGTCTCGCGGCGCGGAGCCAGACCGAGCTGACGGCCCGACCCGACCTGACGTCCTCGTTGCACCGAGCGGAGAGGCAACGTAGGAAGGGGTCGGCGAGGGCGTCAACGACGCCGCAAGAAGGGTGCCGGTCAGCGCACTAGTGTCGCGTCGGCACCGGGCGCGGTGCTGCGGAGACACCGAAGGGGGAAGCGCGTGGCGCTCTATTCGTTCGAAGGCAAGTCGCCGACGGTCCATCCCGATGCGTTCGTCGCGCCGACCGCGACGCTGATCGGTGACGTCACCGTCGAGGCGGGAGCCTCGGTCTGGTACAACGCCGTCCTGCGCGCCGACTGGGAGCCGATCGTCGTCCGCCAAGGCGCGAACGTGCAGGACGGTTCGGTCATCCATGTGTCGCAGGGCCAGCCGTGTGAGATCGGTGCCGGCGCGACCGTCGGACATCTCTGCGTCGTCCACGGGGCCAGGATCGGCCCGGGAGCGATGGTGGCCAACGGCTCGACGGTCCTCGACGGCGTCGTCGTCGGTGCGGGCTCGCTCGTCGCCGCCCATTCGCTCGTGTCGGCCGGAACCGAGATACCCGACGGAGTGTTGGCAGCCGGTAGCCCGGCCACCGTCAAGCGTGACATCACCGGAACCGGTGTCGGTCAGATGGTCGCCGGTGTGCCCAAGGTCTACGTGGAGCTCGGCCGTCGCCATCGCGAGGGAACCGCAGTGGTCGAGTCATGAGCGACCTGCGGTTCGACGTGGTGGTGCGCGGCGGACGCATCATCGATCCACACAATGGCGTCGACGTCATCGGAGATCTCGCGGTCGCCGGCGATCGCATCGTGGCCATCGCGCCGACGCTGCGGCCGCAGGCCACGTCCACCGTGATCGACGCGACGGGGAGCATCGTCTGCGCCGGGCTCGTCGATCTCCACACCCACCTCTACGCCGACGTGACGGGCTTCGGTGTCGACGTGGACGATGCCGGGGTCAACGCCGGCGTCACGACCGCAGTCGACATGGGCAGCACCGGGACGTGGTTCTTCCGGGGGCTCAAGGCCCAGGTGATCGACACCGCGGTCACCGAGGTCGTGGCGTTCCTCATGATGGGGTACGTGGGTGCCTCGATCCGACTCGGCGGACCGAACATCCTCAACCCCGACTGGGCCGACGCCGAGTCACTCGCGGCGATGCACGAGCTGTTCCCCGGAATCATCCGTGGGTTCAAGACGTGGGGCGAGTCGGGAACGACCTCCCAGTGGGGGTATCGCTTCCTCCAGATGGGACGGGAGGCCTCCGACCTGACCGGGCTGCCCATCTACATCCACACCGGAGAGCTGTGGATGGTCGACGAGTCGAACCGGCCGGATCCCGCGACGATCATGCCGGAGGTGCTCACCATCGCGAGGCCCGGCGACGTGCTCGGTCACTGCTACAGCGCCATGCCCGACGGCATCCTCGGCGCTGGCCATCGACCCGTGGGAGCGCTTCGCGACGCACTCGACAGCGGAGTCCTGCTCGATGTCGGCCACGGCATCAACTTCTCGTTCGCGACTGCCCGCCGCATGCTCGATGCCGGCTTCGTCGCCGACATCATCAGCTCCGATACCCACGGCCTGTTGTCGGGGATCCACGAGGACCGCACGCTCTCCTACAGCCTCGTCGGCACGATGTCGAAGCTCTTGGCGCTCGGCGTCGATCTCGGACACGTCATCGCAGGGGCAACCGTGAATCCGGCCCGGGTGTTGGGCATGGACGACGAGATCGGAACCCTGACGATCGGGTCACGAGCCGACGTCGTCGTGCTCGAACCCCGCCGCGACGACTGGACCTTCATCGATCCGACCGGTGGCACCCACGACACGAACGAGCGGTTGGTGCCCTCCATGGTCGTTCGGGCGGGTCGACCGCTGGTCCCGACCAAGCGGTACCTCCGTGACGTCTGCACGCCCGACGAACGGGGGGAGACCGATCCGGCGATAGCCATCGGTGGGCGGCCCCGATGACGACCGCCAAGCGTCCGCTCCCGATGCTCACGACCTCGACCACGGCGTACTGGACCGGCGGCGCGGCCGGCGCGCTGCTGATTCACCGATGCCAGGACTGCGGCTACTACATCCACCCACCGACGGGCTTCTGCCCCAGCTGCGAGGGTCGCTCGTGCGCTCCCCAGGCCGTCAGCGGTCGGGGCAAGGTGGCGTCGTTCACGGTCAACCACCAGCCGTGGGAGGCCGACCTCGAGGTGCCGTACGTCATGGCACTGATCGAGCTCGAGGAACAGCCCGACGTGCGCATCGTGGCGAACATCGTCAACTGTGCGATCGACCAGGTGCACTTCGACATGGCCGTCCAGGTGTTGTTCGAACAGCACGATGACGTGTGGATACCGCTGTTCGAGCCCGCGCCCGAGGACTCGCCATGACCGTCACCGTCGGTGAGAAATCCGTCGCGCTCACCGGCATCGGCCAGTCCGAGGTGACCCGGGGGACCGACGCGTGGCCGATCGACCTCACCATCGACGCCTGCATGGAGGCGATCGCGGACGCAGGCTTGACGCGCGCCGACATCGACGGGGTCGCCACCTGGCCCGGTGGGGGCAGCGAGATCGCCGGGTTCGCGCCGGTCGGCGCCGGCCAGCTCCAGGATGCACTGCGTTTGAACGTCGGCTGGTACAACGGCACCGGTGAGACGTCCGGCCAGCTCGGTGCCATGTTCAACGCCATCGGCGCCATCGTGTCGGGCATGGCCAATCACGTGCTGGTCTTCCGTACCGTCTACGAAGCCCAGGCGCGTCGTCTGAAGCCCTTCGCCAATGCCATGGCCCGCTCCGATCAGCGCGTGGAGGGTCCCCACTCCTGGTATGCGCCGTACTGGTCGCTCGCGGCAGCCACACAGCAAGCGCTCTACTTCGCTCGCTACGTGCACGAGTCGGGGGCGACCGATGCGCAGGTCGCGCAGATCGCGCTCAACGGCCGACGCAACGCTGGCCTCAATCCGAAGGCCATCTACCGCGACCCCCTCACCCTCGAGGACTACCTCGCCTCGCGGTGGATCTCGACGCCGCTGCGCCTCTTCGACTGCGACGTGCCCTGCGACGGCTCCACCGCGATCGTGCTGTCGCGCATCGACCGAGCCCGTGACCTGCCCAACCCCCCCATTCGCGTCGAGGCCGTCGGCTCTGCGCTCCACGATCGCAACTCCTGGGCCCAGCTCGAGAACCTCGCCACACAGGCGACCCCGTCGCCTGCAGCGATGCTGTGGAACCGTACCGATCTGCGACCCGCCGACGTCGACGTCGCCGAGCTCTACGACGGCTTCAGCTTCCACTCCCTCGCCTGGATCGAGTCGTTCGGGTTCTGCGACCGCTACGAAGCTCCCGCGTTCGTGGAGGGCGGGACGCGCATCGCGCTCGATGGCGCGCTGCCCATCAACACCGGCGGGGGTCAACTCTCGGCCGGGCGGCTGCACGGATATGGCCAGGTGCACGAAGCGTGCGTGCAGCTCTGGGGTCGCGGCGGCCTGCGCCAAGTCCCCGGCAATCCCCGCGTCGCGGTGACCTCCACCGCCGGAGGCCCACTCGCCGGCTGCGTGCTCCTCGTCCGCGAGGACTGATCCCTCGGCGCCGCCGCCCGAGGTAGCCGTCGCCCCGCTCGTTCCATGGTATGAATCGGGGGTCCGTGGATGTCGGGAGGCGTGGTGAGGGTTCTGGCGATAACGATCTCGAGCTCTGGCGGTGACTGGCCCCCGACGCTCGACATGGCCCTGGCGTTGCACGAACGCGGCCACGAGGTCCATGTGCTGGGCGATCGACCGATTCTCGATGCGCTCGCGGGTACGGGGGTGAAGCGCATCGAGTGGCCCGAGGAGCTCGCCTTCCAACGTTTCTCACAGGCCGCGAAGAACGCAGCCCCCGATGAACTGTTCTCGGGCGTCTTTCGTGCTTGGGCGGCAGCCTCGAAAGGCTTCGGGGTCGACACGGTCGCCCGTACGGGCGCGGACGTCTTGCTGAGCCAGCTCTTCTGCCTCGTACCGGTGAGCACCTACGCCGAGGAGACGGGGGTGCCTTGGGTGTTCCTGAACCCCGCCTACTACATCGGGCCAGACCCGGCTCGCCCCATGTCCCAGGACTGGGAGATGGCTGCGGCGTTCGAGCGCGCCTGGCTGCAACCGATCATGCAGGCCGACCTCGTCCTGCACGCCACCGACCCCACCTTCGATGTGGTCCCGACGGACCTGCCTCCCAATCACCACTACATCGGGCCGCTGCTGTGGTCGCCCGAGGGCGACGCTCCCACCTACCTCACCGACCGCGGTCGCCCGTGGTCGCTCGTGTCGCTCAGCAATGCGCCCATGCCAGGTGAAGCCGACCTCGCCACCGCAGCGGTGCAGGCGCTGATCGAACACGACCTGCGGATCCTCGTCACCGGCGCCGGCGCCGAGGAGGCAATGGCAGACTTCGGGCCCCACCCCCTGGTGCACGTCGAGCCCTTCGCGCCCCACGACCCGGTCCTCGATCGAGCAGCGGTGTTCGTCAGCCACGGCGGCCATGGCGGCGTCATGCGGGCGATGCGCCACGGGGTACCAATGGTCATCGTCCCCTGGGGCCGTGACCAGCCCGGCGTGGCGTTTCGCGCGGAGCGGCTCCAAGTCGCCGAAGTGGTGTCGCGCGCGAAGTTCTCCAAGATCCGCGTGGCGCAGGCGATCCACAACGCACTCACCGACCCGGTCATCCAGGTCGCCTGCCGCAGGACCGCCGACCGGCTTCGCGGCACCGATCCGCGCGCCGAAGGGGTCCGTCACATCGAAGCGCTCGTGGCCGCCCGGCAGTCCTGAGCGGCGGGGCGAGCCGATTGCGCACGCGCGTCCGAGGGGGCGAAGTGTCACCTCGCCCCCTCGGACCCTGCGGTGATCGGAGCAGTACCGACTAGGGAAGCTCGACGCCGTCGGCAGGCGGTGCGGGCACGTGCGGGAACATCTCCTGGAACGCACCGATGCGCATCCGGTGGCTGACGTCGGCGGGGACGTCATCGAAGAGCTCGTGCAGCGTCTTCTGCGTGTGCCCGAAGGTGCCCTCGAAGTGCGGGTAGTCGCTCCCCCACACCGTATTGCGATAGCCCGCTCCGGTCATAGCGATCACCGAGCTCCGGTAGTCGTGCTGGAACGAGGCGTAGACCTGCTCGAACAGGATCTCACCGGGCGGACGGGTCAGCTTCGGCCGCACCGCCGCGGAGTGCTGACGGTAGGCCTCGTCGAGGCGATCGGCGATGAACGGGATCCAGCCCGAGCCTCCCTCCGACACCATCACCTTGAGGGTTGGGCGCTTGTCGAGCGCACCCGAAGCGACCATCTGACAGATGGCACGCTGGCCCCCGAAGGTGGTTTCGGTGTAGTTCATGATCGCGCCGCCGCGCCCGGTGTGGTAGACGCCGGTGCGTTGATCGGGCGTGTGGGGCTCAGTTCCGATGTGGAACGTCACGACCATGCCCGTCTCGGCGAACGCGTCCCAGACCGGGTCCCATTGGTCGTGGGCCCAGCCGGGACCGTCGGCTGACGGTCGGACGGGGAGGAACCCCGCCTTGAACCCGAGGTCGGTGGCCCGGTGGATCTCGGCGATGGTGTCGTTCACTTCGAGCAGCGGCAGCGAGGCGGTGGCGACGATGCGGGGTGACTGGTTCTGGATGGAGGCTGCCCAGTCGTTGGTTGCCTGTGATCCGGCGACCGCGAGCTTGGGGTCGCGGATGTTGAACGCCCAGATACCGAGCGACGGGAAGACCAGTTCGGCCCAGATGCCCTCGCTGTCGAGGTCGGCCAGACGAGCAGGGACGTCCCAGCCGTTGCCGGCGGCGCCGCGTGTGAGGCTCTCGCCGGCGAGACGCTTCTCGTCGAGGAACTCCTCCGCGGTCAGGCTCATCCGCTGCGCGGTGGCGTCGAGACGCGGCATCTTGCGACGGAAGGACTGCCCGTCGACGGTGACGGTCTCGTATTCGCCGTCGGGGTCCTTCACGCTCTTCGGCATGCGGTCGGCGAGGTCCTTCGGCAGGCTCGTGTCGAACAGGTCCGGGGGCTCGACGAAATGCGAGTCACCCGAATTGGCCCAGAGCTTGACGGCCATGTCTCCTCCTTCAGGACATGGCGCGGCCGACGTTCGGCCGATGCCATGCAGATATTGAGAATAGCATTCTCAATACTTCCCCGCAGGACGCGATCGTAGAGGCGAGTCGCCGCTTCAGAAGGCCGACCGGTGCAGGCCCCCGTCGACCTCGATCCAGTTACCCGTCATGTAGCCCGCAGCTTCGGAACACAGATAAGCGATCAGCGAGGCAATTTCGCCCGGGCGCCCCATGCGACCGGCGGGCACCTTCCAGGTGTCGCGTACCCAATCGTCACGCCCCTCGTCGGTCTCAAGACCGACATAGGTCGAGGTGTACCACTCCACATTCTCGGTCAGGATCCACCCCGGCGCGACCGTGTTGACGGTGATCCCGTACTTCGCGTACTCGTCGGCCACGGTCTTCAACAGGCCGATCGTGGACGGACGCGTGGCATTGGCGATCGCATGATGGATCTGGCCGACGGGCTCCTTCGCGGTCGCGGACCCGATGTGCACGTAACGTCCCCAATGCGCCTGCTGCATCGCCGGCAGCACCTCGTGCAACAAGTAGAGCTGGCTCATCGTGTAGGCCCGAAACGAGTCTACGTAGTACTCGGAGTTCTCGATGTCTGCGAAGTCACCGGGGACGACGAACTTCGTCTGCCCGACGACGATCAGGGGAGGCCCGAACGCTGCGGTCGCCTCGGCAACTGCTCGGGACACCTCGGTGCGATCGGTCATGTCCGCAGCAACGCCAATGGCGGAGCCACCGCCGGCGCGGATCTCGGCGGCTGCGGCTTCGACGTCGGCCGATGTGCGCGCCACGATCGCGACATGGCAGCCCTCGTCGGCGAGGAGCTGCGCGGCGACGCGCCCCATGCCCTTGCTGCCACCGGTGAACAAGACACTCTTCCCTGCGATACCGAGATCCACTCGAACCCTCCGACCCGCTGACCGAGGTTCAAACCTACTCCCCTGACCCCGGCGCGTGATCAACCAGCACCCCCATCGGTTAAGGTCGGCGTCGCCAAGCCCACCGATCGATCAACTGTGGAGCAGCTATGACCGGTGCGCTGTATGTCGTTCATTCCCGACCTTCGTCGCCCGACAAGGAGGATGCGTACAACGACTGGTACGACGACGTCCATCTGAAGGTCGTCTGTTCGGTCGAAGGTGTCGTCGGCGCCCGTCGGCCTCGATACCTCGGCGGGCACCCAGCACCGTTTCGTCTCCCCGACCGCGCCGACTTCGACAACCCATCGGGCGAGCGGCCCTGGGAGCGCCTGCACGCGCTCCCCGCCCCCACCCTCGCGTAGGTCCCACTCGAGCAGGGGCCTGCGACAGGACCGGTCGAGACAGGCTGTTCGGCCGGACGTCGGCGGTCGTGGCGCTAACGTCGGCTCCGCACATCTCCGACCAGGGGCGAGGAGGCCGACGGTGGACCGTGTCTACGACGACGAAACGCTGCAGGCCGTCGCCGAGGGCGTGCGCTCGGTGTGCCGGGCGTTCCCCGACTCCTACTGGGCCGCCTGCGACGGTGAGCACCGCTTCCCGTGGGAGTTCTATCAGCAACTGGCCGCCGGGGGGTGGGTTGGTCTCGCCATCCCCGAGCGCTATGGCGGCGGCGGTCAGGGGATCGCCGCCGCCGCGGTGATGATGCGAGAGATCGCCGCCAGCGGAGCCGCGATGAACGGCTGCTCGGCCGTTCACCTCACCGTGTTCGGGCTGAACCCCGTCGTCCGCTTCGGCAGCGAGCGCCTGCGCGACGCGTTCCTGCCCCGGGCCGCAGCCGGCGATCTCCACGTCTGCTTCGGGGTCACCGAACCCGACGCCGGCAGTGACACGAGCCGCATCACCACCCGAGCCACCAGGCACGGGGACACCTGGCGCATCTCGGGGCGCAAGATCTGGACCACGAAGGCCCTCGAGTCCGAGGTCGTCCTCCTCCTCGCTCGCACCGATCCCGGCGCCGCCGGGACCCTCGACGGCCTCAGCCTGTTCCTGGCCGACCTCGATCCCGACCATGTCGACATCTCGCCGATCGCCAAGACGGGCCGCAACGCCGTCGCCTCGTGCGAGGTCGCCTACGACGACCTTCCCGTGGAGGGCTGGCGACTCGTGGGCGAGGAAGGAGAGGGCTTCCGCATCCTGCTTCACGGCCTGAACCCCGAGCGCATCCTCGTCGCTGCCGAGGCCATCGGGATCGGAGACGCTGCCCTCCGTCGAGCCACGACCTACGCGCGCGATCGCATCGTCTTCGATCGAGCGATCGGCGCCAATCAGGCGGTCGCCCACCCCCTCGCGCAGGCTCATGTCGGTCTCCTCGGAGCGTGGTCGCTCACCCTCGACGCTGCCCGGCGCTACGACCGCGATGAGCACTGTGGCGCCGAGGCCAACGCCGCGAAGTGGCTCGCGGCGGAGGCGGGGTACTTCGCCGCAGACCGGGCCGTGCAAACCCTCGGGGGCATGGGCTACGCCACCGAGTTCCACGTCGAGCGCTACTGGCGCGAGGCTCGCATCATGCGCCTCGCGCCCGTCAGCCAGGAGATGGCCCTCAACTACATCGCCCACAACGTCTTGGACCTCCCCCGCTCCTACTGAGGGAGCGCGGGTCATCGGGCGAGCCGGCGCGAGGACCTTCGTCCCTGTCCGAAGGCTCGGGGCTCACCGACTATGGGGGACGGAGGCCCGCCATGATCGAGAGTGCACCGCTACAGGCGCTTGAACCGTCGAGCGCTCCGACCCGACTGGTGACGTTGAGCGGGGTGGAGAAGACCTACCGAACCGGGCGCGTCGAGTACCGCGCGCTCCGCGGCGTCGACCTCGAGGTCGCATCGGGCGAGATGGTGTCGATCGTCGGTCCGAGCGGCAGCGGCAAGTCCACCTTGTTGCACGTCATCACCGGCATCGACCGACCGACGAGGGGTCAGGTGGTCGTCGGGGACCGGTCGCTGGTCTCGATGAGCGAGGACGAGCTGGCCTCGTGGCGCAGCGCCCACGTCGGCATCGTCTTCCAGTTCTTCCAGCTCCTGCCGACCCTGACCGCCCTCGAGAACGCGATGCTTCCCATGGACTTCGCGCACTGGGGTTCGGTGCGCGACCGGGCCGAGGCGGCGCAGGCCCGCCTCGAACTGGTCGGTCTCGGTGACCACCGCGACCGCTTCCCGAGCGAGCTTTCCGGAGGGGAACAGCAACGGGTCGCCATCGCCCGGGCGCTGGCCTGCGATCCCGACCTGCTCGTCGCCGACGAGCCGACGGGCAACCTCGACAGCGAGACGGCGGCTCTGGTCCTCGACGTCCTCGGGTCGGTGAACCAGACCGGGACCACCATTGTGTACGTCACCCATGACCAGGCCATGAGCGAACGCGCGGGTCGCGTCGTGACCCTGCGCGACGGTCGCGTCATGGACGACCGGTGAGATCGGCGTCGACCCTGAGGGCCTGGCGGGAGCTCAGCAGATACCGCCTCCGGACGCTCCTGACGGTGCTGACGCTCGCCGTTGCGGTCGTCGGTGTCTGGCTCTTCGCAACCCCGCAGCAGCTGGGCGCAGCGATGGACGAGCTCGTTGCGCGCGATCACCTGCCCGACGTCGTCCTCTACCCCGATGGTGTCGCGCTCGACGACGCTGCCGTCACCAGGCTGCGAGCACTCGCAAACATCGGCGCGCTCGATGCACGGGCAACGTTCTTCACCGAGGTCCGCTCAGGCAGCCGCGTCCAGGACGTATGGATCATCGGAGTCTCCGACTTCACTGCGCAACGAGTCAACGTGGTCCGGGCCGACGAAGGCCGCCTGCCGGTCGGTCCTGCACTCGAGGTCGTCTCCGACCCGCAGAACGACCGGAGCGGACGCGCCGTCGGAGCGCCCGGCGAGACCGTCTTCGTGAGTGATTTCAGGTCCGCCACCCGTGCGCTCGAGATCGTCGGCACCGGATCGAGCCTCTCGTTCGGCAATACGGTCGTCGAGGGTGCGCCCGTGCTGTACGCGCCGATCGAGGTGGTGTGGGACCTCGCCGGCTACGACGTCTTCACCCGGGTCGAGTTCACCGTCTTCGATCGAGGCGACGAGGCGACCAGCGACACCATCGACCGGGTCCGCGCCGCTTTGGCCGACCTCAAGCCGGGTGTCCGGTACAACGCACTGCCCGACATCCGTCCGGAGGGCCAGTGGCCCGGGGAGGACGACTTCGACAACTTCCTCGTCCTCTTCTGGGTGATCGCCGCCGTCGCCCTGGTCTCGGCCATGGTGTTGGTGGCGACCACGATGAACACGCTGGTCCGAGCCCAGCGTCAGGAGATCGCGATCATGAAGGCCCTCGGCGCGCGGACCCGACGGGTCGCGGCCGCCATCGCGATGACCTCGTTGCTGTTCGGTGTCGTCGGCACCGCTGTCGGGATCGCCTTCGGCATGCTCCTCAGCAACCTGCTGATCGGGTTTCTCGGATCGAAACTGATCGGCGCCCAGCTCAGCTGGCAGGTGAGCCCACTCGCGGTCTTCGGGAGCCTCGCCGTCGGAGTTGGCGGCACCCTGCTGGCATCGGCTCCCGCCGTCCGCCGTGCCACCCGGTTGTCGGTCATCGATGCCCTTGGTCGGCCTGGGATCGAGGGCAGCTTCGGGCTGGGCCGACTCGACCGCGCTGCCGGGCGGGCGACGTTCCTGCCACGGGTGGCCCAGCTCGGGGTCCGCAACGCCCTCCGTCAGAAGGGGCGTGCCGCCGCCACCATCGCGCAGATCGCCCTGGCCGTGGGAACGATGCTCGCCTTCACGGCCACCGTGTTGACCATGATCACCGTCAGCGCCCAGAGCCGCGACGCCGAGGGCGGCGACATCTGGGTCTACACATCGGGCAGCGGTCAGGCCCTCGACAACCGCGCCGTCGAGGCGGTCGCCCACCTCGCCGGGGTCGACCGCGTGCAGCCGCTGACCTATTCGCCCCTGCTGGTCGGCGACACCGAGACCTTCGCCTGGGGGCTGCCCGCCGATCCGATCTACCCGTACGAGCTCGAACGCGGTCGGTGGTTCACGGAGGCCGAGAGCCGATCGGGAGCACTCGTTGTGGTGATCGGCCCCGCCCTGGCCAACGTCCACCATCTCGACGTCGGCGATCACGTCCTGGCGACGATTCGCGACGGCACCGTGGAAATGGAGGTGGTCGGAATCGACACCACGATGGTCGGCGACGGACTCGCGCTGTATGTACCCATCGGCACGGCGCTGTCGCTCGCGGGCCTCGACGCCCCGACAGAGTTCTGGGTCACCACCACCTCCCGCTCCACCGACGACATCGATCGCGTGAACCTCGCTATCCGCGGCCTGCTCGCTCGAGAGGGCTACGCGTTCGACTCCGCCCTGCAGTACATCGATCGTGCCGCAGACGAGGCCTCGGACCGCACCATCGTCGCGGTGATCATGGCGCTGGGCATCCCCGTCGTGGCGATCGGTGCCATTGGCTTGGTCAACACCATGACGACCAACATCTTGGAGCGAACCCGCGAGATCGGCGTGCTCCGGAGCATCGGAGCGCGAGGGCGCGATCTCCGTCGAGTCTTCCTCGCCGAGGCCGCGGTCCTGATCTTCGTCGGCTGGCTCGCGGGAATCGTCGTCGGGTACGGACTGGCCCGGCTCATCCTCGGGGCCTTCAACGACGCATTCGACGTGCACTTCGCCCTGCAGTTCCCGCTGTGGCCGCTCGCCGTCGCATTGGTGCTGGCGTTGGTCGTGTCGGCGATGGCCCTGATCGCACCCTTGCGGCGCGCGTCGCGCCTGTCGGCGAGCGACGCTCTTCGCTACCAGTAGCGAATAGGGCTGCGCGGGACCGCCCGCAGCAGGCGGCCGGGCCGAGCTCAGGTGTCGACGCCATGACGGCGCGTCACGGTTCCGGCCACGATGGTGGCGTCGTAGCCCATGACGAACCCCGGCGTCACCAACCGTCCTGTGGCGTCGATCGTCTCGCGGGCCCCGAAGGCGCCGAGATCGGCTTCGATCGCGGTGATTCGGCCGTTGGCGATGGCCACGTCACAGGTCCGAGGACGGGCACCCGTGCCGTCGAAGACGGATCCGCCGACGATGGGTGGGTTCGTCATGTCGCCGCCCAGTCCGGCGCGATGCGCGTCCTCATGCCAACACCAGCTCAAGCCAACACCACCCGATCCTTGACGGCGGGGTTGGCCAACAGCGCCGGCCAGACACCGGAGAAGAACGAGACGACGTCGGCGCACACGCGCTCCTGCATCGCCGCGTACGACTGGCTCGAGACATGGCTCACGTGCGGCGTCAGGATCACGTTGGGGAGCTCGAGCAGCGGGTTGCGCCACCCGGGTTCGTCGGGACGGGTTCCCAGGTTGTCGAGGGCCGCACCTGCAAGGCGACCCGAGACCAGCGCCTCGTTCAGCGCGTCTTCGTCGATCACGCTCGCTCGAGACGAGGAGTTCACCAACCAGGCCGTGGGCTGCATCTGGCGCAGCTCAGCCGATCCGATGATCCGCTGCGTGTCCTCCTTCATCGGAACGTACAGGTGGATGAAGTCGGACTCGGCCAGGAGCCGTTCCTTGGTAGTGAGCTCGACGCCAAGGTGTTCGCCGAGCTCCGGAGCGATGTACGGGTCGTGCGCCAGGAAACGCATCCCGAAGCCTCGACAGCGTGCCGCGAGAGCGGCTCCTGCACGACCGAATCCGATCGAGCCCACGGTTATGGTCGACAGCCGGGGCATCGGGAGAGAGGCGGCGACGATGTGGTCGTGGTCGGTCCACGTGGGCTCGTCGCGGACCATGCGCTCGAGCGCGAAGAGCCTGCGAGCGCCGGCGAGCATGAGCGCCATCCCGTGATCGGCCACCTCGTCAGTGCACGCGTCGGCACCGAAACAGACGCAGATTCCGCGCTCGGTGAACGCGTCGACGTTCAGGTAGTCGGTGCTTCCAGACCACAGGCTGACGATGCGGCAACGCGGGAGCTGCGCCAACACGTCGGGGGTCATGAGCCGACCGAGCGCGGCGCCGACGATGGCGTCTGCATCGGCGGCGGCCGCCACGACCTCTTCGCCGGTTGTGCATTCGGCGACGACCAGCTCGGCGTCGAGTGCACCCAATTGCTGGCGCGCCATCTCCGGGGAGATGGGCGGCAGGTTCATGTGGACCACCTTCAACCGCGCCATCGTGCCCCCGAAACCCCACGCCCGCTCACCGGCGCTCCTCTGCGCAGGACAGTACTACCGCTCCGAGTCTTCGCCGGGTCGCCAGAGGGGGTGATTCGTCCCGGTGGAGCAGCTCCTGCTTCGACCTCTGGGCGTCCAGGTCAACCGGCGAACACGGTGCCCGCGTCGTTGATGATCGTCTGGCCGGTCATCTTCGAGCTGTCGTCGGACGCGAGGAACAGCACGATGCCCGTCATGTCCTCGGGTTCGAGGGTGCTCCGCAGTGCTGCGGCGTTCGCGAGCGCATCGACGATCATGCCCGGAACGACGGCCTTGGTCGCCGGTGACATGGTGACACCCGGGCACACCGCGTTCACCCGGATGTTGCGGCCGCCCAATGACCGAGCCATCTGCCGGGTGTGATGGATCAGCATCCACTTGGTCAATCCGTAGCCCGACGGGTCCACCCGTGGTGCGGGCGCATCCTCGGGGATCGGCGAGGGATCGTTGAGCGGCAAGGGGAACGCTGCCGTCGAGCTGATGTTGACGATGCTGCCGCGATGGCGTTCCCACATGTGTGGTACGACCGCGTTCGACGCGTTGACCACCCCCATGAAGTTGACCGCCAGGAAGTCGTCCCAGGACGCAGTCAACTGGTCGAACATCAACGCCGCGTTGTTCACGAGACAATCGATCCCGCCGAGCTTGCCGATGACCTCGGCCGCGACGGCGTCCATCTCGTCGGCCTTCGTGACGTCGGCCTTGATGGCAACCGCTCGCCGGCCCATCGCTTCGATGTCGGCAACCACCGTTGCCGCCTGATCGATCCGGGTCAGATCGACGATGCCGATGTCGGCGCCCGACGCGGCCATCCGACGTGCATACGCGGCCCCGATTCCCTGGGCCGCGCCCGTGATGAGGCACACCTTTCCCTGCAGCCGATCGTCCATGTCCTTACCCCCTCGATGATGTCTCGCGCTGACATTACGCGTCGTCGCCGCGGCGCGCTGCGCCTTCGCGCGCACTGGTTGTGCGCCGATGAGACGCAACGCGGCCCGATCGTCGACAACGCCGCAACCGTCGCCGGTCCGGGCACTAACGTCGCGGCCATGGACTTCGCCATCGAGGGCAAGAGTGCCCACGTCATCGACGCCGGGTCGCCGTTGGGTCGCGCCTGCGCCGCTGCGCTCGCGGCCGAGGGGGTGACGCTCCGCGACGAGCCCTCGGGTTGCGACATCGTCGTCGCCTCGATGACCGATCGGGGCGGGTCGCACTCTGCGCTGACCGAGGAGGCGCTCGAGGCACTGCGGGTCGGCTGGGAGGGCGTCGTCGACGCAGTGACGGCCTATCGTGGCGCGCTGCCAACCATGGTCGAGCACGGTTGGGGTCGCTTCGTCTGGGTCGGATCCGCTCTCGCCAAGTCGATCGACGCCGACGACGCCGAGATCGACGCGATCACGACACTCGGGATGCTGGGCCTGCACAAGGTGATCACGAGCGAAGAGGCACCGCACAACGTCACCTCGAACGCCGTTCTCCGAGGTGGTGCTGCCACCGACGACGACGTTGCTGCTGCCGTCGCGTTCCTGTGTTCGCAGGGTGCGGGGTACCTCAGCGGCATCACCATGACCGTCGACGGCGGCGCCGGATCGGCGGTGTACTGATGCAGTACGGGCTCGAGGACAAGGTGGCCATCGTCTCCGGCGGCAGCCGCGGCATCGGTCGAGCGATCGCGACCACCCTCGTCGGTGAAGGCGCGAAGGTCGTCATCGCCGCCCGCACCCAGTCGGGCATCGACGACGCGGTGGCCGAGCTCGATGCCCTCGCACCGGGACGAGCGGCAGGGGTGTCGGCCGACATGACCGACCCTGCCGACGTTCGCCGCGTGGTCGCCGACGCCCGCGAGCGCTTCGGCCCCGTCACGATCGCCGTTAGCAACGTGATCGGCCACGTGATCGACGCCGAGAAGGAAGGAGACGGCCCTGGCGCCGGCACCTTCGCGTCGATGCCCGCTGCAGAATACCGCCGCGAGTTCGAACACCTTTTCGTATCGGCGTGGGCCCTCGCGGTCGCAACCCTCCCCGACATGCGCGCCTGCGGGTGGGGGCGAATCTGCAACATCGGCTCTGGTGTCGCCCGAGAGCCCGCAACGCATCTCCCTCACGTGCTGCCCAACACGGTTCGGCCAGCAGTGGCCGGGCTCTACCGGATCCTCGCCGACCGGGTGCGAGACCAGGGGATCACGGTGAACAACATCCTCACCGGGTCGATCCTCACCGAGCGAAACCGCTCGTACTGGGAGTGGCTCGCGGCGGACCGGGGCCAAACCGTCGAAGAGGTGCGCTCGGTGGTCACCAACGGGATCCCCTTGCGCCGCATGGGCGAACCCGCCGAGATGGCCGCGCTCGTCGCCTTCCTGTGTTCGACCCGCGCCGCGAAGATCACCGGACAGTCCATTCCCGTGGTCGGCGGCGGCAGCGCCCATCTCTGAGTCGGCCTCGGCCCTGTGAAGTCGACGCCGGTGAGCTGTGGCGCGCCCGGCCTCAGCGGCGAATGATCCCCCGACGCCCGAGCTCGGCGATGATCGCGTCGGCGGCGTCCTCGGCGCTGAGGACCGCAGTATCGATGTGCACCTCGGGCGCCTCTGGGGGCTCGTACGGCGAATCGATGCCGGTGAAGTTCCTCAGCTGGCCCGCACGAGCCTTTGCATAGAGGCCCTTCGGGTCCCGGGCCTCGGCCATCTCGAGTGGGGTATCGACGTGCACCTCGATGAACTCGCCCTCCTCGACACGTTCGCGCGCCAAGCGACGCTCGGCCCTGAACGGCGAGATGAACGAGGCGAGCACGACGATTCCCGCGTCCACCATCAGCGCCGCGACCTCGGCGACGCGGCGGATGTTCTCGACGCGATCGGCATCGGTGAAGCCGAGGTCGCGGTTGAGACCGTGACGCACGTTGTCGCCGTCGAGCAAGTACGTCCGCACCCCGAGGGTGTGCAGCTTCGACTCGACGATGTCCGCGATGGTGGACTTGCCCGAACCCGACAGACCGGTCAGCCAGACCACCGCCGGCCCGTGGCTGTTCATCTCGGCCCGAGCACCCTTGTCGACCTGCACGGCCTGCCAGTGGATGTTGTGGGCCCGCCGGAGCGCGAAGTTGAGCATGCCCACGCCCACCGTGTTCTGGGTGAGCTTGTCGATCACGACGAAACCGCCCATGTCGCGGTTGACCGCATAGGGGTCGAACGGGATCGGCCGGTCGAGGCTCAGGTTGCACACCCCGATCTCGTTGAGCTCCAGGGTGTTGGCGGCCAGGTGATCGAGGTTGTTGACATCGATCCGGTACTTCGGTTGGCCGATGGTCGCTCCGACCGTGCGGGCACCGATCTTGATGAAGTAGGGCCGGCCGGGGAGCATTTCGTCCTCGTGCATCCACACGATGTGGGCCTCGAACTGATCCGCGACCTCCGCCGGCGCGTCACCGGCGCAGAGGATGTCCCCGCGGCTGACATCGACTTCGTCGGTGAGCGTGACCGTCACCGATTGTCCGGCAATGACCTCGTCGAGATCGCCGTCCATCGTGACGATCCGAGCGACGGTGCTCGCGGTGCCGGCTGGCGACACCCGAACCCGGTCGCCGGGACGGAGCGTGCCCCCGACGATGCGTCCCGAGAATCCGCGGAAGTCGAGATCGGGTCGGTTCACCCACTGGACGGGCATGCGGAACGCGCTGTTCGCGGTGTCGTCGTCGACCTGCACGGTCTCGAGATACCCCATGAGCGTCGGCCCCTGGTACCACCCCATGTGCCGACTCGGATCGACGACGTTGTCCCCCTTGAGGGCCGACATCGGAATGAACGTCAGGTCGTCGAGACCCACCCTGCCGGCGAAATCCCGGTATTCGCCCTGGATCGCCTCGAAGATCTCGGGCGACCAGCCGACGAGGTCCATCTTGTTGACCGCGACCACCACGTGTCGGATGCCCAGCAACGAGACGAGGAAGCTGTGACGACGCGTCTGGGTCAGCACCCCCTTGCGGGCATCGACGAGGATCACCGCGACGTCGGCGGTCGATGCTCCGGTGACCATGTTGCGGGTGTACTGCTCGTGGCCGGGCGTGTCGGCGACGATGAACTTGCGCTGCTCGGTCGAGAAGTACCGGTAGGCGACGTCGATCGTGATCCCCTGCTCGCGTTCGGCAGCGAGGCCGTCGAGCAGCAACGCGAAGTCGAGGTCTCCGCCCTGCGTTCCGACCTTCGCCGAGTCGGCCTCCAACGCGGTGAGGTGGTCCTCGAAGACGAGATGGGACTCGTAGAGCAGGCGCCCGATCAGGGTGCTCTTGCCGTCGTCGACGCTGCCACAGGTGATGAACCGCAGGAGCGACTTGTACTGATGCGAGAGGAGATAGGCCTCGATGTCGTCGGCGATGAGCTCGCTCGAGTGCGCCATCAGAAGTACCCCTCCTGCTTCTTCTTCTCCATAGACGCCGCACCGTCGAAGTCGATGATCCGACCCTGGCGCTCTGACGTGGTCGCCAACAGCATCTCCTGGATGATGCCCAGGAGGTCGTCGGCGTCGGATTCGATTGCCCCCGACAACGGGTAGCAGCCGAGCGTCCGGAATCGCACGTTCACGATCGCCGGCACCTCGCCGTCGTCGAGTCGCATTCGTTCGTCGTCGACCATGATCAACACGCCGTCGCGTTCGACGACGGGGCGCGGGGCGGAGAAGTACAGCGGCACGATCGGGATCTGCTCGAGGTGGATGTACTGCCAGACGTCGAGCTCGGTCCAGTTGGAGATCGGGAAGACCCGTAGCGTTTCGCCGGGACTCCGTCGTGCGTTGTACACGCTCCACAGTTCGGGCCGCTGCCGCTTCGGATCCCACTGGTGCTGGGGGGAGCGCACCGAGAAGACCCGTTCCTTGGCCCGGGACTTCTCCTCGTCGCGTCGAGCCCCGCCGAAGCAGAGGTCGAACTTGTGGAGGTCGATCACCTGCTTGAGCCCCTGGGTCTTCCATAAATCGGTGTGCAGCGCCGAGCCGTGGTCGAACGGGTTGATCCCACGCTCGACGCACTCCGGGTTCTGATGCACGATCAGCTCCATCCCCAACGATGTCGCCGTCTCGTCGCGGAACCGGTACATCTCGGAGAACTTCCACGTCGTGTCGACGTGAACCAGGGGGAACGGAGGCTTCGACGGGAAGAACGCCTTTCGGGCCAGGTGCAACATGACCGAGCTGTCCTTGCCGATCGAATACAGCATCGCGGGGCGCTCGCTCTCGGCAACGGCCTCCCGCATGATGTGGATCGCCTCACCTTCGAGCCGCTGGAGGTGAGTCAGGCGACCGGCAGGGATCGCAACCCCCGCACCGGTCGAGACCGGGTTGCTCGTCATCGGGCGCTCCATGTCGTTCGATCGGACGAAAACCAGTGTTCACCGTATTGTCAGGTACACCTACGGTGAATAGGGTATATCGGGCGGGCAGCTTCCCTGCACCGGCCGTTGCCGACCCCGCCAACGGCGTCCGCCACCGCCCGAACGCGCGAGCAGCACGCCCGATGCGCCACGCGACGCGGCAACACACGGGCGGTGGGTGCCTCAGTGCGCAAACCGCTCCTCGGTGGATCGCCGGTACTCCCCTGCGAGCTCGAGCACTTCGGCCGGCAACTCACCCGAGACCAGATCGGCCACCGACACGGTCTCGAGCACGCGCCTCAGGCTTCCCCTGATGGCCATCCAGACGATCGGTAGCGTCTCCGCCGGGGGCGGATAGGCCAGCCCCCGAAGGCTCTCGTCGTGCACGTCGGCCAGCGGACCATCCACTGCTCGGAACACATCCGCGAGGGAGATCTGGTCAGCCGGTCGGGAGAGCATGAATCCTCCGCCTGGACCACGCTTCGACCGGACCAGCTCAGCGCGCTTGAGATCGCGCATGATGTCCAGCAGGTACTTGAGCGAGATGTTCTGACGGGTCGCGATCGGGTCGGCCTTGACAGCCTCACCTCCGCCCACTGCGAGCTCACCCATCGCCCGTACGGCATTGTCGACTCGCTCGGAGATCCGCATCGAGCGCCGACGATACCAGTCGCACCCACTCGGCCCGGCCGCACGAGTGCACTCCGAGCGGCGTGTTGCGGAGCGCCCAGCTCATGGACCGACGTCAGGCCCGCCGCGTCGCCTCCTGCGAGAACGACGCGACCAGCGCGCCATCGGCGTCGTGGATCGAGCCGCTCGCCAGGCCACGGTCACCGTGAACCGACAGCACCTGGCCCTCGACGCGCAGCCACCGCTCCAACGTGAACGGCCGGTGCACCCACAGGGTGTGGTTCAAGGTGAGCGAGTAGTCCGACATCATCGCCGTAGGAGCCACGCCGGGGACCGCGACGAGGCCCACGGTGCACAAGTCGCTCAGGAAGGCCAGGGCACCGAGGTTCAGCGTTCGATCCATTCCGACCCGATGACGACTCCTTGCCCAGTACGGGTGCACGAGCAGGCGGCCGACATCGTCGGCCGCCTGCAGGCTGCGCAGTTCGAGCGGATCGAGATCCATGGTCTGGAGGGGTGCGAACGCGACGGTCGCTTCGGCCAGGTCGTTGCGGGGACCCGGCGGCTGCCAGTCGGGTCCGTCTCCCTCGGGGGCGAACCAAGCATCGCAGGTGAACAACACCCGACCCTCCGCGGTGACCTTGACGCGACGCAGGCTCAGCTTGCGTCCATCTCGCACCCGCTCGACATCGATCTCGAGGTCGAGTCCGCCCCGGCCGCCACCGACGTATTGGCACGTCGCCGCATAGAGCTGCCGGTCAGGGTCGACGGTGAGCGCTGCGGCACGTGCCGCGTACCCGAACGTCAGGCCCCCGAACAGATGCGCAGCCTCGCCCGGGGTCCGAACGGTGAAGCTGTCCGGCCGTGGCTGGTCCATCGCCAGGAGCTCGGCGAAATCGGTGATCATGGTGGTCGACCCCTCCCGGTGCTATCTGATCGTCAGTCTGCCCCGGGCGCCACGTCGATCAGCGGTCGCTTCGGTCGGCAGCCCGTCGCGCCGAGTCCGTACGCCCGTGTGGCCGCGCCGCGGCACGCCGACGCATCACCGCTGGTCGAACCGCTGGATGGGATTGTGTCTGGTCATCGCCGAACCGGCGGGACCGTTCAGCATCTGAGCACGAAGGTTCCGACGGTGGAACAACCACAGCAGGTCGTCGTCGTGACGCCCTGTCGTGTCGGCGAGGACGAACCGCTCGAGCTCGGCTTCGCCCTCCTCCCAGTTGGCGGGGCGCTCGCCCAGCACGCCGGTGGCGTCGTCGAGGTCCGCGGCGACGACCGCGTCGCCGATCTCGTGAGCCCGCAGGAGATGCCGAGCGAGACGAAACGTGTTGCGGATCTGGTACGCGACGTAGGCATCGTCGGCACTGATGTTGCGCAACGAGCGCACCAGGTGTTGATGGGGCGCGTCGAAGCGCGTTGTGCGGGCTTCCGGGAGGTCGGCCTCGGGCAGCTCGACGCCCACGTACTCTGCAATCGCCTCGGTCGCGTAGAGGTTGGTTTCAGCGCACCACTGCATGTAGGTCGTGTAGTCGGTCGTGTCGATCGGATCCTTCAGCCGATGCGAGAACGAGATGTCGTTCGAGATCGTGAAGGCGATGTGGTGGTGCTGGATCGCGTCCAGGTCGACCGGGACGCCGCTGAGCTCGCCGTACCGGTCATAGATGGCGTTGAAATTCCCGAACGGAATGACGCTGTCACGCATCCGCCAGCCGGCGAGATCCATCATTGGATCCCCGATGTGACCCAGCTCCAGGTCGATGAGCGACACGAAGTGCTCGCCGTCATGGTGGAACTGCCCCGAATCCCACACGATCGGGCCCTCGCGGTCGTTGCTCTGCAACGGGTGGCGGGCGAGCCAGCCGAAGACCCACTCGAGGAACGGGTTCGGGCGCAACTTCTGCTCCCGGTATGCCGCCTCCATCCGGTCGATGCCGACCGACCCCGACTCTCCTGGGGTTGCGGCACGAACGATCTGCGCGGCCTCGAAGGATGCGATATCGAGCTGATGGAGCTTCACCAGCTCCTCGACGTACTCGTCGACGATCCGGTCGCTGGCGGCGCGCGCCACGCCGGCGAAGTCGGGCCGGCCCGGCACCGCCTCCATCGCAAAGGCGCCTACTTCGTCGATCCATCCGTAGACCCGCGGTGCCTTGACGCCCTGCGCGGTAGCTGCTTGGTGGAATCGCATCTCGTGATCGAGGGGCCACGTGAGCACGGTGTCGGCACGATCGCCGCGTACGCAGACGGGCACCTGCTCGCCGCTGCGGTCGATCGTCGCGAACCACATCGGCCGCCAGCGGGGCTGCCGACTGATGTCGAGAACCGGCCCCAGTTCGGCCTCGAGCCACTCGATGATCACCGCCGTCGGATCGTCGATTGCCTCGTCTTCGGCCATGGCCACCTCCCATCCGAGGCGAGCGCATGCCGCTGCCCCCATCGCAGATCGGAGGTTAGTGCGGCGAGCCGACAACGAGCGACATGACCTGCTCGGACGCCCCGAGGGTCCGATCGGCTGGGCAACTGGTGCGCCGGACGGACTCCGCGGGCTCGGGCCGACACCAAACGAGGACGCCACGGCCCGGCCGGGCCAAGCCGCCATCGGCAGCCTCTTCGGGGCGGTCGTGTGACGCCAACACCCCGAGGCACCCCGTGCGTGAGTGTCGACTCGGATCGAGTGCCCCTACGATCCCCAACACCCACCCCGACTCGGAGGCCTTCTCGTGAGCGCACCGACCCGTCGCGAGTTCCAGACCTGGGACCTCCAGGTCCTCGACACCCAAGCGCTGGGACGCGACCTGCTCCAGATCCGCTTCGCCGCCGAGGGACTCGACGCCCTCAGGTGGCAGGCCGGCCAGGACCTGATGATCGAGTTCCCGAACGACGAGGGCTCCACCACGCGGCGCCGGTACAGCATCCGCCGCCTCGACCCCGTGGCTGCCACGGTCGATCTGTGGTTTGCGCTGCACGGATCGGGCCCGGCGACCACGTGGGCTCGACACAGTGCCCCGGGCCTGCGGGTGCCCGGTATCGGACCGCGTGGCAACGTTGTCGTCGACTCCGAGGCCGACTGGCACCTGTTCGTCGGCGACGAGTCATCCATGGGTGCCATCGCGGCGATGATCGAGGTCCTCGACCCCGCGACGCCGGCTCGGGTCGTGCTCTCCACCGATGACCCCGACCTTCAACACGTCGTGAGGGCCCGCGCCGGCGCTCGTACCGAGCTCACCTGGCTCCTCCGAGAGCCCGGGGTCGCGTCGGTCGAAGGCCAGCTCGCGGCCGCGTTGGACAGCCTGGCCTTCCCCGAGGGGAAGGCCCACGGCTACGTCCTCGGTGAGATCAGTGAGGTCGTACGCTGCCGCGACGTCCTGGTCGGCCGTGGGATCGAACGGGAACGCATCGACGCCAAGGGCTACTGGAGCGTTCGAGCGGGCAACCTCCCCCACGGCGAACCGGAACGTCCTGACGCGCTGCGTTGAGCGCACTCCCGGCCGGCCGTGAGGCATGGGCCGATCGTGGACTTTGTGCCCTCGGATCGGCTGCTCCGTCGTGCTACAACGAGACCCGTGGGTTCACCACCGACCTCCCTGTCGGCTGTTCCTTTCTGCGGTGCGGCGGAGCGAGCCCCCGTGCTCGCGTCCTGGGCGAACTCACTCGAACCGACCAGCAGGAGCGCATCCTCATGAGTTCTCGGATCGTCATTCTCGGCGGCGGAACGGGCGGCACGCTCACCGCCAACCGGCTTCGCAAGGCCCTCCGGGAGTCCGAGGCGTCGATCACCGTCGTGGACGCCGACGACCACCACGTCTACCAGCCGGGACTCTTGTTCGTTCCCTTCGGTCTCGCCCAACCCGAAGACATCGTTCGACCACGAGCTCGTCAGCTCCACCGAGGCATCGACTACCACCAGAGCGCGGTGGATCACGTCGATCTCGAAACCGATCAGGTCGTGCTGAGCGACGGCGCGATCTTGGACTACGACGTACTGGTCGTGGCGTCCGGCTCCCGACTGGTACCCGAGGACACCGAAGGCCTCACCGGGCCGGGATGGATGGAGAACGTGTTCACCTTCTACGACCTGCCCGGCGCGAGCGCGCTGGCCGAGAAGTTGGACGGCTTCGACCACGGACGCCTGGTCGTCAACGTCGTCGACCTGCCGATCAAGTGCCCCGTCGCTCCCCTCGAGTTCTGCTTCCTCGCCGACTGGTACTTCCACGAACGGGGGGTGCGCGACCTGGTGACGATCACCTATGTGACGCCCCTCGACGGCGCGTTCACCACCGAGACCGCCTCGCAGACGCTCGGCGGCATGCTCGCAGAACGCGGCATCGAGGTCGTCACCGAGTTCAACACCGGCGAGGTCGATGGTCCGGCGGGACGGCTCGTCAGCTACGACGAGCGGGTGGTGGACTTCGATCTCGCCGTGGTCGTGCCCGCCCACAGCGGCTCCGAGTTCGTCGCCGCGTCCGCGGGCCTCGGCGACTCACTCGATTTCGTGATCACCGACGAACACACCCTGCAGTCCAAGGCGAAACCCAACGTGTTCGCCATCGGTGACGCCGCGAACCTGCCCATCTCGAAGGCGGGCTCGGTCACCCACTTCGAAGGCGAGACGCTGGTCGGGAACATCCAACGGTTCCTCCATGGCGAGGAGCTCGACGGGTCCTACGACGGCCACGCCAACTGCTTCATCGAGACCGGCTTCGGCAAGGCCCTCCTCATCGACTTCAACTACGACAACGAGGCCGTCGGCGGGCACTTCCCCTCACGGGTCGGCGCGCCGCTCCTCAAGGAGTCGCGACTCAACCATCTCGGCAAGCTCATGTTCCAGTGGTTCTACTGGCACGTCCTGCTCCCGGGTCGCGACGTCCCCGGACTCAGTGCCGACATGCCCACCGCGGGCAAGGACCTTCCCGCCCGCGAGGCGAGCTGACGAAAGCGAGACCACATGCCCACAGCAACCATCGCCGGAACCTCCGTGGCGGTCAACGACGAGGGCTTCTTCGAAGCACCCGAGCAGTGGACCGAAGCCATGGCCGAAGAGATCGCCCGCGGCGAAGGGATCGACCCGTTGACGCCGCGCCACTGGGAGGTCATCCACTTCATGCGCAAGGAGTACTTCGCCAAGGGCACCGGCCCCAGCGTGCGGGCCCTCGGCAAGACCTCGGGAGTGGCGATCAAGGAGCTCTACCAGCTCTTCCCGAAGGGACCGGCGAAGATCGCAGCCAAGATCGCCGGCATACCCAAACCCCGCGGCTGCATCTGAGGCGAACGGAGCAGACATGAGCACCGACAGCATCGAGAAGGTGTCGATCGTCATCTCGAAGGGGTCCTTGGAAGGGATCTACCCCGGGTTGATCATGGCCAACGGCGCCCGCGCCGAGGGCATCGAGGCCAATCTCTTCTTCACGTTCTTCGGCCTCGACGCCATCCATCGGGCGCGCATCGACGCCATCAAGGTCGCGACCGTCGGCAATCCCGGCATGCACATCCCCACCCTGATCGGGCTGCTTCCCGGAATGTCGGCCATCGCGACCAAGATGATGGAACACAAGATGGAGAAGCTCGACATCCCGCCGATCCACGAGTTCATCGAGATGATCGGCGACACCGGAGCCGGCCTCTACGCATGCAAGGCGTCGGTCGACATGTTCGGGTTCACCAAGGACGACTTCGTCGAGCAGGTGCAGGACATCATCACCGTCGGCGAGTTCTACGAGATCGCGGCCGGCGGCCAGATCATCTTCACCTGAGCCCCGTCCTCCGCGACGCCGCTTCGGAGCGTGACGCTCACTCGGTGGCGCGTAGGTGACGGTTGTTGCGCGGCTCGGTCCGGTTCTTGGCGTCGGTCAGCTGGCGGACGAGGTCGTCGCGCACTTCGTTGAGGGCCGTGCCGAAGTTGGCGTCGGTGGACGTGGCCACCAGCCGAGGCTGCCCTGCGATCCATGCCTCGAGCGTCGTGTGTTGGCTGGGCGTGTCGCGCTCTTTCACTGTGAGCTGGAGTTCGACGGCCCCGGGGGGAAACGATCGGAGCCGAGCATCGAGGCTTCCCCAGTGCTCGACGATCTCCGCCCGCTCGTTCGCCTGCAAACCGCTGCCGAGCCGCAGGCTCGCTTCGACCGTGGCCGTCTCGGACTCTTCGCTGTGCATTGGATCTCCAAGGCGTCGAAAGCTCGGACGCTATCAGCGCACCCGCAACGACGGCGGTCGGTCGCCGGTGGCCGGTCAGCTCGCGGCCGCCGGGATGGCAACCTGCGCGGTGCCCGGGGCGAGGACCTCGCCGAGGTCGTCAGTCTCCCAGACGTCGAGGTCGACGATGACCTCGGCGTCGGTGCGTACGACCTTGGTCACCGTGCCACCGGCGCTGAGGGTGCGGCCGCGAAGCAGCGGGCGGCGAAGGCGGATGTCGAGGAACCGCACCCGACCGGTGGGGCCCATCCACTGCCGCAGCATGGCGTGGAGATAGGCGTGCTCGAGCGGAGCGGGGATGAACGACGCGTCGAAGCCCTCGTGGCGGCCGACCTCGTCATCGAGATGGTGACCGACGATGTGCACCGGGTTCACACCCAGATACCTCGCCCAGTGCAGCAGCGTGCCTTCCCGCGAGAACGAGGGGAGCTCGGCCCCGACGGCGATCGAGTTGCTGTCGAGCATCAATACCTCACGAACACCGTGTCGACCGTCTTGACCCATTCACCGCGTTGATTCGTGAACGCCTCCGACAGCGTCGTGTAGAGCTGGAGCCCCATGCGCCCCTCTCGCTCGAAGTACTCGGTGATGCTCGTCGTCGTCTCGATGACGTCGCCGGGGCGCATCCTGGTTCCGCTGTAGCGGGCGCGGATCTCCCCTTGCAGCACCGCGATGAACGGTGGCGGCTCGACACCGAGCTCGACCTCGAAGGCCCCGACCTTGGGCGGCGGAGCCGAGTCCTCGAGGGTCCCGTGCTTGGGGTTTGCGACCATCCACGCCGTCGGATTGAACTCGTCGGGAGCGACGATCCCGCCGAGCGCGACCGTCACCGGGTCGTCGTCGTCCCAGTATTCGGGCGGCGGGATCATCGGGTAGTAGATGGCGAGCGCCCAACGACGGATGTCCGACGCAGCAATCGGGAACGAGGTCTCCGCGCTCATCGGCACACCCACGATGGCGCGCATCTGTTCGGTGATCAGCGTTCGCACGTCCCAACCCTAACCCCATGCCGGGGGACGGGGCGGCGCCCCCGAGGGACCCATCGGGCGCCACGAGGCGATTGAAGGCGTATATGGTCAGCTTCAGCAACATCAGCGGAA
>JAHECR010000117.1 GCA_024641655.1 Acidimicrobiaceae bacterium
CGCGGGCTGATCGATGGTGACCGAGGTGTAGAACGAGACCGAGTCGATGCCCTGGTGGAAGGCGCGCGCCGCTCCGACGGCGACGGAGTTCTGGTAGCCGCCCGTCCCGGTGTACGACGCGACCGCCCGCGGGCCGTAGGTGTCGATGATCCGCCGGAGTTCGGTGGCGATCCCGTCGAGTGCCTCCGCGCTGGCGACCTCTTCGAAGGTGCCGTCGGGGCGGCGATGCAGCGGAGCTCGTAGCCGCTTCGGATCGGCCATCTGGTCGGGGATCTGTCGGCCCTTGATACAGGTGTAGCCCTCGAACAAGGGGTCGTCCATCACGCCCCGAACGGCGACCACCCGGTTGTCGACGACGTCGACCTCCATGGGGCAGCTCGCGTGGCACACCCGGCAGAAGGTCGTTGTGGTGCTGACCCCGTTCGAGTCGGCAGTCGAGGGGGAAGCAGGTGATGCCATGTGCGGGTCCTCCGTAGTTTCCGTACGTGCGTAAACTAACTCGTCGGCTAGTTTCACATCGCAGTGGGCGCTGCGCCTGCGATCATCGAGGATTTCTGGGGGAAAGCACACATGCACGCTCACGCTGTCGACTGGTTCTCGTCGTGAGTCGACCCTTTCGTTTCGGCCTCCAGAGTTACACGGCGACCAGCCCGGCGCATTGGCGCGAACAGGCTCGTCGTGCCGAGGCCGTCGGGTTCAGCACCTTCAGCGTGGCCGATCACGTGATCGGGCCGGGCCCGGCGTTGGCGGCGACCAACCACCCAGTTCAGGATGTCGCGGCGATGCCCGCCATGGCGGTGGCGATCGAGGCGACCACGACGATCAACATCGGCGCCCGTGTGTTCTGTGTCGACTACCGCCAGCCGGTGATGTTCGCAAAGGAACTCGCCACGCTCGACTTCTTCTCGGAGGGGCGTCTCGAGATCGGCATCGGGGCAGGTTGGCTGCAGGGTGAGTACGAGGCGATGGGCGTCGCTTGGGATCCTGCTGGTGTGCGCCTCGATCGGATGGAAGAGACCATCGAGCTGATTCGTGCTCATTTCGGTGATGGCATGGTCGACGTCCGGGGCAAGCACGTTCACGCCGGCGGGTTCGAAGGGGTCCCCAAGCCTGCCAACGTTCGCCCGCCGATCATGATCGGTGGCGGCGCGCAGCGGGTGCTCGGCATCGCCGGACGAGAGGCCGACATCGTGAGCCTCAACTTCGACAACTCGTCAGGCAAGATCGGGCCGGCGGGCGTCGGCAGCAGCACGGCGGAGCTCACCGCTCAGAAGATCGAATGGATCCGCGCCGGCGCCGGCGACCGATTCGACGATCTGGAAATCGAGATCGGCGCCTATTTCACGGTGGTCACCGACGATCGCGACGCGACGTTGGCCAAGATGGCGCCGATGTTCGCGATGGAGCCTGCGCAGTTCGGCGTTCATCCGCACGCGTTGATCGGCTCGGTCGATTCGATCTGCGAGCAGCTCGTCGAGCGACGAGAGACATACGGGATCTCGTACGTCACCTTCGGTGGCTCGGCGGTCGATTCGGTCACCCCGATCGTCGAACGTCTCGCAGGAACCTGACCGTGGTCGAAACCCCGCCAAACCAACCGCCAACGAAACACACCCTCAACGAAATGGACGACATCACATGAAGGTCGGAATCAATCTCCCATCGCAGTTCCCATTCGGGAGCACCGCGCAGATGTTGGAGGTGTACGAACAGGTCGGCTTCGACTCGTATTGGTCGCCCGACCACCTGCTCGGCGTGTTCCACCCGGGCTTGTGGAGCGAGATACCGCTGTCCGACCTCGCCGCCGACCCCGACGCGTTCTACGACCCGTTCTGCTACGGAGCAGTCGTGGGCACGATGACCGACCGTCCGTTCGGCATCTCGGTCACCGACGCCACACGCCGAGGCGCTGCTGACCTCGCACGGACTGCGCTGACGCTCAACGATCTCAACCCAGGCGGTTTCATCCTCGGAATCGGCTCGGGCGAGGCCGAAAGCCTGCTGCCGTTCGGTTACCCCTTCGACAAGCCGGTTTCCGTGCTCGAAGATGTCCTGCGCGACCTCCGCTCGCTCCTCGACCACGGTGTGATGGCCGATGGGGGAGTCGGTCGCATGGGCCTGCCGCTCCAGGCCGAGGGGCGTGGCAGCCCGCCGGTGTGGGTCGCCGGACATGGCCCACGGATGTTGCGACTCACCGGCGAGTACGGCGACGGTTGGATCCCCGCATGGTGGATGAAGCCCGAGGAGTACGGCGAGAAGCGCAAGGTCATCGCCGATCATGCCGCTGCCGCTGGGCGACCGGCACCCGTCAACTCACTGTTGCCGTTCGTGCTGTTCGCCGAGAGTCAGGACGCGGCAGCAGAGATGTTCGAGCGCGAACCGCTCGGCAAGCTGTTCGGCCTCTTCGCGATGGGCCACATGTGGGAGGCGCACGGTCTCCAACACCCGCTCGGCAACGATTCGAAGGGTTTCGTCGACGTGATCATCCACGATCTCGACGCCGACGATCTCCGCGATCTGGCGGGGACGATTCCGTTCGAGATGGTGTGCGAGGTG
>JAHECR010000118.1 GCA_024641655.1 Acidimicrobiaceae bacterium
GCGCGGTGTCGGGGATCGTGTCCGACCTGCGCGTCATGCACAGCGAGTGGTCCGACCGGCAGATCCACGACCTGGTCCTGGGGCAGGGGTCGCCAGCGCCGCGGCACCTTCGGACGCTGCTCGGTATCTGAAGAGAGTCGTGCAGCTCGGCGCTTCCCGCCTCGCCCTCGACCAGTTGGTCGGCTGGCTCGCTGGCCGGCTTCCCGCCTGCTGACACCTACCGACGGTGCCTTGCTGGGCGTTCTTGTGGCTGTCAGGATGCCCGCATGGACGAGCGCCGGAGTCAGTCGATGGCGCTGGCGGACGGCAGGACCCTGTGCTTCGCCGAATGGGGTGATCCGGACGGCTTCCCGGTGTTCGCCCTCCACGGCACGCCCGGTGGCCGGCTCAACCGGCATCCCGACGAGTCTCGCTATGCGCTGGCGGGTGCCCGGGTCATCACCTACGACCGCCCGGGGTACGGCGGGTCCGACCGCCTCGCCAGGCGATCGGTGGTGGACTGCGTGCCGGACGTCGCGGCGATCGCGGACCACCTGGGCATCGACAGGTTCTCAGTGTCGGGCGGCTCGGGTGGGGGTCCCCACAGCCTGGCTGTCGCGGCGCGCCTCGGCTCGCGGGTGGTGCGCGCCCGGTGCGCCGTCGGCATCGCTCCCTACGGGGCGCCCGACCTCGACTTCTTCGACGGCATGGACCCGCTCAACGTCACCGAGTTCGGCTGGGCGCTCGAGGGGGAGGAGCGCCATGCCACCGAGCTCACCCGCGAGCTCCGTGAGATGGGTGAGCGGGTGGCGGCCGACCCCGGCCAGATGCTGGGGGATGACTGGGCGCTGGACGATGCCGACCGGGCCGTCATGAGCCGACCCGACTTCGGCGCCATGATCCAGGAGAGCACGGCCGATCTCGTCCGCGGCGGGATCTGGGGGTGGTTCGATGACGATGTCGCGTTCACCCGGCCGTGGGGTTTCGATCTCTCCGAGATCACAGTGCCCGTCGAGATCCGCTACGGCGCGCGTGACGTGCTCGTCCCGGCCGCCCATGGGGTGTGGCTCGGTCGCAACGTGCCGAACGCCATCGTGGCGGTCGAGGACGGCGAGGGGCACATGGGCGATCCGGACAAGGTCGTCGAGCGGATGCGCTGGCTCGTCTCGGGCGAGTGAGTGTCTCGTCGTGGACCGACCGGCTCGGGGGGTCTCGCTCGAGGGAACGGACGCGGAACTGCCGGTTCCCCGGCTGTGGCCGCCGGGCCGATCGCTGCGAGATCGACTATGCGCTCGTGTGGAGCGAGGTGGCACCAGGAGTCCCGCCAATCTTGGCAACTCTTGATGCGCGCATCCGCTACGGGCGCGTTGCCGCGGGTGACGTCAGTTGGCACGCCACGAATCGGCAAGACGATGCTCCGGCGCCCTTCGCCCCCGGCTACAAGATGCCGTTGTTGTATGACATGACGAAGATGGCTGCAAAGGACCCGATCCAGTTGAGGCACCCGAGCAGGATGGCAACGACGCCGAAGAGTGCGGTCGGCGCCCCCGCCCTCTTCCTTGGGACAATGGACGCAATCCCGAGCGCAACAGCGAGTACCCCAGCAAGCCAGGAGAACGCCATCGGACTATCGATCTCCCCCCGTTTGAAGGCGTAGATCAGGAGCACGTCCGCGAGAACGCCAAGGGCCAAAGCTGACAAACTGACAATCCATCGCAGCGTCAGTCCAAGGGCGGCTCGTCCGCTCCTGTTTCGGTCTAGGTGAGCGCCGGCCGGAAGAATCGCCATGGAGATCACCTCCGCCGAGTGCTTCTGCACTGTACTGCGGCACGGACACTTGATGCGTACTCGAAGGGGGACCCCAAATTCGAGGATCGGCAAGACGATGCCGGGCCGACCTGTCGCAGACGTGTCGTGGTTGTGTGCGAATTGGGCCGCACGCCCATCGAATTGCGCTGCTGACACGGTTGGCTGCACCAACGAGTCCGCGCACTAGGGCTGACCTTCTGATTGGCGGGGTATGGGAATGAGACTCACACGGATGATCGCGGCCGGTGCCGCAGTGGCACTGACGGCGGCGTTTGGAATCGGTTTCGCGGCTCCGGCCAGCGCGGACCAGGTATGGATACAGCAGGTAGAACGCGCCAGCGCGGATGCTCCGTGTGACATTCCGGCGGTCGAGGGCGACGCGGCGGGATGGTCTGCGTGGGCGCCGTCGTGGGCGCCGTGGCCTAACGGTGGCGAGGGCGGCTGGGTCTGCACCCGGTCGATCACCTGGGCGAAGGACACGCCACCACCAGGCATGATGTCCAGCTCGGCCTACCCGAGTGGCGGTTGTGAACTCTGGGGGTTTGACCTCTACCTGCAGTTTGGCGGCGGTTGGTTCCTTTACGACGGAGGGGCTAGCTATCCGGCGTATAACGCTAGGTGCGTAAGTCAGGTTCAGTCGTTTGCCGGGGCCTATGTCTACGCCCCGTCGGGCTACGACCCGGCCGCGCTGTGCGCCGAGGCCGGGTTCCCTGTTACGCCGGCCCTGCAAAACGGGGATGTCTACCGCTGCGATTA
>JAHECR010000119.1 GCA_024641655.1 Acidimicrobiaceae bacterium
ACGCACAGATCTCCCGCGGCAACGACGCGCACGCCTTCGAGCTGGTGATCCACCCCCACCACCGCTACGAGATGGCCACGATCGGCCCGGAACTCATCGAGGCGGCGATCGAGGTCATCGCTGCCGACGGCGGCGGGCGGGTCAACTGGTGGGTGTTCGAACCCACGAACACGCACAACGCCCTGGCCGACGCGGCGCACATGTCCCGCGGTCGGACGCTGCACCAGATGCGGCGGAGCCTGCCCACCGGCATGGATGTCACGATCGAGACCCGCTCGTTCGTCCCCGGCGCTGACGATGCTGCGTGGCTCAGCGTCAACAACCGCGCCTTCGCCGGCCACGGCGAGCAGGGTGGGTGGACGCTCGACACGTTCTGCCAGCGCCAGCAGGAGCCATGGTTCGATCCGGATGGCTTCCGGGTGCTCGATGCGCTCGATGACGACGGCACGGTGCGGATGGCCGGATTCTGCTGGACGAAGGTCCACCTGGCAGCTGACACCGGTGATGACCGCAACGCCGACGGGGACGTCGGTGAGATCTACGTGATCGCCGTCGACCCCGACTTCCACGGTCGCGGCTTCGGAGCGCAGCTCACGCTGGCAGGTCTCGACCACCTTGCCGGCCGCGGCATCGGCGTCGGCATGCTGTACGTCGACGCCGACAACACGCCCGCCGTCAGTCTGTACCGGCGCCTCGGCTTCTCCGTCCATTCGACCAACGCGGCGTTCGTCGCCGACATCGCCCCCGCAGGAGCCTCTCCGACGTGACCACCACCGACCTGCCTCGATGGAGCGTCGCCGACGTGCACGAATCGCTCGATGCGCGATCGTTCACCGACGCACTCGAGCAGGCCGGCGCCGACGCCGACCGGCTCGTGGCGTTGTTCGACGAGCTCGACATCCGCGCCACCGACACTCGTCCGGTCACGGCCGACGACGCAGCGGCGGCTGATCGGGCACTGCGCGAGCTGAACCGGGTGACCGACGCCGTCAACCTGCTGCGTGCGTACGTGTATGCGACCGTCGCCACCGACTCACGCCACGAACGGGCCCAAGCCGTGTTCAGCGAGACTCGCCAACTGGACGCAACGCTGCGTCCGCTCTCGTCCCGCCTCGCCGACTGGGTGGCCGCGCTCGGCGTCGACGACCTGGCCGACGTGAGCGGTGAGGTCCACGACCACCGTGGCCCGCTGCGTCGTCTTGCCGCCCGCGCCGGCCACCAGATGACCGAGGCCGAGGAACATCTGGCCGCCGAACTCTCGCTCACCGGTTCGTCGGCGTGGGGCCGCCTGCATGGCGACGTCACCTCGCAGCTCTCGACCGAGGTCGAACTGTCCGACGGCGTGTGCGTCCTCCCGATGCCCGCGGTGCGCGGGTTGGCAACCGACCCGGACCCCGTGGTCCGTCGGGCTGCGTACGACGCCGAACTGCGGGCCTGGCCGACGGTCGAGGTGCCGGTCGCGGCAGCGATGAACGCGATCAAGGGCGAAGCGATCGCGTTGAACCGTCGTCGCGGCTGGAGTTCCCCGGTGGATGCGTCGCTCTTCGCCAACAGCGTGAGCCGCCCGACGTTCGAGGCGATGCAGTCGGCGGTCACGTCGTCGTTGCCCGACCTACGGCGATGGATGCGCACCAAGGCAACGCTCCACGGCCACCCCCGCGAACGCGGTCTGCCATGGTGGGATCTCGTCGCTCCCCTGCCGTCGGCGGCGACGGCAGTGTCGTGGGACGAGGGCGTCGACGTCGTCCGCCGGGCGTTCGGCGACTACAGCCCCACCCTCGGTGGTCTGGTCGACCGGGCGCTCGACGAGGCCTGGATCGATGCCGAACCCCGAGACGGCAAGACCGGCGGCGCGTTCTGCGCTCGGTTCGTCGACGATCGGTCACTGGTGCTGCTCAACTGGTCGGGTTCGGCCGACTCGACCCAGACCACGGCCCACGAGCTCGGCCACGCCTATCACAACACGACGCTGGCCGGCCGCACGGCCCTGCAGCGTCAGCTCCCGATGGCGCTTGCCGAGACGGCCAGCATCTTCTGCGAGACACTCGTGGTCGAAGCCGGCCTCGCCCGTCTCGAGGGCGCCGAGCGCCTGGCCCAGCTCGACGTGGACCTGGTGGGCACGAACCAGGTGGTCGTCGACATCCGTTCACGCTTCCTGTTCGAGAGCGAGCTGTTCCAGCGACGGTCGCGGGGAACGCTCAGCGCCTCGGAGCTGTGCGAGATGATGACCGCCGCCCAGGCCGAGGCGTACGGCGACGGCCTCGACCAGTCGACGGCACACCCATACATGTGGCTGCTCAAACCCCACTACTACGGCTCGCACTTCTACAACTGGCCCTACACGTACGGCCTGCTGTTCGGCCTCGGGCTGTTCGCCGAGTACCAGCAGGACCCCGAGCGGTTCCGTGCCGGCTACGACGACCTGCTGTCACGCGCCGGCATGGACACCGCCGAGGAGTTGGGCGCGGCGTTCGGTCTCGACGTCACCGACGAGTCGTTCTGGACGGCGAGCCTCGACGTCGTGCGCA
>JAHECR010000070.1 GCA_024641655.1 Acidimicrobiaceae bacterium
TTCCCCCGTCCCCAGAACGGCCATGCCGGCTGGTTCCGAAGGGGCGAGCCGCCCGGCGGTTCGACCAGGACGACCTCGCAACCGAAGTCGGCCAGCGTCTGGGTGATGTGCGCTCCGGTCAACGTGCTGGTGAAGTCAACGACGGTGAGGCCGGCGAGGGGTCCGCTCATTGGTTGGTGCTCCCTGTGTCGAACCGGTCCAGGCTGGGCACGGTGTCTGGTTGTGCGCGGATCCATGCGTACAGCGGATCCATCAAGGCGAGGAGATCCTCGCGCGAGCCGTCGTTGCGCACGAAATGACTTGCATGCTCGAGGCGCGTTGCACGCGGGAGCTGTGCGTCGATACGGGCGGTCGCCTCTTCCACGGTCATCGACCGGTCGGCCACGAGTCGCTCGATGGCGACCTCACGCGAGGTGTCAACGACGACGACGGCGGTCATGCCATACATCGGCCGAAGGTAGAGGGCCGACTCGACGACCACGACCGCGTCATCGTCGTCGCGGTGCGCCGATGCCCGACGCACGACTTCGGCCTCGGTTACCGGGGCGGCCATCGCCGTGAGGGCACCCAGCTCGGAGGGGTCGTGGAACACGATGGCACCCAGCGCCGCGCGGTCAAGACGCCCGTCGGAACCGACGACCTGGTCGCCCCAACGGCCGACGATCTGCGCGTAGAACGGCTGACCGGGCTCCTGAAGCGTCCGCGAGACCTCGTCGAGATCGATCACGTCCGCCCCCCGTACGGCCAGCTCAGCGCGCACGGTCGACTTCCCTGCCCCGATGCCACCCGACAACCCGACGAACTTCACAACCGGGGTCTCCCGTGCGCTGTTGGGGCGAGGGAGGGTGACACGGCTACCATCGCTCGGTGGCCGCAGCCCAGCCAGAGTCCAAGCCGACGGGTCGGCCGCGTCACTTCGACCCCGACCTCGAGCGATCGATGCTGGTGGACGCGACCAGGCGTCTGCTGCGCTCGCGCCGCTACCGCGACGTGAGCCTCGCCGACATCTTGTCCGAGAGCGGCCTGCACACACGCGCCTTCTACCGGCACTTCGACACCAAGGACGAGATCCTGCGGGTGATCTACCGGGAGAACGGCCGCGAGTTGCACAAACGACTCACGGCCCGAGTCCAGTCGGCTCCGACCCCGGCCGAGGGCGTTGCCGCGTGGATCGACGAGCTCCTGAGGCTTCGATTCGAACCTCGAAGCGTCGCCTACGTGTCGATCTATCAGGACCCGGCCGCGCGCGACGCAATGGCGGCCTCGGACGAACCCGGGGCATCGCGCCACATGGTCCTTGCACCCCTCGTGGAGGCGCTCGCCGCGGGCGTTGCCGACGGGTCGCTTCCCAATGCCGTGCCCGACGTCCACGCCTCCTTCATCTCGGCCCTGGTGTGGGACGACCTGAACTGGGCCAACGACACACCGCCCGAGCAGCGCCGGCAAAACGCCCGAGACCAGCTCGTCCGCTTCGCGATGGGGGCCCTGGGTGCGCGACCGGGCACCGGCGTCGAGGTCTGAGCCTCCAGCCGAACGCTTCGCGCCCCGTCGATCGTCTCGTTCCCCCGCAGTGGCCACTGGCGCAGCCTAGGAACCGGCCCCGGTATTCGCAAGTATGCAATTGCATACACCGCGCTCGGCTCCCGGACGCTCGCCGTGGATCCGAAGGCGCTGCATCCCGGGATCAGTTGTGCAGGACTAGCGCGCCGCTCAACATCACGGCGCCGCCGTTGATCACCGTCGCATGCACGTCGGGAAGCTGACGGGGTCCGGCGCGTCCCTGAAGCTGGAGCACGGCCTCTACCACGTGACCGATCGCCCAGCTGCGTCCTTCGCTGTTGTTCCCGCCGTGCGGGTTGAGTGGCAGCAGGCCGCCGGCAAGGTGCTCGCCGTCACCCAGGAACGCGCCGGCCTCGCCCTTGGCGACGAGGCCGTAGTTCTCCAGCCCGTAGAGCACCAGCGGCGCGAACCCGTCGTACATCATGGCGAAGTCCATGTCATCGGGCCCGAGACCGGCGTTGGTCCAGAGCCGCTTCGCCGACCAACTGAAGGCCATGTCGTCGTAGTCGTGCCAGAAGATCATGTCCGGTCGAGGCCCCGTGCCCGTCGTGACGGCGCTGACGTACACCGGATCGCGGCGCAGGTCCTTGGCACGCTCGGCGGTGGTGACCACCACCGCGCCGCAGACGTCGACGGGCATGTCGCAGTCGAACAACCGCAGTGGCTCGCACACGTACCGCGACGACACGTAGTCCTCGATGGTGATCGGACGATCGAGCGCCGCGTGCGGGTTGCGCGTCGCGTTGTCGCGCATCGCGACGACATAGGCGCCCATCTGCTCGTCGGTGACCCCGTCGATCTTGCGGCGACGCTGGTAGTACGGCGCGAAGTACTGCATGAACACGCCGAGCCCGTACGGGACGGTGAACGCGGCGTCGCCGACCGCGCCGGCACCGCCCATGTAGTTGTACGTGCCCGCACCCGGGCGCGGCGCCGTCATCGTGACGTAGGCCAGTGCGGTATCGCACACCCCGGCCGCGACCGCCATGGCCGCGTTGGCCACCGTCCCGGGGCCGACCCCACCGCCGAGGGCGCCGCCGTAGAAGTCGACCCCGTCGAGGCCGAGCGCCTCCATCACCGCCAACGGGCCCGGCGCCGGGCCGGGGCCCGGCGTCCCCGCGATCCCGTTGATGTCACCCACCTCGAGGCCCGCATCCCCGATGGCCTCCAGGCACGTCTCGACGGTGAAGGCCAGGGCCGACTTCCCCAGGTCCTTCGCGCATTTCGTGTGCCCGACGCCCACGAGCGCCGCCTTGTCTCGGATCACGTCGCTCACTGCGCACCTCCCGCGACGAGGCGCCACTGGGGCAGCGTGACGTCGTCGTCGACCTTCTCGAAGCAGACCTCGACCGCCGCCCCGATCTCCAGATCCTCCGGCGAAGCGTCGACAAGGTTTCCGACCGTCAACAGCCGTTCCTGCTCGTCGAGCTCCACTATCAGCACCGCGAACGGCAGCCGATCGTCGAACCCCGGGTTCCCACCGGAGTACATCACCGACCAGCTGTACAGCGTGCCCCGGCCGCTGACCTCCGTCGGCGCGAGCTCGGTGCGGCCGCACGAGGTACAGAAGGGGCGGGGTGGGTGCACGAACGCGTGGCAGTGGTTGCACGCCAACAACACCAGCTTCTCCTGCTGCGCCCCGTCCCAATAGTGCCGGTTCAGCGCATCGCGCACCGGCAACACTCGTTGCTCCACGGTCTGGTCTCCTTCGTCCGTCTTCGCTCTCGTCCGATTGTCGTTCGCCGGCACCTTGGTGTTTGAACGAACCCCCACGACCGCCGAACTCCCGGCCCTCGGCGCCTCCGGGCAGTTGCCCGCTCCGAAGCCGAGTTGCAGGGCGGGGCACCCCTTGCCAGTATGCACCCTGGTGCAACGCTGTGCCCCCGAGTGCGAGGACGAGGCCCGATGAACGGAACCGTTCCCGAGCGTGTCGACGACTTCGGCCGCCGCGCCCGACGCTGGATCGAGGCGAACCTGCCCCGCTCCGACGAAGCCATCCCCGCGGGATCACACGCGAGCGTGGCCCAGGCCCAGCAACTCCAACAGCGCATCTTCGACGCCGGGTTCGCAGGTATCACCTGGCCCCGCGCCTACGGCGGCCAGGAGCTCACCCCGGCCCACATGCACGCGTTCGTCGACGAGCTGCGTGGCTTCGTCAACCCCTATTCGGCTCTGAGCGTGAGCCTGGGCGTCGTCGGCCCGACGATCCTCGAGCTGGGCACGCCAGAGCAGAAGGAACGGTGGCTGCCCCCGCTGCTACGGGGCGACACGCTGTGGGTCCAGTTGCTGTCTGAGCCCAGCGGCGGCTCCGACATGGCGGGGGTGCTGACCCGTGCCACCCGCGATGGCGAGACCTGGGTCATCGAAGGCTCCAAGGTCTGGACCACCTTCGGCCACTATGCCGACTACGGGCTGTGCCTGGCGCGCACTGACTGGCACATCCAGAAGCACCGCGGCCTCGCGATGATCGTCGTTCCCATGGATGCGCCCGGCGTGACCGTCCTGCCGCTCAAGCAGGCGTCGGGCGCGAGCGAGTTCTGCCAGGAGTTCTTCGAGCACGTGACCGTCCCGCTCGACCACATCCTCGGCGCCGACGGCGAGGGCTGGTCGGTGGCATCGCAGCTACTCGTCCACGAACGCAACGCACTCGGAGGCGGATCGGTGTACTTCGCCGGCGGTCATCGCGGCGCCGACAGCGACGACGACACGAACGACCTGGTCGACGCGGCTGCCGCCGCCGGGGTCTGGGACGACCCGGTCGTGCGCCAGGAGGTCGCGCAGTGCCATGCCGACACCGTGGTCTCCGTGCAGCTCGCGGCTCGGGTCGCCGCCGGCATGCGCAGCGGCCACTTCGCCGGACCGGCAGGTTCGATGCTCAAGCTGTTCACCGCCGATCTCCACCTCCGCCGCACCGCCCTGCACGTCGAGCTCGACGGAGCCGGCATGGCCGGATGGTCCCCCACCGATGATGACGCACGATCGAGAGCCATGACCTGGCTCACCCGACAGGGCACCTCGATCATGGGCGGCACCAACGAGATCCAACGCAACATCATCTCTGAACGCGTGCTCGGCATGCCCCGCGAACACGCACCCGACAAGGACATCCCGTTCGACCAGGTCCGGACCAACCAAGCCGGCCGACCCACCGACCGAAAGAACGGCTGACCTATGGACCTCGCGCTCGACGACGACCAGACCCTCTTCACCGAAACCGCGCGCCGCTTCCTGGACCAGACCTACCCGATCTCGGTGCTCCGGGCCCGTGCCGCCGACGATGCCGGGATCGATCTCGCCGCCTGGCGGCAGGCCGCCGAGCTCGGCTGGACGGCCGCACTCGTCCCCGAATCCCTCGGGGGCGGGAGCGTCAGCGGCAGCGGCGTACGTGATCTCACGCTCATCGCCGAGGAGCAGGGACGCGTCGTCGCTCCCCTCCCCCTGCTCCCGGTCAACCTCGTGCTCGACACACTCGCCCGAACCGCCGGCGCCGGGGGATCCGGCGAGGCCCTCGCAGCGCTGCTCGCGGGCGACGCGCTCGCGGCATGGGCACACGACGAGGGCCGAGGCACCTGGTCCGACGGCGACGTCAGCACCATCGCGACCCCGGCAGCCGACGGCTGGATGCTCGAGGGAACGAAGTGCTTCGTCGAGGAGGCCGACCTGTGCCGGTGGTTCTTGGTCAGCGCGCGGACCCCCGGCGGCCTCAGCCAGTTCCTGGTCCCCGCCGACATCGACGGCGTCACGGTCGCCATGCGCGACTCGCTGGACCTCGGCCGCCACCTCGGCGACGTCCGCTTCACCCGGGTCGCCCTCGGCGGCGACACGCTCGTCGGCACGGAGGGCGCCGCTGCGGGAGACCTCGCCCGCCAGCTCCTCCTCGCCGTGGTGCTCCAGAACGCAGAAACCGTCGGGACGCTCGACCGGGTCCTGGCGATGACCCTGGAGTACGCGTCGGACCGCTTCGCCTTCGGCCGTCCGCTGTCGTCCTACCAGGCGCTCAAGCATCGCTTCGCGGACATGAAAATGTGGGTCGAGGCATGCCTTGCCACGTCGAGCGCGAGCACCGCCGCGCTCGCCGATGCGACCCCTGATGCGGCCGAGCTCGTCGAGATCGCCCGCTGCTATATCGCCTCGAAAGCAACCGGCATCGTGCAGGACTGCATCCAGCTCCACGGTGGCATCGGGGTGACCTGGGAACACGACCTCCACCTCTATCTCAGGCGCGTCACCCAGAACGTCACCCTCTACGGCGGCCTGCGCCACCACCGCGAGCGCCTGGCCCGGATCATCGGAAACGCCGGCGCGTCGTCGGAACGTCCGGCATGACCGGCGGGCTGCTCGACGGGCTCCAGGTCGTCGACCTGTCGTTGTGGCAGCCGGGGCACACGGCAACGCAGTTGCTCGCCGACCTCGGCGCCGAGGTGCTCAAGGTGGAGCCACCCGGCGGCGACCGCATGCGGCCGCTCGTGGACCGGTTCGTGAACTTCAACGGGCACAAGCAGTCCGTCACCCTCGATCTCAAGCGCGACGACGACAAGGCACAACTCCTCGAACTCGTTGCCGGCGCCGAGGTCGTCGTCGAGAACTACCGGCCCGGCGTCGCCGATCGCCTCGGCGTGGGCTTCGACCAGCTGCGCGCCACGAACTCGTCGATCGTGCTCTGCTCCATCTCCGGCTTCGGCCAACACGGACCACTCTCGTCCGCAACCGGCCACGATGCGAACTACCAGGCCTACGCCGGGGCCATGACCACGCCCGACGGGAGCGCACCCACGCCGGCCGGACTCCTGGTGGGCGACCAGGGTTCCGGGTTGGCCGCCGCCTTCGCGATCCTCGCCGCGGTCCTGTGCGCCCGGCGCACCGGCGAGGGCGAACACATCGACGTCTCGATGGCCGATCTCCTCGCCTCCTGGGTCGCACCCATGGGACCCGTCGACGCCCGACGCGAACCCGCATCCAGTAGTGGCAGCCACCGAGGGAGCCCGGCCATGGGGACCTTCGAGACCGCCGACGGGCGATGGGTCGTGCTCGGCGTGTTCAGCGAGGACCACTTCTGGGACGCACTGTGCGAGGGCATCGGGCTCGACGCCCACGTCGGCCTGACCATGGCCCAACGCAGCACTGCAGCCGAGCAACTGCGGAGCGAGGTGACCGCGGCCATCGCCGCCCGCCCTCGCGACGAGCTGCTCCACGCACTCGCCGAGCAGTCGGTACCCATCGCTCCCGTGCTGACCCGCGACGAGATGCTGGACCACCCCCACTTCCGGTCTCGAGGCACCATCACCACCGGACCCGACGGTTACCGCAGCGTCGGACACCCCATCAGATACCGGGTCCACCCCGCGCTTGCACCGGGCCCGCCACCACCGCTACGGCCGCCACCACCGCCGGGAGACTACTGAGGATTCCCCGGTGGAAGGATCTAACGACCACCCATCAAGGTCGTCTCCGAGCGGCTCGGGCGCGCCGGTCCGGGCTTCACCCCCGGTGGGGCTCGGAAATGCGCGCGGGGTGCTAACCAGGCAACACGCCCTCCATGCTGGTGCCCTGTGTTCCGCATCGTCTTGCTGCGTTGGCACTGCCGACACATCACCGGCCACTGGACCCAACCCCCGACTCGACAGCCCGGCCGACCGCCAACCGCGATCGAGTGCGCCTCGCCAACGAGAACCTGACCTGGGGGCACCGGCGCATCCACGGCGAACTCATCGGCCTCGGCCACACCATTGCGGCCTCGACCGTCTGGCAGATCCTCAAAGACCGCGGCATCGACGCGCACCGAACCGCTCGGCGGTGACCTGGACCGAGTTCCTGCGCTCCCAAGCCGCAGTCGCCTGCGACTTCTTCACCGTCGACACAGCCACGCTGCGCCGCTACTGCGTCCTGTTCTTCACCCACGTCGAGACCAGACAGGTGTTCTTCGCTGGCGTGACCGCCAGCCCGACCGGTGCCTGGACTACCTAGGCAGCGCGCAAACCTGTTCATCCGCCACAGCGAGCACTTCGCTGGAGCCCGTGCTCTCGTCTGTGACCGCGGGAGCCAGTTCATAGACAGCCCTCAGAATTCTCTTGACTATCGAATCTCGATATATCAGAGTTCGATCATGAACCGAAGAGCGAAGCCCCCGAAGTCCCTTCCGGCGGCCTCCCTGCACGTCGTGCTGGCGTTGCTCGATGGCGAGCTCCATGGGTACGCGGTGATGCAGCGGGTCGGCGAGTTGAGCGACGGCGCGGTCAAGATGGGCCCCGGAACCTTGTACGGAACGCTGAACCGGCTCGTCGACGACGGCCTCGTTGTGGAAACCACCGATCGCCTCGACCGGGATGAGGGCGAGCGGCGCCGCTACTACGAGCTGACCGCGAACGGCCGGTCGGTGGCTCTCGTCGAGCTGGCCCGTTTGCGAACCCTCGTCGATCGGGTCACTCGCACCCTCGGTGGCGGAGCGATCGCATGAACGGCGACAGGGCGGTCGTGCGGGCCTATGGCGCTCTGGTCGCGTTGTACCCGCGTACGTTCCGCGACGAGTACGGCGCCGACATGGTCCAACTCGTTCGAGACACCTGCGACGACGAACCCACATGGCGGGTGGCGTCGCGTGTCGTCGTCGATCTTGCCCTCTCGATTCCCACCCAACATTTGGAGAGGCACATGAAACGAAACCCGTCACCTCTGATCCCGCTCATCTACACCGCTGTCGCCGGCGCGGGAGTCCTGCTCGCCGTCGCCGGTGGGACGAGCATCGCGTTGTTGGTTGTCGGCCTCGCTGTCGCCGTCCTCGCCGGAACCGTGGCGATGATCGCCTGGCGCAGGGTCGGTCCGGTGGGCGGATCGGTCCAGACCCAGCATTGGTGGAAGCTCGTGCTGGCGGGGCCGGTCCTCGTCGGCGGCGTGATCGTCGCCGCCGAAGCCGGCGTCGAGGCCTGGTTCGCCGGGCTGCTCACCGTGTTCTCGGGACTGATCCTGACCGGTGTCGGGCTCCTGCTCGGACTGATGCGCCTCACGACGCGCCGACCGCCAGTCATCCCGACATGACACGGTGCCTCTTCATGGTCGGCGCGGTCGTCATTTCAAGTTGGGCGGTGGCCGGGTGCGGAGACAGTGCCGAATCGAGCGCCATGATGAGCGAACCACCCGCAGGATCCGAGGGTGAGTTCTGCGAGTCGATGGAACACCTGATCATCTTGCTGGCGCCAAGCGGGCCGACGAGTCCGAGCGAAACCGAAGCCGGCTTCACTGAAGCGGCCGGGTGGTTCGACCAGGCTCGACGAAGCGCACCGGCATCGATCTCCGACGATGTCGCAACCTACGCGTCGGCCTACGACGACTACCTCCGATTCCTCGAAGCTTCGGGCTTCAACCTCGATGTCGTGTTCAGCACCACCGAAGGGCGCGCCCTCGCCATCGCGACCTCGCACACCCTGACTGTCCCGATCGTCGACTACACAACGACCGAGTGCGGGCTCAGCTTCGGCGACGAAAGCTGAGGGGCGTGTGCATCCGCCGAATACGGTGTCGGCAGCGACCGCTGTCGAACTCGAACCGTTGGACGTTTGCCGAGTCGGTGACGGGCGTGCTGTTGAC
>JAHECR010000034.1 GCA_024641655.1 Acidimicrobiaceae bacterium
TCCGGCAGAGCCATCTGGATCTCGGCCTGGCGCGCGCTTCCTGCCTTGTCGAGGTGGTAATCCACAGCGAAGTAGCCGACGCCGACGAGGAGCGCTGCGCCGATGACGGTCAACAGCGACGGGCCGGTCACCAACAGTGCGATCGCTGCGGCGGTGCCGAGGATCGTGAAGAGGGCCTTGAGCGCCATGGCCTTGGCGACGTTCCAGGTGGTCTGTTTGCCGGCGAGGGCGATCTTGGCTCGGAGCGCGGCCAGGCGCCCCGGCGGCGTGAGCTTGTTGAGCGCGGCACCCAGCGAGATGAGCGCAGGGCCGATGAGGCGGTCGGTCGCGGACCGCTGCAGGTTCTGTTCGTGGAGGTTGGCAGCAGCGCCGGCGTCGGCCGCCTCGGTGCTGGTCGAGCTGCTGAGCGCCCACAACAGGACGAGGCCTGCTCCGCCGAGAAAGACGATGGCGATGGTCATGTTCGTTCCTTCGAGTCCCGGTCAGTAGACGAATCGTGAGAGGCGCTTCAGCCAGGCACCGCCGGCGAGGAGCAGGACGGCCGACACGACGAGCATGATCTGGCCTTCCGAGGTGGTGACCATCTCGTCGAGGTAGGCGCGGTTGAGGAGGGCGATCATGCCGACCATCGCGGGCGGCAGGATGAACAGGATCATCCCCGAAACGCGGCCTTCGGCACTGAGCGCCTTGACCTGGCCGCGCACCCGGTTGCGGGCTCGAATGGTGTTGCCGACGCGGTCCAAGATGCTGGCGAGGTCACCACCGACCTCGCGATGGATCTCGATGGCGGTCACGACCCAGTTGAAGTCCTGGCTTCCCATGCGGCCGGCGAGGTCCTCGAAGGAGGCACCGAGGTCGCGCCCCAGCCGGGTCTCGGTGATGATGCGCTGGAACTCCTCCGCGGTCGGCGAGTCGGCTTCGTCGGCCACGGTCTGCATCCCCTGGATGACGCTGCTGCCGCCGCGTAGGCTGCCGGCGAGGAGCTGAAGGGTCTCGGGGAGCTGTTCTGCGAACCGCGCAGAGCGCTTGTCGGCCTTGCGTCCCAGCCCGAACCAGAAGGCGAACGCGACGAATACGCCCAGCGCGAGGCCGAGCACCCATCCGACCGTGAGGAAGACGCCGACGGCTGTGGCGAGTGATGCACCCGCGGCAGCAGCGAGCCATTCGCCGGCGCGCATCTGGCTGCCGGCGGCCTCGAGCTTCTTCGCGATGGTCCGGTCCTTGCCCGCGGCGACGGCAGCCTTCTCGGCGAGCTCGGTGACCGCGCTCTGCATGCCCGCGAGACCGCGGACGCGTGCGGGCACGCCATCGCGGACAGCGCCGCCGGGCGCCACCGGGTTCGGTGGCGGTTCGGTCGTTTCGGCCGTGTGCTGAGCGTACGCGGCGCCACCGGCCTCGTAGGCGCCGGCATCGTCTGCCCCGCGGTAGGCGGGGGTTGCGACCGCGACCGGCTCGTCATCGACGGCCGCGAGCGGTTCCTCGATCGTCTCGGGCTCTTCGAGTGTGCTCCGGTGACGGAGGGCGAGGGCGCCGGCGCCGGCCAGGAGTATGCCGCCGGTCGTCACCCCGGTCGCGATCATGAGCCACAGCGGCAGGCCGTCCCCCTCGGGGGTGGGGTCGCTCCCGTCGGATTGGGCGGTGTCGAGGCTCCCGCCCTGCACCGACCCGTTGTCGAGGATCACGTCGCTGCGGGCCGGGTCGGGTTCTTGCGCGCCCACCGCTTGCACGGATCCGGCGAGCACGATCGCAACGAGGGGCAACACCAGCGCGAGGGTGGCGCGACGGCTGCGGTTCGTCGTCTTGGTGGCTGCGGTCATTTCGGTGCTCCAACCAGGTCGTGGACCTCGAACAGCGCCGGATCCACCGTCTCTCCGTGCTCGCCGAGCTTGGTGAGCAGCACGGGGACCAAGCCGGTGGGGACCAGGCCGCCTGCGTACTTGCCTTCGATGTCGAGCCCGGCGTCGTAGTCGAACACGAAGATGTCGCTCAGTCCGACGGTGTTGGCATCCATGCCGACGACCTCGGAGATGTGGGTCACGCGGCGGGTGCCGTCCCGGAGGCGGGCGACGTGGACGATGACGTCGACCGCGGAAGCGATCTGTTCGCGGATCGCCATCATCGGAAGTTCCATCCCTGACATCAGGCAGAGCGTCTCGAGCCGCGCGATCGCGTCGCGTGGCCCGTTCGCGTGCAGCGTCGACAGTGATCCGTCGTGGCCGGTGTTCATCGCCTGGAGCATGTCGAGGGCCTCGCCGCTGCGACACTCGCCGATGATCACGCGGTCGGGACGCATGCGCAGCGAGTTGCGGACGAGGTCCCGGATCGTGATCTGGCCGCGACCTTCCACGTTCGGCGGACGGCTCTCGAGGCGTACGACATGGTCCTGCTTCAACTGGAGCTCGACGGCATCTTCGATGGTCACGATGCGCTCGTCGGAGGGAATGAAGCTGGAGAGCACGTTGAGCAACGTCGTCTTGCCGGTGCCGGTGCCGCCCGAGACGAGAATGTTCGTGCGCCCGCGCACGCACGCGTGGAGGAAGGAGACCGAGGTCGGCGTGAGCGTGCGGAACGACACCAGGTCGTCCACTGTCAGCGCTTCCTTGGCGAACTTGCGGATCGTCAGACTCGGGCCGTCGACCGCGAGGGGAGGGACCACCGCGTTGACCCGGGACCCATCGGGCAGGCGGGCGTCGACCATCGGCGAGGACTCGTCGATGCGGCGTCCGACCTTGGACACGATGCGCTCGATCACCTGCCGGAGGTGGGCTTCGGTGACGAACTTCGAGTTGGTGCGCCGGAGCTTGCCGTTGCGCTCGATGTAGATGCTGTTGAGCCCGTTGACCATGATCTCGGTCACCGTCTCGTCTTCGAGGAAGGGCTCGATCGGTCCGTGCCGGAGCACGTCGTTGATCAGGTCACGGCTCAGTAGCTCGTGCTCGGCGGGGCTCAGCCGGGTGCTCTGTTCGAACAGCCACCCCCCGAGCTCGGTGATGACATAGGACTCGATCTGCTCCTCGGTGAGCGATCGGTCGTACAGCCGCGTCCCCATCCGCTCGATCAGGGCGTCGCGGGCTGCGATCTTGAGCTCGAGGAGCTGCGGCGGGAGCTGGGGGTTCTCGAGCAGGACCGGGAGGAGGTCCTCACGGGAGGCCTCTCCTGGCGCTTCGACGGGCTCCGGGTGGTTCGCCACGGTCGCCGGCGAGGTTGCCGGCGAGGTTGCCGGCGAGGCCGAGGCGGTGGCGGGCTCGGTGCCGGAGGTCGGGGCGTCGGCGGTCGTGGCGCCCGAGGACGCTGGATCGGAGGGCATGCCGGTCGGGGCGTCGGGTGCGGAGCCAGGCGCGGCCGGCGCCGCGGGTCGGGCCTCGGAGTCGGCGATCACCCACGAGGGTCTCGGGGGTGGCGCCGGCATCCACGAGCTCAAGGGCTCGGGAGCATCGGGGAGGCCGCCGACTCCGTCGTGGGCCGCGTCGAAGGAGGGGAACGGCGCGGACGTTGCGTCGGCGAGGTCCTCGTCGGTGACCGACCCTTCGTCTGCGTCGCCCGTCGAGAGGCGGCGGCGTCCCGATGACACGTATCAGCCCTCGGAAGCAATGGCAGTCGATGCGGCTGCGCCGGTGCCGTCGAGGGTCACGACGACGTTGTCGCGCTGGCGGATCTCACTGCCGTCGGTGGCGGCCTGCTCACCCTGGCGAGCGAGCCAAACCCGTCCGAACTCGACGGCGTACGCGAGGCGCTCGAGGTCATCGACCTGCACGCCGACGGTCACGAACAGGCGACTCGTCGGGGCGAGCGACGGCGCAAGGGCGTCGTTGGAGAGCTGCGCTTCGGAAAGCACCTGTTCGGTCTGGACGTTCGTCACCAGGACGTGCTCGGCGACGGTGACGGTCTGCCCGGGCTCGCCGTCGGCAGGATCGAAGGAACCCACGACCGCGACGTACTGGCCGACACGAACCGTTCCGCCCACGACGCGTTGGGGATCGAGCGCGAAGGTGAACTCGAAGAGGCCGGGATCGACGTTGGGCAGGGCGCTCATGGACTGGGCGCCGGGAACCACGAAGTCCGACGCGGTGAGCTGGGTGCCGGCGGGAACGCTGCGCACCGTGACGTTGCCGGCATCGGCGACCGCCTGGAGCGCATCGATGCTGGTCACCGCACCCGGCTGGAGCTGATCGGCGCGCACCTGCCTGGTTCCGACGAACACGTAGGCGTTCTCGACGAGGCTCGCAGCGCTCGTGTCACGCGTGATGTCCTTGCTCGCGACCAGCACGTCGACGAGCTCCACAGGGGCCTCGGTGGCCTCCGACTCGGAGCTCCCGGAGTTCTGCCAAAGCAACGCGCCGCCCACGAGCGCAAGGATCGCCGCCGCGGCGATGCCGAGGACTCTCGTGTTTCCTGACTTCATGGGTCCCTCCGAGGGGTCCGCCGGGTACGCCCCGGGTGCAGGAGGCAACCCTCCCGCGACGTGGGGTCCAATCGGCCCCAACCCCGTGCAGTTGAGTGGTTGCCGCGCTCCTGCCCGGGCCCGGCGAGCCGCGCCGGCGTGCCTACCCGCTACGGATGTTCAGCGAGTGGGGCGGGACACGCTCGGGCGTCGGGGGATCTCGCAGCAGCCGGCGGGACAGCTCCAGGGGGCATCGACCGCGGAGAGGGGAGGGCGACCATCGAGATGCTCGGCGACGAGCGCGGCGAGTCCGGCCACGAACTCGTGGTGGGTGCCCGCCGTCGGCGTGCGGTGCATCGTGAGGCCGAGCTCGGTGGCGTGGCTCGCGGCCTGCGTGTCGAGGTCGTAGACCACCTCCATGTGGTCCGAGACGAAACCCAAGGGGGTCACCACGACGGTGGACACGCCCTCGGCGGCTACCGCGTCGAGGTGATCGACGATGTCGGGTCCCAGCCACGGCACCTCGGGTGGACCGCTCCGACTCTGGAACGCGAGGTCGAACGGTTGCCCCGGAGCCACGCGCCCGGTGACCGCAGTGGCCGCCGCCCGCAGCTGCTCGACGTAGGGCGATGTCGTTGCCCACGCGGTCGGGATCGAATGGGCGGTGAAGACGAGGCGGGCGCCAGATCGTTCGTCCTGGTTCACCGACGCGAGGGTGGTCGCGAGCCGGTCCGTGACCGCGTCGAGGAAGCCGGGGTGGTTCCAGTAGGGCCGCACCTTGTCGACACGGAGTTCGACATCGGGTCGGGCCGCGACGGCCGCGTGGAGGTCCTCCCGGTACTGCCGACAGCCGCTGTAGGAGCCGAACGCCGAGGTGACGATCGCGAGGATCCGTCGGTGCCCGTCGGCGATCATTGCGTCGATCGTGTCGTCCAGCAACGGGTGCCAATTGCGGTTGCCCCAGTACACGGGGAGGCCGATCCCGAGGGAGCCGAGCGCCTCTCGGAGCGCAGCCACGAGGGCGCGGTTCTGCGCATTGATGGGGCTCACACCGCCGAAGCGCGCGTAGTGCGCGCCGACCTCGAGGAGACGTTCGGTCGGGATGGCGCGGCCCCGGGTCACGTTCTCGAGGAACGGCAGGACGTCGTCGGGCCCTTCGGGGCCCCCGAACGAGTGCAGCAGCACGGCGTCGTAGGCCGCCATCAGCGCGTCACCGGGGCTGGCACGTGGGGCAGAACCACATCGAGCGGCCCGCGATCTCGATGTGGTCGATGGGCTCCTGGCAGCGACGACAGGGCTCGCCTCCGCGCTTGTAGACGTAGTGGGCATCCTCGCGTGGCAGCGTGCGGGTGATGCGTCGACCGACGTCGGCGGACTCGACGGTGACGATGCGGTTCCAGCGCTTGCCCCGACGGAGCTGATCGACGGTGACATCCCACAATCGGCCGGCATCGTCGGCGGACAGTTCACTCGCTCGGCGCTCCGGGTGGATGCCGAGCAGGAAGAGCAGCTCCGAGCGGTAGACGTTGCCGATGCCCGCGATGATCCCCTGATCGAGGAGCGCGGCTCCGAGCGGGCGATGTGACCCCCGAACCGACGTTGCGAACTGTTCGCGTCGGCGGGCGCCGCGCCGGAGCGGGTCGGGGCCGAGGGCGGCCACGACCGTCTCGCGGTCCGGAGGCGTGACGACGGCGCAGGTCTGGGGGCCGGTGAGCTGCCAGGCGACGTCGTCACGCTCGAGGCGAAGACGCACCGTGTCGGACGCCGACTCCATGGCCGGGACCCGGCGGAACTTGCCGATGAGCCCCAGGTGTACGTGGAGAAGCTCGCCGCTGGACCACCACAGGAACAGGTGCTTTCCCCATGCCTCGGAGCGGTCCAGCAGTTGCCCGTCGAGACGAGCCGCGCCGTTGGTGAAGCGCCCCTGGGGGGACGACGCGACCACCGCGCCCCCCGCGAGGTCGTCGGCGAGGTCGTCCGCAAGTCGGTGGATGGTGTGGCCTTCGGGCACGAGCGAACCGTAGTGGACCGGATCGGTTTCTCCCGGGTCGTGGCTCGGGGCCGGCGCGAATTCCAAGGCGGTCATTTGCCCCCGCGGGCGCGTTGCGATAGCAAGGGCGGCGTGAGCGGACGGAGACCATGCCCCGAACACCGCGCGTTCCGGCGCGGTCGTGGCGCGCTCGCGGTCCTGGTGCTGGCGATGCCGCTCCTGGCGGGTGGGGCGGCACGGGCGCAAGGCAGCGGTGACGCCCGACCGTTCAGGGATCTGGCCGCAGCCAATGCCGAGCTCGCGGAGGCCAACGACGGTCTCGCCGAAGCGCTCGAGCGAGTCGACGCCGCGCTCGCGCTCTTCGACGAGCGTCGCACGCTGCGTGCTGATGTCATCGAAGAGGAGCTCGCGCTGGCCACCGCCATCCAGGCCCACGAGGAGAAGGCACGGCGCCTCGCCGTCGAGGCCTACATGACCGGGCGGGGTCTCAGCGACGCCGCCTACCTGCTCGACTCGGTCTCCGCGAACGATTGGGCGTTCCGAACCGGCGTCCTGAGCGAATCCGTCGACGCGGTGGCCGCCAGCTCCCGGTCCTACGTCGAGCTGCGATCGGAAGCGTCTGCCGCGGCGATCGACCTGGCCGACGCGATCGACGAGGCGGCCCGGGCGATCGAATCGGCGCGTGAGGACGTGAGCCACCTGCGTCGAGTTGTCGCCGATGCCGAGTACGTCGTGAGCATCGCCGAGATCCATGCCAAGGCCGATGCGGCCCAGGCCCGCTTCGGTCGTCCCGAGCCCAGCCAACAGCAGTGGCTCGCGCTCCGGCGGTGCGAATCCACCGAGGTCTACTCCGTCGCAACCGGGAACGGATTCTGGGGCGCGTACCAGTTCACCCTCGCGACGTGGCTGACCGTCGGTGGTGTCGGCTACCCGTCGGAGGCGCCGCCCGAGGAGCAGGACGCCAGGGCTCGGCTGCTCTATCACCGGAGGGGCGCGTCGCCCTGGCCCGTCTGCGGGCGGTTCCTGCCCCAGGATTGAGGTCGCGTTAACGGCCCTTCGGAGCCCGCGACTACAGTGACCGGCTCTGTCCCCGGCGGCGATGCGAAGGGCCATGGAGTAGCAGTGAGCCTGCTCGTCATCTTGTTTCTGATGGTCGTCGTCGCCGTTGGCTACGTGGCGACGCTTGCCACCGACGTCGAGCTGCGCGCCGAGGAGCGATTGGTGTTCGGCGTGGTCGTCGGCACGATCGTCGTCGCCACGGTCGGTTTCGGTGTCGCCTGGATCCTCGGGATGAACCGTGCCGCCATGGTGACGACGATGAGCATCTCGGCGCTGATGGTCATGCCACTCGCGAGCGGCCGCGAGGCTGCGCTGCTCGGGGAGCTCGCCGATCTGCGTCGGCGTTTCTCGCTGCACTGGCGAGATGTCGACAATCCGTGGCCGGTCTTCGCGCTCCTGCTGATCTCCGCGGTGGTCAGCGGTCGGATCCTCGCACTGGCCTACGGTACGACCCCGTCCGGTGGCATCACGGTCGGTCACCTCTCGACCTACGGTGACTGGAGTGCCCACCTGGCGTACTCGGCCTCGTTTGCCTATGCCGACAACTTTCCACCGGAGCTGCCCACCGCGGTGGGCGAGACCTTCGCCTACCACTTCGGGATCGACTGGTTCGCGGCGATGTTCGTGCCGCTCGGGGCCTCGCTCGAGGGTGGGCTGCAACTCTCGGCATGGATCCTCGCAACCGTCTTTCCTGCCGTGATGTACACAGCGGCGCGGCGTATGTTCGCCAGCCGCCTCGGTGCGGGGCTGGGTGTGCTGGTGTTCCTTGCTTCGGGCGGGACCGCGGCGTTGTACCGCTTTCTCTTCGTGGACCTGCGCCACGGCGGTATCGGCGTGCTGCGGGCGCTGCCGCGTACCTACGCCTTCGACGGCTTCGACCGCAACTGGGTCGACAACGCGGTCACGGGCTTCCTGTATCCGCAGCGCCCGACGCTCATCGGTTTCGCGGTCACCGTGATGGTGCTCGCGTTGCTCTGGGACGCACGAGATCGGCCGGGGCACCGGACCCATCTCGCGGCCGGCATGCTGATGATGGTCATGCCGGTGTTCCACGTGTTCACCTACGTCGTGCTCCTGGCCATGGCAGCGTTCTGGGCGGCCTCGGAGCGCAGTAGCAGGTGGGTGGCGTTCTTCGCCCCCGCGCTCGTCGGGCTGGTGCTCGTGTGGTGGCAGTGGCCCAGCGAGAACGGCCGGGCCGGCCACTTCTTCTGGGTACTCGGGCTCGACGCCTCGTCGTCGTCCTGGCACGCGAACGTCGGCGACTTCCTCTGGTTCTGGTTCCTCAACACGGGCTTGTACATCCCCCTCGCCGCGGTCGGCCTCTGGCGTCTCGGCCGCCAACGGGCCCAGCGGTTGCTTCCGGCCTGGGGGCTGCTCCTCGTGCCGAACCTCGCCATCTGGCATTTCTGGGAGGGCAACAACGCCAAGTACGTCCTCTTCTTCCTCCTCATCGCCGCTCCGCTCGTCGGCGAGCAGCTGGCGGCGTGGTTCACCGGGCGCGGGGCGCTGCGGGTGCTGGCGGCGGCGGTGCTGGTGACCCTGACGTTGTCGGGCGGGCTCGACATCTGGCGTGCGTTCGACGGGTCCACGGGTTCGACCGCAGGTGCGGCGGCCTATCCCGTCGGGTACCTGACACCATCGGATGTCCTCGTGGGCGAGTGGGTCCGCGACAACACGCCACCGCACGCGGTGTTCGCGACTGCGGCGAACAACGTCCACCCGATCCGCGCCATCGCCGGGCGGACCGTGGTGGCCGGCTCGGCAGGTCGTCTCCGCGATCTGGGGGTCGATTGGTACCCCAGGGTTCTCGATCTCCAGACGCTCTACGGTGTCTACGAGGGTTACGACGCGGTGCTGGCGAAGTACGGGATCGACTTCGTGGTGGTGAGCAACGCAGAACGCTCGGCGTTTCGCCCCGACGATGCGCCCTCGGACTGGGACCCCGCGAAGTTCTGGGACGCCGCGGCACCCCTCGTCTACGCGTTCGGCGACTACCGGATCTACGACGTGCGCGGGTACCAGTGAGCGCGGCGGGCAGTGGGCCCTGGTGCCCCGTCGACTTCCCTGTGGCGACCTGCGCGCGTACCGTGAGGGTCTCATGAGCGACCTCGGAGACACCCGCACCGCCGAAGCGCCGCTCGAGCCGCGCGGCGAGGACCCGTCGCCGGTCGTCTCGTCCGGGGAACGCCGCGCGATCGCGCACGAAGGCGAGCCCCCCGAGGCTGCACCGGCGCCGATCGCCCCTGGTCCCGAGCTCGACGCCTCGCCGTGGCCGGGGGCCGACATCGCCGACAACGCCGACAACGCCGACAACGATGGTGCCACCGCGCCGGACGTGGAAGCCGTCGAGGTCGATCACGACTGGGCGACCGAGCTCGATGGCGACGACGCGCCGAGCTGGAAGACCGTCGGCCGCGTCGTTGCGGGGCTCGTCGTATTCGGTTTGGTGATCCGGCTCGCCGACCTGGCCGGTCGTCCGCTGCATCACGACGAGAGCCTGGACGCCTGGTTCAGCTGGAAGTTCCTCAACGGAACCTACGAGGGCTACGACCCCGTCTACCACGGCCCGCTGCGCTTCTACGTGTCGGCGCTGTTCTTCGCGGTGATGGGCGAATCGGTGTTCGTGACCCGTCTGCTGGCGGTGCTGTCGGGCACGGTGGTGCTCGCGCTCCCCTGGTTGTGGCGGCGGGATCTGGGCCGGATCGGGACGATCGGAGCGGTCGCGCTCTTGGCCGTGAGCCCCTCGATGCTCTACTTCTCTCGCATGGGGCGTGAGGACGCTCCGTTCCTGGCGCTCACGTTCGGCATCGTCATCGTGCTGCTCGCGTTCCTGCGCAACCCCCGGTGGTGGCATCCGGCGGCGCTGTTGGTGCTGCTGGTCTCGAGCATGGCCGTGAAGGAGTCGATGTTCCTGGTCGTGTTCATCCTCGGCTCGTTCGGGATGACGGTGCTCTTCCAGGACCTGTTGTTCTCCCGCCCCGGCGGCGCGCACGCCGTCGACGGTGCTCGCCGCTGGGGCCGCACCCGCGCGGCGAGGTGGACGACCCTCGTCGGCCTCGGGCTCATGATCGCGACGTTTGCATGGATCGGGGTCGACCCCGGTGAGGCCATGTCGCTCGGGGTCACCGACGTCGACCCCACGTTGTTCAAGCTCGCGCTGTACGGCGCGGCGCTGGGCCTTGCGATCGTGGTGGCCGGATACGACGCGTTCAATCGCGGGGTGGCCCTCGACGACGTGCGCCTGTTCAGGGTCGTCCGCCATGTCGGCGGCCTCGGGTGGGCGTTCGCGATCGTGTCGACCGTGGTGTGGTTCGTGGCGTTGTTCACCCAGTTCTTCACGCGTTTCAGCGGGCCCGGCTCGCCCACCGCGCCACACAGCGCCTTGCGTAACGGTCTCGTCGCCGGCGTCGAGTACTGGCTCGGCGAGCAGGACACCGTGCGCGGCGACGCCCGGTGGCAGTACTACCTCGCAGTGATCCCGGCGTACGAGTGGTTCGTGCTGGCGCTCGCGTTCGTCGGCATCGTCGCGGTCCTGCGGCGGCCCAGCCTGCTCGGGCAGCTGTTGATCTGGTGGGGTGTCGCGAGCTTCACCGTCCATTCGTGGGCGGGGGAGCGGATGCCCTGGCTGATCATCCATCCGCTCCTGCCGTTCGTGCTGTTGGCCGGGATCGGTGTCGCGGTCCTGTGGCGTTTCGCTCGCGACGCCCGGCGAGCTCGACGGATCGTCGTCGCCGCGCCGGTGCTGGTCGGCCTCGCGGTGACGATGTACACCTCCTACGAGGCCGCCTATGTGCGCGGCGGCGAACCGCAGGAGCTCTTCGTGCAGGCAGCGCAGGCCACGCCCGAGGTACCCGAATGGGTGGACCGGTTGCACCGCTACGAGCGGTTGGTGCAGGCAGAGTTCGGCCGTGACGTCACCGTGAGCATCGATTCCGACGTGTATTGGCCCTATGGCTGGTATCTCCGTGATTTCCCGTCGCCCACCTACGCGGTGCTCGATCAGGACAGCGATCCGCCCGACAGCGACATCATCTTCCTGCCGCACTGGGACCGCGCGACCATCGGCGCCAAGCTCGAGGGTTACGTGGAGCTCGACTACGAACACCGGTGGTGGTGGGTGCCGGACCTCGACGGGGGCTCCGACGGTTTCCATCCAGCGGTCACCGTGAGCGCGTGGGCCAACTGGTTGTGGGACCGCGAGGTGTGGGACGGGACGACCGACGACCCGTCGGACTGCCCCGGCTCCCTCGTGGGCACGGTCTACGTGCGCGAGGAGATCTACGAGCTCGAGCAGCGATACACCGCGACGAACCCCGACGTGTACGCCGCCAAGCCCGGCTACGACGGCCCCTGCGCACGCGACGACGCCTGATGCCCTGACCGCCGACCGCAGGTCCGACGCGTATGTGGGCGAGCGGACCGGACGGACTCAGGCGTCGGGGTCCGGCTCGACGGGCAGGCCCCACAGCGCGGCGTGGTCGACCTCGTACAGCGCCTCGTCGCCGGACCGGAACACCTCTCGCAACGCCGGGTGCACGCGCAGCGCCGTGAGCGCCTCGGGGGACCCGAAGCGCAGCTCCTGGGTACCGATGACGACATAGCGCACGTCGTAGGTCTGCAGGAAGCTCGACGTCAGCGCGGGGTCGGGGATCGTGTAGAAAGCCTGCACGGCCTGCCGTCGCTGGTCGACGAGCCCGTCGTAGATGCCTCGCTGCTGCTTCTGGTGCCAATCCCAGCCCAGCACGGTCGGAAGGCCGGTGTGGATGGCGATACGGGCGTTCCAGTCGTAGGTGTTCCCGCTCCACTCGACTATGGTCGGCCGGCCGGCGACGTTGTCGCGCATCCAGTGGATGAGCGGCACGTCATCGGCGATCGACACCGTGACCTCGGGTCCGTCGGGTCCGTCATCCATGCGGACGATCACCGGATCGGTCCCGAGGTACGCAAGGCCGTCGAGGGTCGGGTCGATCTGCGCGAACCGGGTCTCGAGGCGCGGCTTGGTCGCGAGGACGGGGTAGAGCAGGCCACAAAGCGTCGCGATGGCGACGGCGAACAGCCATGGTCCCGGTCTGGCCGGGTGGATCGCAGCCAGTTCCGTGGTGGGTTCCCGGTAGGGGTGCTGCTTGAGCCTCAGGCCCTCGCTCAGCACCTTTCCGACCTGCCACACAGCGAACGCACCGCCGAGCGCGAGCAGCTGCCAGGCCTGGAGCCAGAACTTGAAGACGGTGTTCATCCGCTCGATGTCGGGGTTGACGGTGATCACCTCCGGGCCCGCAGTGATCGCCAATCCGAGGGTGACGATGCCGAGGGCTGCGATGCGTCCGATATCGGCATCGGGCCGTTGGAGCTCACGCAGCAGCAGCATCGACCCGATCAGCGCGCCGGCCAGGGAGATGGCGAACGCGGCGTCGATCCAGACCCCGCTGCCGGCGACCACGGCGGCGGCGATGCCGATCACCACCATTCGAGTGCCCTCGTTCGCCCAGAGCCATGCCGGCAGCGGGTGGATCACCGCCTCGCCGACGCGGACCCGCCGGCGGTTGTCGACGACGAGCGCGACGAACAACGCCGCCGCCAATCCGAAGAACACGCCCCAGTGGCTCAGGAAGTCACCGACGGGTGAGTGATCGACTGCGCGCTGGAGTCCGGTGTCGAACGTCTCGTTGTTGCGGATGAAGGGCCAGAAGACGACGAAGTGGAACGCGGCGAGCGTCGCCCCGTGCCCGACGAAGGCGAGCACGCGCGAACGCCCGTGGGGGCCCATGGTGAGCGACAGCGTGGCCAACGCAGCGCACAACCCGATGCCCATGACGACCAACCCGCCGCTCCCACCGAGGCTGCTGAGCGCCACGGCGACACCGACGGTTCCCGCGAGCACCGCCCAGCCCCAAGTCCGGTCGGCAGTCGTCGCCGATGGTATCGGGGTGCCTTCGGCTGCTTCGGCGGGCGTCGCCGGGGAGGTGACGAATCGCCCGGCGATCAGGGCGCCACCTGCCAACAACAGTGCTGCAGGAAGGTCCCAGGTGTTCGTTGCCCGCACCGCGCCGGTCACCACGCCGAACGTGGCGGCCAGCAGGAAGCTGTTCCCGCGCGCTCCGGCGCGGCAGGCGAGCAGATACGCGAGCACCACCGACACGACCAGACCGACGAAGGCCATGTCCATCAGGTGCGGGTGGAGGTCGCCGAACAGGAAGCTGAAGTACGGGAACTCGGTGATGTCGATGTTGCCCGAGTTCACCCGGCTCGGTGCCCACCAGTCGAAGCGGGTCAGGTCGGCGCCATGGATCCACGCCCAGGTGCCCCCGGCGAAGGTGACGATTTGGTGCACTACCGGGATGTCGCCTCCGGCTTGCCACTCGTTCACCAGGGACAGGCGATGGTAATGCTGACGCAGCGCGTCGAGGTTGCCCATGAACAGCAACGCAATGACCGAGAACAGACCGGCGCGGATCGGTATCCGAGGCGACCGGGCCGCTCCCCAGCGGGCGCGGGTGGCGGCGACGAGATTGTGGACCGTGCTGAACGCAGTGACCGCCGTCAGAGAGGCGTAGGTCGCGAGGCCGAGTTGAAACGCGACCTCGGGGAGCATGCGCAACGCGCGCATGGGGACGGCCACTAGGAACCAGCCGAAGTAGTAGTAGTTGAGGAAGCCGCCCGCGAACCACGGGTCGTAGGGGGGCAGGGTGTCGCTGCGCCCGATGGCGGTGAGGTCGGCGAGCTCCATGGGTTTTTCGCCGCCGAAGTACGCCTCCCACAGGTCGGGGTTGCGCATGCGCAGATAGACCGCGCCGGCGAACACGCCCAGGAACACGAGCTCGGACGTGACCCAGCTGGAGCCTTGATCGGCCTGCACCTGGTTGAGACGCTCGCCATCGGACGACCAGACCAGTACGCCGATCAGAACCATTGCACCGAGCCAGGCGATGGAGACGCCTGCACCGAAGTCGGTGATCCCGAGTGAGACCGTGAGCCAGGTGCCCAGGCCCACGGCGAGGAAACCGACGACCTTGCTGATTCCGTAGCCGGCGTCGGGGAGATGCTTGAACAGGCGGGTGCTCCACGGGAGGACCGCGAACGCCGCGGCTTCGATCCACAGCAGCCACCAGAGCCAGGGCAGCGTCGAGGTCGGGCCGTCCCTCCTGAAGGTCTCGGAGAACGTCGGGCCCTCCTCGAGTGCGGCAGCAGCGTCGTGGTCGAGCATGAGCGCGTTCGTTGCTGCCTCCGAGGGCACGAGGTCGATGGCCGTGGCAGCGCGGGCGGGATTCAAAATCGAGGTCGCGAGCGCCCGCGACCACCGGTCGGTCTTGACCCAGATCGTGACGGTCGGGTGGTCATAGACCGTGAAGGTTTCCTCCGCGCCCGAGTCGTCGATCCCGATCCCGAACAGCGACGGCTCGGAGCGGAACTCCGCGAGGCGCTCGAATCCCAGGCTCCCGTCGAACAGCGCGCGGTAGTACGCGGTCGTTGCCGGGTACTTCGCAGAGACGCGCGGGATGCTGTCGTAGAGCCGGTTGCTGGCCTCGACGATGTAGCCGACCCGATCCAGACCGTCGATCAGGTCGTCGACCTTGCTACGCCCGGTTTCGGCGTCGACCGCGTTGTCGGGCAGGAACGGATCGAGCTCGACGTGCACCGGGGAGAAGCCCTGCGCCGCTGGGATGGGCAGCGGAAGGCTGTCGTCCCAGATCTGGGTGGACAGCACCGCGCCTGGCTCCAGGTTCTGGGCCATCCACTCGCTGGCGGCGACGCGCGTGTTCGGCGATCCGTAGATGCCGTGGACGAATGCGAGCGCCCAGAATGCGGTGAGCACCACCATGGCGGTCGCCAGTCCGCGCAACGTCAACGACACCCGCGGGCTCCGTTGGCGGAGATGCACGCCGAAGTCCCAGAGCCACACGACCCCGAGGCCGCCGAGCACGATCGCCGCAGGGTAGGCCGGGAGGAGATAACGGATCAGGGGATTGAACTGCTGGCTCACGAGGCCGACCATCGTGGCGATGAGCACCAGCGGGAGGAGGAGCTCCCACCGGTGACGGAGCACGACCTCGCGCCCGACCGCGATGATGCCGACGGCGACCGCCAGGCCGAGCGCAGGTCCGAGGCCCCACCGCAAGGCCGAGTGCAACGGGAACCAGAGTGGGGTCCGGTCGATCCACTGGACGACCCAGGGAACGTTGCCCCCGCTGTTGACGCCGGAGAGGTAGTCGAGGTCGGAGGTGAAGCGGGAGTCGAGCGAGAAGACGCCGTCGAACGCGTACGGCTGGAAGACACGGAACGTGAGGGCGGCAACCGCCAGAACCCCGGTGCCGGCGCCGGCACCCAGCGCGATCCGCAGCGCGGGTCGACGCAGCCGATGGCCGGTGTGCAGGACGTCCACGGCGGTGCTGTCGGTGGGGGCCCGCGCGCCGGTTGCGCCACGGAAGGACTCCATCAACGGCACGGCGACGGCAGCCACGAACGGCCCGGTCGGAACGGCCGCGATGACAAGGAGCGCCAGGGCCGGTGCGCTCAGCCCGAGGGCCGAGCCCAGCGCGAGTGCCACGAGAAGCGCAACTGCAGACCATCGCGACACCCAGCTGTCGATCGATCGCGCCACGTCGCGCATCGGCGCGGCGATGGCGATGAGCACGGCCAACGCCGGAACCACGAGCGTTAGCGCCGCGGTCAGTTTCGATGCCGCAGCGAGGCCGAACGTCAGACCGGTCGCGGCGGCGACGAGTGCGACCGGGCGCGGCGCGGGGACCGCGATGCCGCCCGGGGGCGCCATCCGGCGCAGGAGTCGAACCGACATCAACAGACCGAGGGTGACGAAGAACGTGACCCACGGTTCCGCTCCGTAGAAATGGGCGTACTGGATCTGCAGCACGCTGCACGTCGCCAGGGTCGCGCCGACGAAGCCGACGCGGCGGTCGAAGAGCTCGCAGCCGAGCACGTAGACCAGCAACACCGTGGCCGTGTCGATCAGCGCCGACAGGAGGCGGCCGACAAGGTTCACGTTGTAGCCGTCGTCGAAGGCGTTGATCCGTGCCGGGTTGCCCTGGTCATCGAAGCCGTCGGTCCGCAGCTCGATGCCGAGGGAGTCGGCCATCCCTACGAGCGCGCCGGCGGGGAACGGCCCGCGGTCGAGGAACCCGGCGACGGCTTTGGTCGTGAACAGCGGAAAGGTGCCGTAGACCCACGTGTCGCGGTCGGTGTAGGGGTTGAGCTGCGACCCGGCCGAGTCGAAGTACCCCGCGGGCCCCTCCCAGGAGATGTCGTTCGAGACGATGCTCCAGTACCGCTCGTCAGGGTGCTGGTGCTGGCCCTGGTCCCAATTCAGGTTCCAGACTCTGAGGACGAACGCGACGAGCAGCAGGAGTCCAAGCCCCACCCGGCGAAGGAGGGTCGGACGCGAGCGGGCCACCGCGGGGAGCATCTGCACCACCGTAGAACCATCGGCCGGTCACGTGCAGCCGTTGAGCAATCCGGCGATCGGCTCGCGGCTGGGGCAGGGCCTCGGGTTCGGTCGGGTTCAGCGACCGAAGAGGCGGCCGAGCCCGCTCGGTGGCGCCTCGGCGGGAACCAGGTGTGGCGCTTCACGTTCGAGGGCCTCGATGACCTCGTGCACTCTGGGGTTCACCAGTGCGGTGGAGCCGATCACGACCGTCGGCACCGTCTCGTTGCCGCGCGCCACGGACCGGACGAACGCTGCGTGCTCGGGGTCCTCCCAGATGTTCAACTTGCGCAGCGGGATCCCCGCTCGCGAGAGCCCGCGTTCGAGTGCCATGCAGAAGCCGCAGCCCTGGCGCCAGTAGAACTCGACGGCATCGATGTCGGACATGGTGGAGATCCTGGGGAGGTCGAACGGGGTGGTCACGGCAGGCTAACGAACCCGTCGCCGGACGTGGGCATTCCCGGATCAGCGTCGGCGGGCGTCGGCCACGTCGGCCACGTCGGCAACGAGTCCTTCGGCGGCCAGGCGGGCGGCCTCGCCGCGCACGAACTCCCGGGTGCGTCGGAACGCGCCGCGATGCAGCGTCTCGGTCAGGCGCTGTGCATGTGCGATCGCAGTGGCCTCGACCTCCTCGGGCTCGCACAGCGCATCGAGGAAGCCCGCGTCGACCGCGCCCGGAGGGTCGAAGATCTCGGCCTGGTGCAACGCGGTCTGTAGGTGGCGGCGGCTGAGTCGATCGCGAGCGATGGCGACCGCGAAGCGGGGAACGGGGAGGCCGATGGCCACCTCGTTGGTGCCGATCTTGTAGGCGCCGGCGACGCCGTACCGGGTGTCGGCGGCCATGAGGAGGATGGCGCCGAGGGCCATCGCGTGGCCGGTGCACGCAGCGATCACGGGCTGCGGGTGCATCCAGATCCGGATGCTCAACTCGCCACCGGCGCGCAGCAGCGCCTGCACGGCGTCGACGTCGTCGCCGTTCATCACCGCGAGATCGAATCCCGCCGAGAAGCGGCCAGGTCGACCGCTCAGGACGACGGCGCGGGCGTCGGCTTCGGCGCGGTCCAGGGCGGCGTTGACCGCAGCGATGACGTCCAACGAGAACGCGTTGGCGCGGCCGTCGTCGAGCGTGATGAGGCCAACGGCATCGCGCTGGGTGTAGGTGACGGGCGCGTCGGGTGCTGTGGACATGATCCCTCCTGGATGAGCCCTGCCGGTGGGCCCGACTCTACGGCCGGGCCGGACCGGCTGTCGGGGAGCCGAAGGTAGCGTGCTGCGGGTGATCCTCATCGATGTCGACGCCGTCACGGTCACTCGACCCGACCGTGACCTCCTGCGTGACGTGTCGTTGACGATCGATTCCGGCGACCGGATCGGGGTCGTGGGCATCAACGGCACGGGAAAGTCGACGCTGCTCCGCATCATGGCCGGCACCCTCGAGCCCGACCAGGGCACGGTGCGTCGCGGGAGTGGCACCACCGTCGCCGTGCTCGATCAGGCCGCCCCGCTCCCCGCGGGCACGGTGCTCGAGGCCGTGGGCACGGGCTGGGAAGCCGAGTCGATCCTCGACCGGCTGGGCATGGGCGCCAAGCTCGACGCCCGCACCGAGGAGCTCTCCGGGGGTGAAGCCCGCCGGGTCGCCCTGGCCGCCACGCTGCTGTCGGACGCCGACCTGGTGATCCTCGACGAGCCCACGAACCATCTCGACATCGCCGCGATCCACTGGCTCGAGGAGCGCCTGGTGCACCACCGCGGAGGACTGGTCCTGGTCTCGCACGACCGTCACCTCCTCGATCGTGTCGTCACCCGAATGGTCGAGCTCGACCGGGGTCGGGCCTACCTCCACACCGGCGGCTACGACGGCTATCTCGCCGGGCGCGCGGAACGCGAGGCGCAGCAGGCGCGCCAGGACGACGTGCGCAAGAACCTGGCGCGCAGTGAGCTCGCCTGGCTTCGCCGCGGCGCGCCGGCGCGCACCAGCAAGGCCAAGGCCCACATCAGCCGCGCCGTCGACGTCGTGGAGTACAAGGCACCGGTGGCCGCGCGTAGCGGTGAGCTCGACCTGCACACAGCAGTCCCGCGGCTTGGTGACAAGGTCATCGAGCTCCACGGTGTCGGGCACCGTCACGACGAGCGGTGGCTCTTCCGCAATCTCGACCTGATCCTGGGCAAGGGAGACCGCCTCGGCATCATGGGCCTGAACGGGTCGGGAAAGTCGACCTTGCTCGATGTGATCGCCAAGCGGATCGAGCCCGTCGAGGGCCGTGTGGACTACGGACCCACCGTGCAGCTGGGCTATCACGACCAGATCGGGATGACCCTCGACCCCGAACAGCGGGTGCGGGAATCGGTGACGGGCGGAACCCGCGAGGCGGACTGGCGTGACAAGGCCCTCCTGGAACGGTTCTGGTTCGACGACGACGTGCAGTGGGCGCCGATCCGGCAGCTCTCGGGAGGCGAGCGGCGTCGACTGCAGCTGGTGCTGGTGCTGGCGGAGCATCCGAACGTGTTGTTGCTGGACGAGCCGACCAACGATCTCGACCTGGACACGCTGCGTGCCCTCGAGGACTTCCTTGAGGACTGGCCCGGGACGTTGGTGGTGGTGAGCCACGACCGCGCGTTCCTCGAACGCACGGTCGAGGACGCCATCGTGCTCGATGGGCAGGGGCGGGCTCGCCGTCATCCTGGCGGCTACGGCGCCTGGGAGCAGGAGCAGCGGGTGCGCGGCAGCCACCGCCGGGCGTTCTCGGCCTCAGCCGATGCGGCAGCCAACACGACCTCCAGGCCGGATAGGGGCAAGAACCGGGTCGCAGAGAAGGTCGCCGAGAAGGTCGCCGAGAAGGTCAAGGGGTCCTCTGGGCGGTCGGTCAGCACCATCCGTCACGAGCTGAAGGAAGCCGAGAAGACCATCGCCCGGCTCGAGAAACGCATGGCCGCACTGCACGACGACCTGGTCGGCGCAGGCGCCGACCACGCAGCGCTCCGCCGACTCGGCGACGAGCTGGGAGCGACACAAGCCGAGCTGGCCGGCGTCGAGGACCGCTGGCTCGAGCTCGGGGCCGAGCTCGAGGACCGGTGATGGCGGCCTGCTCGGGGGCCTGTCTCGGTGCTGCTCGCGGTGTGATATCGCCGGGCCGCGCCGGTATTATTCGGCCATGACCGCCGACACGCTCGAGGAACAGGCCGCGCCCCGCACCGCGCTGGAGGTGACCGAAGCCGCGCTGGTGAAGGTCCTCGAAGTGCGTGCCGCGGAGGACGCGCCCGACCTGCTCGGTTTGCGGGTGCGCATCACGGGCACGAGCGGCCCGGAGTTCGCGTACGACCTGTCGTTCGAGAACGTCACCGACGCAGAGCCCGACGAACTCGTCTACCAGATCGGTGACCTCACCGTCATGGTTCCCGAAGACAGCGTCGAGAACCTCACCGGCGCCACGCTCGACCTCCCCAGCAATCCCATGCAGGGTGGCCTGGTGATCCGCAACCCGAACCGGCCCAACCCACTCGAGGGAGCCGACATCGAACTCACCGGCACGCCCGGTGAGAAGCTCCAGCAGCTCCTCGACGGCCACATCAACCCGTCGCTCGCCGCTCACGGTGGGTACGCAGAGCTGGTCAAGATGGAGGGCACGGTCGCCCATATCCTGATGGGTGGCGGGTGCCAGGGGTGTGCCATGTCGGCAGCGACGTTGCGTCAGGGCATCGAGGTCATGATCGCCGAGGCAATCCCGGAAATCACCGAGATCGTCGACGTCACCGACCACAACGCCGGCGAGAACCCCTTCTTCGAGTAGCGCAATCCCCCTGGTGCGCGCCACCGTGCCAGGCGCCGAGTCGACCGATCAGGCGTGGCTGCGCCGGACGGTGTCGGCGATGCCGGCGGCGTCGAGGCCGAGCGAGGCCAAGATCGCGTCGGGGCTGCCATGGGCGATGTACTCGGTCGGGATCCCCAGGACGCGCACGCGTGGGTGGGGGTCGATCCCCTCGGTGAGCAGGTCGCGCATCGCCGCTCCGGCACCGCCGGCGCGCAGGCCGTCCTCGACGGTGACGACGAGGGGGTGACGGGCGGCGTCGTCGAGCATCGCCGGATCGAGCGGCGTGACCACGCGGACATCCCACACCGAGCACGAGATGCCCTCGGCGTCGAGGATCTCGGCGGCCTCTGTGGCGTACTGGAGCATCTTTCCGACAGCCAGGATGCAGGCGTCGGTACCGGTTCGGGTTCGGCGGGCACGCAGACCCTGGCCGACCTCGTGTTCACCGACGCTGACCGCCGGTGTGCGTGGGTAGCGGATGGCGACGGGACCGTCGGTGATGTCGAGCGCGTCGTGGAGCATCTGCTGGAGCTCCTGGTACGAGGAAGGGGCGAAAATCGTCATACCCGGCACCTTCGACAACAGGACCATGTCGAGCAGACCGTGATGCGATGCCCCGTCGGGGCCGGTGATGCCGGCACGATCGAGGCAGAAGACCACCGGCTGGCCATGGAGACCGACGTCGAGGTTGACCTGGTCGAACGCTCGACTGAGGAATGTGGCGTAGACGGCCACGACCGGGCGCATGCCGGCCATGGCCATACCCGCAGCAGCCGTGACCGCGTGCTGTTCGGCGATGCCGACGTCGATGCAACGGTCGGGATAGCGCTCGGAGAACGGGAGCAAACCCGTGCTGTCGGGCATGGCCGCAGTGATGGCGACGAGCTCGGGCCGTAGCTCGGCTTCCTTCAAGAGCGCTTCGGTGAACGCAGCCGTGTAGCTCCCCGGCTTCGGTAGGCCGACGTCGTGGAGCCGCTTGACCTCGTCGTTCTCCGCCGGGGCGTACCCGCGGCCCTTCTGGGTGAGAACGTGGATCAGGGTGGGTCCTTCGAATTCGGCGGCGTTGCGGAACGCCCGCTCGAGATCCGCGACGTCATGACCGTCGAAGGGGCCGTTGTATCGAATGCCCAGGTCTTCGAAGAACGAGGTGGTGTCCCACATCTCGCGCACCGCCGCCTTGGTTGCCTCCAGGGCGCGCTCGACCGACTCGCCGAAGGGGAGGGTCTCCTTGAGCCGCTGCTCGATGCGGGCGATGCTGCGTACCGAGCGGGGGTTGTTGCGGAGGCGTTTGAGGCTGTCCGAGAGGCGTGACACGGTCGGCGCATAGGAGCGCCCGTTGTCGTTGAGCACGATGATGACGTCGCGCGCCGCATGCCCGAGGTTGTTCAGACCCTCGAAGGCCATGCCGCCGGTGAGTGCCCCGTCGCCGATCACCGCGATGACGCGCCGACCCTCGCCGACGTCGGAAGCCTGCGCCGTCGCGAGACCGTAGGCGTAGCTGAGGACCGTGGACGCGTGGCTGTTCTCGATCCAATCGTGCTCGGACTCAGCGCGCGAGGGGTACCCCGACAGGCCGTTCGCTTCGCGCAGTGTGGTGAAGTCGCCGACACGGCCGGTGAGCATCTTGTGGACGTACGCCTGGTGGCCGGTGTCCCACAGCATGATGTCGCGGGGGGAATCGAAGACGCGGTGAAGGGCGATCGTCAACTCGACGACGCCGAGGTTCGACCCGAGGTGACCGCCGTTGCGGGTCACCGAATCGACGATGAGTGCCCGGATCTCGGAGGCGAGGTCCGCGAGCTCCGCGTGCGTGAGCCGCCGGAGGTCGGCAGGGCAGGTGATCTGTTCGAGCATGGGGGGATCTCCCAGGGCCGGTCCTGACAACGGTAGCGGGCGGCGCGCACCGGTGACCTGTCGTGGCGGTCAAGAGTGTACGAGCCAGGCGATACGAGCCGTGGGCGAGCTCAGCGCGCGAGCGACGGTGGGAGCCCGTGTGGGATCGGAAGCGCGTCGAGGGGGTCGCTCAGCCCGACGTCGGGACGGCGGCATCGGTCGTGGTCGGGCTGAACGAGCATCGACGCGCCGCCGGCGCGGCCGACCGCCTCGACGCCGCTGCGGCCGACGGGTCCTCCCGGTCGACGTTTGCTCCGCCGCCCCCCGAACACGAGCAACGGGAACCCGATGAGGCTGCTGATGAGCGTGAGGACATAGATGGCAAGCCCGAGGGCGAGGGCCTGCTCGTGGGGGATGTCGATGCCCCCGAGGAACAACACCAGAGCGCCTTCGCGGATGCCGAGACCGCCGATGCCCAACGGGAGCACCTGCAGGATCAGGACCGCGGGCATGAACGCCATGAGCCCCGTGAGCCCGATCCGGTCGATGTCGAGCGCTTCGACCGCGCATGCGGCCGCGAACAGCAGGGTGAACTGGTAGGCCAGCGCGCTCACGAGCACCTCTCGCGCCGCGTGGGGGTGCTCTCGCATGCGGTCGATCCCGAGATGGATGGCGCTGGCGAAGCGCAGCAGGCCCTCGCGGTTCTCGAGGCCGTCGCCGATGCGGTCGCTGCCGAGCAGCACGATGACCGCCAGCAACCCGCCGAGGGTGACGACCCCGAGTACCAGCGGGATCTTGGTGGCCGGGCCCAGGTGCGTGAGCCCCGGATTGACCGCGAAGCCGACGAAGGTGATGAGCGGCAGCACGAGCCAGCCGCTCAGCCGCTCGAAGACCACGGACGTGAACGCCACGGGCCCGTCACCGATGTCGCGTGAGAGGCGCCCGACGCGAACCACGTCACCGCCGACGGTGGTGGGTACGAAGTTCGAGATGAACTGACCCGACATGTAGTGGCTGAAGAGGCGAGGGAGGTGGGTCTCGACGTCAAGTGCGGCGAGGACGCGTTGCCAGCGCACCGCGGCGAGCACGAAACCCATGATCGTGAAGCCGAACGCCGCGCCGCTCCACAGGAAGGTCGAGCGGTGCCATTCGGGGATGAGCTTCTCGGTGTCGATGTCGCCCATCTGGGCGACGATGATCGCCAGGAGGGCGACCGACAGCCCGAGCCGCAAGGGCACGGTCACCACGTTGCGCTTCCACCAGGGAAGGTGCTCGTGAGGCTCGGACGGGGGGAAGGGGCTCATGGCGGGGAGGGCGCGAGCGTGTGGCATCGACACACAAGGTCGGTGACACGCAAGGTCTGTAAAGCGTAGGGGCACCGACCCCGGCCGACTCGGACCCCAGCCGGAGACTTCTTGCCCGCCGGGCTAGCGTCCACGAGGACAGGGACAGTCCGCGAGGACAGGGACACGGTCCGCGAGGACAGGCGCGACCCCACGCCGCCGACTCGTCGTATTCGGAGGGTGAACATGACCGCAGAAGCCATCGAGATCGGCGACGGGAGCCGCGTCCGGGTCGAAGTCGACCGCGGCGTCGCGTTCGTGCAGCTCCATCGGCCCGAGAAGATGAACGCGCTCGACCTGGCGATGTTCGATGCGCTGGTCGAGGCACCAGTGGCACTGGCCGCCCGTGGCGACGTCCGATGTGTCGTCCTGTCAGGGGCGGGCCGGGGGTTCTGCGCCGGGCTCGACCTGGCCATGTTCGGCTCCGGCGCGGCCCCGGGCGAGTCGCCGGTCGAGCGCATCACCGAGGTGGCACCCGGGGCCATCACCCATCGGGGCCAGCAGGCCGTGTTCGGTTGGACCGAGCTGCCGATGCCCGTCATCGCCGCAGTCCACGGGGTCGCCCTCGGCGGAGGCATCCAGCTGGCGCTCGGCGCCGACATCCGATGTGTTTCCCCGGATGCGTCGATGGGCGTGCTCGAGATGCGGTGGGGTCTGGTGCCCGACATGACCGGGACCCGACGCCTGATCGAGCTCGTCGGGCTCGACGTCGCCAAGGAGCTGACGTTCACCGGTCGCACGGTCGATGGTGTCGAGGCCGGCCGGCTCGGGTTGGCGACCATCGTCGTCGACGACCCGCTGGGTACCGCCACCGCCCTTGCCCGCGAGATCGCGGGGCGGTCGCCGCACGCGGTGCGGGCGGCGAAGCGGCTGTTTCGCGCTGTCGATCTCGGTGAGGCCGAGGGGTTCGCGCTGGAGCGTCAGGAGATGGATGCCCTGATCGGCTCGCCAAATCAGGCCGAGGCCGTGGCCGCCGCGCTCGAAAGCCGCCCGCCCGTGTTCGCAGACCCTGCCTGAACACCGCACATCGTCGACGGTCGCAAGGCTCGACGCGACCGGTCCCGACGCCGTGGGTTCAGTCGGTGTTGCCGGCGCGCTCGAGGAAACGGTCGCGGTCGACGACGACGCGCACGACCTGACCGATTGCGATCTCGGTTCCCGAGGAATCGTCGGCCTGCACCTGGAACGTGAGGCGCCGCCCCTCGACCCTGGTGAGCACGGCGGTGACCGACACGGCGCGCCCGGTGCCCGTCGGGGCGACATGGTCGACCCGGATGCGCATGCCCACGGTGGTCTGGCCGGTTTCGAGCTGGCCTTCGAGCGCGACGATGGTTGCCTCTTCGCACCAGGCGATGACGCGCGGAGTTGCCAGCACGGGCACATCTCCCGACGCGAACTCGGGAGCGAGATCGCTGTTGCCGACTTGGTGGACGATGGTTCCGGTCAGCCCGACTTCGAAAGGCACGTCGGTACGATACGCATCCCGTTGGACCGTCACACGGATGGACACCGGCGGCGGGGTCGGCGGCGGCCCCCCAGCTACCATCGAGACGACCGCGGCGGTCGCCGCCAGAACGCAGGAACGAGGCTTGAGCGCATGCACGACGGGTTTGTGGACCAAGACGTGATCGAGCGGACGCTCGCCGCGGCGGTGGCACACGGTGGTGATTTCGCCGAGGTCTTCATCGAGGACAAGCGCAACGCCCGCGCGTTGCTCGACGACGGCAAGGTCGAGGAACTCTCCTCGGGACGTGATCGGGGTGCGGGCATCCGCGTGGTGGTCGGCGAGACCACCGGCTTCGCCCACACCGCGGATCTGAGCGAGGCCGGTCTGCGTGCCGCCGCCGAAGCCGCCGGGGCGGCCGCCCGTGGCGGCGGCGGAGGCGTACGGATCGTCCCGTTGTCCCGGGTCGAGGCCCCCTCCCCCAATCGGGTCGCGGTGCTGCCCGAGACCGTCGCCAAGGCCGCCAAGGTCGAGCTGTTGCAGCGAGCCAACGAGGTCGCACGGGCCCAAGGCGCGTTGATCACCCAGGTTGCGGTGAGCTACGCCGACTCGCGCCGACGCATCCTCGTGGCGAACACCGATGGCGTGCTCGCCTCCGACGATCAGGTTCGCAGCCTCTTCTCCGTGTCCTGCGTCGCCAACGCCGACGCAGGGATGCAGACCGGTCGCGAGTCGGTCGGACGCCCGATCGGCTTCGAGCTCTTCGACGAGGTCGACATCGCGGAGCTCGCGCAGCGCGCGGCACAGCGCGCGATCACCAAGCTCCGGGCCCGGCCGGCGCCAAGCGGCACCATGCCCGTGGTGATCGGCAAGGGCGGCGGAGGCGTATTGTTCCACGAAGCGTGCGGGCACGGCCTGGAGGCCGATCTCGTGAAGAAGCAGGCGTCGGTGTTCGCCGGCCGCACGGGGCAGAAGGTTGCCAGCGAACTCGTCACCCTCATCGACGACGGCACCATGGGCCGCGAGTGGGGCGCGTTCGCCATTGACGACGAGGGCCGTCCGGCGCAGCGAAACGTGCTCATCGAAGACGGCGTTCTCGTCGACTACATGTGGGACGGGCTGCGCGCTCGCCGCGAAGGTCGCGCCAGCTCGGGCAACGGGCGTCGCCAGAGCTACGACGTGCTGCCGATGGTGCGCATGACCAACACCTACATCGCCAACGGCCGGACCGACCCGGCCGACATCATCGCCGACACCGAGTCCGGGGTGTACGTGGCCGACCTCGGCGGCGGCCAGGTCAACACCGCTACCGGGGACTTCGTGTTCGGTATGACCGAGGCGTACCTGATCGAGAACGGTGAGATCACCGAGCCGATCCGCGAGGGCAACCTCATCGGCAACGGCCCCGAGGTCCTCACGTTGATCGACGCCTTGGGGAACGACTTCGAGATGGGATCCCCGGGCACCTGCGGCAAGGACGGTCAGGGCGTCCCCGTGGGCGACGGCACGCCGACCTTGCGCGTCACCGCGCTCACTGTCGGCGGCACGGCGGCCTGACGACCATGATCGAACGACTTCTGGAGATCGGCGACCGCGTGGTCGCAATGGCACTGCCAGGCGAACAGCTCGAGGTGATCGCCGTTCACGGGCGCGAGACCGAGGTTCGGGTCTACGAGGGCGAGATCGAGTCTTTCACCGCCTCGGACTCCCACGGGATCGGTATTCGGGTGATCCGCGACGGTCGTCAGGGTCTGGCCCACGCCGGCACCCTCGACCCGGACGTGATCGCCGAGACGCTGGCCGAGGCGCGTGACAACGCCCGCTTCGGTACCTACGACGAGTACCTCGTGCTCGCCGAACCCGACGGCGTGGCCTTTGCGGACTTGGAGCTCTACGACCCCGCCACCGAGGCGTTCGACACGGAGCGGAAGATCGCGCTGGCTCGTGACCTCGAGGCTGCCGTGATGGCCGGCGATCCGCGCATCATCGGTGTCGAGTCCTCCGACTACCTCGACTCGGTCACCGCGGGTGCCGTGGTGTCCACCACCGGCGTGCGCCACGCAGGCATGGAGAGCGGGGCCTACGTCTCGGTGTACTCCCTCGCCGCCGAAGGCGACGAAACCCAGACCGGTTTCGGTTACTCGGTCTGCCGCGACCCCGAGGAGATCGACATCGAGCGCGCTGCGGCCGAAGCGGTCGACCGCGCCACCCGGCTGCTCGGAGCGGTGAAGCCGCCGTCGGGCCGGCACACCATCGTGTTCGATCCCTACGTGACCGCCCAGTTCCTCGGAATCATCGGGGCGACGTTGAGCGGCGAGGCGCTCCTGAAGGGTCGATCGCTGTTCGCGGACCGGGTGGGGGAGCTGGTGGCGTCACCACTGCTCACATTGATCGACGATCCCACCGACCCCGAAGCCTTCACCGCCACCGAGAGCGACGGGGAAGGCCTCGCGGCTCGGCGCAACGTGCTCATCGAGGCGGGCCGTCTCGATCACTTCCTGCACAACAGCTACACGGGGCGGCGTCTCAACACGGTCTCGACGGGCTCTGCGGTCCGGGGCTATTCCAGCTCGCCTGGTGTGGGTGCGTTGGCGCTGTCGTTGGCCCCCGGAAGCCGCACCCAGGCCGAGATGCTCCGTACCGTGGGCGAGGGGGTTCTGATCCAAGGGGTGTCGGGGCTTCACTCTGGCGTGAACCCGATCAGCGGCGACTTCTCCACCGGAGCCGAGGGCATCATGATCCGCGGTGGTGCGCTCGCCGAACCCATTCGTGAGGTCACCATCGCATCGACCCTCCAGCGGATGTTGCTCGACGTGCAGGAGGTTGGCGGGGACCTCGAGCGACTCCCGATGCACGCCAGCGGCGTCTCGCTGATCGTGGCCGACCTCATGCTCTCGGGCGGTTCCTGAGCTCGCCACTCGAACGCCCACGGGGCATCCGTCCACGTCACCCGCCCCGTGACCCGACATGATGGGACCCGACATGATCGACCCCCGCGCGTTGGATGACCTCACGATGAGCCTGCTCGAGCGGGCACAGCCGGGCGAGGAGCTCGAAGTGGTGGCCGCGATGTCGGCCAGGGTGTCGGTGCGGGCCTACGAGGGTGCGATCGAGAACCTGACGGTTGCCGACAGCGCCGCCGTCGGGATCCGGGTCCTGCGCGAGGGTCGGATGGGCTTCGCCTCTGCCGGCAGCCTCGATCTCGATGTCGCCCTGGAGACCCTGGCTGACGCCCGGGACAACCTCGGTTTCGCCGAGGCCGACCCCCACGCGCGGCTCGCGACGGCCGACGGTGTCGCCGCCGGCGAACTGCCGGGGCTGTGGAGCGATGCCGTCGCCGCGATGTCGATCGAAGAGAAGATGGCGCTCGCCGTCGAGCTCGAGCGCCGGACCCGGTCGCTCGACCCGCGCGTCTACGGGGTGCGCAGCGCGACCTACAGCGATCGGCAGAGCATGTCGGTGCTCGTCTCCAGCACGGGCCTTCGCGCCGAGGAGCGATCGACCATGAGTTCGCTGGGCGTGAGCGCCTTGTCGTCTGACGGTGCGAGTCGCCAGACCGGATTCGGCGCCAGCGCCCGCCGTGACCCCACTGAGCTCGACCCCGGTGAGGTCGCTGCTGAGGCCGTTGCCAAGGCAACCCGCCTCCTGGGCGCGACGAAACCTCGTTCGGGCCGGGTCATGTTGGTGCTCGAACCGCAAGTTGGCGCGTCCATCATCTCGATCGTCGGTGCCATGTTGAGCGGTGACCGGGTCCTCAAGGGACGCACGCCGTTCGCTGGACGCCTCGGCGAGAAGATCGGCGACCCTCGCCTCACGCTGGTGGACGATCCCACGCTGGCCGACTCGTTCGGCGCGGGTGCCTTCGACGGTGAGGGCCTGGCGACCCGGCGGAATGTCCTGATCGCCGATGGACACCTGCAGGGCTTCTTGTACGACACGATTTCGGGTGGGCGCGCCGGACGGGGATCGACCGCGTCGGCGGTGCGTTCGACCCGATCGACGCCTGCGGTCGGGTGGCAGGCCCTGCAGGTTCGTCCGGGCGAAGGCGACCTCGACAGCATCGTGGCCGCCGTCGATCACGGGTTGCTGGTGCAGTCGATGAGCGGGATGCACTCGGGGGTCAACGCCGTGAGCGGCGACTTCTCCGTCGGTGTGGACGGCTTGATGATACGCAACGGCGTGCTCGCCGAGCCGATCCGGGAAGCAACGATCGCCTCGACGCTGCCACGCATGCTCGACGAGATCGTGCATGTCGGTGCCGACCTCGATCACCGGCCCTCAGGGGTGTCGGTACCCACCATCAGCGTGGCCGGCGTGTCGTTGAGTGGACGGTGATGAAGGGGGTGCGTGCGCCAGCGGGCGGCTCGGCTGCGGCGACCTCCCGGACGCGGTGCCTTACCCTCCTGGCGGTTGCCGCGCTCGTGTCGGGCTTCGCCGCGGTGTTCCCTGCCCTGCCTGCAGGGGCTGCGCAGGTCGTCGACGAGGCTGCAGCCGAGTTGTCGCTGTGGAAGGCGCTCGTGTTGGGCCTCGTGGAGGGCATCACCGAGTTCCTGCCGATCAGCTCGACCGGTCACCTGCTCGTCGCAAATCGCCTCCTCGGGCTCGACGACACCGATGCCTCCGAACGCGCCATCGAGACGTACACGATCTGCATCCAGGCCGGGGCAATCCTCGCGGTGGTGTTCCTGTACTGGGACCGGGTCCTCGAGATGCTGGCAGGCTTGTTGGGGCGCAACGAGGTGGGGCGCCGGATCCTCGTCGCGGTGATCGCCGCCTTCGTTCCCACCGCGCTCATCGGTTTGACCGTGGCCGACACGGTGAAGGAGCAACTCTTCGGCATCGGGCCCGTGGCCGTCGCCTGGTTCGTCGGCGGGGTGGTGATCATCGTGCTGGACCGCCGGGACTGGTTCACACGCACTGGTCGTGGGCTCGGGGATCTCGCCGTTCGCCAGGCGGTGATCATCGGGGTCGCCCAGGCAATCGCGCTCTGGCCCGGCGTGAGCCGGAGCCTGGTGACGATCATCGCCGGTGTCGCGGTGGGCTTGTCGTTGGGCGCCGCGGTGGAGTTCAGCTTCCTCCTCGGCTTCGTGACCCTGAGCGCGGCCACGGGGCTCGAGGGAGTGCGCAACGGTCAAGAGCTCGTGGACACGTTCGGGTGGTTCACGCCCACGGCAGGGCTGGTCATGGCGTTCGTGTCGGCTGTGGTCGCGGTCCGGTGGATGGTCGCCTGGCTCCAGCGCCGGGGTTTCGGCGCCTTCGGCCGTTACCGGGTGATCGTCGGTGTCGTGGTGACGCTGGGGACGGCGACCAGCGTCCTGTGAGGCTGCGCGGCGGCCCTGCGTCGTCGCCCCGCGTCGCGGCACTGACGTTCGTCGAGTCGGCTTCACGCGCGCGTGGATCATTTGCCCAGCGCAACCGACGCCGACCCGAACTGGAGCGCTGCGCTGACCGCGATGAGGTCGGTGCGGGCGACGGCGACGAGCACCTGGTCGTCGGTGGTGGCTAGTACGCGCCCCGAGACGATCGTCGCGGGGCCCGCGGGGCCGATGCCGAAGGGGTCAGGGTGCAGCACGAGCACGACCGTGGTGCCTACCGTGGTCGGCGGAGTGGTGGGTCCGGTCGGCACCGCCACGGCCGCTTCTTCCGATGCGAGGGTCGACGCACCGGCGACATCGTCGAGCGTGACGATCTCGTGCGCGCCGATCGGCCGAGCTGATCGGGCATCGCCGGGCAGCGCGACGAGCACGCGATCGGGAACGAGCGCTCCCGGTGCATGTATCTGGCGCAGAGCGGTCCTCAATGGTGATCCGGCCGCGACGTCTCGATCGGTGATCCATACCGTCTGTGGGTCCGGTGGCGGGGTGGGGACGGCCGCCGCAACCAGTACGGCGCACCAGCTCGCCGCAGCCAGGGCGACGACCCAATACACGACGGGGTTGCGCGCCAGAAGGCGCAGCCGGCCGGGTCGCCACCCCGGACGCGGACTCGATAGCGGAGCGCGCATGGCGCACCTCCTCGGTCGGTCGAGTTCGGGGGAAGTCGATGGAGGGACGCGACCCGTGCGCCGCAGGAGCGGCAGGCGGACTCAGTCCGAGGCGGCGGTGGACGTCGCTGTGGCCGACTGCGACGAGGATTCCGACGTGGACCCCGACGTGGACGTGGACGACGAATCGCCCTTCGAGGATTCCGATGTCGAGGCGGCACCCGAAGTGGACGAGGACTCGGTTGACGACGAGCTCGATCCGCTTCGACTGTCGGTCTTGTAGAAGCCGCTGCCCTTGAACGTGATGCCTGGGGCCGAGAACACCTTGTGAACCTTGCCTCGACCCGGTGAGGTGCACGCCAGCGGCGAGTTGCCGGACTTCCTGGTCGGGCACTTCGTCAGCGCGTCCTCACTGAAGGACTGGACCAGCTCGAAAGCGGTCCCGCAGGTGCTGCACTCATAGTCGTAAGTCGGCATGACCTCTCTCCGGTCGTGGTCGGCCGTCAGGATATCGGCGGAGGTGTGACGCCCACCTTCCCGGTCATCGACGGTGGCCGAAGCCGGCTCAGCGAAGCTGGTGCTCCTGCCCGGCGATCAGGCGTTCGATGTTGGCGCGATGGCGCAGGGCCACGATCGCCGACGCCGCAGCGGTCGCCGCGACCTCCCCCCAGGAACGAGACGACACGGCCACGACGACGGGAAGCAGGCCGACAACGACGAGCGACGCGACCGACGCCACTTTCGCCTTCGAGACGATGAGGAGCCACAACACGATCAGTGCTGCCGCGCCCAGGGGGTACAGGGCCAGCGTGGTCCCCCCCAGCGTCGCGACCCCCTTGCCGCCCCGGCGGAGGCGCCCGAGAGGGGCGATGTGTCCCACCATGGCGGCGAGTCCGGCTGCGAGCCCGAGAGGACGACCGTCGACGGCGAGACCGACGAGGGAGGGACCGAGGCCCTTGAGCACATCGCCGAGGAGCACCACCACGCCGGCCTTGACGCCTGCGACCCGGAACACGTTGGAGGCGCCGGGGTTGCCCGACCCCTCACGGGTGGGGTCATGGCCCGCCGTGCCCGCGACGACCCCGGCGACGGGCATCGAACCGAGGACATAGCTGAGGGGCACGAGCAGCCACCATGGATTCACGGGGGCATCGTAGGACGCCCGGGCCGGTGGCGGAATCTTCGGCACCGATTCGCCGATCGTGGCTGCCGTCGCCACATTCGGGCCGACGACCGAGAGCGGCGGCAGATCGCCTCACTACCATGTCGACATGATCGAACTCGGTGAGGCCCAGGAATATGTGCTCGGTCGGGTTTCGGTGCTCGGCGCCGTCGCTACTCCGTTGCGCGAGGCCTGTGGATTGGTGACCGCGGAGGCCGTCGCGTCCCCCGAGCTCGTTCCGCCGTTCGCGAACACCGCCGTCGATGGGTATGCCGTTCGCTCGATCGACACCACCGGCGCCACCGCCGAGCTGCGGGTGGAGCTCGAGGTCATCGGCACGATCGCCGCCGGCTCGGCTTCCGACGCTGTGGTCGGGTCGGGGCAGGCGATGCGCATCATGACCGGTGCGCCGATGCCCGCAGGGGCCGACGCGGTGGTGATGGTCGAGTGGACCGAATCCTTCGATGGCGGGGGTCGGGTCGCGATCGATCGAGCGGTTGCCGCCGGTGACGCAGTGCGTGGGGCGGGCGAGGACCTTCGCCCCGGCGATCGGGTGCTCGACGTGGGCACCGTGCTGACGCCAGGGCACCTCGGGGTGCTGGCCAGCATCGGACGCTACGAGGTTTCCGCACACCGCCGACCGAAGGTCGGCGTGTTCTCGACCGGAGACGAGCTCGTGGAGGGCAGCGCGCCGCTGGCTCCCGGGCAGATCCGTGACTCCAATCGGTACACCCTCCTCGCCTTGCTCGAACGTGACGGGTTCGAGGTCGTCGACCTCGGTGTCGTGGTCGACGACGAGGCCCGCATCGAAGACGCGGTGCGGCGCGGCGTCGCGGGCTGCGACGCCCTGCTCACCAGTGGGGGCGTGAGCATGGGCGACTTCGACTACGTGAAGGCGGTGCTGGATCGGATCGGGGACATGCGGTGGATGCAGGTGGCCATCAAGCCGGCCAAGCCACTCGCGTTCGGTCTCGTCGACGGCGTCGCCGTCTTCGGACTGCCCGGCAATCCGGTGTCGTCGATGGTCAGTTTCGAGCTGTTCGCTCGACCCGGCCTGCGCAAGATGATGGGGCATTCGAGATTGCACCGGCCCCGGCTCGTCGGCACCGCCCCCGACGGGTTCGGTCGGCGTCCCGACGACAAGACCCATTTCGCCCGGGTGCGGGTCGATGTCGTGAACGGTCGATTCGACGTGCGCTCCGCCGGTGGTCAGGGTTCGCACCAGTTGACCGCGATGGCCGGAGCCGACGCGCTCGCGGTTCTCCCCGACGGCGACGGTGTTGCCCCCGGCGGCGACGTCGAGTTCTTCCTCGTCAACTGACGAGATCGACCGCCATGTCTTCTCGGTACCTGGCGGTACCAGGCACCGAGGGTGGGCTGGGGCTGGGCACGCTGCGCTCCGGTAGCCTTGTGGAACCATGGCCGAGCAGCTCATCGACACTTTCGGGCGCATCCACCGCGATCTGCGCATCTCGATCACCGATCGCTGCAATTTCCGTTGCCAGTACTGCATGCCCGTCGAGGGGATGGTGTGGACCCCTCGCGACGATCTGCTCACCTTCGAAGAGATCGAGCGACTCGCTCGGCTGCTCGTGGAGCGGTTCGGTATCGACTCGATCCGTGTCACCGGTGGTGAACCGACGGTGCGGGCGCACCTCCCCGTGCTGATCGAGAAGCTCGCGGCGCTGGGGGTGGACCTGGCCATGACGACCAACGGGGCCACCCTGGCACACATCGCCCAGGACCTGCGCGACGCAGGGCTGAAGCGCATCAACATCTCGCTCGACACCTTCGATCGTGATCGCTTCGTCTCGTTGACCCGACGCGACAATCTCGACGCGGTGCTCGAGGGCATCGACGCGGCGATCGCGGCGGGCTTCGACCCCGTGAAGGTCAATGCCGTCATCATGAAGGGTGTCAACGACGACGAGATCCTCGAATTCGCGGCGTTCGGGCGCGCCAAGGGCGTCGTCGTCCGGTTCATCGAGTTCATGCCGCTCGATGCCGACGAGGCATGGAGCCGCGACAAGGTGATGCCGCTGGCGGACATCGTCGACGTGTTGTCGGCTGCCTATGAGCTGGAGCCGCTCGAGCGCGGCTCGTCGCCCGCAGCGCGATGGCGTTACGCCGACGGGGCCGGCGAGGTCGGCGTGATCGCGACGGTCACGGACGCGTTCTGTGACTCCTGCGACCGCATCCGTCTGACCGCCGAGGGCCAGTTCCGGAATTGTCTCTTCGCGCTCGACGGCGTCGACCTGCGGGCGCTCCTGCGCGGTGACGCCTCCGACGACGAGCTCGCCGACGTGCTTCGGGGCAACGTCGCGCAGAAGTGGGCCGGTCACCAGATCGGGACGGTCGCCTTCATCCGCCCGAAGAAGTCGATGTCACAGATCGGCGGCTGACGGCGGCGCGCCGCCCGCGATGCGACCCTGGGGCCGGTGGACCTCCTACACTCTCGGCCATGTCGGATCAGGGCTTCACCCACCTCGACCCCCTCGGCCGGGCCCGCATGGTCGATGTCACGCCGAAGGACCCGAGTCATCGACGAGCCATCGCCCGGGCCAAGGTCCACATGACCCCCGAGACCGCATCGGCTGTCGCGCGCGGGGCGATCGGCAAAGGTGACGTACTCGCCGTCGCGCGGGTGGCGGGTATCCAGGCGGCCAAGCGCACGCCCGAACTGATCCCGCTGTGTCATCCGTTGCTCGTCGGCGCCGTGCTGGTGAACTTCCGCCTCGAGGACACCTTCATCGAGGTCGAAGCCGAGGTCGAGACCTACGACCGCACCGGCGTCGAGATGGAGGCGCTCACTGCGTGCTCGGTTGCTGCGCTCACGATTTACGACATGTGCAAGAGCCGCGACCGTGAGATGGTGATCGGTGACATCGCCCTGTGGGAGAAGACGGGCGGTCGATCCGGCACGTTCCGGCGCCCAGGCTACGAAGACGAGCTCTACGACTCGTAAGGCCGGCGCGGGCGGGCGACGCCCGCGGCCCGCTCCCCGCTGGAGGTCCGTGGGACCTCGTGCCTGGAGGTCCGTGGGACCTCGTGCCTGGAGGTCCGTGGGACCTCGTGCCTGGAGGTCCGTGGGACCTCGTGCCGGGGTCCCATCGGCAGGCGGGG
>JAHECR010000035.1 GCA_024641655.1 Acidimicrobiaceae bacterium
TGCCTCCCGTAGGAGTCTGGGCCGTGTCTCAGTCCCAGTGTGGCTGATCGTCCTCTCAGACCAGCTACCCGTCGATGCCTTGGTGAGCCGTTACCTCACCAACAAGCTGATAGGCCGCGAGGCCCTCCCGAAGCGCCGGAACTTTCTTCACCAGACCATGCGGTCCGGTGAAGACATCGGGTATTAATCCGAGTTTCCTCGGGCTATTCCCGACTTCGGGGTAGGTTCCTCACGTGTTACGCACCCGTTCGCCACTCTCTCATGTGACCCGAAGGTCGAGAGCGTTCGACTTGCATGTATTAGGCACGCCGCCAGCGTTCGTCCTGAGCCAGGATCAAACTCTCCGTCAAAATCTCGGGTCGACCGAAGTCTTCCCTCGAAATCAGGTGCTCTGCCCCACGAACCTCGGCGAACCGTGATTCTGGTGTGAGGCGTCTGCGTGTTTGTCTTCTGGCACAAGACAAGCGTTCGCATCCGAAGATGTGAACACGTTGTCCATTTGTGCGATTGCCACCAAGCCTTGCGGCAGGTGGCGGAATTGTTAAAGGTGACGTCAACGGTCAAACAGACCGATGCGTCGCCCGCACTGGCTTTTTCGTCCTCTCTTCCGTTTTCAAAGAGCGGGACACACGGACCGAATCCGGTCGGCGTGCCGCTGGCCGGTCGACGCGTGGTCGGAGCCGGCGCCTACCGAGACGATCCCGCAGATCCTGCAGATCATCCGTGTAGGGCGAAGGAGTAACCTACCCACCGCGCGGGCAAACGTCAACGCGCGCCGGAAAGAATTTCGCAGCCTCGGCCGAGAACCGTCTGACCAGCGCTTTCGTGGCCCGCTGCATCGGGTCAGGCGCCCTCGAACACAACGACATGACGCTGCTTCTTGCCCCGCTGGAGCAGCAGGTACCGGCCTTCGATCAGGAGTTCGGGAGTGAGGCCCGCAGTGTCGGCGCGTTCGCGGTTCACCGAGACCCCTCCCTGTTCGAGGAGCCGGCGCGCTTCGCCTTTCGACGCCGCGAGTCCCGTGGTCACCAGAATGCCCAACAGGGCGTCGTCGCCTTCGAGGGCCGACCGGCCGACGCCCGTCTCGGGGACGACGCCACGAAGGGCTTCGAGCATCGCCGCCGACAACGGGTCGGTGCCGAAGAGCGCCGACGCCGCCAGCGTGGCCCGGGCGGCGGCTTCGGGGCCATGCACCAGCGTGGTGATCTCGTCGGCCAGGCGCTGCTGACCCAACCGACGCTCGGGCGCGGCCTCGTGGCGCTGCACGACGGCGTCGACTTCTTCGATGTGAAGCAGCGTGAGCTGGAGGAGGAACCGTCGCAGGTCGCGGTCGTCGACACGGAGCCAGTACTGGTGGAATTCGTAGGGCAGCGTGCGTTCCGGGTCGAGCCACACCGCTCCGTCGACGGATTTCCCGTATTTCTGGCCGTCGGCACGGGTGATGAGCGGCCAGGTGAGGGCGTGGACATGATCACCGGACCGCCGTCGGACCAGATCGACCCCCTGTGCGATGTTGCCCCACTGGTCGGAGCCGCCGATCTGGAGGTCGACCCCACGGTGCTCGTGCAGCCACCAGTAGTCGAACGCCTGCAAGAGCATGTACGAGAACTCGGTGTAGGAGATCCCGTGCTCCCCTTCCATCCGGCTGCGGACGGACTCGCGTGCCACCATCTGGTTGACCGTGACGTGTTTGCCGACGTCGCGGAGGAACTCGAGGACGCCGACATTGCGCGTCCAGTCGAAGTTGTTGACCAACGCAGTCCGTTCGAGATCGAGGAGACGCTCGAGCTGGGCCCGGATTCCTGCGACGTTGGCGGCCAGCGCCTCTTCGTCGAGGAGATTGCGCTCCTCGCTGCGGCCCCCTGGATCACCGATCATGCCGGTGGAGCCACCCACCAGCACAACGGGCTCATGACCTGCATCTTGGAAGCGCCGAAGCATCAACACCCCGACGAAGTTCCCGATGTGCAGACTCGGCGCCGACGGATCGATCCCGTGATAGAGGCGGATCGGGCCCTGGGCCAGCCGCGTCGCGAGCGCATCGCGATCGGTCGTGTCCTGGATCAGGCCACGTGCTTCGAGGTCGGGGAGGAGTTCAGCGCCGTTCACCCCACCGACGATAGGGGGCCGGCGCCGCTGCGCGAGACGCAATTCGGGGCGGGGGTGGTTGGAACTGCGGCCCTGCCGCGGCGATGCTGTCGAGGTGCCCAACGACCACTCCCCCACAGACGCCGGACCCGACGACCAGTTCGAGCAGGTGCTCGCGGCCGGTGGGCTGGTCCCCGAGCAGGGCACCTGGGGCTGGACGCCAGGGCGAGTGTTGGCCACCGCGTTGCTCGTGATCGTCGTCGGATTCTGGGTCTGGGCCTTCTCCCCCTTCGCTCCCCACACTCACCCCGACGAGCTCGACGACCCGGCGTGGGCCGCCGCCGCGGGCCCTCTCTGCGAGAACGCCGAGCAGGTACTCGACAAACTGCCACGGGCGAGCGATGCCCGAACGCTGGTCGAGCGTGCCGACCAGATCGATGCAGGGACGGCGATCTATCGTTCCCTGCTCGCGGATCTGGCAGCGATCGCTCCCGCCGCAAGCACCGAGGACGGCGTCGTCGTACGCGAGTGGCTGGCCGACTACGGGACCTACCTCGACGACCGCGACCGCCATTCCGAACTGCTGCGCAGCGGCATCGACCAGCCCTTCGAGACCACCAGCAAGGCCAGGCGTCAGATCACCATCCCCGTCGACGAGTTCGCCAAGGGCAACCGCATCGCCGCGTGTGTGACCCCTCAGGACGTCTGACCCCGCGACGCCCGATCCCCCGACCGGGCCCGGTCAACGGGTCTCGGTCAGCTCCCGAGCGCACCCGAGAGCTCATCGGGTGAAAGACACGACAGCACCACGCTCGGGACCCGCTGCGTCTGACCACGCAGTGCGCGCGTGAAGATGTCCTCGACGTCGGCGCGTCCGTTGTCGTCGAGGCAGACGATCGTGGACGCCGACAGCTCGAGCTGTGGAAGCGCCCGGGCGACGACCGATCCCAGCGGAGCGCAGTCGGCGAACGTCGCCGCGGCCGACGCCACCGTCGCGTCGTCGGCGCGCCCGGTGTAGGCGTCGACCAGAGCCGCGAGTGCCCCGGCGTCGGCGTACCGGTCGGTGAGACACCGCCGCAGATCGTCGGTGAGCGAGGCCCCGAACAGCGAACCAACCACGTCGACGGTCCGCTCGGCCACCACGCTGGGATCCGCACACCGGTGCAGCGCACCGACGAGCTCGTCACCCGAAGGGACCGCTTCACCTGGCAGCGCTGCCACGGCACATCCCTCGACGGTGGGTCCGAGCGACGAGACGATCGCAGCGATCGCTCCGTGTTCGCCACCATCGGCACCATCGCCGACGGTCGCGATCGTCGCAAAGCACATCTCGTCGTCGGTTCCATCGGCCCAGAACACGTACGCGGGTTCGAGCGCAGGGTCGCGCAGCGAGCGATCCCACGTGCATTCCACGCGGATCACGTCGCTGCGCGCGAGCACGATCTCCTCGACCGGCACGTAGTTGAACTGCCACTGGAAGTCCCACTCGGGGATGTCGAGCAGGATCCGCTCGTCGGCGCGGCCCGGATTGAGGGTCATGCGGAAGCTGCGGCCGAGCTCATGGGTGTGTCCGAGGACCGACACGACGCGACCCGGGTTGTTGACGGGCTGATCGCACGACGCACTCGCGATCGCATCGACGAGCACGCCCACCTGCGCGGCGGTCCGCCCGCAGAGACCGAGGATGAAGTCTGCCTGCACGCCATCGGGACCGTACCTGTCCAAGGCCCGTGTCATCGCCGCCGAGCGCACGCAGAGCGGACCCCGCTCGTCGGGCCCACACGGGATCTCCGCCGGAGCGAAATACTGGCCGACCACAATCTCGTCGGAGGAGTCACTCTCCTCGGCCCAGCGAAGCCGCAGCGTCGACCGGTCGGCGGGTGCATCGACCTCGAAGTGGTAGTGGACCTGCACGACGATGAAGTCGCCGGCGCCCATCGGCAGGCCGGCGCCGGCATCGAAGGTCGTCGGGGCCTGACCGGGAGCCCATCCCAGGAAGATGTCGCGGACACCGAGACCGGAACCTCCGAAACACGTCCAGCCGTCCTGACCGTCACTGCCGTCGAGCGCCGCCGCTTGAGCCCGACGGCCGGCCGGGATCAGATAGCCGATCGCATGGTGCACGACTTCGGTCTGATCAGCCACGAACTCGTAGCCGGCGATGTGGCGCGGTTCGCGGAGGCCCGGGTCGTACACGAAACAGCGGTACTCGTCGGGCTGCCCGGCGATGCCGTCGTAGCCCCGCTCAGGGCGCAGCTCAACGTCGACGTCGGCCAGCCCGATCGGGCCTTGCGCCGCAGCCACCGCCGTCGCCGGGTCCACATCGAGCGCGCCGCCGGCGCCGGCCCAGCGGACGATCGCGTCGATCTGCTTCGGATCGAGGCTCCAGTCACCGCGGTACGCAGGACCCAGATCCGAGGCCGGCCATGGCGGCATCTTGCCGATGCTCACCGCGGCGCCGATGTCGAACGCATTGGCCGCGATCTCACCGGCGGTGTCCATGCGGACGTGCGCCGTCCCGGGCCCGTCACCGGTGTGGCAACGCGCACACACGGAGGTCAGCACGGGCAACACGTCGTCGCGGAAGCTCGCGTTGGCGGCGGAGATCACGGCCGGAGTCGTCGTCGCTGCAGGCGAAGCACCGCCGTCGCCACCCGAGCATGCCTGGACGAGGACCACGAGAGCGACCGCACCGAGTGCCGCGACCGCACGCGCCGCGGCCCGACGGCAGCCGAGATGGCAGATGCGGTGTCGTCGGGGGGCGCGCACGTCGTCGATGGCCGAAACGGTAGCCCTTCAGCAGCATCCACCCGGCGCGGCGCAGGCCGCCCTGGGGCATCTACCCCATGGCCGGCCGTGCCGGGCGGCGGTACCCTCGGTTCATTCGAGCCCTCGCACGGAGCCACGATGCCGATCCACATCCTCACCCTGTCGTGTCCTGACCAGCCTGGGATCATCGCCGGCATCACTCGGGGCTTGTTCGACCTGGGCGCCAACATCGTCGAGAACGCGCAGTTCACCGACACCGCTACGTCGACGTTCTGCATGCGGACGCGCTTCGACGTCGACGAGTTCGACCCGAATCGCATCATCGCCGGTTTGTCGGGCCAGGCGCAGCAGTTCCGCGCCCACCTGGCAGTGCGACGCGAAGACCAGCGGCCACGGGTGCTGATGATGGTGTCGCGCTATGACCACTGCCTGCTCGACCTGCTCTACCGTCGCCGCACCGGCGAGCTCCAGGCCGACTTCCCGCTCGTGGTGAGCAACCACATCGACCTGCGCGACACGGTGTTGCGCAACGATGTCGCGTTCGAGCACGTGCCGGTCACCGCCGACACCAAAGCCGACGCCGAAGGCCGCCTGCTCGAGCTCATCGACCAACACCGGGTCGATCTCGTCGTGCTGGCGCGCTACATGCAGATCCTCAGCGAGGACCTCTGCAACAAGCTCCCCGGACGGATCATCAACATCCACCACTCGTTCCTGCCCGGTTTCAAGGGCGCGAAGCCTTACCACCAGGCCTACGACCGGGGCGTCAAGCTCATCGGCGCCACCGCCCACTACGTCACGGCCAATCTCGACGAAGGCCCCATCATCGACCAGGACGTGGTGCGGGTCTCCCACGCGGACACGCCCGAGAAGATGGTGGCGAAGGGACGCGACGTCGAGCGACAGGTGCTCTCACGTGCGGTGCGCGCCCACACCGACGAGCGCGTGTTCCTCCTCGACCACCGAACCGTCGTCCTCGACTAGTGCGACGCCTGCCGGAAGCGATCAGCTCAAGCCGACGATCCGGCCGTTCGCGTCGATGTCGATACGGGTCGCTGCCGGATGGGCGCCCAGCCCGGGCATCGTGCGGATCGACCCACAGATCGGGTACACGAACCCCGCTCCGACTGCCGCTCGCACCTCCCTGACCGGCAATCTCCACCCGGTCGGAGCGCCCACCAGACTGGGATCGGCCGACAGGGACAAGTGCGTTTTGGCGACGCAGATCGGCAAGACGCCGAGCCCGGCCGCTTCGAAGTCGGTGAGCTGGGCGTCGGCGACGTCGGAGTAGTCGACGCCGTTGGCGCCGTAGACCTCGGTGGCGATTCTGTGGATCTTGTCGCGCAGCGGAAGCGCATCGGGATACAGCATCTCGAAGGTGCTGGGCTCCTGAGCGGCGTCGGCGACCGCTGCTGCCAGGGCAACCGCGCCCCGCCCACCGTCGAGGAAGTGGGTCGAGCGAGCGCATCGCACCCCCGCTGCCGCCGCGATCGTCTCGATGGCGCGCACGTCGACGTCGTGGTCGCCGGGAAAGACGTTGACAGCGACCACCGGAGTGACCCCGTGGCGTCGGAGTATGGCGATGTGTCGGAGGAGATTCGCGCCGCCGGCGGTGACCTGGTCGGGTCCCGGCGCCAGGAGCGCATCCGGCAGTGGCTTGCCCGGCACGATCCGATAGCCGCCCGCGTGCACCTTCAACGCCCGCGTCGTCACCACCAAGACGGCCGCGTCGGGGACCAGTCCCGAGTACCGGCACTTGATGTTGAAGAATCGCTCCGCCCCCATGTCCGCGCCGAAGCCGGCTTCGGTCAGCAAGTAGTCCCCCGATCGGAGACCGATGAGATCGGCGACGATGGAGGACGCCCCCGTTGCGATGTTGCCGAACGGGCCCGTGTGGACGAGCGCCGGTGTCCCTTCGAGCGTCTGCATGAGGTTTGGCTTGACGGCGTCGAGCAGCAGGACCGCCATGGCCCCCGCAGCTCCGATGTCTTCGGCAGTGACCGCCTCTCCCCCGTCGGTGCGACCCACCACCATGCGTCCCAGTCGGGAGCGGAGGTCGTCGAGGGAGGTGCACAGCGCCAACGCGGCCATCACCTCCGACGCCGCGGTGATGTCGAAGCCCGACCGACGGGGAACGCCGTCACCGGGGCCGCCTTGGCCGATGGTCACCGAACGCAACGCCCGGTCGTTCACATCGAGGACCCGCCGCCAGGTGATGCTGTCCGCATCGATGGAGGGCTCGTTGTGGTGGAACAGGTGGGCGTCGACCATCGCCGCGCAGAGGTTGTGTGCGGCCGTGACCGCGTGGATATCGCCGGTGAGGTGCAGGTTCATGCGCTCCATGGGCACCACCTGGCTGTAGCCGCCCCCTGCAGCACCGCCCTTGATACCGAACGTCGGGCCCATCGACGGCTGGCGTATCGCGATCGTGGCGCGCTGTCCGAGGTGCCCGAAGGCCTGTCCGAGGCCCACCGTGGTGGTCGTCTTGCCTTCGCCCAGGGGTGTCGGGGTGATGGCGCTCACCACGATGTACTTGGCGGGCGCCTCACCGGCCATGGCCGCGATCGCGCTCAGGTCGATCTTTGCCACGTCGCGTCCGTACGGCTCGAGCGACGCAGCCGGGATGCCGGCGTCGGCCGCAATCGCCTCCATGGGTCGCAACCGCGCCTCGCGGGCAATCTCGAGATCGGTCGGCACGGCGCGGGCCTCAGCCGGCCATGGCCGCGGCTGCCGCGAATCCCGAGCGGGCCAGACGCACGAGGCTCTGGTCGCCTGCGATCTGCTCGAGCTCCCCGAAGGTGACCCACCGCAGCGCGTCGCTCTCATGGTTACCCTCGGGGGTGGCGCCGGCCGGAGCGAACACCACGTACCGCAGGTCGAGATGGACATGTTCGGGCTCACCGGGCCGTTGCGGGATCCGGTGGATGTCGCAATCGACGGCAGGTCCGGCGAGCACCAGATCCCCGATCCCGGTCTCCTCGGTGGCCTCCGTGAGAGCAACCGTGCCCAGGTGACCCTCACCGTCTGCGTGGCCTCCCGGCTGCAGCCACAACCCGAGTTTCGCGTGCAACATGAGCAGCGCTCGCTCCCGGTCGTCGTCGAGCACCAGCGCCGAACCGGTGAGATGACCCTCGAGGCACGTCCGGTGGAGCGCATCGGGATGTGCTGCGACGAACCGGAGCATCTCGACGCGAGCATGTTGCGCAGCTCGGTCCGGGCACCAGGCCGATTCGAGCTCGGCGATGGCGTCCTCGAGGGTCCCGCCCCGCGGTGGTTCTCCCGATCGCCGCTCGAGCACCTCTAAGGCCGCGGGCTCCATGGCCCCCGACTCTATCTCGCGCCCGTCTGCGCTTCGGGGTCGTCGAAGAAGGTGGCGGCGTTGCGTGCGTGACGTGGATTCGGGACTGCGTCGCCATGGTCGAGCGGTCCGAAGAATGGCCGGTCGGATTCCGGTTCTGCCTTCGGCGGCGAGGCCTCGTCGCCTCGTGTCCTGGAGAAGTAACGCACCGTATTGCCTTTCGAAGTCCCTGTTTACCGAGATCGCCGTCGTCGACAGCTCCTGATCTGGGCCGCCCATCGGGTATCGAGGGCGAGCCATGAGCGCCGTGGGCCGACTTGGGGCCAACGCGCCGTTTCGATGCCCTGACGTTGGGTAGCTGCACCCATTGCGCCTGGGTTACACGCGCTAGTGGATCAGCGCGGACGCCTAGAGACGTTCGGGTCGCTCGCTACGTAGAACCGCCAAGGCAGATCGTCGCCCTTGCCCGCAGCGAGCCCGATCCGTCGACTCGTGGCGACCCTCACCGTCATTGCGTCGTCGAGCACCTCGATACCGGCCTCGGCCAACGTCACGTCGATGCCGTCGTGGATGCCGTGCACGCCGAGCGCCTGGCAGAGCTTGGCCGGGCCGCTGCAGAGATCCCGATCACGACGCGCCGCAGGGCGCGCCGCGTACATGGCGTCGATCCCGGCCAGCGGCGCCAGGCCTCGCAGGAGTACCGCACCGCACGTACCCTCTCGCTCGCAGACGAGGTTGGCGCACCAGTGCATGCCATAGCTGAAGTACACGTAGAGATGGCCCGGCGGACCGAACATCACCTCGGTGCGAGGGGTTCGACCACCGAATCCGTGGCTCCCGGGATCGTCGGCGCCCCGGTAGGCCTCGACCTCGACGATGCGCCCGGCGCGTTCGCCGACCATCAAGATCTTCCCGAGCAACTCCGGCGCCACCACCAGCGGGTCCCGCGCGAAGAACCTACGCCCGAGCCTTCGGTGCGACGCGACGACGTCGCCCTCCATCACCCCAGATGGGCGCGTAACGCGCCTGGGATCGGGATCGGCCGGTAGTCGTCGTGCCCGACGCTGACATAGGTGACCGTGGCGTCGAACACGTGGGTGCCCGACACGGTGCCGTGATAGCCGACATCGAGGCTGGTGGTCCCCCAACGGGTGACCCTGGCATCGATGTCGAGATGGTCGTTGAAGCGCGCCGGGGCCGCCCAGGTGATCTCGGCGCGCTTGAGCATGACCTCCCATCCGAGCGCGGTCTCGAATGCAGGGTCGATCTCGCGCAACCACAGGTCGAACCCGTCGTCGATGAACGTCAGGTAGTGCGCGTTGTAAACGACCCCTTGCATGTCACAGTCGACATAGCGGATACGGACCGTGTGACGATGCGTCATGGGGCGAAGCTAGTGCGAATGGCGCGGGTCAGGGCACTACTGCCCGTCGGCGGCCAGGCGGGACCGGAACCGGTCGAGCTCCGCGGCCGTCGATCGCGGGCCGCCGGCGCCGTGGGTCGTCCGACGGGTCACCGAGACACCGGGCTCGAGGAGGGCCGCAGCGGGCGCGCCGAGACGGTCGTCGCCGGCCACGAGCTCCACGAGCGACGCTTCACCCCCGAGAGCGCGACGCACCTTCTCGCCGACGATCGCATGCGCGTCGCGAAACGGGGTCCCCCGCTCGACGAGCCACTCGGCGAGGTCGGTGGCGGCCGCATAGGGCGAGGACGCCTGCGCAGCCATCCGATCGGTACGGAACGTGGTGCTGGCGACCATTCCGTCGAGCGCGAGCAACGTGAGCCGAACCGTGTCGACGGCGTCGAACAGAGGCTCCTTGTCTTCCTGCAGGTCCTTGTTGTAGGTCAGCGGGAGACCCTTGACGGTCGTGAGCAGCCCGGTGAGGTGGCCGATCAGCCGCCCCGCCTTGCCCCGGGCGAGCTCGGCGATATCGGGGTTCTTCTTCTGGGGCATCATTGACGAGCCCGTCGAGTAGCTGTCGTCGAGATCGACGAAACCGAACTCGGTCGACGCCCACAAGATGAGCTCCTCGCCCAAGCGGGACAGGTGCACACCGAGCACCGCGAGGGCGTACAACGTGTCGAGGACGAAGTCCCGGTCGGCAACGGCGTCGAGGCTGTTGTCGAACACCTTTGCGAATCCGAGATCGGCGGCCACCATGGCGGCATCGAGCGGCAGCGACGACCCCGCGAGTGCGCCGGCGCCGAGAACCGAGACGTCCGTGCGCCGCCGAGCGTCGCGTAGCCGGTCGATGTCTCGTGCGAGCGCCCACCCATGGGCGAGCAAGTGATGTGCCAGCGTGACCGGCTGGGCCTGCTGCAGGTGGGTGTACCCCGGAAGGTAGGCGTCGCCTGCGGTCTCGGCCTGCGCGAGCAGGGTGCGCTGGAACTGCACGACGAGGCCGATCACGTCGTCGATCGCCCCACGGGTCCACAACCGCAGATCGGTGGCGACCTGGTCGTTACGGCTGCGGCCGGTGTGCATGCGGGCGCCGGCGGGCGCCAGCTCGGTGACCCGCCGCTCGACCGCGGTGTGGATGTCCTCGTCGCTGGCGATGGTGACGAAGGTGTCCGACGCCATCTCTGACTCGACCTGATCGAGCGCGTCGAGCACGGCGTCGCGGTCGGAGTCGGTAAACAGCCCGACGGCGCAGAGCATCCGCACGTGGGCCCGCGAACCGACGATGTCCTCCCGGTACATACGACGATCGAACGGCAGGCTGTCGTTGAGCTGCTGAAGGGCCTCGGCGGGTCCGCCCGCGAACCGGCCGTGCCAAAGCTGCAGGCGCGGGTCATCGGCCATGGGTGCTAGGCCTTCGCCCGCTTGGACGCCAGCGTGCGCAGGCGCAGCGCATTGAGCTTGATGAAGCCGTCTGCATCGGCCTGGTTGTAGGCCCCTTCGTCTTCTTCGAACGTCGCGATCTTCTCGTCGAAGAGGGATTCGTCGCTCCGGCGGCCCACAACGTCGACGTTGCCCTTGTAGAGCTTGACGCGCACCTCGCCGTTGACGTGCTGTTGCGAATGGTCGATCGCCACCTGGAGCATCTCCCGCTCGGGGCTCCACCAGAAGCCGTTGTAGATCAAGCTGGCATAGCGCGGCATGAGCTCGTCCTTGAGGTGCGCCACCTCGCGGTCGAGGGTGAGGCTCTCGATCGCCCGATGGGCTCGCAGCATGATCGTCCCGCCGGGCGTCTCGTAGGCCCCGCGCGACTTCATGCCCACGAACCGGTTCTCGACGATGTCGAGGCGTCCAACGCCGTTGGCCCCACCGAGGCGGTTGAGGTCGGCGAGGACCTCGGCGGGTGTCATGGCGGTTCCGTCGATGGCCACGATGTCGCCGGCGACATAGGTCAGGTCGACGTAGGTCGCCTCGTTCGGTGCCATCTCCGGGCTCACCGACCAGCGCCACATCTCGTTCGGGGGCTCGGTCCAGGGGTCCTCGAGGGGGCCGCCCTCGTAGGAGATGTGCAAGAGGTTGGCGTCCATCGAAAACGGCGACTTCGTGCCCCGCTTCATCTCGACCGGGATGCCGTGCCGTTCGGCGTAGGCCATCAACGACTCGCGAGAGCTGAGGTCCCATTCGCGCCATGGGGCGATGACCTTGATAGCGGGCTCGAGCGCGTAGGCCCCGAGCTCGAAACGGACCTGGTCGTTGCCCTTGCCGGTTGCGCCGTGGCTGATCGCGTCGGCACCGGTCTCACGGGCGATCTCGACGAGGCGTTTCGCGATGAGAGGGCGGGCGATGGAAGTGCCGAGGAGGTACTCGCCCTCGTAGATGGTGTTGGCCCGAAACATGGGGAAGACGAAGTCCGCGACGAACTCCTCTCGGAGGTCTTCGATGAAGATCTCGTCTTCGGCGACACCCATCTCGATCGCCTTGGCTCGTGCCGGCTCGAGCTCTTCGCCCTGACCGAGATCGGCCGTGAACGTCACAACCCGACAGCCGTAGTTCTCCTCGAGCCACTTCAAGATGATGGAGGTGTCGAGCCCACCCGAGTAGGCGAGGACCACCTTTTCGACCTGCGAGGTCTTGCTCTTCGCGTTCATCTCACTCCAGTCCGGCGATCTCTCGAAGCGTTGCGGCCAGTTCGGCCCCAGTGGTGGTCTCGGCAGCAACAACCATGATCGTGTCGTCGCCGGCGACGGTACCCAGAACGCCGGGCATTCCCCGCCGGTCGAGCGCCGAACCGACGACGTGGGCCGATCCCGGCGGGGTGCGCATCATGACGATGTTGTGCGAATGGGCGACCTCGACCACCCACTCCCCCAGGACCCGTCGGAGGTGATCCTCGGGAAGGTGCTGCTCGGTGGGCAGTTCGGGTACGGCATACACGGTGTCGCCACCGGGAACACGCACCTTGACCGCGCCGATCTCCTCGAGATCGCGTGACACGGTCGCCTGGGCGGCATCGATGCCGGCGGCGGCGAGCAGCTCGACGAGCTGGGCCTGGGAGGTTACGGCGTGATCGGCCAGCAATTGCCCGATCACGTGCTGGCGTTGTCGTTTGCTCATGGGAGCCTCCGGCGCTCGGCGCGGATCACGCCGCTCATGACAGCAAGAACGCGAGCAGGCCGCGCGCAGCGTGCATGCGATTCTCGGCCTGCTGCCAGATCCGCGCGTGCGCCCCGTCGAGGACTTCCCGCGTCACTTCCTCGCCGGGGTGTGCCGGCAGACAGTGCATGAAGATGCCGCCGTCGGCCACCGCGGCCATGAGGGTGGCGTCGACGGTGTACGCCGAGAAGGCGTCGAGACGCTCGCGCCGCTCCGCCTCCTGTCCCATCGAGGTCCAGACGTCGGTGTAGACGACATGGGCGCCGGCGACCGCGTCCTCGGGCGTGTCGGCCAGGACTGGCTCGATCCCCGACGTGCGGATCCGGTCGAGATCGTTGTCGTCGAAGCAGTAGCCGACCGGGGCAGCGATGCGGAACTCCATGTCAGCCATCCCACACGCGATGGCAAGCGAACGGGCCACGTTGTTGGCATCGCCGACCCAGGCGACGATGCGCCCGGCGAGCCCACCGAGCTGCTGCCGCATGGTGAGCACGTCGGCGAGCGCCTGCAGCGGGTGGGCCGCGTCGCTGAGCATGTTGACGACGGGAACCGAGGCCACCGACGCCATCCTCTCGACCTTGTCGTGGGCGTAGACCCGCGCGCCGATGGCACCGTGATAGCAGGCCAGCGTGCGTGCGATGTCCTCGGCGCTCTCCCGGACGTCGATGCCGATCTCGTCGGGTCGGATGGTCACGGGGTGGCCGCCGAGCTCGACGACCGCCATCTCCATGGAGTTGCGGGTGCGGGCCGACGGCTTCTCGAAGATGAGCGCCATGCCCTTCCCGGCGAGTACCTGCGGTGGACGTTCGGACTCGGCGAGGTCGAAGACCGCGAGCAGCTCTTCGGGGGTGAGATCGTCGATCTCGAGGAGGTGGCGCACCATCACGAACCTCCTACGACCCGGTCCATGATCGCCAGCGCCTCGTCGATCTCGGCCTGGTCGATGATGAGCGGGGGGGCCAACCGCAACGCAGTGGGACCCGATCCACCCACGACGAGGCCTGCCGTGAGCAACTGGGCACCGACATCACCGGCGGTGCGGTCACCGAGGGCGTCGGCGGTCAGCTCCACGGCGAGCAGAAGGCCACGACCACGCACGTGGTCGCACCAGGCTCGGGCCTGCAGCGCTTCGGTGAGCGCCGCCCCGACCCGGCGAGCCCGGCCGGGCGCGTCGATCTCCTCGAGAACCTGCAGCGTCGCCTTGGCTGCGGCGGTGGCCAACGGCTGGCCCCCGAAGGTCGTGGCATGATCGCCGGGCTTGAACGCCGCGGCCACGTCGGATCGGGCCCAGCACGCTCCGATCGGCATGCCGTTGCCGAGGGCCTTGGCCATGGTGACCACGTCGACCGCGACGCCGTCGTGGTGATGGCCGAACCAGGCACCCGTGCGCCCCAGACCCATCTGGACCTCGTCCATCATCAGCAGGATGCCCCGCTCGTCACAGAGCGCCCGCACCGCGGCCAGATAGCCCGCATCGAGGGGATTCACACCACCCTCGCCCTGGATCGGCTCGAGGAGGATCGCCGCGACCGTGTCGTCCACCGCTCGCTCGAGTTCGGCCATGTCGTTGAGCACGACGTGTCGGAAGCCCTCGGGAAGCGGCTGGAACGGCTCGTGCTTTTCGGGTTGCCCGGTGGCAGCCAGCGTCGCAAGCGTCCGCCCGTGGAACGAACGCATCGCGCTGATCACGACATGACGACCGTGGCCGCCCCACTTGCGCGCCAGCTTGAGGGCCGCCTCGTTGGCTTCCGCTCCGGAGTTTGCGAAGAAGGTCTGGCCGGCCTCGCCACCACCGGGATGACCGCTGCGGATCAAGCGGTCGAGGGTCCGAGCGACATCCCAATTGTGTTCGGTGGCGAACAGGTTCGAGACGTGCTGGAGGCGCAGCGCCTGGTCGGCGATGGCCTTGGCGACAGCGGGGTGGCTGTGACCGAGGCTGCATACGGCGATCCCGGAGAGGAAATCGAGGTACCGGCGGTCGTCGTTGTCCCAAAGGTTCGCGCCCTCGCCGCGCACGAACATCACCGCGGGTGGGCCGTAGGTCGGCATGAGCGGGCACATCGACATGCCCTCGGGCGCGTGCATGGCTTCGGCATGGCTCATTGCGAGTCCTCCTCGGACGCCTCAGCAGCGTCGGACCGGGTGATCATGGTGCCGATTCCGGCGTCGGTGAACAACTCGAGCAACACCACGTGAGGCACGCGGCCGTCGAGCATGTGGGCGCTGCGAGCGCCGGCTTCGACGGCTTCGATGCACGCCTCCACCTTGGGGATCATGCCGCCGGAGATCGTTCCGTCGGCCATCATGGCCTTGGCCTCGTCGACGGTCGCGCGAGCGACGATGCTCGAGAGGTCCTCGATGTCGCGCAGTAGACCGGGCACGTCGGAGAGGTATACGACCTTCTCGGCGTCGAGAGCCCCGGCCAGGGCACCAGCCACCGTGTCGGCGTTGATGTTGTACGCCTGGCCCGCGGCATCGGAGCCGATGGTCGACACGACCGGAATCATCTCCTCGGCGAGGAGACGCTCGATGATGCCCGGGTTGACCGCCACGATGTCGCCGACGAAGCCGAGAGCGGCGTCACGGGCCTCGGCCCGGATGAGCCCTCCGTCCTCACCGGAGAGACCGACCGCGTAGGCCCCGTGGACGTTGATCGAACCGACGATGTCGCGCCCGACCTTGCCGACGAGCACCATGCGCACCACGTCGAGGGTCTCGGCGTCGGTCACCCGAAGGCCGTCCACGAACTCGGTCTGCTTGCCGAGCCGGGCAAGCAGCTCGCCGATCTGGGGACCGCCCCCGTGCACGACGACGGGACGGATACCCACCGAACGGAGCATCACGACGTCTTCGGCAAAGGTCTGCGAGAGCGAGGGGTCGACCATGGCGTTGCCGCCGAACTTCACGACGACGACCTTGCCACGGAATCGCTGGATGTACGGGAGCGCCTCGACCAGCGCCTCGGCGCGGCGCTCGGGGCTGAACCCACGGTCGGGCATCATGACCGGTACCCCGCGTTGATATCGATGTACGCATGGGTGAGGTCGCAGGTCCAGATGGTCGCGCTGCCGTCGCCGACGCCGACGTCGACCACGAGGCGGACCTCGTCCTGGCGGAGATGCTCGGTGGCGCGTGCTTCGCTGTAGCCATCGGCCCGTGTGCCGTGGTCGGCGGTCAGTTCATCGCCAATCCAGATCTTCAGCGCATCCCGGTTGGCGGCCTGGCCGGCCTTGCCGACCGCGGCGACAATTCGTCCCCAGTTGGCATCGGACGCGGCCAGCGCCGTCTTCACCAGCGGCGAGTTCCCGATAGACATGGCAATCGCCTTCGCCGCGGTGTCGTCGGCGGCGCCGTGCACGGTGACCTCGACGAACTTCGTCGCCCCCTCCCCGTCTCGAACGATCTGGTGGGCGAGATCGAGCATCACCGCGTCGAGTGCCTCCTGAAACGCCTCGGACCTGACCGCACCGGCGGTCCCGGTGGCGAACACGAGCGCCGTGTCGCTCGTCGAGGTGTCCGAATCCACGGTGATGTGGTTGAAGCTGCGTTCGACGGCGATACTCGTCGCAGCCCGCAATGCCGACGGGTCGACGGCGGCGTCGGTGAACACGAACGCGAGCATCGTGGCCATGTCGGGGGCAATCATGCCGCTGCCCTTGGCGATGCCGACCACGACCGCATCGCTACCGGCGATGGTGGCAGCCGAACCCTTGGCGAAGGTGTCCGTCGTGCGGATCGCGTTGGCTGCGGCCTCCCACACGGCAGGCCCGGAGTCGGCCAGTTCGCCCGCCAGCAAGGGCAGCGCCGCCGCCAGCGCCGCCGACGGCAGGTTCTCACCGATCACGCCGGTCGACGCCAGGTAGACCTCGTCGGCTTCGATGCCGAGTGCTTCCCCGATCGTCCGCGCGGTCATCTCGGCGGCCGTGTCGCCGGCGCTGCCGGTGAAGGCGTTCGCGTTCCCCGCGTTGCAGACGACGGCGCGTCCGGCACCCGAGGGCAACAGTCGGCGACACCAGTCGACCGGCGCCGACGGGCACAACGACCGGGTCAGGGTTCCCGCCACCACAGTGCCGGGCTCGACGACCGCGAGCATCAGATCGGCCCGCTGCGTGTAGCGCAGTCCGGCCGCGAAGGTGCCGAGCCGCACTCCCCCCACGGGGGGCAGCACCGGGAACCGGTCAGGGGCAAGGGGGGACGGAGCGGGCACGGGCGGTCCTAGGGGTAGACGGCGACGAGTGGCAGCCCGGTGGTCTCGGGCAGGTCGAGGGCGAGGTTGGCGTTCTGAACGGCCATGCCCGAGGCACCCTTCATCAGGTTGTCGAGGGCCGCGATGGTCATGACGAGGCCGGTCCGGGGATCGACCCGGGCGGTCAGGTGCACCGTGTTCGAGCCGAGCGTGGCCTTGGTCGACGGCGGCCGCTCACTGACCACCATGAACGGCTCATCGGCATAGAACTCGGCCAGGGCGTCGAGCGCCTCGGCCGTGTTGGTGGGTCGCGCCGGGCGTCCGTAGCACGTCGCGATGATGCCGCGGTTCATCGGGGCGAGGTGTGGGGTGAACAGCACCGACGCCGCAACGCCGGTGCGATCGTTGAGGGCCTGCTCGATCTCTGGGGTGTGCCGGTGGGTGAGCAGCCCGTAGGGAGTGACGTCTTCGTCAACGGTACAGAACGTGGTGTGTTCCTTCGGGGGCCGGCCGGCACCGCTGACGCCGGTGACGAGGTTGACGACCAGACCGTCTCCCTCGACCAGCCCGGCCGCGAGCATCGGAGCCAACGCGAACACCGCGGTGGCCGCGTTGCAGCCCGTGGCGGCGATCAGCTCGGCGCCTGCGAGCTGCTCGCGGAACAGCTCGGGCAGGCCGTACACGAACTCCTCGAGGAGCTCGGGGCACTCGTGGGCTGCGCCGTACCAGGTCGGGTACAGGTCGGGATCGTGGAGGCGGAAATCGGAGCCCAGGTCGACGATGTGCCCGACGCGGCCCCGGAACTGGGGGACGACGGTCTGGCTGACGCCGTGGGGCAGACCACAGAACACGAGATCGAGCCCGTCGAGCAGCTCGGGGTCATAGGCATCGTAGGAGCGGCCGCGATAGGCGGCCGCCAGGCTGGGGTAGAGATCGGCGATGGGGGTACCGGCTTTGGAGTCCCCGGTCGCGACGACGACCTCGAGACCCGGATGTGAGGCCAGCAGGCGCAGCAGCTCGGCGCCGGTGTACCCCGAAGCGCCGACGATGCCGACCCGATGGGTTGAGGTGCTCGTCATAGGGAGCGTACGATAGGCGATGTTGTATTCTTATGCAACTTCTTGCATATCTAGGCGGGACGGTTCCGGGCCACCTGCCAGCCGGAAGGGGCATCGGCGGGCGTCGTCGTCTAGAAAGGTCTGGTGAACCGCCGACTCGACGCCGCCGAGCTCGCAGACGCGGCGATGAGCGCCGCGCTGGTGATGGGCCTCCTCACCGTCGGCCGCCTCCTCGCCGCGGGCACTGCATTCCAGGTCCTCGCGACCATCGTGCTCGCGGTGCTGGCGGCGCGCCGGCGATTGCGGACGGTGGCATCGGCCACCGTCGCGTCGATGGCGCTCGCCGTGCTCCTCGGAGGGATCGGGCCCATCAGCCAGGCATTCGTCGCCGGCATCTACGGCTACGCCGGCGGCGTGTCCCTGCGACATCGGTGGTCGCTCACCCGTCATGTCGGCTACTCGCTCGCCGTCGGGTGGCCGATCGTGTCGCTGCTGTCGGTCGGATTCCTGGCGATTTTCGCCGACCTGCGCCGACTCACCCTCGACAATGCCCGTAACCAGTGGGACGGCCTCGCCAAAGTGCTCGAGCGAGTCGGGCTGCGAGCGCTCGCCGCCGACGGGAGCCAAGCCGTCGAGTGGTCGATTCGTCACTGGTGGCTGATGATCCCGGTGGTCCAGATCGCCATCTCGATCGGCTATTCCCTGATCGTGCGCCGCATCGGTCGCGCCGTCCTCGATCGGGTCGATGCTGCGCTCGGTGAACCATGGGCGGTCGACGGCGACGCCGCTGCACCTGAGGTCGGACCGCCGCAACCCCTTCCGCTGACCCTCGGCGACGTCATGGTCCGCCGAGGCGAGGCCGAGCTTGACCTCGGCTGGCTCGACGTGCGCATCGAGCCCGGTCACAGCACCGCGCTGCTGGGCGGCAACGGCAGCGGCAAGACCTCACTCATCGACGCGATCGCCGGACTCGTCGCCTCGACGGGCATCGAAGCCGCTGGGCCGATCGGCCTGGGACGCCGGGGAGGCACGGCGCTCATCGGGCAACGTCCCGAGTCGCAGGTGCTCGGCATCCGGGTGATCGACGACATGCGCTGGGGCCTCGATGCCGACGTGGACCCGCTGCCCCTGCTCGAACGGGTCGGTCTCACGCAGCTCGTGGACCAGCCCACCAGTGAGCTCTCCGGCGGCGAACTGCAGCGCCTCGCCGTCGCTGCGGCCCTCGCCCGCGAGCCCGCGCTGCTGCTGTCGGACGAGTCGACGGCGATGCTCGACCCGGTCGGGCGCGCCGAGGTACGGACCCTGCTCCTCGAGGCCGCCGAACGAGGCGCCGGCGTGGTCCACAGCACCCACCTCGGAGACGACGTCGGCGGGTTCGAGCGGGCCATCCGCCTCGACGACGGCGCCGACGTGGCAAGCCACCGCTGGGTCTCCCACCCGGGCGCCGCGCCGACGCCGCTACTCACCGTCGAAGGTGTCGGCTACATCCACAACGCGGGGACGCCGTGGGCCCGCCGAGTCCTCGCCGGTGTCGAACTGGTCGTCGGGCGCGGGGAGCTCACCGTCGTCGTGGGCGCCAACGGGAGTGGCAAGACCACCCTCGCCCGCCTCCTGGCCGGCCTCATCACCGCGTCAGAAGGCACCATCTCGTTCGAGGGGCGCCCACTCGTGGAGCCCGACAACCGCATCGGGATCGCATTCCAGCACGCCCGCCTCCAACTGTTGCGCAGCACGGTCCGAGCCGAGCTGTATTCACTCAGCGGCGGGGGCGACGCGGACCAGGCGTTGGCCGTCGTCGGGCTGGACCCCACCGAGATGTCCGGGCGCCGTGTCGACGATCTCAGCAGCGGACAACAGCGACTGGTCCTGCTGGCAGGGATGATCGCTCGGTCCTGTGACGTGGTCGTCCTCGACGAGCCGCTCGCGGGACTCGATCTTCCTGCTCGCGAACACCTGGCTCACGGGATCGACGCCCTGCTGTCACGCGGTACGGGTGTGGTCATCATCTCCCATGACCCCGGGTGGGCCGTCGACCGAGCCGACAGCGTGCTCGACCTCGATCGCCTCGCAGTGAGCTGGGGGCTCCGGTGAGCGCGCTGCAGCTCCGCCATGTCGAAGTGTCATCACCCATTCACCGGCTCCGCGCCGACACGAAGATCGTCTGTGTGCTGGTCTTCGCGATGGCACTGGCCTTCAATCCCGAATGGCCGGTGATCGGCATCGGCTGGGGTGTCGCCGCAGCGGTCTTCCTGTTCGCCCGCCTCCCAGTTGCGGTCGTCGGTCCACCACCACCAATCTTCTTCTACGTGACCTTCTTCGGAGGACTCTTCTCGCTGCTCTCGGGCGGCGATCCGACGGTTGCGGGCATTGGTCTCGGTGGAGTGATCGAGTTTGCCCAGTTCGTGGCGCTGAGCCTGCTACTGATCGTGCTCGCCGCGCTGCTGGCGTGGACCACGACGATCTCCGAGGTCGGTCTCGGCCTGGGGGTGTTGATGCGACCGTTGCGGTTCCTGCGACTGCCCGTCGACGAGCTCACGACGGTCGTGGCACTGGCCGTGCGCTCGTTGCCCCTGGTGCGCGAGGAGATCGACATCGTCAACGATGCCCGACGCACCCGTCCACCACTGCCCGACCAGAAGAACGGCTTCAGGGCCCAGCTGGTGGACGCGATCGACTTCGGCGCAACCATCGTCGTGGGCGCCCATCGCCGTTCACGAGAGCTCGCGAAGGCGCTGCTCGCCCGAGGCTCGTTGACCGCCCCCGATGTCCTCGACCGGCCGCACCGGTCCGCCGACATCGTGGCGATGTTGACCGCGGCGACCGGCGCGGTGTGGATCTTCCTGTCGTTCTGACACCGGGGCACTGATGCCCGGTCAGCTACGCAGGCTCGCGCCCTGCTGCTTCTCGGCGGTTGCGATACACGCGGCGCGGACCTGTGCCAGCTCGGCATCGGTGAGCGTACGGTCCGAGGCCTGGAATCGCAGCCGGTATGCGAGGCTTCGGCACCCTGGGGCGACCCCGGCACCGCGGTAGACGTCGAAGAGCTCCAGCTCGACGAGCAGATCACCCCCGGCCTTGCGCAACGACCCGGCCAGCGCTGACGCAGGAACGGCTTCGGGCACCTCGAAGGCCAGGTCGATGTCAGCCGACGGGTACTTCGAGACCCGCCGGTACTTCCGGTTGCCATGGGGCCCCTCGAGGATCGCACCGAGATCGAGCTCGATCCAGGCGACGCGCCCGTGGACCCCGTATCCATCGAGGACGTCCGGGTCGACCTCGCCCACACAGCCAAGAACACGACCCGCGATGACCACCTCGGCCGAGCGCGTGGGATGCAGCCCCGGCGGCGATGCAGCCCGCAGCACCAGGTTCGGGAGGGCCAACGCTTCATCGAGCAGGCGTAGCACCTTCACCGCCTCTGGGGCCTCGCATCCGACCAGCGCCACCGACACGTGCTCCCGCTCGTCGGGCAGGACCTGGTCGGGCCCCGACTCCAGGAACACGTGACCGATCTCGAAAAACCGGACCCCATCGATCCGGTGGGACTGGTTGTAGGCGATGGCCTTGAGCTGGCCGGGAAGCAACGAGGTCCGCAGGACCGACTCCTCGGCGACAAGGGGGTTGGTCAGCGTGACGCCCTCCTCGGGGAGCCCGGCCGAGGCCAGATCACCGGGCGCCAGGAACGGCATCGGGAAGGTCTCGTCGCAACCGGCGCCGAGGAGGACCTGGCGCACCAGCCGTCGGTCGGACTGATACGCGCTCAGGCCTCCTGCCTGCTGGCCCTTGGGGACGGTCCGCTCGATGTTGTCGTAGCCGTGGAGACGAGCGACCTCCTCGATCACGTCGGTCTCGGTCTGGGTGTCCCAGCGCCACGACGGCACGGTGACCGCGAGATCGTCACCTTCGGGGGAGGTCTCGAAACCGATCGAGGCCAGGTGCCCGGCGATCGCATCGCGCGACAGCGTGGTGCCCAGCAAGGCGTTGACCTTGGTGGTCCGGACCCGGACGGGAGCGGCATCGGGAAGCACGCCGCGCTCGTCGACGACTCCCGATGCGACGAGCGCGTTGGTCTCGGCGAGCAGCTCGACGAAGCGTCGTACGGCCCGATCCATGTTCTCGCCGTGATCGACTCCGCGTCGGTAGCGGACCGCGGCCTCGCTGCTCAGGTTGAGGCGTTTGACCGTACGCGAGATCGAGGGCGGGTCCCACCAGGCCATCTCCAGCAACACGGAAGTCGTGGACGCGGAGATCTCCGTCGATGCGCCGCCCATGACGCCGGCGATGCCGATCACCTCGTCGAGGTGGTTGGCGATCACCCCGTCGGTCGCCGTCAGCGTGCGCTCGACGTCGTCGAGGGTCGTGATCGTCTCGCCGTCGGCGGCGCGGCGGACCCGCAGATGTCGGTCGGGCACCAGCGCGACATCGTAGGCGTGGTTGGGTTGGCCGAGCTCGAGCATGACGTAGTTCGAGACGTCGACCACGTTGTTGATCGGGCGCATCCCGAGCGCGATGAGTCGGTTCTGCAACCACTGCGGGGAGGGGCCGACGGTGACGTTGCCGATGACGATCGCAAGGAAACGACCGGCCAGTGTCGGGTCGACGATCTCGACGCGAGCGGGTGCTGCGACTCCGGCGTCGGTTGGCGGCGGTATCGGGGCGTCGGGGAAGGCGAACGGCACGCCGAGCGCGGCCGCGAGGTCCCGAGCCACGCCGGCCACCGACATCGCATCCGGACGGTTCGCGTTGACCTCGAGGTCCCAAAGGACGTCGCGATTGATCCCAAGCACGTCGGTGATGGGCGTGCCGAGGGGTGTACCGGCGGCCCGCTCGGTGAGCAGGAGAATGCCGCTGTGATCGTCGCCGAGGCCGATCTCCGACGCCGAGCAGCACATCCCGTTGGACATCTGGCCGCGCATGGGGCGCTGGGCGATCTCCATGCCGTTGGGCATGACCGTGCCGATCGTGGCCAACGGGATCAGGTCTCCGACCGACATGTTGAACGCGCCACAACAGACCTGCAGGGGCTGGCCGTCACCGCAGTCGACGTCGACGAGCTGGATCTTGTCGGCGTCAGGATGAGGCCGGAGACCAAGCACCTTCGCCAGCACGATCCCGTCGAGACCGTCTCCGATGATCGTCGTCTCCTCGACGGCGAGGCCCAGCGCACTGAGCGTCTCGCCGAGAGCGATGGGGTCACCGTCGATTCCCGGCGCGAACTCGCGCAGCCAAGAGAGCAGGACCTTCATCGCACCACCACCATCAGAACTGCCGCAGGAAGCGGGCGTCGTTGTTGACCAGCTCGCGGATGTCGTCGAGCTCATAGCGCATCACCGCGAGCCGGTCGATGCCGAAGCCGAATGCGAACCCCTGCCACTCCTCGGGATCGATGCCGCAGTTGCGCAACACGTTCGGATGCACCATGCCGCAGCCGCCGAGCTCGAGCCACGAGCCATCGGCTCGCGAGATGTCGAACTCCGCCGAGGGTTCGGTGAACGGGAAGTAGCTCGGCCGGAGTCGGGTCTGCACCTCGGCACCGAAGAACGCCCGCACGAATTCGTCGATCGTTCCTGCGAGATCGCCCATGGTGATGCCGCGATCGACCACGAGCCCTTCGATCTGGTTGAACGCGGGCAGGTGGGTGGCGTCGGCACTGTCGGTTCGGAACGTGCGACCCGGCGCGACGATGTAGATCGGCGGCTCCTGCTGTTCCATGGTGCGGATCTGCACCGGAGAGGTGTGCGACCGCAGCATGACCTCCTCTGGGGCGCCGAGATCGACGAAGATCGTGTCGAAGCTGCCACGAGCGGGATGCCAGTCAGCGATGTTGAGCGCTTCGAAGTTGTACCAGGCGGTTTCGACCTCGGGCCCCTCGGCCACGGTGAAACCCATGCCGACGAATACGTCCTCGAGCCGGTCGCGGGCCTGGGTCACAAGATGCAGATGACCGCGCCGGACCGTCTCGATGGTCTCGGTGAGGTCGAGGCGCTCGTTCTCGAGTTGCGCGGCGCGGGCCTCGGCCTCGATGGCGCGTCGACGCTCGGCGAAGAGTGCCTCGATCGCTTCCCTGGCCTCGTTGATCGCCCGCCCGGCGACGGCGCGCGCGTCCGGCGCGAGCGAGCCGAGATCGCGCTTGGCGAGCGTGACCGCGGCGTTCTTGCCCAGGAATCGAGCCTGCTCCTGGCCCAGCGCCTCGAGCGTCGCCGAAGCGGTGGCAGCGGCAGCGGCGTCGCGCAGAAGCTCGTCGTAGTCAGTCATGTCTCGTCCGTTTGTCGCGGGGCGGTCCGCTGCGGGCCATGGTTCACCTTGAAGCCCCGACCATCCCGAGTCCAATCAGTTTCCGGGAAGGCTACTGGCCCAGGCCGGCAGTTCTGGCCATGGCGACACGGCGCTGGCGTGCCGCCTCGAAGGCCACCACCGCGGCTGCGGCTGCGACGTTGAGCGACTCGACGCCGCGAGCCATGGGGATCGCTACCCGGGTCGCCAGCTGCTCGGCCACGGCATCGGAGATGCCGTGGGCCTCGTTGCCGACGACGATCGCCACGGGCGCCGTGTAGTCGACGCCGTCATAGGGACGCTCAGACCTCCCCGACATGCCCACGGTGGTCAGACCGCAGTACCGGAGCCGTTCCCAGAGGGCACCGACGTCGGCCCGGGCGACGACGGGGATCCGGAAGACCGCGCCGGCCGAGGCTCGAACGACTTTGGGGTTGGCGACGTCGACGGGGTCGTCGCAGAAGACGATCGCGTCGGCGCCGGCTGCTGCTGCCGTCCGGATGAGCGTGCCGGCGTTGCCGGGCTCTCGCACACCGGCGGCCACCAGCACGAACGAGCCTTCGCGGGTCACGGCCTCCTCGAGGCCGCTCCAGGGCTGCGCGACGGTTGCGACAACCGGCTGCGGGGTGACCGTGGAAGCGATCGATCCGAAGGCCGCGGGGTCGAGCTCGGCGACCGCAGCACCAGCGTTGCGGAGATCGGCCAGCAGCGCGTCGAAGTCGCCGTCGGGTGCCTCGAGCGACACGAATACATCGAGGGGCACGTGGCCGCACGACAGCGCTTCCGCGACGAGACCGGCCCCTTCGAGCACGAAGAGGCCGGTCTGTTCACGAACCTTGCGTTGGCGCACCAGGCTTCTCGCCAGCTGCACTCGCGCGTTGTGCGCCGACAGCGGCACCGAAGACCCGCTAGGCCTTGACGTTGCTCGCCTCGTTCGCGATCTCGACGAGCGCGGTGAACGCAGCGGGATCGGTGATGGCGATGTCGCTCAGCGTCTTGCGATCCATCTCGACCTCTGCCGCCTTCAGACCGGCGATGAAGCGGCTGTAGGTGGTGCCGTTGAGACGACAGGCGGCGTTGATCCGCTGGATCCAGAGCTTGCGGAACTCACCTTTGCGAGCACGACGATCGCGGAAGGCGTAGTTCCCGCTGTGCATGACCTGTTCGTTCGCGGCTCGGTAGGACCGGCTCTTGTTGCCGTAGTAGCCCTTGGCCTTGTCCAAGACCGTGCGGCGACGCTTCTTGCTGTGGACGGCGCGCTTGACCCTTGCCATCGGTAACTCCTTTGCTCACGGTTGCGCCCGGTGCCGTTTGGTCGGCTGTCGGTGGGGCGTAACGATTTCAGGTGACCGGGACCGGCCCGGGGTTGACTTCAAGTAGCGAGGCCGGAGCCTCGACACGGGTTCAGATACCCAGACTCTTGCGGACCGACGGCGTGTCGACGGCGCTGACGGTGGCGGGACGACGAGCCTGGCGCTTGCGCTTCGCGGACTTCGCCTCGGCAAGGTGATTGCGGTTCTTGCGGCCGCGCTTGAGCTTGCCGCTCGCGGTCTTGCGGAACCGTTTGGCGGTGCCCTTGTGGGTCTTCATCTTGGGCATGGGGGGTTCTCCAGTACGACGATTTGGGGATTGCCGGCTACCGGCGACCACGGGTCGACGGTAGCGACCAGAGGCAATCAGTCGGCGGTTTCGGTCGAGATCTCGACGGCTTCGGTTTCGATCTCGGGTTGCGCGTCGACCATAGGTGTCTCGGTGGACGCTGGCGGGTTCGCTGGGGTCTGTTGTGCCTTCTTGAAGGCATCGAGAAGCTTCTTGTCGGGACCGATCACCATGGTCATGTTGCGACCGTCGAGACGGGGATAGGCCTCGACTTTGGCGATGTCCTCCATTCGTGCCGCCACGTCATCGAGAATGCGACGACCCAGCTCGGGATGTTGGACCTCTCGGCCTCGGAACATGATCGTCAGCTTGACCTTGTGGCCCTCCTCGAGGAAGTGCCGGACCTTGCGGGTCTTGGTGTCGAAGTCGCCCTGCCCGATCTTGGGCCGGTACTTCATCTCTTTGACGACGATGTTCGTGCTCTTCTTGCGGGAATCCTTGGCACGCTGCGCCGTCTCGTACTTGTACTTGCCGTAGTCCATGATCCGACACACAGGCGGATTGGCCTGGTCGGCGACTTCGACGAGATCGAGTCCGAGTTGACGGGCGGTGGCAAGAGCCTCGGGCAGCGGCTTGATGCCGATCTGCTCGCCATCGGCAGACACGAGCCGTACCTCACGGGCACGGATGCGGTCGTTGATGCGAGGCTCTTGGGTCCCAGCTATGGCAAGCTCCTGGTCAAGTCGTGGTTCTCCTGTGATTCTGTGACGGTGCTGCGACGCTCGAGACGTCGATTGTTCGGGAAAACGCAACAGCGGCAGGCACCGGAAAGCCAGCACCTACCGCATGGTCCCGCGCGCGGAACCCGAACGACCGATGTTGGACCTGTCGCACGGGCTGGCCCGAAGGCTTCGCTGTGGCCAGGTGACCGCCTCTCGACGGCACTTTCCTGCGACCGGAGCTGTCGCTCCAGAACGAGGCCCCTAGAGTAGCAGCCGATCACCTGATCGCACCACGAGGCGCGGGCGAGGCCCTCGACGGGGTCCATCGGCGCCCCCGACATCGAACCAAGGAGTACCCACCCATGAGCCTGTGGACACCCGGCGGCGAGCACGAAATACCCCGCGACAAGGGCCCTGCGCAGGCGCAGAGCGAGCCCGAGGCCGCTTCGTACGGGTCCGTGGAGGATCTTCCCGGCTTCGACGAGCTCACTCCGGAACAACAGGCCGAGGCTCGGGCCATGGCCGCGGAAATGGCCGAAACCCAGCGACGCATCGCGGAGACCCCCGCGGCGGAGATCATCGCCAATCACCTCATGGGCATGTACGAGCTCGGCGCCATCCACCTGAGCGCGCAGCCCCCGGCGATCGAACAGGCCCGGGTGGCAATCGATGCCATGGCCGCAGTGGTACAGGCGCTGCCGGGGCGGCTCGGCGAGAACGAACAGGTGCTGCGTGACGCGCTGCAGCAGATCCAGCTGGCGTTCGTGCAGCTGTCGAGCGAGGCCTGACCATGCCGACGGTCAGGGTCGACGACATCGACCTCTGTTACGAGAGCTTCGGCCACGAGGCTGCCCCACCGCTGCTGCTCATCGCCGGTCTCGGTGCGCACCTCACCTGGTGGAGCCCGGGCTTCGTCACCGAGCTCGTCGAGCGCGGCTTCCGGGTCATCCGCTACGACAACCGCGACGCCGGGCTGTCCACCAAGACGGAAGGACCGCCGCCGACGGCCGATGATCTCCAGGCAATCATCGATGGCACTGCCGCACCCGCCTACACCCTGTCGGATCTCGCCGATGACGCCGTCGGGCTGCTCGACCGTCTCTCGCTGCGCGCAGCCCACGTTGTCGGGGCTTCGATGGGCGCGATGATCGCCCAGACCGTTGCCATCGAACACCCCGAGCGGGTGTTGTCGCTGACGAGCATCATGTCGACCACCGGTGATCGCTCCGTCGGAGGCGGCGACCCCGCCGTGACCGAGCTTTTCCTCTCGGAGGTGCCGCCGATCCGGGAGGTTGCCATCGAGATGGCGATCGCTGGGAGCGGGGCGATCTCGGGATCGCGGTGGGACCCCGAGGAGGCCCGGGCCCGGGCCACGGAGAAGTACGACCGGTGTTTCCATCCCGGCGGGGTCGCGTTCCAGCTCGCGGCGATCAACGGTTCACCCGACCGCACCCCGGGACTGCAGGCGCTCGACCGACCCACGCTGGTCATCCACGGCCGAGAGGACCGACTCGTGGCACTATCGGGCGGGCTCGCAACGGCCGAAGCCATCCCCGGCGCCGACCTCCTGGTGCTGAGTCGCATGGGTCACGATCTGCCGTCGGCCTACTGGCCGCAGATCGCCGACGCGATCGTCGGCGTCGCTCGCGCCACGTCGGAGGCCGCGGTCCACACCCACTGAGGTCAACCCAGCCCGGTGGCCTCCCAGCGCCCCTGCCGCCCCGGGATCACCGTGTAGGTCACGGCCCGGCCGACCTCGATCGTCCGTGAGCCGTCGGCAATCGCCGTGCTGTGGAAGGGGTGCTCCTCCCCCGCTTCGTCGCGTACGACACCCCATCCGTCAGGGGCGAAGGACATGACCGTGCCGCGCCGGAGCATGGCCGATCAGCGGACGATCTTGGAAATGGGGAGCTCCACGATGTCGGAGGCACCCGCAGCGCGCAGGTCGGGAATCAAGATGTTGATCTGGTTCTTCGCCACCACGGTCTCGACGGCGTAGCCGCTACCCCCGAACAGCTCGTTCACCGTCGGCGACTTCATCGAGGGCAGCTGCGCGATGACCGCGTCGAGATTCTCGCGTGACACGTTCAGCTTCACCATCACCTGTCCCCGAGCCTCGAGCACCCCCTGGAGGAGGGTGTGGACCTGCTCCATGGCGAGGCGCTTTTCGGGGTCGTTGTAGACCGCGGGGTTGGCAATGAGCTCGGTGTAGCTCGTGAGGATCGTGTCGATGACCCGCAGCCCGGCCGCTCGCAGTGCGTTGCCGGTTTCGGTGATGTCGACGACGACGTCGACGATCTCGGGAGCCTTGGCCTCCGTGGCGCCGTAGGACAACTGCACGTGCGCGTCGATACCGGCCTTCTCGAAGAAGCGCTTGGTCAGCTCGGGGTATTCGCTGCTGACCTTCACACCCTGGGGCAGATCACCGACCGACTCCCACGGGCTGTCGCCGGGGACGGCGACGACGATACGCACCGGGCGGGCGGTGTTCTTGCTGTAGTGCAGCTCGCCGAGCGAGACCACCTCGCTGCTGGTCTCCTCGATCCAGTCGCGGCCGGTGATGCCGAGATCGAACAGACCGTCGGCCACGTAGCGGCCGATCTCCTGGGGACGCAGGATCCGAACCGAATCGATGCGGGGATCGTTGATGGTTCCCTTGTAGTCGACCGAGGAGCCTCGGCTCACGGGGAGATCGGCTTCGTTGAAGAGGTCGAGCGTCGCCTTCTCGAGCGAGCCCTTGGGGAGTACCAGGCGCAACATGGTGCCTCACGGTATCGGCCCATGGCTTCGCCCGGTCCCCAATTTCGGTCGGCGGCCGAGACGCCGCTCCACGGGCGCTCAGCGATTGGGGAGAAGCGTGACGTGCAGGTCTCCACCGAGCACGCTGATCTGGTGCAAACGGCCACGCCACATGCGGGCCACGCTCGGCGCTCCGGGCCCCGCGAACATAGCCGTCGCGTCCTCGCCTCCCGACAACGCCGGTGCGAGGAAGAGCTCGTAGCGGTCAACGAGCCCCAGGCGGTGGAAGTCTGCGGCGACGTGCGCCCCGCCTTCCACGAGGAGCTGGAGCACCCCACGCCGACCGATCTCGGCCACGATGGCCGGGAGGTCACCGGTGACCTCGTGGCACGGATGCACCTTGGCGAGCTCGGGGGCATGGCCGAGCACGATCCGCATCGGGTCGAGCTCGTCGTATTCCACCCCCGCCGGCGGGTGCCAGTCACGTACGGTGAGGCTGGGATTGTCGGCGCGGACCGTGCCGGCCCCCACACAGACGGCATCGGAGTGCGCCCGCAACCGATGGGCCTCGACCCGGGCCTGCGCGCCGGTGATCCACTGGCTGCTCCCGTCGGCCAATGCAATGCGTCCGTCGAGGGTTGCCGCGAGCTTCAGCACCACGTAGGGGCGGCCGGTCCGTCGGTGGTGGAGGTAGGGCTGCAGCTGCTCTTCGACCGCGTCTGCCTCGACGCCGACCTCGACCGCGATCCCGGCTTCGCGGAGACGCGCGACCCCGCGTCCGGAGACCTCGGGGTCGGGGTCGACGACACCGACGACGACCCGGGCCACGCCTGCGTCGATCAGCGCCTCTGTGCAGGGGCCGGTACGGCCGGTGTGAGCGCAGGGCTCGAGCGTCACGTAGACGGTCGCGCCATGGGCATGGGACCCGGCAGCCTGCAGGGCCACCACCTCCGCGTGGGCCTCACCGGGGGTTCGGGTCGCCCCATCGAAGAGCTCTCCGTCGGTGGCCGCGACAACCGCCCCCACCCAAGGGTTCGGGGAGGTGATCAAACGGACCCTCGCCGCGTTGTCGAGGGCTCGGCCCATGAGCTCGGCATCGATTTCGCTCGCCATGCTCAGCGCCCCCGCCGGTTGTCGCTGTGGTGGCCGTGACCACCGGGATGAGGATCGGCATTGTCGACGAGCAACCGCACGGCGTGGGGCACGACGTCGGCGACCGCGTCGAAGCACTCGACGCAACCCTTGGTGGAACCCGGCGTGTTGAGAATCAATGTCGAATCGAGCGTGCCCGCGACCGCGCGCGACAGCCGACCGAGGGGGCTCACGAGGCGCATCGCCTCCGCGAGCCCAGGCGCGTCACGATCGATCACGAACCTCGTGCCCTCCGGGGTGCGATCACGCGGCCCGAATCCGGTCCCGCCCGTGGTGACGATCAGCCCGTGGAACCGATCGGCCATGCGGCTGAGCGTGCCGGCGACAGCGTCGACGCCGTCTTCGGTGACCGCACGCTCGACGACGTCCCATCCAAGCTCGGTGAGCCTCGCTGCGAGCGCAGCCCCGGACGCGTCGTCGCGGGTACCGTGCACGACTCCGTCGGAAACGGTCAAGACCTTCGCCTGCAACCCGAGCTCGACCGGTTTCGCTGCATCCTCTGCCATCGCCTGAGACTACGGGACCGCGACCCGCCAACGGAAAGCGCACATGGCATCGGTGCCGTGCTGGTGCGGCAGCAGCCGGCCTCCGGTGCCCAGGGGCGACCACCGCGGGTCTTCGATCGGCAGCGGCTCCAAGCCTGCACGGCCGGCGCTGAACCCCTCGGCGAGATCGATGGTCTCCTCACGGGTGACCGTGCACACCGAGTAGACCAACACGCCACCGGGTCGCACCAGATCGACGGCGGCTTCGAGCAATGCGCGCTGCGTCGCCGCCAACGTCGCGATGTCGCCTGGGGCGATTCGCCAACGAGCGTCGGCTCGGCGCCGAAGGACACCGAGACCCGAACAGGGCGCGTCGACCAGCACCCGGTCGAAGCAACGGGAGCGGAGGCCAGGTTCGGTGCCATCTGTCGCCAGGACGACGAGGTCGTCGTAGCCCAAGCGCGACGCGTTGGCGGTGACCAGCCGAGCCCGGCTGAGGCGGCTGTCCGCGGCGACGACCGACGCTCCCTTCGCCGCCAGCGCAGTGGCCTTGCCGCCCGGCGCAGCGCACAGATCGAGGACCCGCTCGCCGGCCCGAGCCCCGACGAGCTCGACGACCCATTGCGAGGCCGGATCCTGCACGTAGCCATCCTCGCGTTCGGTGACGTCGGGCGCCGTGTTCATGATCTCGAGCATCGCCAGGGCGTCGTGCGCGCCGAGATCGTTGGTCAGCTGGTCGATCATCCAGTCCGGATAGCTGAGCCGCACCCCCTCGGACGGCCACGTGACGGGCAACGAGGTCGACACCTTGCGAAGGATGGCGTTCACGACCCCGCGGTTGCGTTTGGTGGTGGCCTCGACGGTCGCCGCAACCGCAGCGTGGGCCGGTACGCGTGTGAACGCGAGCTGGTAGGCACCCACCCGAAGCGCAGCGCGCAGTGCGGGGGGCGGCGGGCTCACGAGGAACCGGTCGACCAACCAGTCGACGGCCCGACGCATGCGGGTGGCCCCGTACACGAGCTCGGTGACCAGTCCCTTGTCTCGTCCGTCAAGCGTGCAGTCGCGAAGGAGGGATGCGAGCAACAGATTCGCGTACGCGCCCTCCTCGTCGATGCGTCGCACCGCCTCAATGGCCAGGCGACGCGCCTCGGCACCGGCAGCCGAAGATGCCGCTCCAGCTCGACGCGGTCGCTCACTCACGGTGCGCCGAGGCGATCGTCGGCGCCGAGGCGGAGCCCGTTGACCCAGTCGACGCCCGACCTTCGGGGCTTGCCTTCGGGCTGGACCTCGAGGAGCTCGAGTGCCCCCGCTCCGGTACCCACGGTGACGCCGGCGACCTGACCGGGCTCGAGGTTGTCGGCGGGAACGACGGCGGCCTTCCAGATCTTGATGCGTCTTTGACCGTGGGTCGTGAACGCATTGCCGATGCGGACGAGCCGGTTGATCTCCGTGGCGGGGCGTCTCCAGTCGATCTCGAGCTCGGCGGGGTCGATCTTGTGGGCGTACACCGGCTCACCCTGCTGGGGTTCGGCGGCACCCAGACCTTCGGTCAGCGCGTCGACCAGCACCGCAGAACCGACCTCGACGAGCCGGCCCCGCAGCGCTTCGAGCGTTTCGTCGGGCCGCACCGGCACCTCGACACGCCGGTACACGTCACCGACGTCGAGCCCTTCGGCGACGGCCATGACACACACGCCGGTGACCTCGTCGCCGGCGAGAATTGCCCGCTCGACGGGCGCCGCGCCCCGCCATCGCGGCAACAGCGAGAAGTGCAGGTTGACCATGGCGAGGCGCGCGAGCACGTGGGGTTTGATGAGCCGACCGAACGCCACCACTACCCCGAGGTCGGCGTCGACGCCGAGCACTGCGTCGACGTCGGTGGTGACGGGGATGCCGAGCTCGAGCGCCGCTGCCTTGACCGGGCTGGGCGACAGCGTTGTCCCCCGCCCTCTGCGCTTGTCGGCCCGCGTGACCGCCAGCGCGATGTCGAACCCGGCCTCGTGCAGGGCCCGCAGCGGTGTGACGGCGACATCAGGCGTGCCGAGGAAGACGATGCGACGGATGTGCTGCGGGGGTTCGATCAAGGGAGCTGCAGGCCGCCGGAGCGTTGCGGTGCCGCGCCGGACGCGAGTAGCCGCTCACGCAGGATCCGCTTCGCCTCCTTGACCTGGTCGTCGTCGAGATACTCGAGCAGGAGCTTGCCGTCGAGGTGGTCGAGCTCGTGCTGGTACAGACGCGCCTCGAGCTCGTCGGCCTCGATCGTGCGCTCGTTACCGTCGATGTCGTATCCAACGATGTGGATGCGCTTGGGTCGGGTGATCGTCCACGACAACCCGGGCACGCTGAGGCAGCCCTCGTCCATCTCCCACTCGCCGTCGAATTCGGTGATGACCGGATTGATCAGCACGTCGGGACCCGCGCCGAAGTCGAAGACGAAGAAGCGTCGACTGATGCCCACCTGGGGGGCAGCGAGGCCTATGCCGGGGGCCTCGTACATGGCGTCAAGCATACGGTTGCAGACATCGACCAGGTCGCCGTCGATGTCGGTCACGTCCTCGGCGACCCGCTTGAGCACGGGGTCGCCGAACACCCGGATGTCGTACGCGGCCATGACTTCCAGGTTACCGGGCGACGGCACGCACGCCCGGTCGTTGGCGCTACCGTCGCGTGCGTGAGGACCGACGGGCACTACTTCGACGACGACCCCTCGGTGCCGTCGGCCCGCCGCACCATCTCGCTCACCCTGCCGGACCTGACCGTCGACCTCACCGTCGATCGCGGCGTATTCGCCGCGGACGACATCGATCCCGGGACCCGTCTCCTGCTCATCGAGGCCCCCGGTCCCGGCGCCGACGTGCGTACGGCTCTCGACCTCGGCTGTGGCTACGGACCGATCGCACGAACCCTCGCCGAGCGCGCACCGCAGGCACACGTCTGGGCGATCGATGTCAACAGCCGGGCACGATCCCTCGCAGTCGAGAATCTCGCCGGCTGCAACGCCACCGTCGCGGCTCCCGACGAGGTCCCTGACGACGTGACGTTCGATCTGATCTGGTCGAACCCGCCCATCCGGATCGGCAAGACCGCACTGCACGAACTGCTCGAGCGCTGGCTGGGACGACTTGCTCCCGACGGACGCGCGGTGCTCGTCGTCCACAAGCATCTCGGCTCCGACAGCCTCCGGCGCTGGCTCGAGAGCCGGGGCTGGGCCACCGAACGTCTCGACAGCCGTGCCGGCTACCGCCTCATCGAGGTACGAAGGACATCATCGTGAGCCGCAACCTCGGCCCGACCGAGCTCAAGCGACTCCATCGCGAGTGGCGACGCCGCACACCGGGGCGGGTGGCGTTGATCCTCGACGGCATCCAGGGACCGTTCAACATCGGCGCGATCATCCGGACGGCGGCCGCCGAACGCGTCGACCACGTCTGGTTCGCCGGTGACGCGACCACCCCCGAGAATCCGAAGGTCGGACGAACCGCCCTTGGCACCGATCGCTATCTGACCTGGTCGACCGCTGCAGACGCACCGGCCGCCATCGCGCAAGCGCGCGCCGGCGGCTACCGCATCGTCGGGCTCGAGCTTGCCGACGGCGCCGTGCCCCTGCACGAGCTCGATACCTCCGGCGACGTCTGCCTGGTGGTCGGCCACGAAGACCGAGGTCTCAGCAAGGACGCGTTCGCGCTCTGCGACGTCCTGGGGTTCATTCCCCAGCTCGGCAAGGTCGGGTCGCTCAACGTCGCCACCGCCGCGAGCATCGCCATCTACGAGATCCGCCGGCAGGCCTGGTCGGAGTCCTGAAGCCGCCGAGCCTCCCCTCAGAGCCGCATCGGATCGACGGCGACACGGAGCCGCTCCTTCGGACGTTCGACGCCCGCCAGCGCATCCGCGAGCACCGTGGTGTCATCTGCTCGCAGCAGCCAGGCGCCATCGGCAGGACCGAGCACTTCGACGCCGAGCGGGGCCCCGAACGCCGCGATGAACTCGGCCGCGCCGGCCCCCGAGACCTCTGCGACCGCAGCGAACGGCGGATACCGCAGAACCTGTCGTCGCACGGTCTCACCGCTCGCCCACTGGTCGAGGTCTGCCGTCTCTGCAGCGCGCACCACAGGGTGCGCGGGTTGGCGGGTCTGCACCAGGACCATCCCGAGGCCGTCTCGGCGACCACCGACGAGGCCGCCGGCACGCACCAGCAGTGCGAGCGC
>JAHECR010000006.1 GCA_024641655.1 Acidimicrobiaceae bacterium
CAGGACCATCGGAGTGAAGTAGTCGTAGATCATCGCGACGTCGATGTCGGACGGGCCCATACCTGCGTTGGCGTAGACGTCTTCCGCGATCGTGCGCTGACCGGCGGAGACATAGTCCTCCTCGGACATGTTGTAGTGCCCGAACGCGCCACTGCCCCACCGTCGCGGCGCGCCCATCGACACACCCGCGATCAAGACAGGCGGCTGACGGAGGTCCCGGGCCCGTTCGGTGGAGGTGATCAGCACGCAGCAGGCACCGTCGGACTCCATGCAGCAGTCGAGCAGCCGGAGCGGATCGGCGATCTTGCGGGAGTTCTCGTGGTCCTCGAGCGTGATCGGGGTACGGAAGCGGGCGTCAGGGTTGTTGACCGCGTAAGCCCGGGTGCTGACTGCGACCTCGCCGAGGTGCTCGGTGGTCGTGCCGTAGAGATGCATGTGTCGTCGTGCCTGCATCGCAAAGGACTGCGCGGGGGTGCGTGCGGCCGGGTACTTCAGTGCGCGGCCGCGTCCCATGCCGCCGAAACGGGCGCTCGGTGGTTGCACGATGCCGCGCACCACCGCGACGACGTTGGCCTGCCCGGTCGCGACGGCCATCGCCGCGTACATGTACGCGCCTCCCATGGCGCCGCCACCGCCGCCCCAGCCCATGCCCGTGAACCGCACCCGCTCGGCGTTGAACCCCGACGCCAGTGACCCCGGATCCGCTGCGTCGCCCGAATACGAGGTGTACCCGTCGATGTCCGCCGGCGAGATGCCGGCGTCCGCGCAGGCGTTCTGTACCGCCTCGACCACCAGCGGCCCCGTCCCACGATCGGCGAACTCCCCCCGCTTGCCATAGGCGGTGTGCCCGAACCCCACGATCGCGGCCTTGTCACGCAACCAACTTGCTTCGCTCACATCATCTCCTCGGAACCGGTGAACATCTGTCCCGGAGACTATGTTGTGGCCCAACAGTAGTCGAACCGCGTCTGGGAAAACCCGGGGCAGACGCTCGACCTGTCGGAGGTTCGTTGCGTTGAAGAGATTCTCCAGGGCTCCAGGCGCTGCAGCATCGGTCGCCGACAGATCTGTGTGGGTCGTCATCAGCGGCTTGTTGCTGGGGCAGTTCCTCTCGGCCATGGACACCTTGTTGGTGGTGACCGCGCTGCCAACGATCATTGGCGACCTCGGTGGCGCCGACAGGGTCTCGTGGGTCATCACCGCGTACATGCTGGCATCGACAGCCCTATCGCCATTGATCGGCAAGCTCGGTGACCTCTACGGCCGTCGACGCCTCTACCAGATGGGGATCGTCGCCTTCGTCGCCGGTTCGATGCTGGCGGGGGCGGTCACCAGCATGAACCAGCTGATCGCGGCCAGGGCAGTCCAGGGCCTCGGCGCTGCCGCGTTGATGACCTTGCCGATGGCGATCATCGGCGACGTGGCCGCACCGCGCGACCGGCCGAAATACCAAGGAGTGATGGGGGTCTCGATGCTCACCGCCTCCATCGGCGGCCCTGTGGTCGGCGGATTCTTCGTCGATCACGCGACGTGGCGGTACGCCTTCTGGATCAACCTCCCTCTTGGCCTGCTTGCGCTTCTGGCGTCGCGTCGACTCCCGCCGCCTCGTCGCAGTGGAGCCACACCACAGCTCGATCTTGCAGGGGCCGCGTTGGTAGTGCCCACCGCTGCGAGCGCGCTCCTCATCGTCGAGTGGGGTGGGCGCACCTACGACTGGGGGTCACCCCAGATCATGTTCCTTGCCGTCGCGGTCGTCGTGTTCGGGTTGCTGCTGGTCACGGTTGAACGCCGTGCAGTCGAGCCCGTGTTGCCGGGACGGATCTTCCGGCAACGCGCCGTGATGATCATCATCGCCGGGGGCGTTGCGAGCGCCGTGGCCATGTGGATTCCCTGGGTGTTGATGCCGACGTTCCTCCAGGTCGTGACGGGCGCGTCAGCGACCAATTCCGGCTTGAACCTCGCGCCCATGATCCTCGCCCTCACTGCGACCTCGGCGCTCGTTGGTCGCTACATCACCACCACCGGCAAGTACGTTTCCCTGCCTCCTCTGGGGTCTGCCATCGCCGTAGTTGGGCTATTCCTGTACACGACGATGGGCGCGGACACGACCCGATTCGAGGCCAGCACCTACATGGTGATCGTCGGCGTAGGCCTCGGCATGTCCATGCAGGTTCTGGTGATTGCGGCGCAAGCGAACGCTGCCCAACGCGACATCGGCGTGGCGACCGCCGCGGTTGGGTTCACCCGCCAGCTCGGAGGAGCGTTGGGCGCGACCATCGCTGTGAGCGTCTACAACTCCGCCTTCGCCGACAACCTCGCCAGAGTGTTCTCCCCAGCCGAGCGGGAGGCACTTGGCGACGGCGTGCTGCGCGGCAGCCCCGAAGCCATCCGAGCGCTGGAGCCGGCCCAGTCGGCGCTGGTTGTCGACGCGCTCGCCGATGCGCTCCACAAGGCGTTCCTCTTCGCGGTGCCCGCGATGCTCGCCGCTGGCGTGATCCTGCTGTTCGTCGGCCATCGGGACCTCCGGGTCACCGACGAGGAGACCATCGATGGGCCGCCAGCCAAAGGTGCTGAAGATGTGCTGACTGCGGCCGGTAACCCGCCTCAGCCTGACCACACCGTTCAATAGGAGAACGCATGCACATCCCCGAAAGTCACGCCGATCTCCTCTCGGCAGCACCGGCGGTGATTCTGGCTACCGTCGGTCCGGACGGATTCCCGCAGGTGACGGCGGTGGGCTTCGCCCAGGACGGTGAGCGAATCATCATGAGCGTCACCGCCGACAAGCACAAGGCCAAGAACCTGTGGCGACATCCAGCGTGCTCGTTGATGTTCGTCCAGGCTGGCAACCTGAGCCGAACCCTCGAGATGCGGGGACTGGCGGAGGTCATCGAGGACCCAGAGTTCGTCTGGGCTGCGAAGGTGGCAGAAGCCAACGGCACCGATGGCGCCTCCCGTTCGTCTGCTCCTCATACGATCTCGGGAGCGCCCGCTGCGAAACTGATTTCGTGCTCGCAGCGGCTCGTAGGGTCGGCCCTTTCTGCTTGTTCGGGGAGCGTCGCCGATAACTGGTAGCCTCTGAGAGATGGTTAGTCGACCGCCGGGGATCCCCCGCGATTGCCCGCCGGAGTTGGAACCGGACCTCGGTTGGGGTCTGGGCCTGGTCTTTCGGACGTATCGGCATGCAACGACGGACCTCCTCGAACGCCTTCCAGGCGGTATGCGTGGCTTCCACGTTCTGTTGGTTTCAGTGCAAGGCGAGCCTGGGAGCCAGGTCAGACTGGCGCAGAAGACTGGCTCGGATCGGACGGTCATGACCTACCTCCTCGATGATCTCGAAGAGGCCGGGCTCGTGATCCGTGAGCCTGACGTGGACGATCGCCGCGTGAAACGTGTTACCTCGACCCCCAAGGGCGAGCGCGAACTCGCTCGGCTCCAGGAAGCGCTTAGCGTCATCGAAGAGGACCTCCTCGATGCGCTCGACGCCCAAGAACGCGTCCAATTCAGGTCCATGGTCTCGAGGCTTGCTGCCTCCGTGCTGACGAGACCAGATCCAGAGGACTGCCCCTAGGCGACGATTGTCAGCCGATCAACCGTTGCAGGAGTTCCCCCGTCCCTCCTGGCCTAGGCCGTTTCCGACGGGGATGACGCTGAATCGACGACGGCCCTCCTCGACGTGCGGTACAACCGGCGTGATCACCACGTCCTGCGCAGTGAGATGTCGTCCTGAGTAACTCGCGGGTTCAGGCATCGGGTGGCGAGCACGCCACGCCGCTGTGGCGAGGGAGAGAGGCCACCAGCGACGTCGCTGTCGGAGAAGAGGCGTGCCCAGGGCGCGCCAGCCAACCCGCTCTTGGCACCGCGTCATAGGCCAGCGACGCGGTGCCTGCCCGAGTCGAGGAATCAGGACTGGGGTGGGAGTGACGTGTGTGGGAACAGTTCGTGGAATGCGCCGATGCGGACGCGGTGGCTGGTCTGGGCGTCGACGTCGTCGAACAGTTCGTGCAGGGTCTTCTGGGTGTGTCCGAAGGTGCCTTCCCAGTGGGGGTAGTCCGAGCCCCACATGACGTTCTTCCAACCCATGGCCGAGCTGGCAAGGACGGCTGAGGCGTCGTGTTGGAACGATGCGTAGACCTGTTCGTAGAGGTACTCGCTCGGGAGCTTCGACAGTGTCGGTCGTACGGCTGCGCCGTGTTGGCGGTAGCCCTCGTCCATGCGGTCAGCGATGAACGGGCCCCATGTTGCGCCGCCTTCGGACACCAGGATTTTGAGGTCGGGGTGGCGATCGAGGGCGCCGCTGGCGATCATCTGCATCACGGCGCGCTGGCCACCGAAGGTGGTCTCGGCGTAGTTCAAGACGGCTCCGCCTGGGCCGCGGTGGTAGACGCCTTGGCGCTGGGTCGGATCCCAGGGTTCGGTCCCGATGTGGAAGCCGAGCACCATCCCGGTTTCTTCGAGTGCGGCCCAGACCGGGTTCCATTCCTCGTACTGCCAGTCGCGCTTGACCCGCGGCGGTTTCACGGGGAAGAACCCCAGCGTGAATCCCATCTCGGCGCATCGCTTGATCTCCGCGACCGTGTCGTCGATGTCGAGCAGCGGGATCGTGGCGGCGACGACGAAGCGGTCGGGGGCGATGTTTTGGGCTTCGAGGAAGAAGTCGTTGGAGGCTTGGGCGCCGATCTTGGCGATCTCGGGTGTTTGGATGTTGAACTGCCAGGTTCCCAGCGACGGGTAGATCGCTTCGGCCCAGATGCCTTCGCCGTCGAGGTCCGCGATCCGTTTCGTGGGATCCATCGCGCCTGGGGCGCGCTCCATCATGTTGCCGCTGTGGCCGTCGCGGTCGCCTTCTTTGGGCATGGGGAGGTTGCGGAGCTGGGGCCGGACCGGGCTGGCCGCGAGATTCCCGGCGTTGCGTGCCGGTACACCGCCGGGCATCTCCTCGGGTGTCAGCGGCCTCGGGATCGGGCGCTCGAAGGTCTGACCGTCGACGGTGATGATCTCGATACCGCGGGCCTCGTCCTTCACCGACTTCGGCAGCCGGTCCTTCAGGTGATCGGGAAGGTCGGCGAACAGGTGCGGCGGCTCCATGTAGTGGGAATCACCCGAATTGGCCCACAGCTTCGTCTCACTCATCGCGTTCTCCTGAGGTTTCGATGTCTTCGATCTGCGCGGGTTCAAGATAGTCTGCTCAGCAAAGCATCTCAAGAGCTCCACCTGGAATGAGGTCCTCGTTGATCAGCCGATGGACCGCACCGAGCCAGAACTACCCTGAGCCGACACGAGCCCAAAGCCTGAAGGGCGCAAGACGATGCCGCTTCGCCAAATAATTGTCGGGTCGACCCGCGAGACCCGCGCCGCGGACCTCGTTATTCCATGGGTGCGGCGCAGTGCCGAGAAGCATGGGGGGTTCGAGGTCGAGGTCCTCGACCTGCGTGACTGGCCGTTGCCGATGTTCCAAGAGCACGCAGGCACGAGCAAGTCCCGGTTCATCGCGGCAAGAATGCGACTTGCCCAGCGCGATGGCAGCGAGCGACCGCGGTGATTCTCGATCGGCTCGAGATCGACGCCGAACGGTTCACCGAGGCGACGGGCTGGGTGATCAAGCCCGATGGTGCGTGCAGAGGGGAGGTGTGCGTACCTCTGGGAGGCGCGTGGGGTGGACTGGTCGACGTTGCAGTCGTCGCCGAGCGCCTCGGGATGGGCCTGGTGCGCGACGATGAGCTGGCCCTGTGGGCACTCGGGCCAGAGTCACTGAGCGGACGCGGACTCAGCACTGCTGTGGCTCCCGAGCTCGTTCTGCCCGATCTCGTGTCGGGGACGGACTTCAGGTTGTCGACGCTGCGCGGTGAAAAGGTCGTCCTTGCCTGCTGGGCGCCGTATTGAGGCTGTCGGATGGATCTGCCAGGGTGGCAGGCACTGCGCAAGGAACTCAACACGCTGGGTGTCGAGATCGTCACGGTGGGCCTCGAAATGGCCGGGGAGGAGGTACTTCGTGGCTACATCGACGACGCGAAGGCCGAGCATCCCTCCCTGGTTGACTCGACACATCAGATGGACGTCTTGTTCGGGGTGACCAACATCCCAAGCGTTGTCTGGATAGACGAGAACGGGATGATCGTGCGGCCGCCCCAGATCGGGATGCCCCCGCCCGTGCCACGTCCCGGTCCCGAAGGGACGCTTGCCCCGTACGGGGGAGCTGCTGCCTCTCCTGATCCCGAGTGGTATGCGAGGCGGCTCCGCGACTGGGCACACAATGGCTCGCGCAGCCGGTATGCCTTGGCTGCGGACGAGGTGATCGCGTTGTCGAAACCGCGGTCGCTCGACACTTCACGCGCTGCAGCGCACTTCGAGCTGGCGCAACACCTCTGGCGGCGGGAGGGCTTCACGAGCCGGACCTTCGCGCACTTCGATGCCGCACATGCTCTTCACCCCGAGAACATCACCTACAAGCGCCAGGCGTACTCGGCATACAGTTTCGGGCGAGGCGACGGAGATGAGCTCACCCGATTCGTCCAGGATCCGGGCGAAGGTCAGGAGTGGCCTTTCAGATCGAGCTACACACCGGACATGCGCCTTCTCCGAGCACACCTCGACCAATAGGCTTGCCGGCACCAAAGGGCTCGCAAGGGCAGTGGAAGCGCGTTCGCCACGCTGCAGGAGTCAGCGGAGAGCTCGCAAATAGAAGGACTCACACCACTGAAGGACATCATCGTGACGGGGACGGCTTGTCACTGAGCGGCAACGAGCTCGGCGGTGCGTGCATCTGCCGGAGGAGCGACGTCGCGGCGCACGCCGCGGTCGCTTCTGAACTGACGCCAGGTAGGTTCCTTCGCTTGTCATTGGCCTTTGCCGTGTCGTGTTTGGCGACCGAGGTTGACTAGCTCAAGTTGGAGCGGAGTTCGTCAGGCGGGCGTGGTGGTGGCGAACACTCGGGCGATGGCCGCTCGTGCTCGGGAGATGATGGCTGGGTCATCGTGGAGGATGAAGCCGGTGTTGGCGGCGATCACGATCGCGTTGAGCTCGAAAACGAGGATCTCCACATCGGTGTCCGCAAGGAGCTGTCTTCTCGCCTTGGCTTCTTCGGCCGCTGCGGTGAGAAGGGCGATCCAGTCGGTCTGGTTCTCTGCGACGCGCGCTTTCAGCGGTCCCGGCCGTCCGCCGAGCTCGGCAGCGGCGGCGGCGAAGAAACAACCGCCCGGCAGCGTGCGGTGCTCGACATAGGACAGGAACGACTCGCACAACGCCCCGAGTCGCTCGAGTCCCTCCGCTTCGAGGGCAGGGACCACCACGACATCGATGAAGAGGGTGCGTGCGGTCTCGACGGTGGCCAGTTGTAGGTCTTCCTTCGAATCGAAGTGGGCGTAGACGCCGCTCTTGCTCACGCCGATGGCGCTGGCGAGGTTTCCGATGCTGAGTCCGTCGAGGCCTTCGATGGTTGCGAGGCGGACGGCGGTTTCGAGGATCAGCTGTCTCGTGCGTTCACCGTCGGCTCTGGTTCGCCGTCTGGATTCCTTCGTGTTCTGCGGCATCGGTTGACAAGATAGCACGATCGATCGTACTGTGTTAGTTAGCACGACCGATCGTGCGAACTAATGGAGGGCATCGGATGACCGGCAGCAGTTTGGCCACATCGACTGACGCCGAGGCGCGTCGCAGGGTTTGGACGGAAGCGGGACGTGGCTGGGGAGCGCGGCCCAAGGAGTGGGCGTACCAGTTCGAGCCCTACGCCCTTCCTGCGAACCATCTGCTCTTCGATCGGCTCGGTGTGGGCGAGAGGACGCGTCTGTTGGATGTGGCGTGCGGCTCGGGGTTGGCAGCGAATGTCGCGGCCCGCCGTGGGGCGTCAGTGAGCGGGCTCGACGCGTCGGATGCCCTGATCGACATTGCGCGGGCCCGCACCCCCGGGGGCGACTTCGGGGTGGGCGATATGTTCGCCCTGCCATTCGGGGACGGGTGCTTCGACGTGGTGACGAGTTTCAATGGAATCTGGAACGGCTGCGACGACGCACTCCGGGAGGCTCGCCGAGTGCTCACCGACGACGGGCAGTTCGGGATGACGTTCTGGGGGGCGTTTGACCGCATGGGGCTCCTGCCCTATTTCATGAAGATCATCGAGCTGTCGCCCGAGAGTCACCAGTCCGCGACGATGGTGGTGGGCGAGACCGGCGACGTCGTCGACGGCATGCTCAGGTTGACCCAATTCGAGGTCCAAGAGCGCGGAACCGTCGAAGTGACGAACGAGTGGCCCGATGTCGATACTGCCGTCCGTTCCCTGGCATCCGCCGGCCCAGCGGTCCCCGCGATCGAAGCGGTCGGCTATGACGCGTTCTGTGAAGCCCTGCGCGACATCATCACCCCGCTGCACGACCCAGTGACCGGAGTGCGAATCTCCTCCGACCTCGGATGGGTTACCGCCCGACCAACCTGACACGGACGGAGAGCGGTGGACCGCTTGTCTCACGACCAGCCGGTCTCGGTGATGGCCGAGTCTCGATCGGCTTCCCGGTCCGTGGAAGATCCCTCAGCTCGATCTCGATGAGCCCGAACCACGGCGTCAAGGAGCTTCGGCCCGGCCGCGGTGAAGTTGCCCGCCGTCGCCGCCCCCCTGGGCAACTGCCATGACCCGGTAGTCGGGGCGCCCTTCAGGGCCGGGGCTTGTTGGGGCGTTGTTGGCGCGTTAGTTTCACGGCGTGACCCGCGTCACGCGGATCCGGCGAGGGGTATTGGCTATGGACCGTTTGACCAAATCGTTCTCGGTTTTCGACTGTGACGCGCACATCAATGACCCTTTGGAGATCTGGGATCACGTTCCGGAGTCCAAGAAGGAGTTGGTGCGCAACACCTACTGGCGCGGCGACAGCGAGGCGTGGCTGAACGGCACGCAGCCGGTCATGGGCGGCGGCAACGGTCACTTCCCGGGCTACAACCCGATCTGCATTGCCGGGCCACAGATGAACAAGCGCATCATGCGCAAGCTCAACAGCATGCAGCTGACGCCTGAGCAGAAGGCCTACGTGCACCACGACGGTGCCATCGATCCGAAGGCACGCCTGATCGAAATGGATCTGATGGGAATCGACCAGGTGCTGGTCATCCCCACGATGATGATCATGCATCTGCCGTTCGCCACCAACGTCGCGGGCGTCGCGGCGTTCTGCGAGGCCTACAACGATTTCCTGACCGCTTGGTGCGGGGAGGTGCCGGACCGGCTGTTCGGTGCGGCGATGCTGCCTATCCAGGACCCGCAGCTGGCAGCCACCGAGATTCATCGGGCCTCCGAGCTCGGTCATCGCGTCGGCCTGATACGGCCCATCGATGCCAACGCGCTCTATCCGAACGACGACGCACCGTCGCTGCTGTCGGGCGGAGGCCCCTTCGACGCCGTGTTCAAGGCGTTCGAGGACACGGGGATGGTGCTCGGGATGCACACCTTCCCCGCACCCAACTATGCCCATCCGCTCGGCAGCGACTACTTGGCTTCCCCCGGCGAGCTCTTCAGCCGCGCCCGGACCGATTCGCAGACGTTCTCGTTCATTCACGAGATGCAGGTGTGGATGGCGCAGGTTCTCATGACCGGATTTCTCGATCGGTACCCGAACCTGCGCATGGCCATCTTCGAGTCCAACGCGGAGTGGGTGCCCTACACCCTGGACACCTGCGATCGGTTGTTCAAGTTGTATGCCCGCGAGCGCGGAAACCTCAAGAACCGGCTGCCGTCGGAGGCGTTCTACGACCAGTGTGTCATCTCGTTCGAGTCCGACGAGGAGGGTGTGTTCGCTCAGCACGAGCAGTACGAGAACATCGGGATCTGGGCATCGGACGCCTATCACCACGACGGCGCCGACGTGTGGAGCGCGATGCGTCGCATGACCAGGGCAGGCGTGCCAGCGGGCGTACAGGAGAAGCTGTTGGGCGGGAATGCTCGTCGGTTCTATGGCATCGAACCCAAAGTGTTCGTCACCGAGGAGGCGCCGCCGATCGAACGGCCCGACTGGTTCCCCCAAGGTCCCGAGCTGGAGGCATGGGCGGACCTCGTCGCCCGACCACGCGAGAACGCCGAGGCTCTGGCAGCGATGCACTCCGACGCGACCGCCGCTTCCGGAGCAGGGGGGTCGTACTGATGTCGGCGGTGGTCGACGTTGACGGGCACGTGTATGAGCCGACCGCGATCTGGGATCGCTACGTGCCCACCGAGCTGCGGGCGATGGCTCGCACCGCGTTCTTCCACGAGATCGACGACGAGGGAAACCGGCTCACGGTCCTCAACGGCCGCGCCGGGATCGACCTGAATCGGTCGCGTCTCGTGAGGCAGGCGATCTGGCGACCGGGGATGACCATCGACGACATCGGCGAGCTCGATCCCGATGTGTTCGTGCCGCTCAACCCCGGCGCATGGGACCCCGCGGCTCGGGTGGCCGACCTCGACGCGCTCGGGATCGATCTCCAGGTGGTCTACCCGACCCTGTTCAACGAGTACCTGCCGCTGGTGGAGAACCCCGATGCCGCCGCGGTTCTGGCACGTGCCTACAACGACTGGATCTGGGACTTCGCCAAGGAATGCCGGGGCAGGGTCCACCCCGTCGCCATGATCGCGATGCACTCGCCCCTCATCGCTCGCCGTGAGATCCAGCGTGTCGCCGAGCTCGGTTTCACCGCGGTGGTCATCCGGCCGGCGTTCTATCCTGCCACGATCCCTGAGCTCCACGACCCCGTCAGCCAGGCGCGTTCTGCAATGGCGCGGATGATGAGTGGCAGTGGCGGTTCCAGCCGGGTGTTCGTAGAGGACGTCCCGTACCGGGGTATCTGGCGCCTCCTCGAGGAGCTCGATCTCGTCACCTGCATCCACCCGAGTCTCGGAATCGCCGGAGCCGACGCGATCTCCAGCGGCGGGTTCGCGGAACGCGTGTCAGCCCGCCTGGGTGCTCGACACACGATCGCCGAACCCATCGCCTACATGCAGGACGCCGATCTGTTCATGACCGCAGCGTTCTACCATGGGCTGCTCGAAGACCACCCGCGGTTGCGCTTGGCGATCGCACACGCGGGCTCGACGTGGATACCGCTGGTCCTGGAGAAGTGCGAAACTTACCTGTGGCTCGGTGGAGGACAGTTCGCCGATGTCGTGTCCCTCGAACCCGAGGAAGTATTCGAGCGCCACCCGATCCTGGTGAGCTTCGATGGTTGGGAGCAGCCGGTCGCGCGCATGCCCGGCCGCATCGGGACGAAGTCCGCGTGGGGATCGCGGTACCCCCATCACGATGCGAGCACCCCCGCAGAAGCGCGCCAGATGCTCGAAGCCCAAGGCGTCGACCCCGCCACGATCGACGCGATGATGGGCGAGCGCGCTATCGAGCTCTTCCGATTGAACGTGCCAGCGTCCAGCAAATGAGTGTCACAGGGGTGGTCCGCATCTCGACGCGTAGCCGAACGGGTGAGAGAACCGGACCTGCGCAGAGGGGCCGACGACGTGGCGGTGCGCGTCGCGCGCGGATCGAGTGGCTCAGTGGTGATCGTCGCCTCCGTCACCTGCGGCTGCGAGATCGATCAGAGCGTCGAAACCATCACCTGTGAGCCCTCCGGTGGCACGCCTCATCACGCCGTCGCATGGCGCGACTCAGACCGCTGCCGCCGCCGGTCACGATGGCAACCTGTTCGGCAATTTCCATTGTGTCTCCTCGGGAGTTTCGCGTGGCCAGTCGGTACGATCGCCCCACTATTTCCAGGCAGCCGACGCAACTTCGCGCGCTGGGAAAGCCCGACAATGGCGGTGCAGATGGCTGGCCGCGAGTGGTAACCGTCCTGGCAGTCTGTACGGAGCGTACCCATCGATCAACTGCGGGGTCCCAGGGCGCACGCCGACCAGGACCTGCAGCCGCCGGGTCCGCTCAGGATCTCGGACGTCCTTCGGAGTGCTATCGGCGACGGTGCCGGTCGAGGAACCGGCGGACCTCGACGCGGACCTCGCTGTCTTCGGGTGCTCCGCCGAAGCCGCCGTGGGGCATGGCCTCCCACACGTGGAGCTCGGCGTCGACGCCCGAGTCGCGGAGCTTGCGGTGCATGCGGACCGTGTTCGACAGGAACAGGTCGCGGGTGCCGGCTTGCAGGAACGTTGGCGGGAACCCGGTCAGGTCGCCGAACAACGGCGACACGTACGGGTGCGCCAGATCGTGGCCACCCGCATACAGGAGGTTGGTCTGCATGAGCAGCCCGAGCACATTGTCGATCCCGAGGTTGGTGGTGAACGTGTCGCCCGATTCGGTGAGGTCGACCTCTGGGGTCATCAGCACGACTCCGGCGGGGAGGGGGAGCCCTTCGTCGCGGGCACGCAGGATCAGCGCCGCGGCGAGGTTGCCGCCGGCAGACCCCCCGCCCACGAAGATGTCCTCGGGTGAGCGGTGGTCGAGCAACGAGCGATACACGGCGATGCAGTCGTCGAGCGGGGTGGGGTAGGGGTGCAGCGGCGGCATCCGGTAGTCCACGGCCCAGTGGATCATGCCGGTCGTGAGCGCCCCCACGCCGGACATGAGGCGAGCGGCTTCGCCGGCACCAGAGACGAGCGCCCCGCCGTGGATGTCGAGGTAGACCGGCGTCGCCGGCTCATCGGCGACGTCATGTGCGCGCAAGATATAGGTGTGCACGCCTGCGACGACTGTGTCCACGGCGTCCAGGGGGAGCTCTATTCCCCCGAAGCGCTCGAGGATGTAGGTATTCGACTCTTCGATGCGCCGCAACCACCCCTCGGTGTCGTCGAGCGCAGGGTCCAGACGATCGGCGCTCGCGAGCGGGTTGGCAAGAAAGCGTTGGGCCCGTTCGCTGACCGATCTCGGCACTGGCGGGTTCGGTCGTGGTGTCATGGCTGTGTCCTCGTTGTCGAGCGATCGCCTGGCCGTGTCGGCCTCGGTCGTCGGTCGGTGGCCGCCTCGCGGGCCCGTCGCTGGCCGTAGTGGTATCCAGCAGCGTGCCCATCTTCGAGGCAGAGCATGCCACAGCGCGCAGAGGTATCCCAGCACGTCCGCGGTCGTGCACGTCGCCCCGGCGAAAAGGGCCTGGATACAGCGCGCGTGGCACACGCTCCAACGTGCCGATGACGTGGGACCTCCTGCTCTGGCTCACCACCGTCAACGAAGGACAATTGGATCGCGTGGGTTTCGCCGTCGCCTCGTTGCACGGACGGCGATCGCTCCGTCGTTGATGGGTAGTGCCCCGCGCAAGCAGTTCCGGCGTCAGAGTTCGAACGGAGGTACAGCAATGGTCACGGATCTCGAAACTCGAAACCCGCTCGATCTGCGTGGTCGCACGATCACGACATTCATCGCCTATGAGGTGCACGAAGCCATGTCCCCGCTGGACGAAGGGGACCGTGTCGAGGTTGTCACCGACGCGTTCACCGCGATCGACACCGATCTCCGGGCATGGTGCCGCGCCACCGGGAATGCTCTCGTCGACTCGGACATCACCGGCGCCACCTGGCGGTTCACCATCGAAAAGGGAGCCACGCGACGATCAACGCGCGCGTTCGCCGCGGTCATCGAAGACGACGGCCTGTTCGAGTTGCTCGCCCCGCTCGGCTTCGCGCTCGCCGCCGCGCTCGAGGGCCACGACGTCTCGCTGTACTTCCAAGGACCCGCGGTCAAGGTGCTCGCCAACGGGTATGTGGCGAAGATGCACGGTCTCGGCCGTCCGTTCAGTCGCTTTCCCCGTGTCGGTCTCGACAAGGTCGGTCACATCCCGCCTCACGCGAAGCTCGGCCAACTCCAGCGGCTCGGCGCGCACATCTATGCCTGCGGCCCGTCGATGGACCACTACAAGGTCGCGGAAGCGGATCTGGCGTTCGAAGACGTCATCGTTGCCGAATACCTCACCTTCATGGAACAGATGGACCAGGCAGACATCCACGTCTACGCCTAGACCGAGCGAAAGGGTGCGCCGGGAGGACCGGTTCGGACTCGATCAGTCGGGTCGGTGGGGGTGCACCACGAGGATCGACCGGGGCGAGTGGTGCACGACCTTGGTCGAGACCGACCCCAGCATGCGGCTCAGCCCGTGCAGGCCACGGCTACCAACCACGATCAGGTCGGCGCCGACCTGATCGGCTACCTGGAGCAGGGCCTCGGTCGCGTCGCCGTCGATCCGATGGCGGGTGACCGCCACCCCGTACTCCTCGCCGATGCGGACGGCTGAGGCCAACGTGTCGTCCACCCGCCCGACAGCATCGATGACATCGCTGAACTCCGGGGGCAGCGACTTCCTGACGCTCAGGACGTCCGCCGCGCTCAGCGGCCGGTAGGCCGCCACCACATGGAGTTCGCCCCTGCCGGTCGCTGCCAGCTCGGCGTCCGGTTCGCCGCTCTCGGCTCGGGGGAGGGGACGCGTGTCGGGCCGCGCCGCTGGCCGAGGCCTACGCCTACCGCCTGCCACCGTGGTCGAGGATGGATTCGGCTACCCAGGTGGGTGCGCCGTTCAGGTAGCCGTGTTCTGGCCAATTGAGCCAGCCGGCTGACGCAGTGACGCCGCCGTCGGGGTGGAAGCTGAGGCCTGTCATGTAGCTGGAGAGGTCTGATGCCAGGTACAGCACGGTATTGCCGAAGTCCTCGAGCGTTCCGAGGCGACCCAATGGTCGTGCGATCTGGTCGAGGATCTGCCGGACCTGGTGGTCGTGTTCGGACGTCTCGCCGCGCGAGGCGATGATTGCGTCGAGGTTGTCGGTGGGGATGTTGTCCGGCGCGATCGTGTTGACCCTGATCCCCTCGGGCGCAAGTTCGAGCGCGAGTGTGCGCGAGTAGTTCGTGACGGCGGCCTTCATGCCGGCATACACGGCGAATCCTGGCGCGGCCCGGTGCCCTTCGATCGAGGTGACGTTGATGATGCTGCCGCCGCCCGCGGCTCGAAGGAGCGGGATGACGGCGTGCGTGGCGTGCAACAGCCACGTGAAGTTCGCCCGGATGAGCGCGTCCCAGCCTTTGGGGACGGACTCGGTGAACTGGGCGCGGAAGGTCCCGCCGACGACGTTCACCAGGATGTCCACCGTCGATGTGCTGCGTGCGTCGGCGACATGGTCGAGGAATGCCATCACCGCGTCCGCGTCTCGCACGTCGACGGGCGCGGCTACCGGCGCGCCGCCCAGCGACGCGGCGTCTTGCTCGGTCGCCCGCAGGGCTGTCTCGTCGCGGTCGCAGAACGACACCTGGACCCCGGCGCGAGCCAGATCGAGTACCGCAGCACGACCCAAGCCGCCACCGCCGCCCATCACGACGGCATGCTTACCGGCGAGGTCGGCTCTCTCGTCTAAGAACCCCATCGCTGCCTCCCGTCACTGTCGGGGGACAGCTCGCCACGAGTCTATGCGTCGCCTGCGGCCCGGGCTGCCGGGAGAGTCGTCCGGCCCGAAGACCGCTCGATCGGGGAGCCGCATCTCGGCGATCTCCACCATCCGCGGGGTCAGCGCAGCGGTCAACCAGGAAGATGCCTGAGGTCGTTGCGACGCGGGTCCGGCGGGCGAAGACCGGCAAAGGCACGGAGCGCCGTGATCAGTTCCTCCGCGTTGGCGTTCGGCACCAAGTAGTGGGAATACGCCACCCGCAACAGGATCTCGGCGCCTTGCTGTGGAGCGAGTCGTCCCGATCGCACGCTCGGAAGCTCATCGAGGGCATCGCCGAGCACCGTAGCGACCGACTGGCAGTGCGGTGTGAGTGAGTCGGCGAGCGACTGGAGCGCGAACGCAGGGTCGGCGCTGATCGAGTTCGGTCCGATTGTCTCGTCGAGGTAGGTGACCAGGTAGCGCAGGCAGGCGTCGAAGCGAGCCGCTGGGTCGTCATGGGCGCTGGCAAGCGCCTCGAGGCCGAGATCGAACTGCTCCACCTCATAGGCGGAAATCGCCGCGAGCAGCAGCGTCTTGGTCGGGAACCATCGGTACAGCGTCGGTCGCGAGAGGCCCGCGGCCGCGGCGACCGCGGACATCGTGAGCTTCTCGGGCCCGCGTTCGCGGATTATCCACTGCGCAGCCGACAGGATGAGATCGGGCGTCGACGGACGTTCGGTCATCGCCGCCACCTTACAGTTTGGTGCCTAGTTGTCAGGCCGGTGCCCCCCGGCGGCTCGAGCGCTGGTGGTCCGACGCGCGCGACGGGGCTGCTTTACGTTCTTCTCGCGAGGTGTAACGTGGGCGTCCTTGCAAGAGGTGTCCGAGGGGGTTGGTGTGAGCGACGATGTTTCGGTGGCCGAGCGACGCGTCCAGGGGACGGTGAACTACATCCGCAATGCGCCCGATGACGGGGGAGATGTCCTCGAGTTCGTCACCGAGGACGAGTCGCAGTCCACCATGGTGACGTTGCCGGGCCAGCCGGTGTGGGTGCACGATGCCCGCGGGTCGACGACCGACCTCGACCGGGAGGGCTTTCTGCTCGTGGCGCACCGCAGTGAGGTTGCCGACTTCGAGGCGATCGAGGAGGACCCTGCCGTCGATCAGGCCTACGGCGAGGAGATTGCCGCACTGCTCGAACGGGTGACCGGTGCGGCGCGGGTGCTGATGCTCGGTGGCGGTAAGAAGCGCTTCGGTGAGCGGGCGACCGACAAGTTGGCCCCGTTGGCGAACGCGAAGCCGGCCCGCTATCCCCATGCGGACAACACCAACGAGTCGTCGGCGGGGCAGGCCGCCATGATCGCGGCCTTCCTGCCCGACCTCGACGTCGACGAGTTCCCGCGTTGGGCGCTCTACAACATCTGGCGTTGCGTGACGCCACCTCCCCAGGACATCCCGCTCGCCGTGTGCGATGCGCGCACGCTGTCGCCTGCCGACGAGGTGACCGTGACGGCGGTGACAACCACCCGGCAGACCGGCGACATGCGCCACGACACCACGAGCTACCGGTACTCGCCGGAGCATCGATGGAACTACTTCCCCGACATGACACGCGACGAGGTGATCATCTTCAAGACCCACGACAGCGATCCGGCACGAGCCCGGCGGGTCGCGCACACCGCGTTCGACGACCCGACCTGCCCGGCGGGAACGCCAACTCGGGCCAGCGTCGAGATGCGGGCCCTGGCGGTGTTCACGTGAGCAGTGGTGTCGGCGTCGAGGCCATCGTGGAGACGGCCACCGCCTGGGCGGCGGTGGCCGATCCCGATCAAAGCCTGTTCAGGTCGAACCTCGAGGTCCTCGTCGATGCGATCAACGACGAGGCCAGGCTCCTGCCGGCTGGGGTGGCGCAGACCACCGGAATGCTCGCTGATGCGCTGCGGAACCGGATCGAGGTGTCGCACTGGTCGACCGAGCACCCCGAGATCAGGTCCGAGCCGATCGAGGACCCGTTGTTCCTCACCGGCCTCCCTCGGTCGGGTACGACGTACTTCCAGTACCTGTTCGATTCCGATCCGTCGATGCGGATGTTGCGCACGTGGGAAGGCCGCCGCCCCTGTCCGCCCCCAGGCTTCGACCCCGACGACGGAGCTCGGCGCCGTGACGAAGCTGCCGAGGCGATGCGGCAGATACGAGCGAGCAACGCGGTGAGCGCCGAGATCGCGAAGATCCACCTGTCTGATGCCGATGGTCCCCAGGAGTGTCTGGCGATGCTGGATCAGACGTTCGCCAACCCGGGGATGTATTGGACACACCGGATCCCCACTTGGTTCGACCGGGTGTTCGACTCGCTCGATCTGCGGGCGGCCTATGCCCACCACAAGCTCGTGCTCCAGTTGCTGCAGTGGCGGACCGAACCCCGCCGGTGGGTCCTGAAGTGGCCGTGTCACCTGATGGCGTTGCCCGAGATCGTCGACGTGTACCCCGATGCCCGTTTCGTGGTGACCCATCGCGACCCGGTCCAGGTGCTGGCTTCGAACTGCAGCCTCTCGCACCTGCTGCGCGCCGGAACCTCCGACGCCGACCCCCACGAGATCGGTCAGCAGATGAAGTACATGATCGGCCGCTACATACGGCGGCTGGTCGACTTCGATGTCGCCCACCCCGGCGAGGGTGGTCTCGTCCATGTCGACTACGAGCGCGTCGTGGACGATCCGGAAGCCGTCATGAGCGAGGTGTTCGATGCCCTCGACATGGAGATGACTCCTGCGGTGCGCGATCAAATCGGCGAGTGGCGGCGCGACAACCCTCCCGGCAAGCGTGGTGTGCACGAGTACGCGCTCGGCGACTACGGCCTCGACGCCGACGAGGTGGCCGAGGAGTACGCGTTCTACATCGATCGCTACGATCTTCCGACCGCCGGTGGCCGAGGGTCGTGATCGACCCGTCGGCCTTCGCGCGGGCGATGCACCGCATCGGCGACGCCGGCGACCGGCTCGCGGCAGACCTCCGGCATCGTGGCTGCATGGACGCGGAGGTCGATGCGGCGGTCGCGTCGCTCGGCGTGCTCATGTACGCGTACCTCACTCAGGTCTGGGCCGACGTGAACCATCCGAGATTCATGCCCGGAGCCGGGTTCTACACCCATATCGGGTTCCCGAACCCCGACACCTTCTACCGCACTGCCGCCGTTGACGGTTCGGGGACCTACCGCCTCACCGGCGAGCGCGGTACTGCGCCGGAGGTGTCGCTCATGCCCTTCGGTGGCCCGACCGCCACCGGTCTCCGCACGTTTCCACCCCGTGATCTCGGCGGGCTCCAGGTCGGCGCTGACGGTCGATTCGATGTCCTCCTGAGTGCCGAGCGACCGGCCGGACACCAGGGCGACTGGTGGCAGATCGACCCTGACGTCCGAAGCATCATGTTGCGCAGCGTGTCCGCCGACTGGGGCGAGCACCGTGAACCGCTGGTCGCGATCGTGCGTGTCGACACGCCGGCGCGGCGTCGGCAGAGCGCGCCCGAAGAAGTCATGCCCAGGCTCGAGGCCCTTGCCGCTGTCGTCGAGCGGGCCCTGACCAACGGGCTCGGCAAGTTCGACCGGCTCCGCGCCGATGGTGTTGTCAACCGGCTCGTCACCACCGACTATTCGGCCAACGGTGGGCTTCCGGGCCAGTGGTATTTCGAGGGCGTGTTCGATCTGACCGACGACGTGGTGCTCGTCATGGAGGTGAACCTCCCGCTCGATGCGAGGTTCTCGTTGTCGCTGACCAACCTGCTCTTCTGCACCCTCGACTGGACCCATGCCCAGAGCAGTCTCAATCATCGCCAGGCGCAGGTCGACGACGACGGCATGCTGCGAGTGGTCCTCGCGCCAAGCGATCCGGGCGTGCCCAATTGGCTCGACACGACCGGGCGGGAGATGGGGGCGCTCCAGTGCCGTTTCATGGGTTGCGACCAGGTGCCCGAGCCTCTGCTCCGAGTGATCCCACGACTCGAGATGCGCCGCCACCTCCCCGCCGCCACGCCCGCCATTGGACCCGCACAGCGAGACGAGGCGCTCCGGGCAAGGTCGGCGGCTGCGCAGCTGCGGGCGCTCTGGTGAGGTTTGCGATGAGGCCTCGGGGCGGCCCGCCGCGACAGGGCACTCGGTCAACTGCCGACCCCGGTCCACGCGCGCGGTGGACCCAGCACAAGGAAGCAGTGGTTTGACGAGGGGCCCTTGCGATTCGCGGTCGGTGCCTGCAATACGTCGGCGATGACGGTCCCGTCGGTCCGAGTCGCCGGGGCAGCACCTGCTCGCGTGGACTGGCCGCTCAAGCAGCGGAGACGACCTCGAGCAAGAGGCTGCGATGGCGTCGGTCAAGCGTTGTACTCGTCCCTCCGACACCACAGGTCCCGCACCAGGGTCCCGCAGGCCCCCCAGGAGATCGATGCCGAGCTTGGCTGCTCGATCCAGATCCGCAGCCGACCGGCGGGATCGCACAGCCCTTGCCTCGATGCCGGCAGCGGTAGATGGGCTGTCCGCGCCCGTTGGACACCTGGGCGACACCATCACCAAAGTCACACGAGGCAGAGCCGCCGTCATGTGCCCAGGCGCTCGCGTGGTCGACCAGGAGGGTGAGATCGACGGCTACTTCGAGCGGTTCGACGACTGGCGACGGCTCGCATCGGAGGCAAGAGCCATGCTCAACATCGCCGCCCAGCTACATACCGGCAACAGAGGAAGGCCCAACGACTGGGGGGCGCTTCGCCTGCACTGGCCCCGAGACGTGACCCCAGCACCGACCGACCCGACGCACCATGCTCGTGCGAAGGCGAGCGCCAAAGAACGACTCACCTTGGGCGGCTACCTCGACACATGGCTGCAGTGGGGACTCACCCGTCATGCGTTCGACTGGCGCAACGGTGACCCCTGGACGAGAGAACGGGACGATGCAGCGACAACAGAAGCGCCGACAACGAGCCAAGGGAGCGTCATGAGCAAGCGACGACGACACGGCGAAGGGAGCGTTCATCAGCGGGGCGATGGGCGGTGGGCAGGGACCGTCGAGCTTGGTTGGCAGGACGGCAGGCGTAGGCGCAAGACGGTTTACGGCAGTACCCGCAGAGAAGCTGCCGACAAGATGCGGAAGGTCCTGCAAGACCGAGACCATGGGCTCCCGGTCACCGATGAGCGACGGGAGGTGGGGGACTTCCTTGACGCATGGCTGCGGCAGGTGGTCAGACCCACCGTCAGACCGAGGACGTACGAGAGCTACGAAATGGTCGTGCGGGTCCACCTCTCGCCAGCATTCGGGAAGGTCAAACTCAACCGACTCGGCGCCAATCACGTTCAGGGACTAATCGCAGACAAACTCGACGCCGGGTTGTCGCCCCGCACCGTCGAGTACCTGTGGCAAGTGCTCCGACGGGCGCTGAAGGTGGCAATGACGTGGGGTCTCGTATCACGCAACGTGGCCGAACTCGCGTCCCCACCCCGACCACGCCACACCGAAGTTGTCCCGATGACCGTGGACGAGATGAAGGTAGTGCTCGCCGCAGCCCGCTCGCACAGGCTAGAAGCTGCCTTCTCGATGGCGTTGAGCTGCGGGTTGCGACGAGGCGAGATCCTCGCTCTCAGGTGGAGCGATCTGGTACTCGACGCCACACCACCACAGCTACGTGTTGCGGGATCGCTACAGAGGGTGAATGGCGCTTTGTCGGTCGATGACCCGAAGTCGGCCAAGAGCCGGCGCACGATTGCCGTTCCTCACATCACCGTGGATGCACTTCGTCGCCAGAGAGTCCGCCAAGCAGAGGAGCGGCTCCTCGCCGGTGACGAGTGGCATGCGAACGATCTGGTCTTCACAACCCCGCTCGGCACACCCGTAGACCCCAGAAACTTCCTGCGCCAGTGGCACCGTTTGTTGGATGATGCGGGCGTGCCCCGGCGTGCACTGCATGAAGCCCGCCACGCGGCCGCCTCGTTGATGTTGTCGGAAGGCGTGCCGCTCAAGGTCGTGCAGGAGGTTCTGGGCCACAGCACGTTCCAGCTCACCGCGGACCGATACGGGCACCTGATGCCGCAGGACGGCTCACGGGCGGCGGAGGCGGTTGAAAGAGCGCTGAGCGCCTAGCCGGAGGACTTTGGCCGTCAGATTGGCTGTCAACGGCCGCCGCTCTCGGTCGACTGTGAATGGCCTGGTGCTCTGAACTGGGGTTTTATGGTCGGGACGACTGGATTTGAACCAGCGACCCCCTGCTCCCAAAGCAGGTGCGCTACCGAGCTGCGCCACGTCCCGTAGGTGCAGAGCGTAGCTGTTCGCCAGCGTGCTTCCCCGCCCTCCCATGGGGTCGCAGTGGGCCGTCTGAATCAGCACCGTCGCACGAACACCGTGGGCCGTAGGCCGATGGGCACTAAAGGCGGTCCGCCGCCTTAGGTCGATACCCCAGGGTCCGATCCACCCAGTGTGAAGCGCGGAGTAGGCCTTCCACCGGTGCGGCGAAAGCTTGCCCCGGTTGCGGTGACGTGTGCCCTCATCGGGGGGCTGGTGACCGCGGCCGGGGGCCGCGCCGTGGCGACCGGGCCCATCATCGGCGACTTCGACGGCGATGGGTACGGCGATCTCGTGATCGGGATGGCCGGCGACGATCTGCGAGGCGTCGATGCCGGCGCAGTTGCGATGATCAGCGGCGATCCGACCAGAGTGAACCTCGCGAAGTCCTTCGTCGTTCGCCAGCCAGTGGTTCGGGGTGCGGCCTCGTCCACCGGCGCACAGTTCGGTCGTGCCGTCGCGTTCGGTGACATCAACGGCGACGGTCGTGCCGATCTCGTCGTGGGTGCACCAGGGGAGCGTGTGGGGCCTGCCGTTGCCGCCGGCGGGATCAATGTGCTGTTCGGCACCACAGCCGGCCTGACTGCCGCGCCGTCACAGCACGTCACTCAGGGCAACGGCACCGAAGGACTGGCCGAGACGGGTGACCTGTTCGGCGCCGCGATCGCTGTCGGCGATGTCGACGGCGACGGTTGGGCCGACGTCGTGGTCGGGGCGCCGGGTGAGGATGCGGGCGCGATCGTCGACTCGGGCGTCGTCCATCTGCTCAGAGGCTCTGCGTCGGGGCTGTCCGCGACCGGCGACCAAGTCTTCAGCCAGGCGGGACCGGTGCCGGGCAACGTCGAAGCCGACGACCGCTTCGGGAGTGCGGTTGCGCTTGCAGACTTCGACGGCGACGGTCACCTCGATCTCGCCGTCGGTGCTCCGGGCGAAGACGTCGGTGCCGAGGTCGATGCCGGAACCGTCGTCGTCTTCTACGGGACCGCTGCGGGGCTGAGGGTGCAACGCGCCATCTCGATCACCCAGGGAGCCCGCCTCAGCGGCGCCCCCGAGGTCGGCGACCGATTCGGGTCGACGGTCGCAGTGGGTGACTTCGACGGCGACGGGTACGACGATCTGGCGATGGGCGCTCCAGGTGAGACCGTCGAAGGACAGCAGTCGGCGGGCTCGGTGCATGTCGTCTACGGATCGCCGTCGGGTCTGTCGTCGGCGCGTCACCAGGCGTTCGTCGAGCCGGCCGGGATGCAGGCCGGCGGTCCCGCTGCGGGCGATTCCTTCGCTGCGGCGCTCGCTGCTGACGACTTCGACGCCGATGGGCGCAGCGACCTCGCTGTGGGCGTTCCCGGTCACGACGTTGGCGGCAGCTCCGACGCCGGCGCGGTGGTCGTCTACCGCGGCACCCCAGATGGTCTCGGCCTGTCTGCGCCGCTGATGTTGACGCAGGACGGCTCCGGTGGTGCCACCGCAGAGCCCGACGATCGTTTCGGCGCCTGGCTCTCCACGGGCGACTCGAACGCCGATGGATACCCCGAGCTCGTCGTCGCCGCGCCCGGCGAAGACCTGGGTTCGGTGATCGACGCAGGCGTGGTCTCGGTCTTCGCCGGTGGTCGCGATGGGCTCCGTGGCGACGCGGAGGTGGTCGGAGAGTTCGGCATCCGCGGCGCTGCCGCCGAAGCCTTCGATGGCTTCGGAAGCGGCGGGGTGACGCCGCCGTGGCTCGACCGGCTCAACGTGCATCGTCGCCAGGCCGGCCTCGATCCCGTCACCGAGTCCCCCGTCCTCAGCGCGTCCGCCGGCCGCCACGCCGACTACATGGTCCACAACGAGGTCGTCACCCACGCCGAAGAGCGAGGGAAGGCGCGGTATTCGGCCGAAGGGGACCGCTCAGGCCGCAACAGCAACGTGTACGGGACCGTGGCGGCAGCCACCCCCGACGTCGACGCGATCGACGGCTGGATGACCGGGCCGTTCCACGCGGTCGGCCTGCTCGCACCGTCGCTTCGCGTCGTGGGCTACGGTGCCAGCCGCTCGGCGAACGGGAAGGTCCAGATGGCTGCGTCGCTCGACGTGTGGAGCGCGCCTCGTGTGAGCACCACGACGACGCGTCCCTCTCTCTGGCCTGGCGACGGCTCGGTGGTGGCTCTGAATCGCCACGTTGCGGAGTACCCCTCGCCGGCGAGCGAGTGCCCGGGCCATTCGGGCCTCCCGATCCTCGCGTTCTTCCCTGCAGGGGTCGGAGAGGGGAGTGCGTCGTTGACCTTCGAGGGCGCCCCGGTCGACGTGTGCGTCTTCGACGCCGACACCTACCGCAACAGCGACGCAACCGCCGAGCGGCTCGGCCGTCGGGCCCTGTTTGCCGCGCACGCTGTCGTGGTGATGGCGCGCTCGCCGCTGGAGCCCGGAGGTCGGTACTGCGTGGACGTCTCGTCAGGCGACGCGGTGGTGCACTCGTGTTTCCGCGTCGACCCCAACGCCTGAGCTCTCCTGCCCGGGCCGTCGACAGGAGGTCACACGAGGGCGGCGTCCACCTTGTCGGTGGCCTCTTCTTCGGGTACGTCGAGGGCGAAGCTCAGCTCCGACACCAGGACACTACGGGCCTTGTTGTAGAGCGTCTTCTCACCGGCGGAGAGGCCCTTGTCGCGGTCGCGCAGTGCGAGGTTCCGGACCACCTCGGCGACCTGGTAGACGTCGCCGGACTTGAGCTTTTCCTGATGATTCTTGAACCGGCGGCTCCAGTTCGCCGGCTCGCGCACGTCGCGACGCTGGAGGACTTCGAAGAGATCCTCCACGTCTTCGCCGCTGATCGGCCAGCGCATGCCGACCTCCTCGGCCTTGTCGACGGGTACCGACAACGTCATCTCACCGTGGGCCATCCGGAGGACGAGGTACTCGGTCTGCTGACCGAACACCTCCTTGGTTTCCGTCTTCTCGATGATCGCGGCCCCGTGATGGGGGTACACGACGCGATCGCCGGCTTTGAAGGTCATTGCTCTCCCTGGTCGCAGGCCTCAGCGCTCGCGCGAGGCATCTGACAAGCATGCCACCAGTGCGCCGCGATCGCACCCTGGTCTGCTAACGCGTCTGGGCGAGTCGGCCCACGCGTCGGGCGGTTTCAGCCGTTGTGCAGACCGCGAGCCACACCGCGGGTTCGAGAAGCTCGGCGAGGTCGACGAGCAGGTCGTCGGGTTCGGCCACGGTTGCCAGGATCCATCGGCTGAACGACCCGACGTCGAACCACGGCGTGACCGCCCCGTTGAGACCGGAGGTCTGGGGGGTCAGCACCTCGTGGAGCTCGGGCCAGGTCATCGCCGTCGCTCTGGCAGCGAGTGCAGCGGGCAGCGTCGAGTCGCCCGCGGCCCAGGCCGGGTGCAACGACGCCAGGTGCTCCCAGGCGAGTCGGCGGGGAGTAGCCGAAGCCGTGGCGAGGGTGAACACGGCGTCGAGCCACGTGGCGTGGGCGACCTCGTGCGGCGAGACGGTCGGGGGGGCCGTGCCGCGCCCGAGCACGCGCGCCAGCAGGTCGGCGGTGATGTCGTTGCCGCCATCGCGAGCAAGGTGCTCCTGATGGTGGCCGCTGACGAACAGCACTGGCGGTGAGCCATCGCGATCGACGACGAGGGCTCGACGGCCCTGGCCGTCGTCGGGGGGTCGCACCAGCACGACGGCGCGCCAGTGCGCCGGCGCCCGCCAACCGATGAGCGACCTGTCGTGTGGCCCGGCGACCGGATGGACCTGCACCGGCGCTCCATCGGAGCTGTCGTCGCCGAGCCCGACGAGCACCACCGTGGCGAGGTCGACCGCGTCGGCGGCGTCGAGGAGCCGGAGCGCGACCGCTTCGACGGAAGCGTCGAGCGCAGGTGGGGGAGTGTGGCGTGGACGGGTGGACGTGGCCATGGGGCACCTCGTGGCGGTGGTTGCCTTGGGGCGTCCATGTCGTGGCCGCGAACCGTGGTCGTGGGGGTGCAGCTGCGATGTTTGCACGACGCTGTGACAAGACCGTGGGCCGAGACGGTGTGCGTGCGCCGGTGGGAGTCACGATCGTCGGTCTTGTCACAGGGGGTGATTAGGGTGACGGCCATGAGTGACGAAGTGGCAGCGAGCACCGATCGAACCCGGGGCACGTCGACATCGGCCTTCGGGGCCGGCCGGCGCGAGAGCCACGACGCCACGGCGTTCTACGCCCGGTTCACGCCGCCGGAGATCTCCGACGACGACACGGTCAATCCCATCGACGACTCGGTGTTCGCCGATCCCATCCGCGTGATGGACAGCGCCCGGATCCACGAGGTCCTTCCACAGAACAGCGTCGCCCTGGTGGTCACCTCCCCCCCGTATTTCGTGGGGAAGGAGTACGAGCTCGCCGTCACCGGCGATCCCAACACGCGCGGGGCGGCGCCGTCGGTACCCACCACCTATCTCGAGTACCTCGAGATGCTGCACGGGGTGTTCAAGAGTTGCCTGCGCGTGCTCGAACCGGGCGGTCGTATGGCCATCAATGTCGCGAACCTCGGCCGCAAGCCCTATCGCAGCCTCTCGGCCGACATCATCGGCATCCTCCAGGATGACCTCGGCATGCTCCTGCGTGGCGAGATCATCTGGCAGAAGGCCGAGGGAGCCACAGGGTCGGTGGCCTGGGGTTCCTACAAGAAGGCCACCAACCCGGTGCTGCGCGACCTCACCGAGCGGGTCATCGTCGCGAGCAAGGGCCGGTTCGATCGAGCAATGCCCAAGGGCCGTCAAGAGCGCGGTCTGCCTCACGCCAGCACCCTCAGTGCCGACGACTTCATGGAAGCCACCCTCGATGTCTGGAGGATCAGCCCGGAGTCGGCCCGGCGGGTCCAGCATCCGGCGCCCTTCCCGCTCGAGCTTCCCCGCCGGCTGATCGATCTGTACACCTACCGCGGTGATGTGGTGATCGATCCATTCCTCGGCAGCGGCACCACGCTCGTCGCCGCCGAACGGACCCAACGACGCGGCATCGGCTTCGACCTCGACCCCCAGTACGCCGAGATCGCTCGGGCACGACTCGATCACGAGCGCCAGCGGCCCAAGGTCTCCTATGTTCATGTCGACGGTGCCGACCCCCTGCCGCTCGAGCTTCCCGCGAATGCCGAGGAACGCCTGGAACACTTCCAGGCACGTGCCACCCGGGAAGGCAAGAAAGCCGCCGACATCGCTGAAAACGTTCTGCGCGACGCCGGTTTCGAGATCATCGAGGAGAAACCCAAGGTTGCCCGGCTCGGCCTCCAGTTCAACTTCACCGTTGCGGCCGAAGACGGCACCCGGTGGTACGTCGACGTGTCGGGGGCCTTCACCACCGTGCGCCCCGGACTCATGCGCACCGACACGGTGTGGAAGCTCCTCGGTCGGGTACACGCGCTCAAGGCTGCCGAAGACCCCCGCAACCCCGAGCAGGTGCTGGTCCTCACCTCCAACCTGCCCAAGGCGAACAGCGAGGGCGACAAGGCGCTGCGCGCCGTCGGGCCCAACGGTCTGTTCGACGCGGTCGAAATGTACGACGCCGCCGGTGTGGCCCGCCTGGCCGAGTACGCGTCAGGACGCAGCGTCCAGCCCCTGCCGGGCTTCTGGTCCGTCGATGACATCGAGTCGCGTTTCGAGCCCGCCGGGGGTGCTGGTTGATCGCCGCGGTCGCGACTGCGGTGGTGCACACCGAACCTGCTTCGGTCTACCTCGCCGACGACATCGACACCCTGCACCGGTTGCTCGCCCTCGAGGTGGTGGCTCGCACCGACGCCGGGCTCCTCAACGGGCGCGCCGCCGAGATCCGAACCGCGCTGCTCGACGAGCGGTGGGGCGATGCCGTCGTGACTTGGATCCGCGAAACGGGCACCGGCATCGACGTGTACACCAACAACAGCGTGTACACCGCCGATGACCTCCCACCCGATCTCATCGGCGCGCAACTCCAGTTCGCTCGCCTGTTCCGCCAGGCTCGCTGAGCGCCGGTCGTGGCCGCCGTCCGCACCGAGATCACCGAGATCGTCACCGGCCTCGCGATGCTCGGCTACCGCGACCTGGCCCAAGCGCTCGAGGTTCGCCCCGGACACATCCTCAACGTCACCGGCGCGCACTTCGATCGTCTGGCCGAGGTGTACCGCGCCGGCAGTCACCCCGACGACTTCGCGGTTGCCTGGGCCAACGGCGCCACCTTCGCTCGTGCCAACGACGGTCTGCGGGGTCGGCCCCCTTGGTCGATCGAGTGGAAGGGCCCGCACAGGCCGCCTGGCTACGAGCAGATCCCTGCCGACCTGCGGATCGACCACGTGTATCTGGTGAGCTGCAAGTACGGCTCCACCATCTTGCACAACGCCAGCCCGACGCACCTGTTCGACCGGCACCTCGCCGAGCGACGCGTCGAGCGCGGCGCCGACTGGTTCGCCGACGTCGCACCCGAGGCCTATCAAGCCCTTTGGGAGACCATGCGGGCCGAGCTCGACCTGCGGGCGCTGCCGGTGGTCGTCGGCGAGCTCACTCCCCAGCACCGCAAGGCCATCAAGTCGGCGTCGCCCCGGGGCCCGTGGCCCGGCGCCGCGGCCGAGGCCTACCAGGACTTCGTCCTCGCCGTCGCCCAGGTTTCCGCCGAGCGTTGGCGGTCGGGGTTGTCGACTCCAGCGAGACGTGAGGAGATGCTGTGGCGCCTCATCCGTCTGCAGGCAGCCCCGTATTTCGTGCTCGGCGCGTCCCACGGCGGTGAACCCCTGCGCTACCGGGTCGGAACCCCCTGGGATTTCCGGGAGCGATACACGCTCCAGTCCTTCGATGTCTGGTCCGACCCCGCAGGTCAACCCATCGTGCGTTGGCGGGCCGACGCCGTCGACCGTGCAGGCGACCGTCATCATGTCGACGGTCACGTGGAGGTGCGCTGGAGTCATGGCCGTTTCTCAGGCGCACCCGAAGCCAAGGTCCATCTCGACACCGATCCGCTCCGAGTAGCAGGCTACGTTCCTCTCACGTGAGCCCCGCGTCGGACGCCGAGTGCATCTTCTGCCGCATCGTGTCGCGCTCGGAGCCTGCCGATGTCGTCGTCGACGATGACGTCGCGGTCGGGTTCCTCGACCGGCGCCCGCTTTTCGTCGGGCATACATTGCTGGTCCCGCGTGTCCACCACGAGACCCTGCCCGATCTGCCTCCGGACGTTGTCGGCCCACTCTTCGCGCGGGCTCGTCGCCTGGCGGCGGTGATGACCACCGCACTCGGCGCCGGGGGCTCCTTCGTGGCCGTGAACAACACGGTCAGTCAATCGGTGCCGCACCTGCACGTCCATGTCGTTCCCCGCACCCGTGGCGATGGGTTGCGCGGCTTCTTCTGGCCCCGTACGAGCTACGACGACCCCACCCATGCCGCGCGGGTTGCGTCGGTGCTGCGTGCCGCGTACGACACCGAGCCGGTCGAATGAGCCGCGCCGCTCCCCGCGTCGTCGCGGGGGTCGACGGCGCTCGCCGGGCGTGGGTCGTCGGGTATCTCCCCCTCGACCCGCAGGCACGGGGTTGGCTCGAATGCCACGACACCTTCGCCTCGGTGCGTCGGGCAGTGGACGCGGCGCATGCCGAAGCGGTGGGCATCGACATGCCGATCGGCCTCGCCACGGGGGCCCAGCGTGCCTCCGACGCCGCCGCGCGGGCACGCCTCGCCGGCCGCCGGTCCACGCTGTTCCCCACCCCGGCAGCTGCGGTGTTGCACGCGGCCAGTCACGCGGAGGCCGTACGCGTCAACCGCGACGCCGTCGGGGTCGGCATCTCGATCCAGGCTTGGAACCTCGTGCCCCAGATCCGCGAGGTTCGCGCCGCGATCGCGCCCGGCGAGTGCGACCGCTTCGTCGAGTGTCACCCCGAGACCAGCTTCGTTGCCATGGCCGGTCGGGCCTTGGCGCCGAAGAGGTCCGCCGCCGGTGTCGGGCAGCGGCTCGCCGCGCTTCGCCCGGAGGTCGCCGAGCTCGACGAGTTGCTGAGCGCCGCACCGCAGGCATGTGCAATCGACGACGTCCTCGACGCGTTGGCGGCCGCATGGTCGGCGCGTCGGCTGGCCCTGGGCGTTGCCGAACACCTCGGCGACGAGGTCACCGATGTCGACGGGTACCCGCAGACCATCATTGTGTGACTCAGGTGGGTCTGCTGTTGCGCGTGGCGTCGCAGGGTCAGGGCGATGGCTCGAAGACGACGTCGAACATCACCGGCCAGTACTTCCCGGTGATCAGGAACGTGCCCGAAACCGGGTCGTAGGCGACCCCGTTCAGGACGTCGGCGCCGGTCGCGTCGATGCCGTCGAGCAGGCCTGACGCGTCGATCACGTCGGTGACAATCCCCGTGTCTGAGATCACCACGATCGCGTCGGTCTTCCAGACGTTCGCCAGAACCTGGGTACCGACACACTCGAGCTCGTTGAGGGAGGTCAGGGGCACGCCGGCGTTCGTGACGGTGACGGTGCGCAGAGGCGTGAACGTCGTCGGATCGCGGTAGGTGAGGGTCGACGACCCGTCCGACATCACCAGCTGACGACCGTCGAAGCACAGGCCCCAGCCCTCGCCCTCGTAGCGGAACGTGTCCACGATCTCGAAGGTTGCGAGGTCGTAGACGAAGGCGAGACCTGCCTGCCAGGTCAGCTGGATGGCGCGGTCGCCGACGATCGCCAGTCCTTCAGCGAAGTACGTGGCGGCGACGGGGGCGGACCGAACAACGGCACCGGTTTCCGGGTCGATCTCGGTGATGGCGGACTCGCCGCGCATGCCTCGGCTCTCGTAGAGCCGTCCCCCGTCGAACTGGAGCCCCTGGGTGAACGCGGTGGTGTCGTGGGGGAGGACCTCGAGTACGTTCGGGACGAGTCGCCGCGGCGCGGAACCTGCAACCGGTGTGGGGAGCCCCGGCACCGGTGTCGTGGGCAACGCTGTCGCGGTGCCGGCTGGGTCAGTGGAGCCGGCCGTCGCCGTTGGCCCGGCCGGCGTGCCCCCGTCGGCTGAAGGGACGGTTGCATGGGTGCCGCAGCCGTTGGCGATCGCAGCGATGGCCAACGCAGCGAGAGCCGCCATGAACCGGCGCGGGGCCAGGCGGGTTGGCGTCATCGCGGGGGCTCAGCGTGCGTGTTCGTCGGCCGAGGTCCGCAGGTCGATCACCGCCATCGATTCGAGCTCCGCGATGCGTGCCTCGAGGCTTCGAGTCCGGGCCGCGACGACGCGTAGCGTGGCGAGCTCCGCCTCCAGTCCCAGGACCTCTTGGACACTGAGCATGTCGGGCGCAGTCGCCCCCGTCCGGTCGGTCTCGGTCGCCGCCGGCCGCTCGGCCAGCTCGTTGTGGAGGCGGTCGATCGTTTCGGACTGCGCCTTCACCTCGGCCAAGGCTTCGTCGCGCGCCGCGCCGGCGGTCGCCAGCTCGGCATGCAGGGAAGCGAGCGTTCGAGCCTGACGGCGGGAGCGTCGCGCTCGCACCGCCCAGCCCAAGGCGAACGCAACTGCGGCGCCGCCGCAGACGACCGGAATCCAGACTTCTGGGGAAAGCTCCACGCGCTCACAGTAGTGCTGACCCCGAGGGCTTCGGGGCGACCCCAGCGACCGCGCCGGCAGTCGCCTCTGTGCGTCAGGACATGGAGGCGAGCACCGCCAAATCGTCAGGGCTGCAGGGGCCGAACACCGACAGCGAATTCGAACCGGTCTGCCAGGTGGCGAAGCACTCGGCGAAGTCGCCGGCGCCGCTCGCGAAGTCCGAACCTCCTGTCGGCCACCAGGGGACGTCGTCGCCGATTTCACGCTGGATCTCCCAGGCACGTCGATCACTCGTGTGGTTGCGGGTCACATCGACGCCATGGCCGAGCTCGTGGGCAACGACCCGAGCGATGGCCGCGGGTGAGGCAGTTGCAGCGATGTGCACTTCGATGGTTCGAGTGGCGGCGCTCGTGACGCCCCAGGTGCCACGAGCGCTGTCGGCGAAGGAAATGACCCAACCCGGTAGCGTCTGTGTCCACGGGTACGAGAGACGCGCCAGCGCTTCGTTCCCGCGCTCGGCTGCCGAACGAGTGGGTGCCGCCGGGGACCGCGTCGGGGTGGTCGACGGCGACGTGATGGAGCTCTGGACCGCCGCCGATCGTGCCGGCGTCGTGGGTTCCGTGGTCGGGGCGGGTTCCGTGGTCGGGGTGGGTTCCGGGGTCGGGGTGGGTTCCGGGGTCGGTGTCGGGTCGGGTGTGGGCGCGATCGACACCAGCGCCAGATCCGCCGGTGATGTGTTTCCGCCGGCGGTGACGCCGTCCACGTCTGGGTCCGGGTCGGCAGCAGGGGCTGGTGCGACCGGTGCCGAACGCAGCGCATCAGCGGGGGGAACGTCACGCCACAGCGCCCAGTCGAGGGCGGCGCCGGTCAGTGCCACCACGCCCAGGGCGCAGAGCGTGACGCGGTGCCTCTTGGGCTGATGGCGCGGTTGGGACACTGGAGGAGCCTCCAGGGCTGCTCAGCTGTCCCAACGGTTGTGGCCGGTCCATCGGACCACGAGTCCTCGCCGTGAGCGCACCGGGTCATATGGCCCCGGGGCTTCGTCCTGCGGGCGACCCGCGCAAGGTCAGTCTCCGGTTGCCGCTTCGTCGGGCTCGGCCTCGAGCGCGGCAGCGACGGCATCGATGGCCTCGTCAGGCGTCGCGCCGAGTTGGTGGGCTTCGGAGGCGAACTGGCGGGCGGCTGCGGCGAGATGACGACGCCGCTCGATCGTGGTGAATGCGTTCGGGGGGGCGGAGGTCACGAACGTTCCCTGCCTGCCGCGCCCGACGACGATGCCGGCGTATTCGAGCTCGCGGTATGCCCGTGCGACGGTGCCCGCCGAGAGATCGAGCTGGCGGGCCAACGCACGGACCGTCGGAAGACGGCTCCCCGGGCGGAGCCGGCCCGACGACACCTGCAGCGCGATCTGAGCGCGGAGTTGTTCGAACGGGGGAATGGGTGCCCGGTCGTCGATGCGCACCTGTAGACGCGTCGTTGGCGCTGTACTCATGTATTGAAACAATAGTACAAAGTGATGGAGATCCATCATCGGGGGAGAGGGGCGTCGAGCGAAAATATCGGCGACATCTCTGCGAAATATCGAGTGACGGTTCGTTGTCGGGTTCCTACACTGTGCTATCTGTACTATTACAACAAAGCTGCGAGGTCGCGGCGTGGAGCGCGCTCCGTGCCAGTGGGCCTCGGCGGTACCAACCGAGGTCCGCGCTGAGCGGCGTCGAGCGAAGGAACAACAATGAAGCTCATCACAGCAGTCGTGAAGCCCCACCAGGTCGAAGAGGTGAAGGAAGCCCTCGCGGCTCTCGGCGTCCAGGGCATGACCGTCACCGAGGCGCAGGGGTTCGGTCGTCAAGGTGGCCACACCGAGACCTACCGCGGCACCGAATACAAGGTTGCGTTCACCCCCAAGAGCCGCCTCGAGATCGTCGTTTCCGACGCCGATGCCGACAAGGCACTCGATGCGGTCATGGGCGCAGCCCGCACCGGCAAGATCGGTGACGGCAAGATCTGGGTGTCGACGGTGGAGCGTCTCGTACGTATCCGTACCGGCGAAGAGGGCGCCGACGCCTTGTAGGGTCCGGCGGACCCCTCTCCTCGTTCCACCAGTGGCGGGCCTTCGGGTCCGCCACTGCGCGTCAGGGTCGTGGTCGGCATCGGTCGCGGTGGAGCGGCCTCGCAGTACGTTGCACGTTCGGTAGTGTTCGGCCATGAGTGAGAACCTGCGGCGCTACACCCGTTCCCTGTACACGCTCGACGCCGTGGCCCGCAGGGTGCCACCGGAGGCCTGGGACAACCCGTCGTGCTGCGAGGGGTGGACGGCGCGCGACGTCTTGGATCATGCGATCGGGGTGGTGGGCTACATGGGTTCGCTTGCCGGTGGCGACGCGCCACAAGTGCTCGGGGAACCGCAGGAGCGCGCCGCTGCCGCCATCGAAGCCACCCTCGACGCACTCGATCATCACGGTGTGCTCCATCGCGAGGTCTCCACCTTCATGGGCGACCAGACCATCGATCGTCTCCTCGGCGTGATGTACGTCGATGCGATGGTCCATGCCTGGGACGTCGCCGACGCTGCCGGTATCGAACACGGGATCGACGCCGCGTTGGCTGAAGTGGCGCTCGCCTCGCTCGCCGGCCGGGGTGATGCCCTTCGCAGCCCGGGCCGGTACGGGGCTGAGGTCGATGCCGAGGGGCCCGGTGCGGTGGACCGACTCATCGCCTTCTCGGGGCGTCGGCCGGTCGCGCGTTGATGTCCGAGCGCACCATCCTCGCGGCGCGAGGTCGGCGTTGAGCATGGGGTCGAAACCGTGAATGCCATTCGGCCATGACTGCGGTTGCGAAAGGGGCGCTCGCCTGTCTCGTGGTGCTGGTGCTTCTCCCCTCCTGCGGTGGCAACGACGACGGCGACATCGAGACGTTCTGTTCGCTCATCGACCAGGGGGCCGGTGACCTCACCGGTGGGCTCGCCGACTCGGCGCCGCTCGACGACCTCTTGGCCGTCTCACCGAAGGAGATCCGCCCGGCAGTGGAACAACTGCGCAATCTCGCGCGGGACTTCAACGACATCGACCCGGCCGCGCTCGATCAGCTCTTCGCTGCCGCTTTCGACGCTGATGCGAAGTCGGCTCGGCAGAGTTTCGACGCCTTCGTGGCCGATGCCTGCGGCGTCGACAACGCCACCTCCGGCGGGGCCGAGCGCGTCGATCCCGATCAGCTGGCTCGTCAGCTCCAGGACTTCGTCCAAGCGAACTTCAGGGACGATTCGTGGGTCGGGAAGGTCCACTACGAGGTCACAGCCGAAACCGATCTCCCGTGGGCCGTGCGCGTCGTGTTCGACGAGGCCGCAACCCCGGAGGAGCCGGCAACCGCGTGTCGCCGGGTGAGTGTCTGGCTCTACGAGGTGGAGCGGCAGCCTGGGGCCATCGAGGTCATCGACGACGATCTCGTTGCCGCTCGCGCCGGGCCACAGGGAAGCTGCGCAGAGCGCTGACCCGGGGACATGCACTACCCTGGCGCAGTCGCCAGACCAGCACAGGGGAGGACCACAGTGGGATACCGGGTAGTCGTGGATTTCGACAGCTGCGAGAGCAACGCGATCTGCATGCAGGCCGCGCCCGAGGTGTTCGAAGTACGCGATGACGACTTCCTCTACGTCCTCGACGAGACGCCGAGCGAGAACCTGCGTGCCAAGGTCCTCGATGCGGTGCAGCGCTGCCCCAAGCAGGCAATCTCCATCGTCGAGGAGTGACGTCGCGCACCTTCGCAGCGCGGCGGTCACCGTGATCGTCCTCGAACTCTGAGGCGGGAGCGCCATGCAACGAATCGTGGTTGTCGGGGCGTCGCTCGCTGGGCTCCGCGCGGCCGAGATGCTCCGCCGTGAGGGCTACGGCGGCGAGCTCCACATCGTCGGCGAGGAGCCCCACCTGCCGTACGACCGGCCGCCGCTGTCGAAGCAGGTCCTCACCGGTGCCTGGGAGCGCGACCGGACCTTCCTCCTCGACAGCGACACTGAGCGTCTGCTCGGCGCAACCTGGCACCTCGATACGCGAGCGATCGGTCTCGACCTCGACGCGCGACAGGTCCGCCTCGAACGCGACTCGACGCTCGAGTACGACGGGTTGATCATCGCGACCGGTGCCCGCCCTCGCCGACTGCCTGGCACCGAGGGCCTCGGGGGGGTGCACGCGCTGCGCACCATCGACGACGCGACCGCGCTGCGAGCCGACATCGACGCAGGCGCCCGCGCCGCGGTCGTGGTCGGCGCCGGCTTCATCGGCGCCGAGGTCACGGCGTCGCTGCGGACGCTCGGTCTCGACGTCGCGATGGTCGAGGCGCTCCCCGCACCGTTCGAGCGGGTCCTCGGCGTCGAAATGGGTTCGGTGATCATCGACGCACATCGCGAGCAGGGGGTCGACGTCCGCGTCGGCGTCGGTGTCCAAGAGCTCATCGGCAGCGAGCGGGTGGAACAGGTCGTGCTCGCCGATGGCACGGTCCTTGCGGCGGACCTCGTGGTCGTCGGGGTGGGCGTGATCCCCAACACCGAGTGGCTCGAAGGCAGTGGCCTGACCCTCGACAACGGGGTGGTGTGCGACGAGACCTGCCTTGCGGCGCCCGGTGTCGTCGCGGCCGGAGACGTCGCCCGCTGGCTCAACCGTCGCTTCGACGAAGTCATGCGCGTCGAGCACTGGGACAACGCCGTCGATCAGGGCGGTCACGCAGCGCGCCGCCTGCTCGCCGGCGACGACGCCGATCTCGACGAATTCGCCTACGAGCCGATCCCCTGGTTCTGGACCGACCAATACGCCATGAAGATCCAGCTCGCCGGCCGCAGCGGACCCGGCCAACGCATCGAGGTCGTCTCGGGTTCGGTGGCGGAACGGAAGTTCGCCGCCATCTACGGTCGCGACGACCGCCTTGTCGCCGTGCTCGGCTTCAATCGCCCCCGCCAGGTCATGCAGTATCGCCAGCTCATTGCCGATGGCGCATCGTTCGACGATGCGCTCACGTTCGCTGCCGGCAGCGCCTGAGGCCCGGTCAGCCCAGCTGGCTTCGCACCCGACGACGAACGCCGACGTTGACGTCCAACCGCTCGAGGTACTGCTGCAGGGTTTTGCCGGCCTGTGGTAGGGGGTGGTCGCCGAAGAACGTACGGATCTGCGCTGCGAGTGTCTCCTCGGCGAGTGCAGTGATGCCCGAGACCATGCGGGGCAACGCGTTCGAGGGAAGCCGGTCGTTCAGCTGGTCCCACGTGGCTACTACGTGGCGCCAGACCTGTTCCCCGGTGGCCCCGTTGGCCAGACCGTGCCCGAGTACGAACGCCGCGTCCTGGGTGCGTACCCGCCCGTCGTCGATCATCGCCAACAACGCGGACGTCTCCTCGACGCCGGGGAACTCGGCCAACGCAAACAGGTATCGGCGCTCGTCCTGGGGCGTCGGCGCCGACTCGTAGGCCACCACGTAGCGCTCGAAGTCTGCACGCCCGCCGTTCGTGGCGACGATGTTCACCGCAGCGGCGAGCATCTCGGGATCCGCTTCGCGGTCGTCGAGCAGGGCCCGTGCAGCTGCGACCGCGTCGGGGTCGCCGAGCAGGCCCGTGATCTTGAACAGCGTGGCGCGGACCTGGGCGCCCATGGGGAGCACCTCGGCGCTCGAGTCGATGCGGGCGAGCGCAGCATTGGCGATGGCAATGGCGTGTTGCGCGAACGACCGCTTCGCGCCTGCGTCGAGGTGGTGATGCACGCCGTCGATCACCCCGGCAATGCGCCGCCACACCGCCAGGTCGGTCTCGTTGGTCGCGAGTCGCTCGATGATGTCGAGAACCTGCGAGAGCGGTGTTCGATCCGCGACGAAGGCGGCCCAGGCATCGTCGACGAGGCCATAGCGCTCTATCGCGGCCATGGCCGCGTGATTCGTGACCAGGGCCTCGTGCAGCGCGCCTTCATAGCGCACGCGATAGAAGCCGCTGCCTTCGGCATTGGCCACCACGAAGTCGTACGAGCCGACCTCGACGGTGGTCTCGGCGCTGCTCAACAGCACCGACTGCCGCCTGACGTCGCCGCCGGTATGGATGCCCAGTACTAGCGGCACATCCCATTGCGCGTCGCTGTCGCTGTTGGTGAAACCGAACGGCTCCTGCCGCAGCGCGACATGGGTGGCGTCGACCCGGGCGACGGTGACGAGGGGGTGGCCTCCTTTGAAGATCCATCCGTCCATGACGCGACGGACGGGCTCGCCGCTCGTGGCTTCGATCGCGTCCCACAGATCATGGGTCTCGGTGTTCGCGTAGCTGTGGGTCAGCAGGTAGTGCCGGATGCCGGCGCGGAACTCGGGCTCGCCGAGATACTGCTCGAGCATGCGGACGACCGCGCCTCCCTTCTCGTAGGTGAGCACGTCATACATGGCTTCGGCGTCGGCCGGAGAGACGACTTCGAATTCGATCGGTCGGGTGTTCAGCAAGGCATCGATGTCGAAAGCGGCGCTACGCGCGAGTCCGAAATTGGTCCACGGCTCCCAGTCGGGTCGGTACGCGGCACAGGCGTGGGTTTCGCAGAACGTCGCGAACGCCTCCTTCAACCAGATGCCGTTCCACCAGCCCATGGTCACGAGGTTGCCGAACCACATGTGGGCGATCTCGTGGGCGATCACGTCGACGGCGCGCTGCTGTTCGGGTTGGGTGCTGCTGTCGGGGTCGATCAGGAGCAGGATCTCGCGAAAGGTCGCGCACCCTTGGTTCTCCATCGCGCCGAAGGCGAAGTCGGGAATGGCGACCAGGTCGAGTTTCTTGTCAGGGTAGGCGATGGCGAAGTAGTCGCTGAAGTGGCGCAGCGCGAACTCCCCGGCTGCCAGAGCGAAGGACGTGAGGTGACCCTTGCCGCGCGGGTGGACGATACGCAGCGCCACACCGTCGACGTCGACTACCGGCGTTGCCTCGAGGGGGCCCACCACGAACGCCAGTAGGTAGGTCGACATCACCATCGTGCGGCCGAACGTGACCCGCTCCAGGCCGTCGCCGAGCGGCACCCGCGAGGTCTCCGGTCCGCTCGACACCGCGAACAGGTCCTCGGGGATCACGAGCTCGACGTCGAAGGTGGCCTTGCGATCGGGCTCATCCCAACACGGGAACGCGCGGCGGGCGTTGGTCGACTCGAACTGGGTGGTCGCGATGGTGTGCCGGGCCCCGTCGCCGTCGGTGAAGGTGCTCCTGTAGAACCCCCGGAGCTTGTCGTTGAGGGTGCCGGTGAAGGTGATCGACACGTGGCATGCGCCGGTGGGAAGGTCGGCGTCGAGCTCGAGAACGAGGCGCTCGCGCAGTTCGTCGAGCGAGAACGCGACCGCTAGGCTCGCGCCCTCGACGGTCACGGTCACCTCTTGGACCGCGAGCTCGGCAGCGTTGAGGATGACGCGCCGCGTCGGTTCGACCACGTCGACATCGATGTCCACCCGACCGGTGAAGCAGAACGACTCGAGGTCGGGCTGCAGGGCCAGCGAATAGTGACGGGGAGCCACCGCCCTCGGCAGGCGGTGCTCGTTGATCGTGGCGGTCACGGTCGCTCCTGATCGCTCGTTGTGGGGGTGGGCTGGATGGTACAACCCCGACCGCCCGCTCCAGGACCGAAGCCCGGTGATCGGCCCCGACGGGGGAGCCGGTAGCGTGGCAGGCCGTGGCGGGCGCTTCCCGTTCGAATCAGCTCACGAACGGAGGACCTCCATGACCCACCACCGGTACGACGTCGTCGGCATCGGCAATGCCATCGTCGATGTGATCAGCCAAGAGCGTGAGGACTTCCTCGACCGGTTCGAGCTGGTCAAGGGATCGATGACGCTGATCGATGCCGAACGTGCCATCGAGCTGTATGGCGCGATGAACCCGGCCATCGAGTTGTCCGGTGGTTCTGCCGCGAACACCGTGGCCGGGCTGGCCTCCTTCGGTGGGAAAGCGGCCTACATCGGGAAGGTCCGCAACGATCAACTCGGCGACGTGTTCGCGCACGATGTGCGGGCCGTGGGCGTCCACTACGACGTGGCTCCCGGCACGGAGGGCTTGCCGACGGCGCGCTCGCTCATCGTGGTGACGCCCGACGCGGCGCGCACGATGAACACCTTCCTCGGCATCAGCGCCATCTTGGACCCCGTCGATGTCGACGTCGATCTCGTCGCCGCGGCCGACGTCTTGTACTGCGAGGGCTACATCTGGGACATGGAGGTCTCCAAGCGGGCGATCCGCAAGGCGGTGGAGGCATCGAAGGGCGCGGGCAGGAAGGTCTCGTTCACCTTGTCGGACACGTTCTGCGTCGAGCGGCACCACAGCGAATGGCTCGAGCTCGTCGATGGTCCGATCGACGTGTTGTTCGGCAACGAACACGAGCTCGAGACGCTCTATGGCTGCGACCTCGAAGCTGCGCTCGACATGCTCCAGGGACGGGTGGAGGTGGGCTGCATCACCCGCGGCGCCCTGGGCTCGATTCTCGTCACCCCCGACGACCGCATCGAGGTTGCCCCAGCGCCCGTCGATCAAGTTGTCGACACCACTGGCGCCGGTGATCTCTACGCGTCGGGATTCCTGTTCGGGTACACCCGCGGTCTCGACCTGCCCACTTGTGGGGCGCTCGCGTCCCTCGCGGCATCAGAGGCGATCAGCCACGTCGGCGCGCGCCCGCAGGTGTCGCTCGCCGAAGTCGCTGCGGACCTGCTCGGCTGACTCCCGCCGGCCCTGCGGGGGCCGGTCGAGTTCTGTGGCGGGTGCATGGTGTGCAGAGGTGGGGGTCGGGCACCGTCGGGTGCTAGGCGAGACCGAACTGGCGATCGCCGGCATCGCCGAGACCGGGCACGATGAACGCGACATCGTTGAGGCCCCGGTCGACCGCAGCGGTGAAGATCGTGAGATCGCGTCCGAGGGCTTCGGTCGCGGCGACACCCTCGGGAGCGGCGAGCACGCACACGACGGTGATGTGCCCCACGTTCGCCTGCTCGAGCAGGGCGCACGTGTGCGCCAGCGACCCACCGGTCGCCAACATCGGATCGATCACCAGCGCGCGCCGGCCACCGAGATCATCGGGAATCGTGTTGAGATAGGCGTCGGGTAGCAGGGTCTGCTCGTTTCGTCGCGCTCCCACGAAGGCAACGCGAGCGTTCGGGAGCAGCTCGAGGGCTGCGTCGAGCATTCCGAGACCGGCCCGCAGGATCGGCACGATGATCGGTGGGTCGGCGATCTGAACACCATGCGCCGGCCCCATCGGCGTGTCGATGTCGACCGCGACAGCGGCCTGGTCGCGCAGTGCTTCATAGAGCAGGAACCGCGACAACTCCTGGAGGTTGCGGCGGAACTCGGCCCGTTTCGTGGTCCGGTCGCGCAGGCAGGTGAGCCGCTCGGCTACGACGGGATGATCGACGACGGTGATCGGCACCACCCCAGCATGCCCCAAACGGCGGTACCCGGCAGCCAATGGGTGCTCGGCTATCGTCCCGCAGTGCCGGCACAGGATGCGCACGAGGAGGCCAGGCAATCGACCGACCATTCGTTCTCGGAGTCGATCTCGATGGCGTGTGCGGTGACCACAATCTGATCTTTCGTCAGATCGTTGCCGCTGAGCGGGGCGTCGAGCCCGAGTCGCTCCCGCTCGAGCGCAGCTGGGGATTCGCCGAGTGGGACCTCACCAGTGACGACTTCGATCGTCTCCACGAAAAGGCCGTCGTCGAGTACCGCATGTTCCGCGACATGGCCGTCATCGACGGCGCGGCGGAGACCCTTTGGCGACTCTCCGACGAGGGCGTGTGGATTCGCATCATCAGTCACCGGCTCTACGTGAACTGGGGGCACGCGATTGCCGCCGGCGACACTGCTGCGTGGCTGGACCGGGCGAAGATTCCCTACCGTGACCTGTGTTTCATCGGCGCCAAGGGTGCAATCGACGCCGACCTGTACGTCGACGACGGCCCGCACAACATCGAGGCCTTCCAGGCCGACGGGCGCGATGTCGTGATCTTCGACCAGCCTTACAATCGCGGGATGTCGGGCAAGCGAGCAAGGGACTGGAGCGAAGTCGAGAACTATGCGCTCGATGCGTTGGCCCGCTTTCGGGGGGTCGCCCAGCCGCAGCTCCCCGGGGTCGACGCCGGCGCCGACCGTCTCGACCGACGCAAGGGTGCTGCGGGCGCCTGATCAGTTGGCCGCGCTTCAGCCGACAGCGGCGAGCGCGACGGCGATGGCCGCCCCGACGGACGCGTTGTGTTCGGCAAGGGCGAGATTCGCCGGGATGCTCTGTCCGTCGGTCGCTGCCGAGATGTGATCGAGGATGAACGGCGTCACTGCCGGACCGGTGGCCCCGGCCGCTCTGGCCTCGCGGTGCGCCTCGTCGATCGCCGCCCGGACGAGGGCGTCGTCGAGCGCATCGGCTTCGGGGAGCGGGGGTGTCACCAGCACCCCCTGCGGGCGTCCCAGCGCGCGTGAAGCCCGCATCGCCCGCGCCACGGTCGCCGCGTCATCGACACGACGTACGGGAAGGCCGCTGGTGCGGAGGTAGAAGGCGGGGAACTCGTCGGTGTGCCATCCGAGCACCGGCACACCGAGGGTTTCGAGCAGCTCCAGCGTCCGGGCGAGATCGAGAAAGGCCTTTGCCCCGGCGCTCACGCACACGACGGGATGCGCTGCGAGCGCCGGCAGGTCGGCCGACACATCGCCGGTCGCCTCGGCTCCCCGGTGTACGCCACCGATACCGCCGGTTGCGAAGACCTCGACGCCTCCTGCATGGGCGATGGCCAGGGAAGCCGAAACGGTCGTCACCCCGACCGGGAGTCGTTCGGCAACCGCAAGCGGCAGATCGCGCGAGGCCGTCTTGGCGGTGCAGGTGAGGATGCTCTGGTACTCGTGCTCGTCGAGGCCCAGACGCGGCGTCCCGTCGACGATCGCGGTGACCGCTGGGATCGCACCCCCAGAACGCACTGCGGCAAGGCAGCGCCAGAGTGCCTCGGCGTTCGCTGGGCTGGGGAGCCCGAGGTTGGAGAAGACCGTCGATTCGAGCGCCACGACGGGCGTGCCAGTCGCGAGCGCGTCGGCGACCTCGGTCGAGGGAATGACCATCGGGTCGGTCATGACCACTGCGACAGCATGCGGGGCAGTTCGGTGATGTTGTCGAGTGTCTCGTAGCCGTGGGTTTCTGGCGTCCCGTGGTGGTCGAGCTCGTACTGCCAGGTGCTCCCGGCAGGAATGTGGATGGCCCGGCCACCGATCTCGAGCACTGGCAACACGTCACTGCGCACGCTGTTGCCCACCATGACGAACTGCTGCGCGTCGACGTCGTGGCGTTGCAGCACGCGGCGGTACGAGCTCGCGTCCTTCTCGGAGACGACCTCGACGCCGTCGACGAGATCGGCGAGCCCTGACTGCGCCACTTTCGCTTCCTGGTGCAGGAGGTCGCCCTTGGTGATGATCACGAGCTGGTACTCGTCGCGTAGCGCATCGACGGTGTCTCGGACCCCGGGGAGAAGCGCGACAGGATGATGCATCATCTCCTTGCCCCATTCGACGATGCGGTGGACGTCGTCGGCATGAACGGCGCCGTCGGTGAGTTGGATCGCGGTCTCGATCATCGACAAGGTGAACGACTTCACCCCGTAGCCGAACACCTCGAGGTTGCGCTGTTCGACGGCGAGCAGATGTTCCTGGATGTCCCGCGACGGGTCATAGCGCGCGATCAGCGCCCTGAACCGATCCTCCACATCGACGAAGTGCACCTCCGACTCCCAAAGAGTGTCGTCGGCGTCCAACCCGATCGTGCTGATCGTGGTCATGGCGTGGCGGCGGCGATGCGCTGCGCGTACCAGGGCTTGATGATGTTCTCGATGATCTCGAGGCGTTCGTCGAACGCGATGAACGCGCTCTTCATCGCGTTGATCGTGAGCAGACGGATCTCGGTCCAGTCCCAATCGAAGGCCTCGCAGCACAGCGCGATCTCCCGGCTGAGCGAAGTCTGCGACATGAGCCGATTGTCGGTGTTGACCGTGACGCGGAACCGGAGGTCGGCGAGCGCTCCGATCGGGTGTTCGGCGATGGAGGGAGCGGCGCCGGTGTGCACGTTGGAGCTCGGGCACACCTCGAGGGGAATGCGGCGGTCGCGTATGTACGCCGCGAGCAGTCCTAGCTCGACGGTGCCATCAGGCGCCGTCGAGATGTCATCGACGATGCGGACGCCGTGCCCCAGTCGTTCGGCGCCGCAGTACTGGATCGCTTCCCAGATCGAGGGGGGCCCGTAGGCCTCGCCGGCGTGGATGGTGAAGTGAAAGTTCTGACGCTGGATGTACTGGAACGCGTCGAGATGGCGTGTGGGCGGGTTCCCGGCCTCGGCCCCGGCGATGTCGAAGCCCACCACGCCGCGATAGCGATGCCGGACGGCCAGCTCGGCAACCTCGAGGCTCCGCGCCGCCGTGCGCATCGCGGTGAGGAGCGCTCCGATTCGTATGCCGCGCCCGCGGCTGCCTTCGTCGAAGCCGGCCACGATCGCCTCGACGACCTCGTCGAGCGAGAGCCCACGTTCGACCGACAACTCTGGCGCGAAACGCACCTCGGCGTAGACGACACCATCAGCGGCAAGGTCCTCGGCGCACTCGCGGGCCACCCGGTGCAACGCGTCTGCGGTCTGCATCACCCCGACGGTGTGGGCGAACGTCTCCAGATACAGCTCCAGATCGAGCCGGTTTGCGCCCCGTGCCATCCACGCGGCGAGTTCGTCGGGGTCGGTCGTGGGGAGGCCGTCGTAGCCCGTTTCCTCTGCCAGCTCGATGATGGTGGTCGGCCGCAATCCGCCATCGAGGTGGTCGTGGAGCAACACCTTGGGGGCTTCGCGGATCTCGTCGATCGTGGGCACGCTCATGGCGGAATGCTAGTGCCCTGACCGGCAACCTTCGGTGGGGTGGCGGCGCCTCGGTGAAGCTGACCCGTGCGTTGCTCAGTGCGCCCGGGTCGCGGTCACCGAGATTGCGATGCCGCCGCGGATGTTCTGGTCGAGCGTGACCGAGATGCGCGCTCCGGCGTCGCCGAGGGCGGCGGCGAGGTCGTCGGCGATGCTGTTCGCGAGGTCCTCGGCGAGGATGCGCTCCTCGTCCCACGACGCCAGGTAGAGCTTGAGTGATTTCGACTCCAGCGTCGCCGTGCCGGTGATGGCGAACGTCGCCTCGTACAGATCGCGCTGGTGGGTGACCGGGCAGTGCGCCATGAGCTCACTCGTGGTGAAGCAGATGTCGATGGCTGCTGGGGTATCGAGGTGGATGACCTCGAGTTTGCGCTGGGGCGGCAAGGGTCCCGCGCCGAGTGCTTCGAGCTGGGAGAGATCGCTGGATCGCATGGGGGATCACCCTACCGCCGCGGTCGGAGTGGGTCCGCCGTGGCCGGTCTCGGAAGCACCGGCCGCTCGGCGCATTTCCGCGTCGCTGTGGCTTCCGGTTTCCCCGGGGAGTTGCTGGCTTCCTACTACGCTCGCGCTGGTGGGCAACGGTGACGATCGCATTCTGCTGAGCCTCGACGCCGTGATCGTTGCGGTGACCAACGACGTACCCCGGTTGCTGCTCGTCGATGCGGTCGCGGACCACGATGGAGGGCTCGGCAAAGCGCAGGGCGCTGCGGTCCAGCCGTCGATTCCCTCGGCTCCGCTCGATGTCGCGGGTGACCAGACTCTCGATCGTGGCATGCGACGCGCCATCAACGAGCTCACGGGTATCGAGGTCCGCTACGTCGAGCAGTTGTACACGTTCGGCGATGCGGGTCGGCGTCCGTCGGCTGCGGGCGCCAGAGCGGTCTCGGTCGCCTACCTGGCGCTGGTGCAGGAGACGGCCCCCTTTCCCGAAGCCCGCTGGATCGACTGGTACGGACTGTTGCCGTGGGAGGACCACCGGGACGGACCGCCGCCGGTATTGGCGGAAATCACCGCGCCGCTCGCTTCGTGGGCTGCCGCTGCGCCGGGACGTCCTGAGCGCGTAGCCATCGCGTTCGGCGATCCTTGGGACGGCATTCGTGTGCTCGAGCGTTACGAGTTGCTCTACGAGGCCGGGCTGATCGCCGAGCACTACCAGGACTTCGGCAATCCAGTCCCCGAGCAGGTGGTGGGCCAGGCCATGCCGTTCGACCACCGACGCGTGGCGGCGACGGCTCTGGGTCGTATCCGGGGGAAGTTCACGTACCGTCCGGTTGTCTTCGAACTCCTGGCCGAGACCTTCACCCTCCTCGAGCTTCAGCGTTGTGTGGAAGCCCTGGCCGGAGTGCGACTGCACAAGCAGAACTTCCGGCGTCTCGTCGAGCGGTCGGGGCTCGTCGAGGGCACGGGGGAGCGCGCCGCCCGTGGCGGTCGTCCGGCCGAGTTGTTCCGGTACCGGCCCGAGGTGCAGCTCGAGCGCTCGCGACCCGGGCTGGGCCAGCCGTACCGCTGAGGGCTCCCACCGCACCGGAATCTCGTCGTCGTCAGCGGTGCCCTGCGCCATCGCGGCGCGAATGCGCAGGCGATGGACACGGTGGGTAGGCTTGGGACTAATATGCTCACACAGAGCATATGGGTCGGCCTGGATCGACCCCGACAGCAGGAGCTCGGTGCCCATGCCCGCCACCGCCACACCCCGTTCGCTGATCCCCGTCGGGGTTCGACTCGAGGGAATCGTGCCCGACATCGAACGGACGATCCTCGAACCGATCATCGCCGAGATAGAGGAACTCAAACAGGCGCGCAACGCCGTCGTCCTCGCACACAACTACATGACGCCGGACATCTTCCACGGAGTTGCCGACCTCCGCGGGGACTCCCTGCAGCTTGCTCGCCTCGCCGCGCAGACCGATGCCGACGTCATTGTCATGGCTGGGGTGCACTTCATGGCAGAGACCGCGAAGATCCTGAGCCCCGACAAGACCGTGCTCATCCCCGATGCGCGCGCGGGCTGCTCGCTCGCCGAATCCATCACGCCCGCTGACATCGCCGTGTTGCGTGCCCAGTACCCCGACGCACCGGTCGTCACCTACGTGAACACCTCGGCTGCGGTCAAGGCTGCCTCCGACATCACCGTGACCTCGTCGAACGCGCTCGCCGTGGTCGAATCCCTCGATGCCGATCGCGTCATCTTCACCCCGGATCGATTCCTCGGCGCGTGGGTCGCCGGGCAGACGACCAAGCAGATCGTCCTTTGGGAGGGCGCCTGCGAGGTCCACGAGCGGTTCACGGGTGCGGAGCTGGCCGCGCTGCGTCAGGGTCACCCCGGGCTGAAGATCATCGCCCACCCGGAATGCCCCGGTGATGTGCTCGCCGAGGCCGACTACGTGGGCTCCACCTCCGGTATGAGCAACTGGCTCCGTGACGAGCAGCCCGCCAAGGTGGCCATGGTGACGGAGTGTTCGATGGCCGACAACGTCGCCGAACTGGCGCCGGCGACCGAGTTCATCCGGCCGTGCAACATGTGCCCCCACATGAAGCGGATCACGGTCCACAACATCCGCACCGCCCTCGAGAATCTCGAGGTGGAGGTGCACGTGGAGGCCGACGTTGCGGCCGGCGCGCGGGCGGCGCTCGAGGCGATGTTGGCCGTCGGGTGAACGTCAGGTCGCCAATCTTGGTCCGGCACCACCGTGTCGTGGTGATCGGGTCCGGCATCGCCGGGCTCACCGCAGCGCTGCGCGTCGGCGACTGCGCCGTCGTCACCAAGACCTCCCTCGGAGAGGGCTCGAGCCGTTGGGCCCAAGGCGGCGTCGCCGCCGCGATCGCGCCAAACGATGCGGCAGCTGCGCACGGCGCCGACACCCTGGTCGCGGGGCGAGGCCTCTCCGACCCCGTCGCCGTCGAGGCTGCAACGACCGGGGGACCGGCGATGATCGCCTGGTTGCGGAACCTGGGAGCGGATTTCGACACCGATGCCGATGGGAACCTCCTGCTCGGCCGTGAGGCCGGCCATTCCGTGCATCGCATCGTGCACGCCAATGGAGACGCAACGGGTGCGGAGATCATGCGCGCCCTCCGGTCCGCCGTGCTTGCCCGTGCTGACATCGCTCTCTACGAGGACACCGTTGCCGTCGACCTCGTTCGTCGCGACGACCGAGTCTGCGGCGTGCTCGTGCTCGACATCGACCGACGGCCGGTGGTCATCGGCGCTGAGTGCGTCGTGCTCGCCACGGGTGGGATGGGAAGGCTGTACGCAGCGACCACGAACCCACCGGAGGCCACCGGGGACGGTCTGGCCATGGCGCTGCGGGCGGGAGCCGTGATCCGTGATCCCGAGCTCGTGCAGTTCCACCCCACCGCGCTCGACACCGACCTCGATCCCCGCCCGCTGCTCACCGAGGCCTTGCGAGGCGCCGGGGCCCACCTGCTCGACAGCAACGGGTACCGCTACATGACCGACGTGCATCCGGATGCAGAGCTAGCCCCGCGCGACGTCGTCGCCCGCGCGAACTGGCGCGTCCTTCGATCGGGTCCGGCGTTGCTCGACCTGCGCCACATCGCCGATCTGGCCGAGCGGTTCCCCACCGCGGTCGCATCGGCGCGACGAGCCGGTCTCGATCCGGCCCGGGAGCCGTTGCCGATCACGCCCGCGCAGCATTACCACATGGGCGGCGTGAGAACCGACGGCGACGGACGCACCTCGCTCGGCGGGTTGTACGCGTGCGGCGAGGTCGCGTCGACCGGTCTCCATGGGGCGAATCGGTTGGCCAGCAACTCCCTGCTGGAGGGCTTGGTCTTCGGCGCCCGGGTGGCCGCAGCCATTGCCCGCGACGCGAACACCGCCAGGTCGGAGGGACAAGTGGTGATGCCGCGAGGCGCGTTGGAGGTTCGCGACGACGACCCCGCCGAGATGGATGCGCTCCGCCGCGTGATGTGGGACGTCGCCGGGCTGGTCCGCGACGAGGCCGGCCTGCGAGCGGGGTTGGCGACGGTCGCATCGATGGCACCTGCTCTCGGGCGGAGCCTGATCGGTCGCAACATGATCGTGGTGGCGTCGGCGGTCCTCAGCGGCGCGCTCGAGCGCGAGGAGTCCCGGGGGAGCCATTACCGGGTCGACCATCCCGTCATCGATCCGGGTGAGCCACGTTCGACGATGCTGCGGTGGGAGCCGGTCGACGATGTGCTCACGCTCGACCCCTCGCCAATGATCGCGCGCGGTCACGCCGTCTGAGGAGGCCCGGCCCGACTCAGTTGCTCAGGCGCAATGCCCGAAGCGCAGCGCATGCGGCGCCGTACCCGTTGTCGATGTTGCAGGCAACGACGCCGGGAGCGCAGCTCGACAACGCTGCATGCAACGCCAGGCGTCCATGCTCGGCGACGCCGTACCCATGCGAAGTGGGCACGGCGATCATGACTCCAGGCACGAGGCCGGCGAGAACGCTGAAGAGCGCGCCCTCCATGCCGGCCACGGCGATCACCACCGGGAACCGGGCGATCTCGTCGGCTCGATCGAGCAGCCGCCAGATTCCGGCGACGCCGACGTCCGCGACGAGCCGGGAGCCGACGCCATGGAAGGCGAGGGTCCGAGTGGCCTCGCGGGCGGTGCGCAGATCGACCGTACCTGCGGACACCACGGCAACGCGTTCGGGTCCCGGCGGCGGCGGCGCGTTGACGAACGCCGTGCCCGACAGCGGGTCGAAGTCCAGGTGGACGCGGACCTCGGGCCCCAGCGCTTCGTGCGCGGTGGCCTCGAGGCGGGTGATGAGCAGCGGTGTGGCCCGTTCGGCTGCGCCCAGTACCAGTGAGCGGAGCTGGTCGGTGGACTTGCCCTCGGCGTAGACCGCCTCGGGCAGCCCGATCCGATCGGCACGCGCGTGGTCGAACTGGATGTCGTCGTCGGGGCTCACGTCTCGACGACCCTGAGGAACGCGCTGCCCTTCCGGTACGGCTCGAAGGAGACCTCGTCGTGACGGTCCAGCTCGGCGAGCAGCGCCCGGACCGCAGGCCCGTGGCGGGTTGCGGCGTCGGCGACCAACGCGCGGTCGAGCTCGATGACGACCCCGCTCGCCCGAATGCGGCAGCGCACGTCGTACCGGTCACCGACACGGTCGTGCAAGAGCTGTTCGACACGTTCGACGGTCGACAGCCGGTGCGGCGTGACCCTTATCCCGGTCTCGATGCGGCTGGACAAGCAGGGCGCTGCGGGCAGCTCGGAGAGGTCGTCGAGGCCGAGCTCGCGGGCGATTGCGCGCACCCCTGACTTGTCGACGCCGGCGTCGACGTACGGATGGCGGACCTTGTGGTCGTCTGCAGCGCGGAGTCCCGGCCGGTAGTCGCCGAGATCGTCGATGTTGGTGCCCGACACGATCACCGCATCGGTGGCTCGGGCGATGCGGTCGTAGAGATCGGTCTTGCACCAGAAGCAACGATCCACCGGGTTGGCGAGATAGCGCTCGTCGCGCATCTCGCCGGCGTCGAGCTCCTCGAGGTTCCAGCCGGCGTGCTCGGCATGACGCCGAACCCGCAGCGTCGCCTCGCCGGGCACCGCAGCCGACACGGCGTGGTACATCACGGCGTGGTGTCCGATGGTCCGGTGGGCCACGTGGGCGAGGGTCATACTGTCGACCCCGCCACTGACGGCCACCGCGACCGAGCCGAGCGAGGTCAGCGCGTCGGCGACCTGCCGGATCGGGTCGGACGTGTCGGTCATGGCGTCTCGGTCCCTGCGTCGTCGAACGTGCGCCGGGCGGCGTTGCGCTCGGCTTGGCTTGCGGTGACTGCGGCAATGCTATCGAGTTCGGGTTTGGCCGTGATCGTCCCGTCGGGCCGGACAGCGGTCTTCCCGGCGATGTCGTTGCGTTCGACGACTCCACGCACGAGCTCGGCGCGTTGTTCGTCGTGCCAGCGCAAGCCGATGGTCGTGGTCTGCTCGAAAGCGGCCCTGATCGCGTCGTCGCGCCGGTCCGGTCGGCACAGCACCTGGACCCGTACGCCGAGTCGCCCCTTCTTGGCATGGACGGAACTCTGCGTGACGTCGAGCACGCCGTCGATCAGGCGGAGCAGGTCGAGACCCGCAGCGAGGTCCTCGGGGCTCTGATCGTCGATCTCGAAGGTGAGGACGCTGACGGTACCGGTGGTCCACCCGGTGCCCGGCGCCGTGTCGTCGTACGCGATGAGCCGAAGGAGGTTCGGTCGGTCCGGGAGCTGGCGTGTGCCGAGGCCGTGCCCGCTGGCAACGACGGTGCCGCCGCTCGGCCCCGTGGTCTGCGGCTGGAGATGCGCGACGATCGCCGCGCCCGTCGGGGTCACCCGTTCGCCGCCGATCCCGTCGTCGACGACCGCCATACCGGTGATGAGCCGGGCCACCGCGGGTGCCGGAATCGGCAGCATGCCGTGCGCGGTGCGTACCGTGCCCGCCCCGAGGGGAAGCGGCGACACCGACCATTCGGTCGCCCCGCACTGCTCGATGCACCAGGCGGCCCCGACGATGTCGGCCACGGAGTCCCAGTCGGCGAGCTCGTGGAAGTGCACCTCGTCGATGTCGACGCCGTGGACGGCCGCTTCCGCTGCGGCGAGGCGCCCGAAGATGTCGATGGCGCGCGCTCGCACGCCGTTGGGCAGGTCGGCCGCCTGCAGCCGCGTGCGCAGCTCGCGCCAGACGCCGGTGTGATCACCGTGGTGGAGGTGTTCCTCCTCGGGGTACGGACCGACGACGGCGACCCGCATGCCGGCGATGCCGTGGGAGTGGCCGGGGAGCAGGCGTACCTGCCAGTCGCCGGGCAGCCCCGCGGACCGCATGACCGACTCGAGGCCGTCGGCAAGCTCGGGCCAGGTGTCGAGACACCCGGCCAGGAACATGTCGCCCGCGATACCGCCGACAGTGTCGAGGTGGACGTGCATCGAGCCTCAGTGGAAGCCGCGGAGCGGGAGGTCGGGGGCCCGCTGCAGCCAGTTGTCGTCGGGATAGTGCGCGGTGCCGTCGATGACGTGCAGGGCGTAGGCGTGACGGGACCGCTCCGAGCGGTTCGGCGCCGACCAGTGGGGGAGCAGCCCGTGGAGCACCACGAGGGTGCCCTTCGCTGCCTCGAGGGGGACACCCTCTTCGACCGGGAACGGTGTCGGGTCGAGCACCTCGTTCCACGCCGAGCAGCCGTCGGACGCTCGCCGGAAGCGCTCCTTGGGCGGCAGGTGGTGAAGGCCGGGAAGCGCCCAGAGGCAGCCGTTGTCGACCGTGGCATCCTCGAGCGCGACCCAGAAGCCGGTGACGGTGCAGGGTTCGGTCCACAGGTAGGGGTGGTCGGTGTGCCACACGACCTCACCACCGATGCGCGGGGACTTGAGGATGTACATCGACTGCAGCAGTTTCGGGTCGACGAACCCTACGTCCGATGCGATCTCGGCGACTGCCGGCTTGCGGGAGAACGCCGAGAAGACGGGGTCGAGGTCGTGCATGGCGTGGCCGATCTTGTTGACCGCCTCGCCCTTGGGGGCGGTGAGGTGGCCGTCGTCGTCGAATGCGTCGTCCTCGAAGAAGAACCGGATCTTGTCGCCCGAGCTCAGGAAGTACTCGTCGTCGTTCTGGATTCGCTCGGTGGTCGAGAACACCGACACGTCGGCGGGTTCGAACCCTTCGATCAGCTCCCCGGCGCGCCGCCGCAGCGCGTCACACTCATCGTCGGTGTAGACGCCGGGGACGACCAGCACGCCGTCGTCGGCGAAGGCCTGGCGCTGCGGGTCGGTCAACATGTCCTCAGCCTAGGAGCCCACTGGTCGATCGAACCAGGTGCGGCTCAGGTCTCGCCCTTGCGGTACACCTGGCCATCGGCGGCAGGCATCCGGAGCCGCTGCCGGGCGAACACCAACACGAGCAGCACGACAACGTAGGGCATGGCGTTGGGCAGCCAGTCAGGGGCGGTGTCCGAGAGCACGTACCAGAGCACCATCGCCGCGAACAGTCCGACGGCCAGGCTCGTGTCGATCCTGGCGCGGCGCCGCCAGGCCCAGATCGCGACCGCCCCGAGAGCGACGGCAACGACCAGCAGCAACGCGTGGGTCGACGATCCGTCGAGGTCCCGCAAGGCGATGCCGAACGGGTACCCGAACAACAGCGCGGCAACGAGGATGCCACCGGGTCTCCAGTTGCCGAAGATCAGTGCTGCGAGCCCTATGTAGCCCCGGCCCTGGGTCTGTCCCTCCTGGTAGAAATCCGCCAGCTCGAGGGAGATGAACGCCCCGGCCATGCCGGCGAAGCCGCCGGAGATCATGACGCCGACGTACTTCTGCCGGATGATGTCCACGCCGAGGGATTCACCGGCCATCGGGTGTTCGCCGGCGATACGCAGGCGCAACCCGAATCGGGTCCGCCACACGATCCATGCGGTGAGCGGAACCAACGCCAGCGCGAGCAGGGCCATCAACGAAAGGCCGCTCATGAATCCCCGCGCGAAGCCGGCGACATCGGAGACGAAGAACAGGTCCCAGTCGCGCATCGACCCCAACACGTCGGGCGTCGATGCCCCGAAGAGGTCTCCCCCCGCGAGGACCGGCATCGTGAAGGTGCCGACGCCGGGGACGCTCGGCGACTGGGTCCGGTTGCCGAAGACCTCGCTGGAAAGGAACGTTGTGGTCCCGGGAGCGATGATGTTGATGGCTACGCCCGAGATGATGTGGTCGACGCCGAACGACACCGTGGCGACAGCGTGGAGGAGGCCCCCGAGCGAGCCGCCGGCGATGCCCACGAGCACGCCCGCCCACGGGCCCCATTCGAGCGCGCCCCAGGCGCCGAACCAGGTGCCGAGGATCATCATCCCCTCGAGCCCGATGTTCACGACGCCGGCGCGCTCGGAGTACAGGCCACCCAGACCGGCCAACAGGATCGGAATGCTCCAGCGCAGCATGGCGCGAGACGCATTGTCGGCGGTCAACCGGGAGACGTCACCGCCTTCGACCGACTCTACGAGCGCGAGGACGAACACGCCGATGGCGGCATAGAGGGCGTAGCGCGCCCAGGCCGGCAGGGATTGCATCTTCGCTTGGATTGCGAAGGTAGGGGCGCTCATTCGTCGCCTCCCGCGATGGCCAAGGAGGCCAATCGGACCTCTTCGCGTTCGCGTATGCGGCGCACGTACTCGTAGGACACGACCGCGGTGAGCAGGATCACGCCCTGCATGATCACCACGATCTCCGGGGCTGCAGAGCCCGTCACCTGCAGGATGCTCGACGAGCTGTCCATGAACGCGAACAGCATGGCTGCGAACGCCATGCCGGCGGCGTTGTTGCGACCGAGGAGGGCGACCGCAATGCCCGCGAAGCCGAGACCCGGCGGGAAGTTCTGGTCGTAGCGGTGGCTGCGGCTGAGGATCTCGACCATGCCGACGAGTCCGGCGACTGCTCCGCCGGCGGTCATCGCCAGCATCACCATGCGCTTGGGTGGAACCCCTCCGGCCCGGGCGGCGAGCGGGTTGATCCCGCTGGCGCGCAGGTCGTAGCCCAGACGCGACCGGTTGAGGAACAGGTGGTAGGCGACGCCGACGAGGATCGCGAGCACCAGGACGCCGCTGAGGCGGCGTCCCTGGCGGATCTCGCGGGTGAAGAGCTCGACGAACCCGTTGAGGTCGGGCATCTGTCCGGACTCCTCGATGAGCTTGGTGCCCGAGTTGGTCTGGAGTGCGCCGTCGCGCCACTCGACGATGAGCCAGGCGATGATGCCGCCGGTCGCGATGAAGTTCAGCATGATCGTGCTGATCACCTCGTTGACCCCTCGCGTGACCTTGAGCAGGCCCGCCAGCCCCGACCAGGCCGCGCCCACTGCCATCGCCACGACGACGATGAACAGGAGGTGCAGGACGCCCGGCAGCACGATGGCCCCACCGGCCGCGGCGGCGAAGAAGGCCGCCAGCTGGTACTGGCCCTCGACACCGATGTTGAACAGGTTCATGCGGAACCCGATCGCGGCAGCGACGCCCGACAGATACAGCGGCGTTGCCCGATTGAGCATCTCGACGATGATCTCCAGGCGGGTTCCGTACCGGATCATGTCGCCGTAGGCCGTCACCGGGTTGCTGCCCGCGATCAGCAGCACCCCCGACGACAGGAGGACCGCAAAGACGACTGCGGTGACCGGTGCGGCAACCGTGAGAAGGATTGGGCGTAGGCGATCGTTGGTCACGACTTCTCCGATCAGCGTTGGCCCTGGGCCAGCGCGGCGCCGGTCATGTAGGACCCGAGGTCTCGTGGGGTGACCGTCGCCGGGTCGAGCCGAGCCACGAGACGACCGCGCAGCATCACGACGATCACATCGGACAGCCCGATCAGCTCGTCGAGATCGGCCGACACCAGCAGCGTGGCGAGGCCCGCGGCCCGGGCGTCGCGGATCGACTGCCACACGGCGGCCTGGGCACCGACATCGATGCCTCGGGTCGGATGGGCGGCGACCAGGACCTTCGGTTGGGCCTCCATCTCGCGACCAACGATGAGCTTCTGCTGGTTGCCGCCTGACAGCGCGTGCGCCGAGACGTCCGCACTCGGGCTCTTGACGTCGAAGTCGCGGCGAATCTCGTCGGTTCGGGCGTGGGCGCCCGCGCGGTCGATCCACATCCCTCTGGAATAGGGACGACGGGTCTGATGCCCGAGCGCCGCGTTCTCCCACAACGGTGCGCTGAGCAGGAGGCCCTCCTCGTGGCGATCCTGGGGCACGTAGCCCACGCCGGCCTCCCGACGGTTGCGCACGGACCAGCGGGTGATGTCGGCGTCGGCGAGGCTGATGGTGCCTGCGGCCGGCTCGGCGGTTCCGATGATGGCGTCGATCAGCTCGGCCTGGCCGTTGCCTTCGACGCCGGCGATGCCGACGATCTCGCCACGATGCACCACGATGCTGACGTCGTCGACCACCGGGCGGGCATCGTCGAGCACGGTGAGGTGCTCGATCGACAGCGCTACGACGTCGGTGACGGTGGACTCGGTGGTATCGGGCGAGGGCAGCTCGCTTCCGACCATCAGCTCGGCAAGGTCGCCGGCGGTCACCGTCGAGGGATCGTCGACGCGTGCGACGGTGCGGCCCTGGCGCAAGACGGTGATCGCGTCGGCGATCTCCAGCACCTCGAGCAGCTTGTGGTTGATGACGATGATGGTCGTGCCCTGGGACTTGAGCTCACGCAGGTTGCGGTGGAGCTCCTCGACCTCCTGGGGCACGAGCACCGCGGTGGGTTCGTCGAGGATGAGGATGTTGGCGCCGCGGTAGAGCACCTTGATGATCTCGACACGTTGGCGCTCACCGACCTCGAGCGATTCGACGAGGTCGTCCGCGTCGACGGTCAGCCCGTAGGCCGCGGCGACTTCTGCCAGGTGCGCTCGCGCCGCGCCGAAGTCGATGCGACCCAGCGATTTGGTGGGTTCGGAGCCCAAGATGACGTTCTCGAGCACCGAGAGGTTCTCGGCGAGCATGAAGTGCTGGTGCACCATGCCGATGCCTGCCTCGATGGCGTCGCTGGGGGAGCGGAAGTGCACGACCTCCCCACGCACCTTCATCACGCCTTCGTCGGCGTTCTGCATGCCGTAGAGGATCTTCATCAAGGTCGACTTGCCGGCGCCGTTCTCGCCGACGATGGCGTGGATCTCCCCGGCGTCGACTCGCAGGTTGACGCCGTCGTTGGCGAGAACCCCTGGGAACCGCTTCGTGATGTCGATGAGCTCGATGGCCGGCGCCACGCTTCCTCCAAAACGCAAAGAGCGGGAACGGACCCTAGCCCGTTCCCGCTCCTTGCATGAAATGAGGGCGGGCCGACGATGGTGTCAGCCCGAGACCCGATCAGACATCACCCCGGGGTGGTGGGAACCACGACCTCGCCGGAGATGATCGCGGCCTTGGCGGCCTCGAGCTGATCGACGATGTCGTCGACGAAGCCGCCTGAGGTCGAGTAGCCGACACCGTCAGCAGCGAGGTCGTACCGCACCTCGCCAGGCGTGAAGTTCCCGTCGACGACGGACTTGATCAGGTTGTACACGGCGACGTCGACGCGCTTGATCATCGAGGTCAGCACGTACTCCTTCACGGCGGAATCGACGGTGTTGTACTGGTCGGAGTCGACACCGATGCCCCACACCTTGGTGCCGGTCGCCGTGGTGGTGTCGGCGGCGGCCTGGAACATGCCGGAGCCCGACAGACCGGCAGCGGCGTAGACGATGTCGGCGCCTTCGCCGTACATGGCGCTCGCGATCTCCTTGGCACGGTCGGGGGACTCGTAGCCGGTGAAGTCGGGGAACTCGCTGATGTACGCAACGACGACGGTGATGGACGGGTCGACCGAGTGCACGCCGGCGGTGAAGCCGGCTTCGAACTTCTCGATCAGGCCCGCACCGCTCTGGCCGCCGATGAAGCCGACCTTCTTCGTGGTGGTCTTCAGCGCGGCGGCGACGCCGACGAGATAGGAACCCTGCTCTTCGGAGAACACGAGGCCTGCGACGTTGGGGGCGACGGGTTCGCCCGTGACGTAGTCGAGCATGGAGTCGTCGATGATGCCGAAGGTCACGTCGGGGTTCTCCGGCGCGACGGCGATCGCTCCGTCACGGAAGGAGTAGCCGATGCCGAGCACGACGTCGGACGATTCGGCCTGGAGCTGGAGATCCGATGCTCGTGACGAGGCGTCGACGGGGGTCACCTCGGTGGCGGTGATGCCGAAGTCGGTCTTGGCCTTGTCGACGCCGGCGTAGGCGGCATCGTTGAACGACTGGTCGCCGCGACCGAGCAGGTCGTAGGTCACGCCCACGGTGAGATCGCTTCCGGCGCCGTCGTCGGCGCTCGTGGTGTCATCGTCGCCGCACGCGGCGGCGATCAGGCTGAAGATCGCCACCAACGCGAGCAGCAGCGTCCACTTCTTCGTACGCATATCCGTTCCCTCCACAGGTCGGGCTCTAGACCGGAGCGCTCCGGTCGATTCGCTCACGTTATCCGGCCCGCGTCGCAGCGACGCCGCTGCGGGCGGGTGGCTCTCCGTCGCCGCCACCGCGCCCGGTGGGGCGCCGCCTCTGACCGGCCCTTCTGCCTCCTCCGTCGCGGGTAGGGTTCGGGTGTGAAATCGAGCACCTGGCTCCGCCCAAGCGGTCTCGGAGGACAACGGCGCTCGGGTCCACGGTCGTCGTGATCCCCGAGCAGGCGGTCCCCGCGGACGTCGTCCCCGTCGTGCCGACGCGGACGCGCGATGTGGACGCCATCGTCGCGGTGGCACCGGTCGATCCCGACGAGGTGCTGCACGCCGTCGCCAGTCATGCCGACAGTATCTTCACGTGGGACTACACCAAGGCAGCCCGGCCCCGTCTCGACGTGCTCTACGAGAAGGCCAAGCGGGCCCAGTGGAACGCGCAGGATCTGGACTGGTCGATCGAGGTCGACCCGCTGCATGCGGGCGGGTTCCTCCCTCTCGACCGCGCGGCAACCCATGGGAGTCGACGCCGTTCGCCCACCGAGCACTGGGGTGCCCGGGAGTGGGACGAATTCACGCTGCACTCGTTCGCGTGGCGCATCTCCCAGTTCGTGCACGGCGAGCAGGGCGCGCTGCTGTGTACGGCAAAGATCGTCCAGACGGTGCCGTGGATCGATGCCAAGTATTACGCCGCGACGCAGGTCGTCGACGAAGCCCGCCACGTCGAAGTGTTCACCCGGTACCTCGACGACAAGATCGGCATCCGGTATCCGATCAACCCCCACCTTCGGATCCTGCTCGACGACATCATGGCCGACGACCGGTGGGACATGACCTACCTCGGGATGCAGATCATGGTCGAAGGACTCGCGCTCGCGGCCTTCGGACTGATGCGTCAGCTCACCCCGGACCCATTGTTGGCCGACCTGTTGCGCCTGGTGATGAGCGACGAGGCCCGCCACGTTGCCTTCGGCGTGCTCAGCCTGCAGGAGGTCTACGACGCCATGACGGCCGCCGAGATCCGCGAGCGTCAGGAGTTCGCGTTCGAGGCGGCGATCTCGATGCGTGACCGGTTCCTCCAGCAGGAGGTGTGGGAGCACATGGGCGTCGACCTACGGACGGCGGTCGAGCACGTCATCGATGCCGCTCCCGAGGAGGACCTCCTCTTCCAGCGGCTCCTGTTCTCGAAGATCGTCCCGAACTGTCGCAAGCTCGGCCTGCTCGACGCGGGCGACGGCTGGCTGCGCGATCGATTCAACGACATCGGGGTGATCGAATTCGCCGATCTCGACGACACCGCCACCGAGTACACCGCCACGCCGTGACCCGGGCGCCCGGCCGCTGCGCCCGGCGCGTCGGGGTCAGAGATCTTCGGCGATGTCGTCGGGGATGAAGGACAGGGGCACGTCGTTGAGCTTCACGAGCGACGCCGCGATCCACCCGCCGAGCTGCGCGAAGTGGGTGTCGAGCCTGCTGCCGTCCTCGAGGGTCGCCTCGTCGAGCTCGCACGTGCCCGCGTACGCGATCTCGAACGCGCAGGCGACGTCGGCGAGATCGACGTCGTAGGAGCGCTCGACGGTGGGGCCGGCTCGGTAGAGCTCCGCGCCCGCAACTTCAGGGCCCGTCGCCGGGGCTGCCGCCAGGAGGGCGGCGATGTCGGGTTCCTCGGCGAGGCGTTGGATGCGCAGGGTCACCTCGATGTCGATGTGCGGTGGCTCCGAGAACCCGTCGCCGATGTACCAGTCGCGAAAAGCCGACTGGGACCACGTGGTCCACAGCATCGAGATGTCGGCGCGGACCTTGGGTGGGGCGGACTCGCCCAGCAACCCGTAGCTCGTCTCCCACGACAGATCACCGAGCAGGATGTCGACGTGGAGGTGATCCTCAACCGCGAGTCGTTCGAGCAGCGACTGCTCCAACGACTGCGACAATGCGTCGATGGCATCGGTGAACACGTGGTCGAGCACGAGTCGAAGCGTACGAGGCGACTCGGCTGTCGCGGCAATCGCCTCCCCGGGTGGCGATCACTCCGGCTCGCACCGCGGCGACCGGTGGCACACCGCGCCGGCTGGGTCGGTGCTCAGGAGTTGCGGCCCGCGTTCGGCTTCTGGCCGTGGTTGGCCTTCTTGCGTCGGGCGTTCGCCTTCTTCTTCTGTGTGCGCTTGGACATGATGCCTCCGTGAACAGACCGGCAAGCCTAGCGGGCGCTGCGTCGTGCCCCTACTCCGGGGCGCGGTCACGGACACGGCGGTCGGGCGAGCTCGGAGCGGTACCCTTCGCACGCTATGGAGAAATTCGGATTCGTCGGGCTCCCCAACGCGGGGAAGTCATCGCTCTACAACGCCCTCACCGGCGGGTCCGCTCTCGCGGCGCCGTACGCGTTCGCCACCACCGACCCCAACGTCGGGGTGGCACGAGTGCCCGACCATCGCCTCGACCAGCTCGCCGCGATGAGCAAGTCGCGCAACGTCGTGCACGCCAGCGTGCAGTTCACCGACATCGGCGGTCTCGTCGAAGGAGCCAGCCACGGCGAAGGCCTCGGCAACCGCTTCCTCGCGAACATCCGTGAAGTCGACGCGATCGTGTACGTGCTGCGCGCCTTCGAGGACGACGATGTCCCTGGATCCCCCGATCCGGTCGACCAGCTCCGGGTGCTCGAGATCGAGCTGACGCTCGCCGACCTCGACGCTGTCGAGAAGCAGGCGTCGAAGCGGATCAAGGCGGCGCGCGTCGACAAATCCCTCGCCGCGGAGGCGGCCTCCCTGGAGAACGCCATGGCGGTGCTCGCCGAGGGCACGCCGCTGTATCGCAGCACACTGTCCGAGGCCGATCGAGCGTTGCTGCGGCCGTACTTCCTGCTCACCAACAAGCCGGTGATGGCGATCGTCAACATCGGCGAGGACCAGCTCGACGGCGTCGACGACGTGATCGCTCCGGTGCAGGCCGAGGTGGGTGAGGGCGCCGACGTGGTCGGCGTGTGCATCCAGCTCGAAGCCGAGGCCGCGCAGCTGCCAGCGGACGAACGCGAGGAGATGCTCGAGGGTCTCGGTCTGGGCGAAGGCGCGTTGCCGCGCTTCATCCGCACCGCCTACCACATCCTCGGTCTGCGCACCTTCTTGACCACTGGTGAGAAGGAGAGCCGGGCGTGGACCTTCCGCGAAGGCTCGACCGCGCCCGAGGCCGCCGGGCGGATCCACACCGACTTCCAGCGCGGCTTCATCCGTGCCGAGACGATCCAGTGGGACGTCCTGCTCGCCGCCGGGAGCTGGGCCGCTGCCCGCGACGCCGGCAAGATCCGCGTGGAGGGCAAGGACTACGTGGTCCAAGACGGCGACGTCATGGACTTCCGCTTCAACGTGTGATCATTGCTCCTTCGACTTTCGCCGAGGAAGACGTCGCACTCACCGTGGCGGCGAATCAGCGGTGGAAGAAGGAGATGACCTCGTCGCCGAAGCGCTTCACATCGCCGACGCAGTCCTTGGTGGTCCACGGCACCACGAGCACTCGGTCGACGCCGATCTCCTCGTAGCGGCGCAGGCCGTCGACGGAGATGTCGCGGACGCCGAACACCGACACGGTGCACTTCCCCTCGCGGCCGGCTTCCTCGCGGATCCGCTGGAGTGTCGCGATGTTGCCCGGCAACGTCTCGAGGGTCTGAGCCATCGGGATCCAACCGTCGGCGAGCGTCGCGGCACGGCGGAGCGCCGCAGGGAAGTCGCCGCCGATGTGCATCGGTGGCCACGGTTTCTGGACGGGTTTCGGTTCGAACCCGACCGGCTGGAAGTCGAAGAACTCGCCGTGGTGTTCGATGACGTCCTCGCTGAACAGCCGTTGGACGATTCGGATCGATTCGTCGACCCTGCGGCCGCGGGTCTCGAAGGGGAGTTGCAAGGTGCATGGCGATCTCCATGGCAGCTCCTGACTTTCTCGTGGCGGCCGGCGAGGCCTTGGTCCGTGTCGGCCCGCGAGGCCTTGGTCCGTGTCGGCCGGCGAGGCCTTGGTCCGTGTCGGCCGGCGAGGCCTTGGTCCGTGTCGGCCGGCGCGCGTTCATCCGTGTCGACACTCGGCCAGTAGCGTTCGCTCGAGCTGCGCTGTGGGGCCCGGGGGGTAGAGCCCTACGCTGTGTTGGCATGGACACGAGCGGGTTCCGGTTGGTCGTAGGGGCCGAACCGATCCCGTTGGCCATCGCCGAGACCCGAGCCGCCCGTCGAAAGGGACTGCTCGGCATGCCCGCGCTCGAGGGCGCCCTGCTGCTTCGCCGCACGTCGTCGGTGCACACGTTCGCCATGCGGTTCCCGATCGACGTCGCCCACCTCGATCGCGACCTGCGGGTGCTTCGGACCACGACGATGGTGCCCAACCGCCTCGGCCGGCCCGTGCGCGGGGCGCGCAACGTGCTCGAGGCAACCGCAGGTGCCTTCGCTCGGTGGGGTCTCCAGCCCGGTGCCGTCGTCGAGATCGCCTCGGTGGCGCCAGAAAGCTCCGACGGCAGGGTCCGATGAGGGCCGCGCTCGTGCTCGTCGGGACACCCATCGGCAATCTGGGCGACCTCTCCCCGCGGGCATTCGAGGAGCTCTCCGGCGCCGACGTCATCTGCTGCGAGGACAGCCGCCGGACCGGCAAGCTGTTGGAGCTCGCCGGGGTCGTCAACCGGCCGCGGCTGCTCGTCGTGAACGATCACACCGAGGTGGCCCGTCGACGTGAGGTGGTCGACCGACTCGACCGAGGTGAGCGGGTCGTCGTCGTCAGCGACGCCGGGATGCCCGGGATATCCGACCCGGGGGAACGCCTGGTGGCGGCCGCAGTGCGTGCGGGACACCGCATCGAGGTCGTTCCGGGACCCTCTGCGGGTGTGGCCGCGTTGGTGGGCAGCGGGCTGCCGACGGGGCGCTACGTCTTTGAGGGGTTCCTTCCCCGCAAGGGGCGTGCTCGCACCGAGCGGCTTGCCGCGCTGGCGGTCGAGGAGCGCACGATCGTGGTCTACGAGTCGCCGCACCGCGTCGCCGACACGCTCGCCGATCTCGGCGCCGCCTTCGGCCCTAATCGCCGCGTCGTGGTCGCGCGTGAGATCACCAAGCTCCACGAGGAGTTCTGGCGAGGGTCCCTCGAGGGTGCGGTGCAATGGGCGATGTCGGAGAACCCCCGTGGGGAGATCGTCCTCGTGGTCGACGGAGCCCCACGCCGCGTGGGGGCAACCGATGCCGAACTGGTCGAAGCCCTGACCGCCGCGGTGGCTGCGGGCGACAGTACCCGCGACGCCGCGGCCGGCGTCGCAGCGAACTTCGGCGTGCCCAAGCGGCGCGTCTACGACCTGGCCCTCGGCCTGGGTTCGTAGAACCTTCGCCGGCGGGTCAGGTTCCGCGGGCCTCATTGGAAGGCCAGGGAGCCTGCTGTCTCGTTTGGTCGGCGCTCGGGTCGGCTCGCTCGGCGTCGCCCACCTGCTCAGTACGGTGGTTGCCGGGCCGGTAGCCGGCCACATCGCGGCAGGGATCGCCTAACCTTCATCGCATGTCAGCGCTGGATCGCTACGACGAGTGGGCGGAGTCGTTGGACCGCTTGCTCGGCCCCGCCGTCGACGACGATCCGCTCGTTGATGTGTACGACCCCGAGACGCTCGCCGCGATCGACGAAGGCCGCACTCGACCCCATACGTCGCGTTGGCGGGGCCGTGCCGCTGCAGGAGCGGTAGTCGCCGGTCTCGTGACCGGCATGCGCGAGGTGTTCGAGCCCGAGGGCGAAGCCGTGGTCGAGCTGCAGGAATCCACCCGGCGGCGGCCCGAGGCGGTAACGGTGCACCTGGCCTGGGGCAATCCGGCCGCGAGCGTCGCCGTCGTCCGGCGCTGGCTGCTCTGACACGCGGCGGCCCCGCTCCCCGAGCGCTCCCTCGACGGCGCGCCGGAGTTGGTTGGGGAGGATCCCCGACACTGTCACACCCTGTCCTCACAATGGAAGCATGACCTTGGTACTGGTTCTCGTATCCGTTCTCGCCGGTCTCGGTGCAGGCGCGCTGCTCGTCGCGGGCATCGCCCGTGATCAGCGGCGCCGCCTCGACGCCGCCCACGAGCAGCACCTGGCTCGGGCGACGGCCCTCTACGCCGAACAGCAGCGTCAGGTGGCCGCAGCCCAGCAGCACGCCGTGCAGGCAGCGGTACGGCAGGTCCTCAACGAGCGTGAGGCAACAGCGTCGCACACCGCCGCCGCGGTCACCGCCGACCGTGAGAAGACCGTGGCCTCCGCCGTCGAGAACGCGGTGCGGGTGGCTGCGGCGCAGCTCGACGCCCGCCTCCAGCAAGGGTCGCAGGAGCTCGACGCCCGCACGACCGCCTTCAACGTGCACGTCCAGAACATCACCGGACAACTCGACAAGGTGCACGGGCTCATGACCTCCTTACAGAAGGAGAAGGCACAGCAACACGGCCAGCTCGTGAGCCAGCTCCAGGCCGCCACGAACCAGACCCAGGCGCTGCACCACACGACCTCGGCGCTGCGCGAGGTGCTCGCCAGCCCCAAGTCCCGCGGTCAGTGGGGTGAGCGGATGGCCGAAGACGTCCTCCAGGCAGCCGGGTTCAGCGAGGGCATCAACTACCGGAAGCAGCAGACGGTCGCGGGTGGCGGGGTGCCCGACTTCACGTTCCTGCTCCCACGGGGACTGCATCTGCACATGGACGTGAAGTTCCCGATCGACAACTACGTCCGGTTCCTCGAAGCCGGCGACGATCTCGAACGCGACCGCTGCCGGTCTGCGTTCGCGCGCGATGTGAGGGCTCGCATTCGAGAGGTCCGTGATCGCGGGTACATCGACCCCGAGACCACCGTCGACACCCTGTTGATGTTCATCCCCAACGAGAGCGTGTACGCGTTCGTGCATGAGAACGACGCCGACGTGATCGACCTCGCGCTCAAGCAGAAGGTGGTGCTCTGCTCACCGCTGACCTTGTTCTCGGTTCTGGCCATCGTGCGGCAGTCCGTCGACAACTTCCGTCTCGAGCGCCGCTCGAGCGAAATCCTCGACTACCTCGTCGAATTCCGCTCCGAATGGGACAAGTTCTCCGAACACCTCGACAAGACGGGTCGCCAGCTCGAGACCTTCAACCGTTCGTTCGAGACGCTCGGGGGCACGCGACGCAACGTGTTGGAGCGCAAGCTCCGCCGGGTCGACGAGTTGGAGGCCGAACACGAAGGTCGGGCCGAACTGATTGCCCTCGACGACGCAGAGGACGCCGTCTCGGTTCGTCGCCGGCGCTCCGAGGAGGCCGCGGTCGACGACGCCGAAGAAGTCGTCGCTGCGATCGAGGAGCGGGAGGCCAACCCGACCCCAGCCGCATGGGACGCCCGATCGGCGTGAGGACCCACGAGCCTCTCGGGGCCGCAAAGTCGCTGAGGTGAAGCGCGCCCTGCCGGTACCCTGAGCGCCATGAGCACTCCTGTCCTCGTTGCCGTGGCCTGGCCCTACGCGTCGGGATCACGTCACCTCGGTCACCTTGCAGGTGCGTACCTCCCTGCCGACATCTACGCGCAGCATCAGCGCATGATCGGCAACGAGGTCCTCATGGTGAGCGGCTCCGATGTGCACGGCACACCGATCACCGTGCGCGCCGATACCGAGGGAGTAACCCCTCGCGACATCGTCGAGCGCTACCACGCCGAGTTCCTGCGGCAGTGGGACGCGCTGGGGATGTCCTGGGATCTGTTCACCACCACCGGCACGCCGACGCACGCCGCGGCAACCCAGGCAATGTTCCTGGCTCAGCTCGAACGCGGCCACATCGATCGACGGAGCAGCACCCAGCTCTACGACCCTCAGGCCGACCGGTTCCTACCCGATCGCTACGTCGAGGGAACCTGCCCGAACTGTGGCTATGGGGAAGCTCGCGGCGACCAGTGCGACAACTGCAGCCACACCTACGACGCCACCGACCTGATCGACCCGCGTTCGAAGCTGTCCGGAGCCACACCCGTCGAGCGCGAAACCGAGCACTTCTACTTCCGGTACTCGGATTTCAACGAGCAGATCGGGGTGTTCCTCGCCGGCAAGGTCGGGTGGCGCAACCACGTGCTGAACTTCGCCAAGGGCTGGCTCGAAGACGAGGGACTCCACGACCGGGCGATCACCCGTGATCTCGATTGGGGGGTGGAGCTCCCCGTCGACGACCTCGGACCCGGCAAGCGGATCTATGTCTGGTACGACGCCGTGATCGGCTACCTCTCCGCCTCGCAGGAGTGGTCGGAGATCCAAGGAGACCCGGATCGTTGGAGGCACTGGTGGCACAACGACGATGCGCGCCACGTGTACTTCATCGGCAAGGACAACATCCCGTTCCACGCGCTGTTCTGGCCCGCCCAGCTGTTGGGCGTCGGCGATGCCATCGGGGGCCACGCCCTCCACCTGCCCGACAACATCCCCGCGAACCAGTACGTCACCTTCAAGGGCGGCAAGGCGTCGGCGAGCCGCGGCATCGGCCTCACCATCGAGGAGGGCCTCGACCGGTTCGAACCCGATGCGCTGCGGTACGCGCTCGCCGCCAACTTCCCTGAGCAGGCCGATACCGAGATCTCCGTCGAGGAGATCGCCCGTCGCATAAACGAGGAGCTGGTCGCCACGTGGGGCAACCTCGTCAACCGGGTGCTGTCGATGATCAACAAGAATTGCGAGGGTGCCGTTCCGGCGCCCGGGCCCCTCGAGACCCTCGACGCGGAGCTCTTGGCCGCGGTCGATCGTTCTCTGACGACTGCGGCCGCGCAATTCGATGCCGTCGAGTTGCGTGCGGCGCTCCGCACGGCGATGGACGGAGCGCAGGCGGTCAACCAGTACCTCAATGCAACGGAACCGTGGAAGCTCCAGAAGAGCGATCCGACGCGGGCTCGAACGGTGCTCTTCGTCGCGGTGAGCGCGATCAACGGGGTCCGGATCGGCCTGCACCCCTACCTCCCGTTCTCGTCTCGGGTCCTCGACGACCTGCTCGGAGCGCCGGTGGGCTGGAAGCGCGCCGAGCTGACGATCGGCACGCCCATCGCCGCGCCGACGCCGCTGTTCCGCAAGGTCGATCTCGCCGAGTTGCCGTGAGCGGCGACGAAGTTCCCGACGTGCGCTGGATCGACAACCATTGCCACCTGCCACCGGGTCACGTCGGCGACGAGCGGGTCGCGGCGGCGAACGCGGTGGGCGTCGTTCGCTTCATCGACGTCGGCACCGACCTCGCCCGGTCGCAACAGGCGCTTGCCGGCGCGATCGCTCGTCCCGGGGTGGTGTTCGCGAGCGCTGGGGTGCACCCTCACGACGCCTCGGAGGGCATCGACGGCATCGCGGAGCTGCTCGCGCACGACGCGATCGTGGCCGTGGGGGAGTGCGGGCTCGACTACCACTACGACCATTCGCCCCGTGCGGTCCAGCGCGAGGTGTTCGCCGCCCAGATCGAGCTGGCCCACGCGCACGCGCTGCCGCTCATCATCCACACCCGTGAGGCCTGGGACGACACCTTCGAGCTGCTCGACGCGGCCGGCATTCCTGACCGCACGGTGTTCCATTGCTTCACCGGCGGGCCCGACGAGGCCGACGCGGCGCTCGACCGCGGCGCCGTCTTGTCGTTCTCGGGCATCGTCACGTTCAAGAACGCCGACGACCTCCGGGCCGCAGTCGCTCGGACGCCGCTCGATCGTCTCATGGTCGAAACCGACTCGCCGTACCTGTCGCCGGAACCTATGAGGGGCCGGCCGAACGAGCCGGCGTACCTTCCCTATGTCGCCGCTGGGGTCGCAGACGTCTTGCGAATCGAACTCCCGACCCTCGCCGACGCGCTCTGGCACACCACCCATCACTTCTACGCGCTCCCGGAGTAGCCCCCGCGATCGGTGCCTGGTCCGTTTCAGGCACCACGGGACCGAGCGGGGTGGGGGTGTCGTCGGACCCGTAAGGCGACGGGACCCTTCAGGGCTCGAAGCGACGGTCCGACGACAGGGTTGGGCGCAGCGGCGCACCCGACGCCTGCCGAGACAATGGCAGGCTCGGGCGTTAAGTTGCGTTCTCGTAACAGTGTTTCTATCGTGTGACGACGTTCAGCGACCAGAGGAGCAGCGCTGCCTGGAGATCGGACGGCCCCTCGCACCTTCCGGGTGCGGTATCTGCTGGGCGGCGTACTCGCCCTTGCCGGTCTGCTGGTCGGTTTCGTCGCGCTCGAAGACGGGGGTAAGGCAGTCGAGCTCGCCACCGAGCCGGTTGGGCTCTACCCCACGCCGCGTGCGATCGTCACGGCTGCGCCGACGCCGACGGTGGCACCCGCTCCCGCACTCGAGGCCGCGGCCCCGCTGGAGGTGGAAGCCGCCGACATGGGGCCGGCGCTTGTGGTCGGAGAACGGCTCGGTGCCCCGTCGCGGGTGATCGAAGAGTACTTCCTGCCGAACTACGTCGCCATCGTCGATGTCGATGCGCTCGAGCCCGAGCCCACACCGACCCGGCCTCCGGCGCGCGTCGTGGCGACGGCGCCGCCGAAGCCGACTCCGACCGCAAAGCCGACGCCACAACCGACCGCGACGGCAACGCCGGCCCCCGTCGCGTCCGGGTCGCCCGCGCCGAGCGGCCCGCCCGTCGCCACGGCGACGCCGACCCCAAACCCCACGGCGACGAGCCCGACACCGACGACGCCCCCCGCCGGTGGTGAGCCGTCTGCCGACGACTGGAACCGACTCCGTATCTGCGAGTCGGGAAACAACTACTCGATCATCAGCACCGGGACCACCAAGTACTACGGCGCCTACCAGTTCTCGATCGGGACATGGGACTGGATGGCCAACCACACCGGCAGCGGACTCGCCGGCATACTGCCGAGCGACGCCACCCCCGCCCAGCAGGACGCAGCCGCGCTCGCCCTCTGGCGCTACTACGACGCCTGGGCTGGCCACAACGGGTGGGACCCGTGGCCCTGGTGTGCAGATCACCTGGGATTGCGCTGACCGCTACGGTGATCCGGTGTCGCAGCTGAACCTCGGCGCGGCCGAGATTCGCGCCGTGCTCGACCGCCACGAGCTCGCGCCGAGCCGGTCGCTCGGCCAGAACTTCGTCGTCGACCCCAACACCATCGACCGCATCGTGCGCATTGCCAACGTGGGACCCGACGACCAGGTCATCGAGATCGGACCCGGCATCGGTTCGCTGACCGTCGGGCTGGCGGCGACCGCCAGCTGCGTCGTTGCCCTCGAGCTCGATCGCCACCTGCTGCCCGCTCTCGCCGAGGTGCTCGAGGGGCGTGGGCTTCGTGACCGGGTCGACATCGTCAACGCCGACGCCACCGAGATTGACTGGGGAACCTTCGGTGTCGCCCACCCGGGGTCATGGAAGCTGGTGGCGAACCTGCCCTACAACGTGGCGGCCCCGGTGGTGCTGCGCATCCTCGACGAGGCGGCGTTCGTCTCGGAGGTCCTGGTGATGGTCCAGCGCGAGGTCGGCGAGCGCCTCGCTGCCGGCCCCGGCAGCGCGACCTATGGCATCCCGTCGGTCAAGGCCCAGTACTGGGCTGATGTGTCCGTGGTGGGGACGGTGCCGAGGGCGGTCTTCCACCCGGTGCCCAAGGTCGAATCGGTGCTCGTGCGGATGATCCGTCGGCCCGCCGTCGCCGACGTCGACCGTGACGTCTTGTGGTCCCTGGTGCGCGCCGCGTTCGGGCAGCGGCGCAAGATGCTTCGCCGGTCCCTCGCCGCTGAGGTCACCGATGCGCAGTTCGAGCAAGCCGGCGTCTCGCCGACAGCCCGCCCTCAGGACCTCGACGTGGAAACCTGGGTCGAGCTCGCTCGGGCGGTGGCCGCAACCCCGAACCCGTGACCCCAAGGGGTCAGGGAGACTCGGCGTCACATCGTCGAGGCACTACCGTCGCGGCCAATGCGGCTCCTTGCACCGGCAAAGCTCACGGTCTCGCTGCGGATCACCGGCGTGCGCGAGGACGGGTATCACCTCATCGACGCGGAGATGGTCAGCCTCGATCTCGCCGATCGGGTGAGCATCGCGACCGGCACCACACGCGTGTCCTATCACGGCCCGCATGCCCTCTCGCTCCGCCCCGAGACCGACCTCGTCGTTCGCGCGCTCGCGCTCGTTGGCCGCGAGGCGGTGGTTGACGTCGACAAGCATGTCCCGGCCGGTGGTGGCCTCGGCGGGGGATCGAGCGACGCTGCAGCGATCTTGCACTGGGCGGGATTCGACGACTACGTGCGGGCGGCGACGATCGGGGCCGACGTTCCCTTCAGCATCCTCGGGGGCCGCTCCCGCGTCCGTGGCATCGGTGAGATCGTCGAACCGTTGCCGTTCGAAGCACGGTCCTACACGCTCGTGCTTCCGCCGTTCGGCTGTTCGACGCCGGCCGTCTACCGCCGGTGGGACGATCTGGGTGGCCCGACCGGCGCCTCGGGGAACGACCTCGAACCGGCTGCGCTCGACCTCGAGCCGCGGTTGGCGCAGTGGCGCGACCGACTCGAGGCCCACAGTGGTCGGCCGGCCCGTCTCGCCGGTAGCGGCTCCACGTGGCTCGTCGAGGGCCGCCACCCGGGGCCGGGGTTCGTGGTCGTCTCTACGACCGCGCGACGCGCTTGACGGATCGGCCCTCGAGGGCACCGACGGCGAGCAAAGGCGAGCGCCGCGAGCCCCGTTGGCCACCGCATCGCAACAGATCGGTGGGGGTTCACCCGCTGACCGGTACGCCGAAGTACCCGCAGGAGCGGGCCGATCGACGATCGGTTGTCCGGACGGCTATTTCCCGCGTGCGCGTCGCTGATGGCGCGTGCGCTTCAGCATCTTGCGGTGCTTCTTCTTGCGCATGCGCTTGCGGCGCTTCTTTATCAGTGAACCCATGGCCGTGGCACGCTACCGCCGCGCGACCCGAGAAGCGAACTGCCATGGCCGAATTTCTTCACGGATCCTGTCGAAGGTGGCACCAGATCGTTCCCGAGAACCGGTGATGTTCCCCCGCGCCTCCTCGTGGAGTGAACGCGGTAGGTTCGAGGCACGCCAGTGGCCCGTAGTTCAACTGGTAGAACGCCTGATTTTGGTTCAGGAGGTTGCAGGTTCGAGACCTGCCGGGCCAGCGCCGTGCCGTCGGCCACCAGGGCGAGCGCGCCGGCACTGGGGCGAGGAGGAATCACCGAGCCATGAACCAGCAGGAGTCCGCCCCGAATCCCCCTGCCGACGAGTTCTTCGGGTTGGGCAGGCCCCCGGCACTGTCGGCGATGATCCTCGACGTCGGGCGTTCCGACCGCATGCGGTCGGCGAGGCCGAAGTCGCTCCAGATGTTGTCGGGGCAACCCATGGTGCAGTACGTCATCGACGCGCTGGGCGCGCTCCGCGTCGGTCGGATCGTGCTCGTGGTCGCCGAACACAGCGACGAGGTCGCGAAACGGCTCGCTCGTGACAGCGCCGACCCGCGCCTGGTCGTGATCGCCGATCGGTACGGACGTGGCGACGGAACCGCGGCCCTCGCCGGTCTGGCTCCGTTCTCCGACGATCACGACAGCGACGACGAGGACGATCTGCTCGTCCTGCCGGGGGATCTCCCGTTGTTGCCCGCATCGACAGTGGAGGCACTCGTGCGTCGCCATCGGGAAGCGGGCGCCGCGGCGACGGTTCTGACGGTGCCCGTCACCTCGCTGCCCGCTGCTGATCGCGTCATCACCGGACGCGATGATTCGCTGGCGCGCGTCACGGCGGCGGATGCTTTCGAGGCGGCATCGGCGCTGTGGGCCAGCCCGGGCGTGTATTGCTTTCGTCGCTCGTTGTTCGCCCCCGCCGTGCGTCGCATCCCAGCCGACTCCGAGACGGGTGTATTCCGGGTCGGCGACGTGCTCGAGGTGCTCACCGAGGCAGGTCACCGGGTGGCGACATTCGAGCACCACGCGCCCGGGGATCTCGCCGTCGTGGACGATCGGGTCTCGCTCGCGGAGGCCGAGGCCGAGATTCGGCGACGCACGAACACGGCATGGATGCAGCGCGGCGTCGCGATGGTCGACCCCGGACGCACCTACATCGATGCCACGGTGCAGTTGTCGATCGACGTGACGCTCTTTCCGGGGACGATGCTCCAAGGAGCCACGGTTGTCGGCCCGGGCGCCGAGATCGGACCGGACACGCGACTGATCGATTGCGCCGTCGGTCGCGCCGCGGTCGTCGAGAAGACCGTCGCCCGTGAAGCCGAGATCGGCGACGGGGCCAGGGTGGGACCCTTCGCAGTGCTCGACCCCGGAACCCAGATTCCTGCTGCAACGGTGACCGGCCCCTTCTACCATGCATCGAGCGACGACCAACCCGAGGACTGACCCATGGAGATCATCACCAAGAAGCGACTGCACCTGATCTCGGGCCGGTCGAACCTTCCTCTGGCTCGGGAGATCGCCGATTGCCTGGGGGTGGGCCTCGACAACCCCAACCTGGCGGACTTCGCGAACGGCGAGATCCATTGCCGTTTCGGCGACTCGGTGCGTGGTGGCGACGTCTTCATCATCCAGAGCCACTCCGGTGCCGACGGTCGCACGATCAATGACGCGATCATGGAACAGCTCATCATGGTCGACGCGGCGAAACGGGCATCGGCGAAGCGCATCACGGTGGTGTGCCCGTTCTACGGCTATGCCCGTCAGGACCGCAAGGCCGAAGGCCGCGAGCCCATCACCGCCCGGATGCTGGCCAACATGCTCATCGCCGCAGGCGCGGGTCGCATGGTTTCGGTCGACCTGCACTCGGGCCAGATCCAGGGCTTCTTCGACAAGCCGGTCGATCATCTCACGGCGATGCCGGTACTCATCGACTACATGCGGGGGCTCGGCGACGATCTGGTGATCGTTTCCCCTGACGCCGGCCGGGTGAAGGTCGCCGAGCGCTACGCGAACGACCTGCACGCTGACCTCGCCATCGTGCACAAGCGCCGAGTCAAGGGTCAGAAGAACATGGTGGAGGCGAAAGACGTCGTGGGCGAGGTCGACGGCCGGACGTGCGTGCTCATCGACGACATGATCGACACCGGCGGCACCATCGTCGCTGCTGCCGAGCAGCTCGCCGAACGCGGGGCCAAGGCCGTATACGCCTGCACCACCCACGGGCTGTTCTCCGACCCCGCGATCGACCGCATCAAGAACTCGGTCATCGAAAAGGTCGTCATGACCAACACCTTGCCCCTGCCGCCCGAGAAGCAGATCGACAAGATCGAGGTGCTGTCGGTGGCACCGATCATCGCCTCGGCCATCGACGCGGTGTTCGAAGACACCAGCGTCAGCGAGATCTTCGGTGGCAAGCACCTGAGCTGACACCAGGCACCGAGCCGGCAGAGAGCCTTCGAGCACTGCCGGGAAGCCGGCGGTGGCGACCCGACGGCACAACGCTAGAATGCCGAGCTGTTTGTGTTCCCGACGCGCCCCGCCGATTTCGGGGCCGCCGCCAACCCGCGAAGCAGCGGTTCACACCGCAACGATGGAGTAGCCGCCATGGCCGACGAACTTGTCCTCACCACCGAATCCGGGCGTTTGCTCGGCAGCCGCTCATCGCGGCGCCTGCGCCGCGAGAACAAGGTACCGGCGGTGCTCTATGGCCTCGATGGCGACCCGGTGAGCTTCTCGGTGGAGTTCAGCGAACTGCGGCGGGTCCTCACCACCGATGCCAGCCTCAACGCCCTCATCCAGCTCGAGGTCGAGGGCGAGCGGCAGCTCACGATCGTCAAGGAGCTCCAGCGCCACCCGGTCCGCGGCGACGTGATCCATGTCGATTTCGTACGCGTCGACCCCAACGTCGAGCTGCACGTCGACGTGCCCATCGTGCTCGAGGGCGACGCTCGAAAGGTCACCGACGGCAACGGCATGGTCGACCAGACGATGTTCTCCCTCTCGGTGTTCGCCAGCCCCGACTCCATCCCGAACGAGCTCGTGATCGACATCTCCGATCTCGAGATCCACGGTGCCATTCGTGTCGGCGATGTCTCGCTACCGCCCCGGGTGCGCACCGAGGTCGACCCCGAAGAGGCGATCGCGGTCGGCATGGTGACCCGCTCGACGCTCGAATCCATGGCCGAGGATGCAGCCGCAGCAGCCGCCGAAGACGAAGCCGCGTTCGATACCGATGAGGCAGTGGGCGACGACGGCGCCGACAGCGGCGACGCCGGCGACGAGTAGGCGGACCTGGCCCAGGTGTTGCGTCGACGCGGCGCCGATCGTCCTCGCTCGGGCACTCCGGCGGACCTCTTGGTCGTCGGGCTCGGGAACCCCGGATCGACCTACGAAGGTACGCGTCACAACATCGGCGTCGACGTCGTGGAGGCCCTCGCGGCGCGCCATGGCGGAAAGCTGAAGAAGGGTCGCGAGCTGGCGCTCGTCGACGAGGTGCGGATCGACGGCAAGCGCGTGGCGCTCGCCCTCCCGCAGACGTTCATGAACGAGTCGGGCCGCTCCGTCGCCACGCTCGTTCGTCGCTACGGCATCGATGACCTCGCCAAGCTCGTCGTGGTGCACGACGAGCTCGATCTCCCGGTCGGTGGGCGCAAGGTGAAGGTGGGCGGGGGACTGGCGGGGCACAACGGATTGAAGTCGATCCGCGATCATCTCCACAGCAGCGACTTCGGCCGCATCCGCATCGGGGTCGGCAAGCCGCCGGGCAGTCAGCAGGGCGCCGACTACGTGCTGCGCAAGCCGGCCAAGGCCGAGCGGACCGAGCTCGACGTCGTCGTAGAGGAGTGCGCCGACGCGGTGGAGGCAATCTTGGCCGAGGGCTACGAGACCGCGATGAACACGTACAACCGATGAGCCTCGACCGCCTCGCGACGATGCTGCGCGACGACCCGACAGTGCTGGCGATCATCGGTCGCTCCGCCGCGGCGGTAGCCGTGCCCGACCCGGCGCGGGCGCTGGTCGTGGCCGCGGCGGCAGCGCTCGGCGACCGTAGACCTGTCGTCGTGGCCACGGCGTCGGGCGTCGATGCCGAGCGGCTCGACCGCGACCTGGCCACGCTCCTCGGCCGTAGTGCCGTCGATCTGTTTCCTGCCTGGGAGACCCTGCCGTTCGAGCGGGTGAGCCCCGGGACCGAGACGATGGGGCGCCGCAACCGGGTGCTCTGGGAGCTCGGATCGCCTGATGGCCCGCTGGTGATCGTCGCTCCGGTTCGGGCGCTGGCGCAACGCCTCGCCCCAGGTAGCGGTGAGGCGCCGATCGTGATCGGTGCAGGTGATGTCGTCGACCTCGAGGAGATCGTGGCTCGCCTCGTGCACATGGGGTATCGGCGCGACGTCCAGGTCGAGCACCGCGGCGACGTTGCGGTGCGGGGGTCCATCCTCGACGTGTACCCCTCCACGGCCGACACTCCGGTGCGTATCGATCTCTGGGGCGACGAGGTGGACCGGTTGACGGAGTTCTCCGTCGCCGACCAGCGCAGCACCGTCTCGATCTCCGAGGTCGAGATCTTCCCGTGTCGAGAGCTCTTGCCCACCGCCGACATCCGCGCCCGCGCCGAAAAGCTGCTCGCAGCGGAGCCATGGGGGCGCAGCCATTGGGAACGCCTCGCCGGCGGTGAGCGGTTCGACGGCATGGAGTCGTGGCTGCCGTGGCTCGCGCCCGACGAGGAGGTGCTCTTCGACCGCCTCGGCGCCGACGCGCTGGTGATCCTGGTCGAGCCGGCTCGCGCACGCGACCGTGCCAACGACATCCTGGCGGAGGAGGCCGACCTCGCCGGCTCGCTCTCGCGCACCTGGTCGATCCCCGAGGGGCGGGTGTTCCCGAGCCTGCACGTCCCGTTCGAACGGCTGCTCCAGCGCAGCGACGCACCGCTGGTGTCGCTCACATCGGTCCCGGAGAACCCGTCGGTGCCCGTCCTCGCGGCGTCGGGCTGGGACCCGGGTTCGAACCGGGCCATCGACCCGGTCGCGTCCGTGTCACAGCTGCTGTCGGAGGGCTACTGCGTGCTCGTGGCCGCGGACGGCGCCGGCTCCGGCGGCCGGTTGACGCGGCTGTTCAACGAGCACGGACTCGATCTCGCGATGGTCGACGCCGACGACCCCCAGCTCCTGGCGCCCGGCGGGCGCATCGTTGCCGGGCCTCTCGAGCGCGGGGTGGTGCTCGCCGAGCACAAGCTCGCGATCGTCACCGAAGGTGAGCTGACGGGCCGCCGACGGTCGCATCGCCGGCAGCGCGCCCGCAAACGCGACGCACAGTCCTTCTTCGACGACCTGCGAACGGGTGCCTATGTCGTGCACGACCAGCACGGCGTCGCCCGGTACGGCGGCATGGTCACTCGGGCGATCGGGGGCACCGAGCGGGACTACCTGCTGCTCGAGTACCGCGGCGGCGACAAGCTCTACGTCCCGACCGATCAGATCGACACGGTCCGGCACTACACCGGCGGCGACACCCCGTCGCTGAGTCGGATGGGTGGCGCCGACTGGCAGAAGGCCAAGGCAAAGGTCCGCTCGGCCGTACAGGAGATCGCTCAGGAACTCGTGGTGCTCTACCAGAAGCGGGTCACCACCCCGGGCCACGCCTATCCCGACGACACGCCGTGGCAGCGCGAGCTCGAGCAGTCGTTCCCCTATCAGGAGACGCCTGATCAGCTCGACGCGATCGCTGCCGTGAAAGCCGACATGGAGCGGCCCATGCCGATGGACCGCCTCGTGTGCGGCGACGTCGGCTTCGGCAAGACCGAGGTCGCGCTCCGGGCGATCTTCAAGGCGCTCCAAGACGGGCGGCAGGTGGCTCTCCTCGTCCCCACGACGCTGCTCGCGCAGCAGCATTACCAGACCTTCAGCGACCGATTCGCCCCGTACCCGATCCGCGTCGAGGTGCTCAGCCGGTTCCTCTCCGCGAAGCAGGCGAAGAAAGTGATCGACGACCTGGCAACCGGCGACGTCGACCTCGTCATCGGGACCCACCGCCTGTTGTCGACAGACGTGCAGTTCAAGAACCTCGGCCTGCTCGTCGTCGACGAGGAACAGCGTTTCGGTGTCTCCCACAAGGAATCGATCAAACAGATGCGCGCCGACGTCGACGTGTTGACGCTCACCGCCACGCCGATTCCGCGCACGCTGGAGATGAGCCTCACCGGCATCCGCGACCTCACGATACTGAACACGCCGCCCGCCGACCGCCAGCCGATCCTCACCTATGTCGGCGAGTACGACGAGCGCGCAGTCGCCGAGGCGATCCGCCGTGAGCTGCTGCGGGAGGGTCAGATGTTCTTCGTGCACAACCGGGTTGCCGACATCGAAGATGTCGCGCGCGACCTGCGCGAGTTGGTCCCCGAAGCGCGGATCGCGGTCGCTCACGGTCAGATGGACGAAGGCAGCCTCGAGCAGATCGTGCTCGATTTCTGGGAGGGTCTCTACGACGTCCTGGTCTGCACGACGATCATCGAGTCCGGCATCGACATGCCCACCGTGAACACGCTGGTGGTCGACCGTGCCGACCTCCTCGGACTCGGCCAGATGCACCAGCTCCGCGGCCGTGTCGGTCGGGCAGGCAGCCGGGCCTATGCCTACCTGTTCACCCCTCCCGACCGGTCCCTCAGCGAGGAGGCCTACGAACGGCTCAAGACCATCGGCGAGGCCACTGAGCTCGGCTCGGGCTTCAAGATCGCGATGCGTGACCTGGAGATCCGTGGGGCGGGGAACCTCCTCGGAACCGGCCAGTCGGGCCACATCGCCGCAGTCGGTTACGACCTCTACTGTCAGCTCGTCACCGAGGCCGTCGCCGAGCTCAAGGGCGAGGTGCCCGAAGCGGCACCGGAGATCACCATCGAGCTTCCTGCCGCTGCGAATCTCCCGGCCGACTATGTGCCCCGGGAGGAGCTGCGGCTCGAGGCGTACCGGCGTCTGGCGTCGGTCACGACGATCGCCGAGGTCGACGACATCCGCGAAGAGTGGATCGACCGGTACGGCCCGATCCCCGAGCCGGCGGAGACCCTGCTGGCGATCGCCCGGGTGCGGGCCGAATGCGTTCGCCTCGGCATCGAGGAGGTGTCGGTGGCAAAGGGTCCCGGATTCGGGGGGCCGGCCTGGGTGGCAAAGCTCTCTCCGGTGACGCTCAAGGCGTCCAAGGCGGTGCGTGTCGACCGGCTCTACAAGGGCTCGGTGTACAAGGAGGAACTCAAGTCACTGCACCTCGCGATGAAGCGGGCCGACGAGGCGCCGACCTTCCTCGTGCACGCCCTCGAGGACCTCTTCCCGCCCGAGATCGCCGTCGCCTGAGCCCCCGATCGGGGCGGGACCCCGGCGCGGTGTCGGGATGGCTTTGATGCCGACGCGGCGTAGGTGCCAGCTACCATCGGGCACCGTGCCACAGAGAAGCCGCATCACCATCGCTGTCGTTGTCGTCGCTGCGCTCGCGTTCCTGCCGAGCTGTGCCGGGTCCACCCAAGCTGCCATCCGGGTCAACGACCACGAGATGTCCCGTTCGGAGTTCAACGACCTCCTGACGTTCTTCACCGATCACGAGGACGAGTTGGGTCTGTCGTTCGGTGCTGGTCGCGACGGCCTCGTCGATCTGTATGCCACACCCGACGGGGGCGGTGCCGCCCGCACGATCGCGTTGGTGGTGCAGGACTTCGTCTTCCGCGACGTGATCGACCGCCTCGATGGCACAGTGCTCCCGTCGGACATCGACGCAACGGTCGCGCAGCTCCAGGGCTACTCACCGGAGGTGACCGACCGCCTGGTGAAGTACCTCGCCTCGGACCCGGCGTTCCAGCGGATTGCCGGCGAGCGCGGGCTCGATGTCCAACAGCTCTACACGGCGGCCTTCGCCGACTTCGACGTCGAGCTCGACCCTCGCTACGGCTCGTACGACAGCGGCCGCTACCTTCCCCCGGGCAGCTGACCACGTGCCGGTCTCGTCGCCGACGGTGGTGGTCGTCGGGCTCGGGCCCGGCGACCCATCCCTGGTGACGGCGGGGACCCTCGACGCCATCGCCGCGACACCGGTGCGATTCCTGCGCACCACGGTGCATCCATCGGCGACGCTCGTCCCCGATGCCGCTTCGTTCGACGATCGGTACGAGGCGGCAGACACTTTCGACGAGGTCTACCGTTCGATCGTCGAGACGCTCGTCGATTCGGCGATCACCCACGGCCGGGTGCTCTACGCCGTACCCGGGTCGCCGCGAGTTCTCGAACGCGCGGTTGATCTGCTGACCGCAGACGACCGGGTCAGCGTCGAGGTGCTCCCGGCGATGTCGTTCCTCGACCTGGCGTGGGTGCGTCTCGGCATCGACCCCATCGAGGCCGGTGTCCGTCTGGTCGACGGGCACACGTTCGCGACGTCGGCTGCAGGTCAGCATGGTCCGTTGCTCGTCGCCCACTGCCACAACCGCCGGGTGCTCTCGGACATCAAGCTCGCGGTCGACGAGCGCGGCGACACCGAGGTCATCGTGGTGCAGCGCCTCGGTCTGCCCGACGAGCGCATCTTCACGACGACGTGGGCCGACCTCGACCGCGAGGTCGAGCCCGACCACCTCACCAGCATCTACATCCCGGCGCTGGCGTCGCCGGTGGCCATCGAGCTCGTGCGATTCGGCGAGCTGGTCCGGACGTTGCGTGCCGAGTGCCCGTGGGACAGTCGCCAGACCCACGCATCCCTGCGCCGTCATCTCGTCGAGGAGGCTTACGAGGTCCTCGACGCCATCGACGGGTTCGATCGGCACACGGGTGAGGGTGTCGAGGACCTCCAGGAAGAACTCGGCGACCTGCTCTTCCAGGTGTTTCTCCACGCAGCGATCGCTGCCGAGGCAGGCTGGTTCGAGCTGGCCGACGTCGCCCGCGGCATCCACGACAAGCTCTACGACCGTCACCCGCACGTCTTCGGGGACCACGAGGCCACCTTCGAGGAGCTCCCGGCGTCGTGGGAGGCGGCCAAGCTGCTCGAGAAGGGTCGGACGTCGATTCTCGACGGCATCGCTACCGGCCTGCCGGCACTGGCGCTTGCCGACAAAGTGCTCAAGAAGGCGGCCGTGGTCCAGGTGCCGTTGCCCGAGGAGCTCGATGCCGCCGCGCGCTCGGTCTTGGCTGCGGCGGCGGACGGGCCTGACGAAGCGACCCTCGGTCGCGCCCTGTTGACGCTCGCCAACCTGGCTCGGGCCCATGGCATCGACACCGAGATGACCCTGCGGACCGCGACCCACGAGGTGGCGGCGCAGGTGCGCCGGTACGAACGGTTGGCCGCGGAAAGTGACATCGATGTGATTTCGGTGGGGGTGGACGTCGCGCGGGCGCTGTGGCGTGCAGCGGACGAAACGATCGGCGAATGACGCCCTGAACAGCTGCAACTACGGCTACGGTATCCCCGGATCTTCACACCAGCCACAGCAGCAACAGCCTGTCGTTTCCGCAGGTCACGCCCCAGATTCGCGCGGACCGCGCGAATCTTCGGTCCTACCCGCGGCGGCCTGCCGACTGCGCCGGCGACGACCGACTGTCAGGAGACATCGTGCAGGGCGACCTCAGCAGCAGTATCGACCAGGTGATCGGACGCGAGATCATCGACAGCCGGGGCAATCCCACCGTCGAGGTCGAGGTGGTGCTGGTGAGCGGCGCGATGGGGCGCGCCGCGGTGCCGTCGGGTGCGTCGACCGGGGCATTCGAAGCTGTGGAGCTGCGTGACGGCGGCGACCGCTACCTCGGCAAGGGCGTGCTCGATGCGGTCGCCAATGTCAACGGGGAGATCGCCGACCTCCTCGAAGGTTTCGATGCGATCGATCAGCGTTCGGTCGACCGAGCCCTCATCCTGCTCGACGGCACCGACAACAAGGCCAGGCTCGGTGCCAACGCCATCCTCGGGGCAAGCCTTGCAGTGGCCAAGGCGGCCGCTGACCACTCGGGCCTGCCCCTCTACCGCTATGTGGGGGGTGCCAACGCCCACGTGCTGCCGGTGCCGATGATGAACGTGTTGAACGGCGGGGAGCACGCCGACAACAACGTCGACATCCAGGAGTTCATGTTCATGCCCGTGGGCGCCGCGTCGTTCTCGGAGGCCATGCGCTGGGGGACGCAGTGCTACCACACCCTCAAGAAGGTTTTACACGACCGGGGCCTGTCAACGGCGATCGGGGACGAGGGTGGTTTCGCCCCCAACCTCGGTTCCAACGAGGAGGCGGTGCAGTTGCTCGTCGACGCCATCAGCCAGGCCGGTTTCACCCCCGGAGACGACATCGCCCTCGCACTCGACGCCGCGAGCTCCGAGTTCTATCGCGACGGGCAGTACGTGCTCGCCGGCGAGGGTCGCTCGCTCAGCTCCGAGGAGATGGCGGGCTATCTCGCCCATCTCAGTGAGCGCTACCCGATCGTGTCGATCGAAGACGGCATGGACGAAGAGGACTGGGCCGGATGGAAGGCCCTCACGAACGCTATAGGCGACCGGGTCCAGCTGGTGGGCGACGACCTGTTCGTCACCAACACCGAGCGGCTCCAGCGAGGCCTCGACGAGGCGATCGCGAACTCGATCCTCATCAAGGTCAACCAGATCGGATCGCTCACCGAGACCCTCGAGGCGGTGGAGCTCGCCAATCGCCACAGCTACACCGCAGTGATGTCACACCGGTCCGGTGAGACCGAGGACACGACCATCGCCGACCTGGCGGTCGCCACGAACTGCGGGCAGATCAAGACCGGCGCGCCGGCCCGCAGTGACCGCGTTGCCAAGTACAACCAGCTGCTGCGTATCGAAGAGGACCTGGGCGACGCCGCCTCCTTCTGGGGCCGGGCTGCGCTCGGCATCGGTTGAACGCAGCGTCATGGGATCGAGTCGCACCGCGGCGCACGGCGAGGTGAGCCTGACCCGTCGCGTCCGATTGTTCGTCCCGGCGGCGGCGTTGACCGTCGTCGTGCTCGTGGTGGTCGGGTATGCGGTGCTGCCCACGCGCTCGTGGCTCGCTCAGCGAGGCGAGATCGATCAGCTCGAGAGCGACATCGCAGCCATGGAGGAGTCCAACGCCGCCCTCCAGGCGCGTGCCGAATCGCTCAAGACGCTCGTCGAGGTGGAGCGCATCGCCCGCGCCGACCTCGGCCTCGTGCGTCCCGGCGAGGAGGTGTATGCGGTGTTGCCGGCCGCGCCCGAACCGGTACGCATCCCTCCGTCGTGGCCCTTCAGCGCGCTCGGCGTCGCCCTGCTCGACTCCTGAGCTGCTCCGGGCGGAGCCGGTGGCGCCCCTCGTGTACTACATTGCGGCCTTGCCGGACCGGGTCGACCCGGTCGCCGCGAGCAAGACCAGGAGTACGCCTGCGTGGAAGTCACCGCCACCGTCAACGGCACGACTCGAACCCATGAGGTCGAGCCCCGGACGTTGCTCGTCCACTATCTCCGTGACGCGCGCGGACTGACCGGCACCAACATCGGGTGCGACACCTCGTCATGTGGCGCGTGCACGGTTCTGGTGAACGGTGAGTCGGTGAAGTCGTGCACGGTCCTGGCCGCACAAGTCGACGCGATGGAGGTCACGACCATCGAGGGACTCGCGGCAGCCGACGGCACGTTGCATCCGATGCAGCAGGCGTTCCACGAGTGTCACGCCCTCCAGTGCGGCTACTGCACCCCGGGCATGGTTCTCGCCGCGGTGTCGCTCACCGCGGAGAACCCCCAGCCCAGCGAAGCCGAGGTCCGCGAGGGCCTCGAGGGCAACCTGTGCCGCTGCACCGGCTACCACAACATCGTCAGAGCCGTACTCCAGGCCACGGGTGCGGCCCGGTGATCCCGGCGGCATTCGATTTCATCCGGGCCGACAGCGTCGAGGCGGCGATTGCCGCGCTCGCAGAGCACGGCGACGACGCGAAGTTGCTCGCAGGAGGACACTCGCTGCTGCCTCTCATGAAGTTCCGTCTCGCGACGCCAGGGGTGCTCGTCGACATCGGTCGCCTCGACGAGCTCAGCTACGTCCGCGACGCGGGCGATCACCTGGCCATCGGTGCGCTGACCCGCCACCGCTCCGTCGAGACCGACGCGCTGGTCCTGGCCAACGCCGGTCTCTTGGCAGACGCCACGCACAACGTCGGCGACCCGCAGGTGCGCCACCGGGGAACGATTGGTGGCGCGATCGCGCACGGCGACCCTGCGTCGGACATCCCCTCGGCCCTGCTGGCGCTCGGCGCGACTGTGATCGCACGGGGCCCCGACGGTGAGCGGGCCATCGCCATCGACGAGTTCTTCACGGGGTTCCTCGAAACCGACCTGGTCGAGACCGAGGTCGTGACCGAGATCCGGGTTCCCAAGGCGCCCGGTGCACGCTGGTCGTTCCAGAAGTTCAACCGGCGGGCGCAGGACTGGGCCATCGTCGGCGCGTCCGTGCTCGTCGACGGGGCTCGGGTCGGGGTCGGTCTGGTCAACATGCACCCGACTCCGTTTCGGGCCGTCGCTGTCGAAGCGGCGTTGCGTGAGGGCGCCGACGCCGCGTCTGCAGCAGCGATGGCCGCCGACGGTGCCGAGCCGCCGGCAGACCTCCACGCAGACGCCGAATACCGGTCCCATCTGGCGCGTGTCCTGGTGCGTCGAGGCCTCGAAGCCGCGGGGCGTTGAGACTCACCTCCCCGCGAAGGCCCTTCGAGGTGAACGGCTGGGCGAGCGTCAGCGAGCCGACCGGAGGGAACCGTCGAGTGCGGACCGGTGATGGCCAGCGACTACCCTCGGGGGATGGGATTTCGTGAGCCCGACACCGTCGCCGACGTCGCCGAAGGGCTGTCCTCGTTCGGCTACCTGGCGAGCGAGGGGCTCGCCACTGCGCTGTTCCTGAGCATCTCGTTGCAGCGGCCGTTGTTCCTCGAGGGCGAGCCCGGGGTCGGCAAGACCGAGGTCGCCAAGACCTTGGCCAACTGGACGGGAGGCCGCCTCATCCGGCTGCAGTGCTACGAGGGTCTCGACGTGTCCCAGGCCGTGTACGACTGGGACTACGCCCGCCAGCTCCTGCACCTGCGCGCCGCCGAGGCGACCGGGCGCGCCGGTGGTGCCGACGAGCGTCAGCTCGAAGACGAGATGTACGACGAGCGGTTCCTGGTGAAGCGACCGCTGTTGCAGGCGGTGTCGCATCACGACGAGGTCCCCCCGGTGCTGTTGATCGACGAGGTCGATCGAGCCGACGACGAGTTCGAGGCATTTCTGCTGGAGATCCTGTCGGACTACGCCGTGACCGTGCCCGAGATCGGCCGGTTCGCCGCGGACGTCCCGCCACGGGTCGTGATCACCTCGAACCGCACCCGAGACGTCCACGATGCGCTCAAGAGGCGCTGCCTGTACCACTGGGTCGATCATCCCGGATTCGAGCGGGAGGTCGCGATCATCACCACCCGTGCGCCGGGTGTCGACGATCGTCTGGCCCGTCAGGTGGCCGCTGCCGTGGAGGAGTTCCGCGAGATCGGGCTCTACAAGCCCCCCGGTGTCGCCGAGAGCATTGATTGGGCGGTGGCGCTCGGCCGATTGGGGAGCACCGAGCTGACCGAGACGACCCTCGAAGCGACGATCGGTGCCGTCCTGAAGTATCGAGAAGACCAAGAACGCGTCGCCGACCAGGGGATCGCCGCCCTCCTCCAGCGAGCATTCGCCCGTGCCGGTTGAGGCTCCGGCGCCGCCCGTCGACGCCGCAGCGCGCCTGACAGCGGGCTTCGTCGCACTCCTGCGGCGCGTCGGATTGGTGGTCCCCGTCGGCACCGCCATCACCTTCCACGAAGCCCTCGATGCCGTGGGACTCGACGACCGCGATGTGGTCTACTGGGCGGCGCGAGCGACCTTGGTGCACGAGCCCGAGGACGTCCCGGTATTCGACCATGCATTTCGTGCGTGGTGGGAGGGGCTGCCGATCCTGATCGAGGCTGTCGATCAGGACGATGACACCGTGACGCTCGGCATCGACGACGACGATGCCCCGTCGGCCGACGACGACGATGGCGAAGACGACGGCAGCGACATCTTGAGCCTGCGCTACTCGCGCACCGAGGTCCTGCGCCGGAAGGATTTCGCCCTCTACGACACCGACGAGCTCGACGAGGCGCACGCACTGATGCAGCGCATCGCCGTCATCGGCGGCAAGCGGTCGTCGCGGCGACGCGTTCCCAGCACCCGTTCGACCGATCGCCCCGATCTGCGCCGCACCGTGCGGCAGGCTCTGCGCACGGGCGGTGAACCCGTGCAGCGGCGATACACCACCAGCGGTGAGCGTCTGCGTCGGGTCGTGTTCCTGCTCGACGTGTCGGGCTCGATGGAGACCTATGCCCGTGCCTTGATCCGCTTCGTGCAGGCTGCGGTCGTCGGCCGGCGCCGGGTGGAGGTCTTCACGCTCGGCACCCGGCTCACGCGGGTGACCCGGGAACTCTCGTCTCGCGACCCCGATCGGGCGCTCGCGCGGGCCGGGGCCGTCGTCGAGGACTGGTCCGGCGGCACCCGCCTCGGTGAATCGATCAGACGGTTCAACGACGAGTGGGGCCAGCGCGGCATGGCTCGGGGCGCGACGGTGGTGATCCTCTCCGACGGATGGGACCGCGGGGAGCCGGCGGTGATGGCCGAGCAGATGCAGCGCCTGCACCGGGTCGCCCACGAGATCATCTGGGTCAATCCGCTCAAGGCGTCGCCGGGTTATCAGCCCCTGGCGCAGGGAATGGCTGCGGCACTCCCGCACGTTGACCGCTTCGTCGAAGGCCACTGTCTCGACTCGCTCGAGATGCTGGCCGAGATGCTGGCGGCACCATGATCCCCGTACCCATGATCGCCGAACCCGAACAAACGCCCGACCATGAGGAGCGAGGCAGACCATGCGCGAGATCATGAAGGACCTCGACCGGTGGCGGTCCCAGGGCAAACGCGTCGCGTTGGCCCGCGTCGTCGATCTCGACGGCTCCGGCCCACGTGACCCCGGTGCGGCCATGGCCGTCAACGAGGACGGGGTCGTCGTCGGCTCGGTTTCGGGCGGCTGTGTCGAGGGCGCGGTCGTCGAAGAGGCCCTCGACATCATCGAGACCGGGGAGCGGCGCATGGTCACCTTCGGCTACTCCGACGACGAGGCCTTCGCCGTCGGGCTGACCTGCGGCGGCACCATCCATCTGTTCATCGAGCCCTTCGACTGGTAGCCCCATGAGCGACACACTGTTCGACCGTCTACGCAACGCGATCGCCGACGAGGTCCCCGCGGCCATCGCCACCGTGGTCGAGGGTCCAAACGTGGGAGCGAAGCTCCTCCTGGCGTTCGAGACCGCTCCCGAGGGATCCCTCGGCGACGACGACCTCGACCGGGTGGTGGCGCGCGACATGGCCGGCGAGCTCGTGGCCGGTCGCACCGGCGTGCGCCACTACGGTCTGCACGGCGAGGCGAACGAGGCCGCGGTTTCGGTGTTCATCGAGTCGTTCGCACCGCCACCGCGCATGGTGGTGTTCGGCGCTGTCGACTTCACCGCGGCCCTCGTACGGGTCGGTAAGATCCTCGGCTACCACGTCACGGTCTGTGATGCCCGACCGGTGTTCGCGACCACCCAGCGGTTCCCATTCGCGGACGCCGTGGAGGTGCGCTGGCCCAACGATCTCCTCGAGGAGATCGGCGAACGGCTCGGGCCACGCGATGCCGTGTGCGTATTGACGCACGACAACAAGTTCGACGTGCCGGCCATCGTGGGGGCGCTCCGCAGCAAGGTCGGGTACATCGGGGTGATGGGCAGCCGCAAGACCCACGACAACCGCACCCAGCGGCTGCGCGAGGCCGGCGTCACCGACACCGAGCTCGACCGGCTGCGATCACCGATCGGCCTCGACATCGGCGCGCGCACACCGGAGGAGACCGCGGTGTCGATCTGCGCCGAGATCATCGCCATGCGAACCGGCCGTGACGTGCCCAGTCTGCGCGATGGTGAGGGCCCGATCCACGCGCCTCGCTGAGACGACGCCGGCACCTCCTCTCGCCTGGTGCGCATGGTCGGAGCACGCGGCACACTGTGCAGGTGAGTGATGCACATTCCTCGAATCGCAGCGGCACCATGGCCGGAGTCGTGCTCGCGGCCGGGCACGGCAGCAGGTTCGACGGCGAGACCCACAAGCTCCTGGCCCCCTTTCGCGGTAAGCCACTGGTGACCTGGGCGGTCGCGGCCGCCCTGGAGGCCGGTTTCGCCGACGTGTACGTGGTGACGGGAGCGGTCGACCTGGCCGACGTGCTGCCCGACAACGTCACCATCGTCGAGAACCACAGCTATGCCGACGGCCAGGCGACCTCGCTTCGCGCCGCGGTCACCCTCGCCGAGCATGACCATCACGATGCGGTCGTCGTCGGTCTCGGCGACATGCCGCTGGTGCCGGCCTCGGCATGGCGCGACGTCGCCGACACGCCCGGCCAGCTGGTGACTGCGACCTACAACGGCAACCGGATGCCACCGGTGAAGATCGGCGAGGAGCTCTGGAGCCTGCTGCCCCTTTCAGGTGACGAGGGCGCTCGGTCGCTGATCCGCTTGAGGCCGGACTTGGTCGAGGAGGTAGCCTGCGAGGGCGAAGCCATCGACATCGACAGCAGAGGTGATTTGGCCAGATGGAGCTGAACAACGACATCGAGGTGAACGCGTCGATCGATGAGGTCTGGGCGGCATTCAACGATCCTGAGCGGATCGCGCCCTGTTTGCCCGGAGCGCAACTCCAGGAGATCGAAGGCGAAGAGATGCGCGGCGTCGTCAAGGTGAAGGTCGGCCCGATCACCGCGCAGTACAAGGGCGCCGCGACGTTCCAGGAGCGCGACAAGGACAACTGGAAGGTCGTCATCAAAGGCGACGGTCGCGACACGCGCGGCGCAGGCAACGCCAGTGCGTTGATCACCGCCCAGCTCGTGCCGCTGTCGGAGGCTGTCACCTCGGTCAGCGTCACCACCGACCTCACCATCACCGGCAAGGTCGCACAATTCGGCCGTGGCGCGATCGCCGACGTGAGCACGAAGCTCATGGGGCAGTTCGCGAAGAATCTCGAGGAGCTCCTCGAGACCCCGTCGGATGCGTCGTCGGCCCCCGCCGACACGGTCGACGTCGACCTCACCGCCCCGGAGACGCCTGCCGCCGACGCCGCTGCGGCGACACCGGCAGCTCCGGCGATCCGCAAGATCGACTCGCCCGAGCCCGAGGCCGTGGACCTGTTCGAGATGGCCGGCACTCCGTTGCTCAAGCGCATCGGGCTGCCTCTCGCCGCCGTGTTCGTCCTCCTGGTACTGCGGCGCCTCCTGCGCGGCTGACCGCCCCCATGGCCGACGCCGTCGATGAGCAGGCGGTTGCCGAGCTGATCGGCCGGGCACCGCAGGGTGCCTTCGAAGTCGTCGTGCGCGACGAAGCGGGAGCACCGCGCGTGATTCGGAACGCTCCCTTCCTCGACGACGGCACACCGATGCCCACCAGGTACTGGCTCGTCGGAGCCACCGATCGGCTGCTCGTGAGCAGGCTCGAGTCTGCCGGCGCGGTCGGGGAGTGCGAGGCAGCGATCGGGATGGCCGCGATTGCCGACGCCCACCGACGTCATGCCGCCGAACGCGATGCCGACATCCCCGCCGACCACCTCGGCCCGCTCCCCACCGGCGGGGTCGGTGGCACACGAATCGGGCTCAAGTGCCTCCACGCCCACTACGCGTGGTACCTCGCCGGCGGCGACGACCCTGCCGGTCGTTGGGTCGCCGCCCGCCTCGCCGCCGCGAGCGAGGAATCGGTGTGAGCGCCCCGGTGGTCGCCGCCATCGACTGCGGGACGAACAGCACGCGACTGCTCGTGGCTCGCTCTCGGCCCGACGGGCACCTCGAGACGCTCGAGCGGACGATGACGATCACCCGTCTCGGTGAAGGCGTCGACGCCACCGGCGTGCTCGCCGACGAGGCCATCGACCGGGTCCTCGCCTGTCTCATCGGGTACCGCGACGTGCTCGACCGCCACGACGTCGGGTCGATCCGGATGACCGCGACCTCAGCAGCGCGAGATGCGTCGAACCGAGCGGTGTTCTTCGACGCTGCGGAGGAGCTGATCGGCGCTCGCCCCGAGTTGCTGTCGGGACTCGAGGAGGGGCGCTTGTCATTTCTGGGAGCGACGGCCGACCTCGACCCGGCCGAGGGGCCCTATCTTGTCGTCGACATCGGTGGCGGCTCGACGGAGTTCGCCTATGGGAGCGGCGAGTGCGAAGCAGCCATCTCGACCGACATGGGTTGCGTGCGCCTGACGGAACGGTTCATCGAGTCCGATCCGGCGCGGCCGGAGGAACTGGCGTCCGCGCTGTCGGTCGTGGAGCTGTACCTCGATGACGTGCTCGCGTTCATCCCCGACGCGACCAAGGCGTCTCGCTTGATCGGACTGGCCGGCACGGTGTCGGCAACGGCGATGATCGAACAGGGACTCGTCGAGTACGACCGCAGCCGGATCCATCACTTCGAGCTCACCAAGGCCGCGGTCGAGGACGTCTTCCGCACCCTGGCCACCGAGGACCGTGAGCAGAGGCTCGCCAACCCGGGGATGGAACCCGGGCGCGTCGACGTGATCGTGGGCGGATTGTGTGTGCTGGTGCGGATCATGCGCCAGTTCGCGTTCGACTCGTGTCTCGTGTCGGAGGCCGACATCCTCGACGGCCTGGCCATGAGTCAGCTGCGCTGAGCGAGCGGCCTTCGAGGAGTCGTCGTCGGCGCATGCGGGCTAGTGTCCGAACATGCCGAACACGGGGCCTTGCGGCAGGGGGTTTGGAACACGATGAGACTCGGTCGAGCCCGATCGACCGTTCGTGAGGTTGATCCAATGTTGCGTGGGAAGAGGGTCGTGCTGCGACCGCTGACACCGCTCGATTTCACTCAGTGGCGCGAGGTGCGAACCCGCAATCACGACTGGGTGACGAAGTGGGAACCGAGCCGGCCGGCGGGGAGCCCCGACGTGGTCAACGACCGGCACGCGTTCGCGTCGCGGTGCAACGCACGAGAACGCGAGCGGCATCTGGGCTCGGGCTACGGCTTCGGGGTGTTCGTCGACGGCGCGTTCGGCGGGGAGATGAACCTCTCGTCGGTGCAGCGAGGGCCGTTCCAGAACTGCTACGTGGGCTACTGGATCGACGAGGCGTTGGCCGGTCAGAGCTACACGCCCGAGTCGCTGGCGGTCGTGTTGAAGTTCGGGTTCGAAGACCTCGGCCTGCACCGTATGCAGATCTCGATCATCCCGCGCAATTCGGCGAGCCGACGCGTCGTCGAGAAGCTCGACATCCGATGCGAGGGCGTCGCGGTGCGTTACCTCGAGATCAACGGCGCGTGGGAGGACCACATGCGCTTCGCCATGACGGCCGAGGAATGGGACGAGCGACGCGACGAAATCGTCCGCGCCTGGATCCTCTGAGCCCGACCCGATTCGGGAAGGGCCGCTACTCCTTCGAGCTGATCTGGTCGCGCAAGGCTTGGACGAGCTGTTGGAACTCGGGCGAACTCATCGACGCGACCTGGGGTCCGACCTCGTGTTCCACTGCGTCGGGTGAGGTCGTGATCGTGTGCAGTCCTGCGAGGCCGTGCTTGGTGATGCGTGTGAGCCGCGGGGGGTAACCCGCGGCTCGGCTTGCCATGGCGATGCACTCCGGCAGGAGGTCGGCGTCGGGCACGCACTTCCACGCGAGACCGATGTCGGCTGCTCGAGCACCGCTCAACACCTCGCCGAACAGCACCATGGCCCGCACGACCTGGTCGCTCGTCTTGTGCTTGAGGCGCCAGCTGTGGCCGCCGCCGGGGTGGATGCCGATCTGCAGGAAGCGGCTGTCGAAGCGCGCCCCCTCCGCGGCCACGATGACGTCACAGGCCAGCGCCATGTTCATGCCGGCACCGACCGCGGCGCCGTTGACCGCAGCGATCGTCGGTAAGGGGCTGTGGGCGATACGAAGGAAGCCGCGATAGATCTCGTGGATGTTGTCGCGCTCGCGTGCGGCGAGGAGGTCGCCCAGGTCGGCGCCGGCGCAGAACCCCTTGCCCGCTCCGGTCACGATGATGGCCCGAGCATCGCCGGAGTTCTCGAGTCGCTCCATCGTGTCGCAGATCTCGTCGTTCATCGCGAGGTTGATCGCGTTGCGCTTGTCGGGGTCGTTGAGGGTGAGAAGGGCGACGCCGTCGCGGACTTCGGTGTTGAGAAAGCTCATGGCACTATCATCGCCGATCGGGTCGGGCAGCGCCTCAATCGTCGAGTGGTTCGGCGTCGAAGTCATCGAGGTCCAGCGGTGCGACGTCGTTGAGTTCGTCGTCGAGCTCGAGGTGGCGACGGCCGGGGCCGCACTCGTCGAGCTTGGGGCACCACCGGCACGACGGCCCGGGCTGGACCCGCGGGGGTCGACCGCCATAGCGCACCTCGACGATGCGCTCGACGGCATCGCAGACGCGGGCCAGGGTGGCGTCGAGCACGGCGAGGCTCACGTCCTCGGGTACGAACTCGCCCTGGTCGAGGTAGTACGTGGCAATGCGTCGAGGTGGGGTGCCGACGCGGATGGTCTCGAGGAGGGCGTAGTAGCGGAGATCGTCGCGGTGGGTGGGGGAGAACCGTCCGGTCTTGAGGTCGACGATGACCTTGCCGGCCGTGTTGCCCTGGGCTCGCCCGAGGGCCAGGTCGACCTTGCCGGCGAGCACGATGCTGCCCTGCGCGATCTCGACCCGCACCGGGGCTTCCAGCATCGGCCGCCAGCGCCGCTCCAACGGTGGCCAAGTCTCGAGGAAGGCTCCGACGCGGGTGTTGACCTCGCCACGGAGCTCGGCGCGGTCGGCTTCACCGATGCCCTGGAGCCAGTGCCCGATGCCGCGCGTGTCCTGCTCGAGCCTGGCGATCGTCTCGTCGGTGAGCGTGAGGGGGTCCTTCGGGCCGCTCCAGAACACCGAGAGCTCGATGGCCTTGTGGGCCAGGACGCCCCGAGCCACCGGAATCGACCATTCGAAATCGTCGGCGAGGTCAGCGAGGTAGAAGTCCTCGCAGCCCATGATCTGTCCGAGCTGGCGCTTGCCGACGTAGAGCACGTCGTCATCGGGGATGCGCGCGGCGAGGTGCGACAACGCGACCTCGAGCTCGGCCTTCAGCTCGACGCGCAGATTGGCGTCGAACACCGGCCGCTCGTCGGGCGTCGCACCGAGCTGGCGCAGCACGGCCTCCTGGGCGGGGTTGAGCTGGGGTGCCTTCGGGGACGGCTCCATGGTGGCGACGCTACCGGTTCGGTGCGCCGGCATCGCTGTATCGCCGGCGGGCGAGACCTTCCGGGATCGGGATTGTCACACCACGTCGCGATGATGAACACGTGGTGGAGGCACGCTCACTTCGGTTCGCTGCAATGGCGAGGGGCCTGGCGGAGGCCGCGCGCGCCGGTGGATTTGCGGCCCCACGGTTCCGAAGCCCGCCACGCGTTGCCGGCCGGCTCCGAACCATCCGTCGCCACGCGGATGGGACCGCCACGGTGTCGGTCGTCCTGCGCGATCGCCCCTGGTCGGCCGTCGTCGCCGACATGATCGACGGTTTCGTCGCGGTCAACGACAACGCCTCCCCGAGGTTGCGAGACGACCTCTGGGCTGCCGCCGAGCGCATCGACGCTGCGGCGAGCTCGCCGCGGGTGGCGCCGCTCGCTGCGATCCCTCCGGCTGCGTGAGCCTCGCGTCTGAGCCCGCGGGCGACGACTAGCCTCGAGGTCTGGCCCGGGTGGCGGAACTGGCAGACGCAGGGGGCTTAAACCCCCCGGCCACCATGGTGGTGTGTGGGTTCGAATCCCACCCCGGGCACCGCTGAACTCGGCCGGGCGCTCTGGATTGCTCGGTCGATGGGTCGGCTTGATCGGGCGACGCTGGACCGAACCACCAGACTTTGTAGCCGGCTACCGGATGTCGAGGACCAGGAGGGCTTCGTCCTCGTCGGCGTAGAAGTGTTCGATGGTGTCGTAGCTGTCGGCGAGGAGCCGGTGGATGTCGTTGGTGGTGACGTTGCCGACCCGAAGCCAGATCGCCTTTGGGGGAGGGCCATGGAGGAATGCGAGCTGGCGGAAGTCGGATCGCAGTGGGCCACGCCCATCCCGAGCAACGCGATCGCCAACGTGCTCGGTCTCCCAGAGAACGACTGGCCCATGATCAACGCCTTCGTCCAGACCCAACGCAGCGACGCCGAAGCCGCCGTGGCCGGTCGAGGCCTGGCCCCGGCGTCGGAGGACTTCCTCGCCTACGTCGGAGACCAGGTCGCCGGGCGCCGACGCGACCCCGATGGCTTCGACGACGCGTTGGCCCCGCATGTGCACATTCGTTCGCACCGACGGCACCGTGTTCAGCGACAACGAGGTGATCCGCAACGTGCAGACACTGCTCAGCGCCGGCAACGAGGCCACCACGAGCCTGATGTCCAACCTCGTGTGGCGCGGGCTGATCACCCCCGCGCCATGGACGCTGTCCGAGACGACCGCAACCTGCTGCCGGCCGCCCTCGAGGAATCGCTCCGCCTCGATCCACCATTGCAGATCTTCAACCGGCGCGTCCGCGTCAGGTCCTCGCTGGGAGGCACCGAACTCGCCGTCGACGAAGTGCTCGGGCTTTCCATCGGTTCGGCAAACCGCGACCGGCGCTGTGGGGAGACGATGCCGACAGTTTCATCGTCGACCGCTTCGCCGACCCCGCTGCCGTGCCCGGCCACTTCGGCTTCGGTCTCGGCGCCCACTTCCGCGTGGGCGCGACCGTCGCCTGGCTCTCGGCCCACCACGGTAGAGAAGCGCTCCTCGGCGCCACCGACCACCTGGAGCTCCCCGGGGGTTGGGCCTACGACAAGGTTCCCCCACACGCGCTCCGGCGCCCGCGATTGCTTCTGGTGCGGTTCGACAGACCCGCCGCTTCGCGCCCCTTCGCCAAATGAGCTGAGAGGCCCTCGCTCGCTTCGGGAGACCGGCGTTCCAGGTGAAGTTCAATCACCGATGATCAAGACTCGAACAGTTTTGGTCGCTGGTACGGTGGACCGTGACGTAGGGGACCACGATCAGCAGCAGCGGGACGAAGCAAGAGATGAGTTCGAACAGCGCAACGATCCGAGAGCTGAACGAGTGCAAGGCGCTCATACGCCGGCGCGCGCAGGACGAGAGCGACCTCGGCGATGATGTCCTCGATCGCATGGAGGTCATGTTCGACCTGAGTCGCTTCGCTCTCCGCCTTGCCCGAGACTTCGAGCGCATACATCGCGTGAACGGGTTGACGTGGGCAGGCTTCCGCGTGCTGAACATGCTCTGGGTGATGGGCGATCTCGAGCCGAGTCGATTGTCGGTGTTGACCGGTTCGTCGCGGGCGAGCATCTCGAGCGCGCTGAACTCGCTGGAGTCGAACGGGCTTGTCGAGCGCACCATCAACCCGTCCGACCGTCGACTGGTGCGGGTCACACTTACCGACCTTGGCCACCAGGCCCTCGGTGAAGCCATCCCGGTACAGGCTGAGCGAGAGCGCGACTGGCTTGCGATCCTTTCGCCGAATGAGCTGCACAGCCTCAAGGGGATCATGAACCGGCTCCTGGCACAGCCTGATCCGGACCGCACCTGAAGCCGGCTCGATTTCGTGGGTGACTTGAGGCTCGCTCAGGCGAACCGTTACCGTCCTCCCCGCGGGCATCAATGCCGACCGTTTCGACCACCGGAGCGATGGCACCAGCAGGAAGGACCGGCCACACCCCATGTCTGAACTCCTGAAGGGAAAGGTCGCGCTCGTGACGGGCGCGGGTCACGGCATCGGCCGAGGGCACGCCGTCGAGCTCGCGTCGCATGGAGCGACCGTCGTCGTCAACGATCTCGGCTCGTCGGTCAGTGGTGAAGGCGCTGGACGCGACGCCGATGTCGTCGTCGAGGTGATCCGATCACGCGGCGGGTCGGCGGTGGCGAACTACGGCAACGTGGCCGTCGAGGCCGATGCCGATGCCATGGTGCAGCAGGCCGTCGACGCGTTCGGTCGACTCGACATAGTGGTGAACAACGCCGGCATCGTCCGCGACCGGGTGATTTGGAACATGTCGGTCGACGATTTCGATCTGGTCATGAACGTCCACGTGCGCGGGAGTTGGCTGACCTCCCGCGCTGCGGCACGTCACTGGCGCGCAGCTGCGAAGGACAATGGTGGCAGAACCTACGGGCGCATCATCAACACCACCTCCGGTGCCGGTCTTCTCGGGAACTTCGGTCAGACCAACTACGCGACGGCGAAGGCGGCGATCGTCGGCCTCACCCAGACGCTGAACCTCGAGCTGGCGCGTCTTGGCGTCACAGCGAATGTGATCGGGCCGGGCGGGATGACCCGTATCACCGGAACGATGTCGGAGGGAACGATCCGCGAACCCGACGAGATCCCCCACGACGAGTTCGACCCCAAGGATCCGTCGCTGTGCGCTCCGGTTGTGGCCTGGCTCGCGAGCGACGAAGCCGGCCACGTCAGTGGCCAGGTCATCCGGGCCATGGGTGAACACATCCACCTGATGAGTGGCTGGAGCGAGGAGGTCACGCTCTCGAACGGCGGAAACCGCTGGGACGCGAACAAGCTCGGCGATCTGTTTGCCACCGACCTCTTCAAGACCCGGGCGCCGGGCCTACGACTGGGCGGCTGAACACCGTCTGCGAACGCGATCGGCCGCGCCCCTCGAGGCCCCGGCGAGGATCGCAGCCGTTGCTACGTTCATCATCGGGTGACCTCTAGCGACTCGACCACGGTGACGTGGTCGGGAGCCTCCTCGTCCCCAAAGGTGATCGGCCAGGCTCCGGGCGTCGAGGCAGGCTGAGCAACGCGTCAACCCTAAACTGTTGACAGTTTACAGTTGTACCCGTAGTGTTGCCCGGAACCCGGAGGGGGGTCGACCGCAGCGCTATGACGAGTGATGGGACATCAGTTGCGACGACGCGTGTGGAGCGCGCGAACATCCGTGAGCAGGCAGCCAGCATCCTCCGAGAGCAGATCCTCGACGGCACCTACGAGCCAGGCGCCAGGCTGAACGAGGTCGAGATCGCCGACGCGATGGGTACGAGCCGAGGCCCTCTTCGAGAGGCCCTGCAGCGTCTCGCCGCCGAGGGCCTCGTCGACCTGGTCCCGAACCGAGGGGCGTTCGTCCGCACCTTCTCCCCGGTCGAGTTGAAGCAGATGTACGAATTTCGCCAGATCATCGAGTCCGGCGCGGCGCGTCTCGCCGCACAGCGAGCATCGGCCTCCGACGTTGCCGCGCTTCGCTCCATGCTCGACGAGACCGACCAGCTGCTCGGCATGACCGCCGACGTCGCCTACCCCGCGACTCCTGACTTCCACCACCGGATCCTCGAGCTCTCGGGCAACGCGGCACTGGTGCGCGCCGGGACGGAACTCCAGACTCAGGTACACATCGCACGGCAGAGTTCGGGTCGCCGGCCTGGCCGCGCTCGCGCCGCATTCGAGGAGCACGCAGGCATCGTCGATGCCATCGAGGCCCGCGATGGGGATGCTGCGGCCGAAGCGATGGCACGCCATCTCGCACACTCCCTCGCCAGTCTCGGTCACCAGCGCATGCAAGGAGACGACCAGTGACCATTACCGAGCCCACCCCGATCGACACGTCGATCCTCGATGGCATCAAGATCATCGACACCGACTCGCACTTCACCGAACCACCCGACCTCTGGACCGGCCGGGGACCCGCGTCGTGGGCGGGTCGGCTGCCGCAGCAGCGGACCGTGGACGGCAAGACCCACTGGTTCCTCGACGATCAACCCTGGGCGAGCATCGGCGGGAACACGTTGCGACGCGGCGGCGAGAAGGTCTTGGGCGAATGGGTCATGCAGCCGTTCGAGGCGATGGACCCGAGCTGTTGGAGCGTCAAGGAACGCCTCGCGTTGATGGATGCCATCGGCGTCTGGGCCCAGGTCCTGTACCCCAACGGCATCGGGTTCTCCTCCAACCACATCTTTGCCATCGACGACCTCGAGCAGCGGACTGTGGTGCTGCAGACTCTCAACGACTTCTACGTCGATATCCAGAACGAGTCGAGCGATCGCCTGCTCCCGCAGGCGATGATCCCGCTCTGGGACATGGAGTTCACCGTGAAGGAGATGACCCGCCTGGTGGACCGTGGCATCCGCGGCTTCACGCTGACCGACCGCCCGGAACTGCTCGGCCTGCCGGAGCTCGATCACTCGTACTACGACCCCATGTGGGACATCTTCAACGAGACCAAGTCGGTGGTGAACTTCCACATCGGCTCGGGCAACACCCGCGCCGAAGTCGAGGCACGCCGGGCGCTGCAGCTCTCCGGGAACCCGACCGGCGAGATACCCAAGGTCGCCAATCCGAGCTGGTCGTCGTTCGGTCCGATGCGTCAGCTCGCGGTCACTGCGATCCAGGGCTACATGAGCAACGCTCGGATCATCACGAACTTGGTCTTCAGTGACCTGTTCGATCGGTTCGAGAACCTCAAGGTCGTCTCGGCCGAGAGCGGTATCGGTTGGATCCCCTTCCTGCTCGAATCCTTCGAGTGGCAGCTCGACGAGATGGTGGTCGCTCCCTCGGAGGCCCACAACAAGCGTCGGCCTCGCGAGTATTTCGACGATCACATCTTCGTGATGTTCTGGTTCGAGCGTCACGGGCCGCAGCACTCGATCGAAGCGATCGGTGCCGGCAACGTCCTCGTCGAGACCGACATCCCGCATCCGACGTGTCTGTACCCAGGTGCTCGGGAGCATTTCGCCGACGTGCTGGCCGGGCTCGACGCTCACACGGTTCGGCGCGTGCTGCAGGACAACGCTGCCGAGATCTACAAGCTCGACGTCTGATGCCACGTTTCGTCATCGGAGGGGACCGGGCATGACCCGGCTACAAGAGCTGATCGGCCGGCCGACGGCGACCGTTTTGCCCGGGGCGCCCAACGCGTTGACCGCACGCCTGGTCGAAGATGTCGGCTTCGAGGCCGTCTACGTAACGGGTGCGGGCATCGCGAACACGTTCCTCGGGGTTCCCGACATCGGGCTCCTCACGCTCACGGAGTTGTGTGAACATGTTGGTGCGATCCGTGAGGCGGTGGACATCCCGCTGATCGTCGACGCCGACACGGGATTCGGCAATGCGGTGAACGTCTGGCGCACCGTGAGGGCGCTCGAGCGCGCCGGGGCGAACGCCATCCAGATCGAGGATCAGACGTTCCCGAAGCGATGCGGCCACTTCGCCGACAAGTCCGTCATCGATGCCGACGAGATGGCTGACAAGATCGCTGCGGCCTGCGACGCCCGTCGGGATGCCGGCACGCTGATCGTCGCCCGCACCGACGCTCGTTACCAGTTCGGTCTCGACGAGGCCTGTCGACGGGGGAACCTCTATCGGGAGGCCGGGGCCGACCTCGTGTTCGTCGAGGCTCCCACGACAATCGAGGAGGTCGAGATCATGGCCCGCGAGGTCGCCGGACCCAAGATCTTGAACCTGGTTCACGGCGGCGTCACCCCACACGTGCCCGCCGCACGCGTTTCCGAGCTCGGCTACAGCTTCGCCCTGTACGCGAACCTCGCCTTGCTCGCGAGCGTCCATGCCATGCGCGACGTGCTCGGTCGGCTCCACGCCGGTATCGACGCCGATCGCCAGCTTCCCATCGCCTCGTGGGACGAGCGGCAACGTCTCGTCCGCAAGGACGAGTTCGACGATTTGGGCAGGCGATACAGTGCCAACAGCCGTTCCGGAGACCATGGCGACTCCGTCCCCCAGGGGGCTTCGTGATGACCGGACCAGTAGAAGCGACCCGCCTGCCGACCGGGGCAAACGTCACCTTGAGCGACATCCGGGGCTGCGACATCGAGCCGGTGCTCCTCGTGGCCGAAGACGGTGGCCGGTCGCGGGGCAACCTCTACACGCCGACGAGCAAGCGTCCTCGGCTCGGCGTGCACATCATGCATTCCCGGACCGATCAGTCGGTCAACTACAACGTCCCGCCCCTCGTCGAAGCCGGCGCCATGGTGCTCGCCCGCGCCGGCCGGTTCGTGCACAACGACACCACCATGGAGCACGAGACCCTGCTGTTCGATGTGGCTGCAGGCGTGCGCCTGCTGCGGACCCGCGGATGCGAGACAGTGGTGCTCCTCGGTAACAGCGGTGGCGCTCCGCTCGCGGCCTTCTACCAGTGGCAGGCGAAGACCGAGCCATCCGCTCGTCTGCGGGAGACCCCCGCCGGTGACCCGATCGATCTCCCGGCTGCTGATCTCCCTGCCGCGGACGCAATCGTGATCATCGGTGGCCACCCCGGACAGGCGCTCTCGCTCATGAAGCGGATCGATCCGTCGGTGACCGACGAGAACGACCCGTTGTCGCTCGATCCCGAGCTCGACATGTACGACGCGAAGAACGGTTTCGTCCTCCCGCCCGCGTCGAGTCGCTACACCGAGGAGTTCCTCGAGCGGTATCGGGCCGCGCAGCAAGCGCGCATCGACCGCATCGACGCAGTCGCACGAGCCGAGATCGCCCGCCGCCGCTCGGCCGAGGCCGACTACCGGCGGAACCCGACACCGGCATCAGCGCGCGACGCTTCGTTCTCCCGGCACATCATCGTGCACCGCACGATGGCAGACCCGGCGCAGGTCGATCTCTCGATCGATCCTGACGATCGACGGGTCAGCGCCTACACGAACCATCTCCGTCCGGATCTCCTGAACTTCGGCGGAGCGATCGGGGACTTCTCCGGCAAGAGCGGCCAGTCCGAGCTCGTGAAGTTCCTGACCCCTGAGGCATGGCTGAGCACCTGGAGTGCCAACGCGAGCCGTGCTGACACCGAGGCCTGCCTTCGTTCCCACCGCGATCCGTTGTTGATCGTCCACTACCTCGGCGACAACATCACCCAGATGACCAAGGTGCGTTCCACCTTCGATGCCGCGCCAGCAGCCATCAAGGACCTCGTGCTCGTTGCGGGGCACGATCACTTCGGCTTTCCAATTCACGCAGACGGCACCTCGGGCCCGCGCACCGCGGAGGGCACGACCGCCGTCACGACCTGGCTCCGCGCGAACTTCGCGGCGCAGCTCTGACCTCAGCCCGATCAAGCAAGGAGCGACCCGCTCGATGACCTACTACCTCCGCCAGGGCTTGACGCCGGCGAAGCACTTCACGATCCTGCCCCGTCCCGAAGGCGGCCGATACTACGAAGAGCTGTACAACTCGGCGGGGTTCGACGGTCCCGCATCGCTGCTGTACCGCCTCCATCGACCCACGCGGGTCCTGCACGTCGAACCCGAGTCTCCGATGCCAGTCGAGGCCTGGGACCCCGGCGTCGTCCGCAACCACAGCATCGACCCGTCTCTGTTGAAGGCATCAGGCGACATCTTCGACGCCCGGGTGCCCATCGCGTTCAACCGGGACCTCGTGTACTCGGTCGCGACTCCCGATACCGGCGGCGAGCGGTTCCTGCGCAACGGAGCCAATGACGAGCTGTACGTGGTCGTCGAGGGTAAGGGCACCGTCGAGAGCATCTTCGGTAGTTTCCGGTACGAGCCGCTCGATTTCGTGTACATCCCGCGCGGCACCACTTGGCGGTTGCTCCCCGAGGAAGGCCAACAACGACTCATCGTCGTGGAGACGACCACCCAGATCGCGCCACTGGCCCGGTACCGCAACAAGGTGGGTCAGTTCCTGTCGCGGGCCGTGTACTCCGAACGTGACCTTCGGGTGCCGACCCTGGCGGACCCGATCGACGAGACCGGCGAGTTCGCCGTCGCAGTGAAAGTCGGCGAGGTGGTCTCGAGGTACGTCTACGAAACGCACCCGTTCGACGTGGTGGGCTGGGACGGCGCTCTCTACCCGTACGCGCTGAACATGCGTGATGTCGAGCCCTTCAGCGGTCGAGTCAACCTCGACCCGGACCTCGATGGTGTCTTCGAATCTCGCGGCGTGTTGGTCGCCGCCCATGTTCCGGCGCGGTTTCCCGACCATCCGCAGGCCATCCCGAACATCCCCGATCACAACACCGACTGCGACGAGATCTTCTACCGCATTGCCAGCGAGGCCGACGTGGGGCCAGGCGTGGGAAGGGTAACCGTGCACACCCGCGCCGGGGGTCACGGCGCGAAACCCGGGTTCGATCGGCCCGAACCCGGGCTGCGAAGCCAACTCTGGGGGGTCATCCTCGACATCGTCGAACCGTTGCAGCTGACGGTGAATGCGATCGACGCGGACGACCCGGACTACCCGGCCGCGTGGTTGTAGAAGATGTCGCGCGCTGATCGAGTCCCCGTCGCGCTCATGCGGGGCGGAACGAGCAAGGGGGTCTTCGTTCTCGATGCAGACCTGCCGCCAGCGGGAGCCGAGCGCGACGCCTTCCTTCTCTCGCTCATGGGTTCGCCCGACTCGATGCAGATCGACGGGCTCGGCGGCGCCACATCATCGACGAGCAAGGTGATGGCGGTGGCGCCAGCGAAGCGGAGCGACTGCGACCTGGAATACACCTTCTACCAGGTCGGTATCGATCGCCCCAGCGTCGACAGTCGCGGCAACTGCGGGAACCTCACAGCAGCGATCGGCCCCTACGGCCTCGACGAGGGGCTCGTGAGCCTCCCCGAGGGCACCGCAGAGGTTCGACTGCACAACCTGAACACCAATACGTGCATTGTCGCCCGGTTCCCAGTCCGCGATGGCCACCTCTCCGAGGAGGGCGATTGTCGCCTCGACGGGGTGCCCGGGACGGCGGCTCCGATCGTGACGGACTACCTCGACCCGGCGGGCTCGGTCTGCGGTCAGCTCTTTCCCGCTGGGGGCGAACCGTTGGTTCGGCTCGTGCCCAGGGTGGGCGATGCCGTCGACGCGACGATCGCCGACGTGACGGCGCCAGTGGTCATGATCGCTGCCGAGCAGGTCGGCATCGCGACAACGGTCGATCCCGCCGACGTCAACTCCGACCCCGGACTGCTCGAGCGGTTGGAATCGATCCGCGCAGCGGCTGCTGTCGCGATCGGTCTGGCCGAAGATGAGGCCGACGCTCTGGCCACCTCGCCCGCGCTTCCGCGCGTTGCGATTCTCGGCGGCGCTGTGGGTCACAGGTTGTCGTCAGGTCGATCCATCGAGGTTTCCGATCACGATCTCGTCGTGCGAGCGACGTCGATGCAGCGCCTGCATCATGCAATTCCCCTGACCACCGCGATGTGTGTCGCTACCGCCGCCGTGACGGCGGGTACGGTCGCGCACGCGATCAGCGGACCCGATCCCAGATGGGTGCGGCTGGCACATCCCAAGGGCATCGTCGAGATCGCCGTACGGTTGGAGCCCGGCCGGGAGCCCAGTCCCGTGGTCGGAGTCGCGGTCAAGCGAACGGCGCGTCGCCTGTTGAGGGGTGTGGCCTCGGTCCCGCCCCGGGCACCAGGGTTGTAAGACGGTGGTGTAGTGCAGTTCGGCGATGTCACCCACTGCCGCCGGGGGACGTCGCCATCGTCGAAAAGAGTGGCTGCCCCTCAAGGTCCTGAAGGAGAAATCATGGAGCTCGTGTCTGAGAACGGAGACTGCCGTACCCAAACCGACGGCGGGGTCATCACGGTTACGTTCACCCGCCAAGCCAAGCGCAATGCCGTCAACGCGGAAATGTTCGACGCTCTCGCGAGCGCCGTCGATGCCCTCGAGACCCAAGACGACCTGAAGGTGATGGTGATCGCCTCGGAGGGCCCCTTCTTCACCGCGGGCATCGACATATCGCTCATGCGGCCGACCCTCGGAGAGGACAGCCATGGCGTGGTCCGAGGCTCGATCATGCGCAGGCAGTACCGCGGCGACGCCCGCCACGATCTGTTCGACCGCTTCGAGATGGTCGAGAAACCCGTCATGATGGCCGTCCAGGGTGCCTGTCTCGGAGTCGGGGTCGAATTCGGCGCGTCGTGCGATCTGCGCATCGCCTCTGATGCGGCGAGCTTCGGGCTCCCGGAGGTCCAGCACCTCGCCGTCATCCCCGGTTCGGGTGGTATCAGTCGCCTCACGCGGCTGGTCGGGCCCCACTGGGCCAAGTACCTGGTCATGACCGGGCGGCCCATCACTGCGCAGCAGGCCCTCCAGATCGGCTTGGTGCACGAGGTCCACCCCGTCGCAGAGTTCGCGACCGCCGTGCGGGCGTTGGCGGATTCCCTCGCGGTGATGCCAGGTGAAGCGCTCGGGCTCGCCAAGGTCACCATCGACACTGCCGCCGAAGTCGACCGCCGAACCGCCCGCGAAATCGACCGCATGGCCCAGACGCTCCTTTTCACATCGCCGGACCATCAAGAGCGCGTGCAGGCGTTCCTCGGCAGGGGCAAGTAGGGCTCGCGGGCTTCAGCAAACGGCCGAGGTCGTTGCTGCCTAGAGAAGTGCGACCTCGTGCCGACACGCATGCTCGAGTGGCCGCCGACCGTCACCCGAAGTCGATGACAACCCCGACGAGGGTGACGTCCATGGGGAGCATACGATCCGCTGGGCTTTCGGAGGGAGCGCATCGCCGCGTCGGCCCGAACCTCTCGCCCGACGCGTGTCGGGCTCCGATCAAGTGTGGAATACCAGATGCCCTTCCCCGTCACCGTTCCATACTTGATGATCAAGTACTGGACTAGATGACGGGACCGGCTAGCCTAGGTTCAGGCAGGGCGCGGCCTGTGCGGTCGCCCTTCGAGACGGCTGGGGAGATCACCACCATGGAACACGACGCCCCCCTGGTTCAGTCGGTCGACGCGTTCCCCGCGGCAGCGAACCCGATCGGTCCGCAGCGTCTGCATCACGTCGCCTACGTCACCTATGACAGCGAGGCGACGGCGGACTTCTATACGCGGGTAATGGGGATGCCCATGGTCAATGCCGTGATGGACGATCACCTGCCCTCCACGGGCGACCGGACGCCCTACTTCCACACCTTCTTCAGGATGGGCGACGGGTCGACGATCGCGTTCTTCGAGTCGCCGGGGCTCCCCGCGACGCCGGACCCGCCGACGCCGGCGTTCAAGAACTTCAATCACATCGCAATGCAAGTACCGACCCGCGCCGACGTGGACCACTGGCGCACCTGGCTCGAATGGAACGGTACCGAGGTTCAGGTCGTCGATCATCACATCATCTACAGCGCCTACTTCGAGGACCCCAACGGCGTACGCCTCGAGATCACCGCCACGATCGTCGACTCGTGGAACGATCAGCCCCAGGTCGCCGCAGATGCGCTGGCGGAGTGGTCGCAGGCCAAGAGGGGCGCCCAGGCGACCGGTGCCGATGTCGAAGAGGCGCTCCGTGGGGTGATCGCCGGCCACGCACACCAGGCCTCCATCGCGCCACACATCGAGCACAACCTCTCTCGCCAACCTGCCCACCGGAGTCACCGATGAACGCGTCCTTGCCCGTTCCTGCTTCGCACATCGATCTGGTCGAACGAAGGACTGGTGTTCTCGCCACCGTCGATAGCCACGGCCAACCCCAGGTCACGGCGATCTGGTTCTTGCTCGACGAGGACGGGATCATCCGGACGTCGCTGTTGCGAAGCCGCCAGAAGTACAAGAACATGCTGTCGCACCCGCGGGCGACACTGTTCGTCATCGATGGAGCGAACCCGTTTCGGACCCTCGAGATGCGATGCGAGGTGACCTTTGCCGAGGATCTCGAGACCACGTTCTTCGAACGGATCGTGCGTTACTACGGCCAGGACCCCGAGACGTTTCCTGCCCCACGGGAAAACCGCGTGATCCTCGAGCTGCGCCCGATACACGTGGTTACGAACGGGTGAGTGGTATGGGACCTGACGCGATGGACGTGCCGAAGATCATCAGCACGGACGACCATGTCGTTGAGCCCCCGCACGTCTGGCAGGAGGGTTTGCCCCCGTCGCTGCGGGCCGCAGGTCCGAGGGTCGAGCGCCGCAGGTTCGCCGACATCAAGATGTCGGGAGCCGGGAGCTACCGGTGGGTCGAGGACCCCAGCGGCATCGAAGGGGATTGTTGGGTCTACGAGGACAGGGTCACCTACGTCCACAAGGCGCACGTGACGATCCCGCGAGACGCCGTCACCGACGACGACATCTCGACCTTCGATCGGTCGCTCATGGTCGCGCGCGCCATCACCTACGACGAGATGCGGCCGAGCTGCTACGACCCGGTTCGCCGCGTCGAGGACATGCAGGCGAACTGGGTGGACGGCTCGCTGTGCTTTCCGACCTTCCCCCGCTTCTGTGGCCAGACGTTCTACGAGGCAACGGACCGCGATCTGGCGCTCGCGTGCATCGCGACCTACAACGACTGGATGGTGGAGGAGTGGTGCGGGGGCGGCAACGACGTGCTGATCCCGTTGTGCATCGTCCCGTTGTGGGATGCCGAGCTTGCGGCGGCCGAAGTGCGGCGTAACGCGGCGCGCGGAGTGCGGGCCGTGTGTTTCAGTGAGATGCCCTTCAAGCTCTCCCTTCCGACGATCCACTCCGGATACTGGGATCCGTTCTTCGCTGCGTGCGACGAGACGCAGACGGTCGTGTGCATGCATCTCGGCTCGTCGTCGGCCATGCCGGCGACATCGGACGACGCGCCGATCGCGGTCCAAGGCGTGCTCGACGCATGCAACTCCATGTCATCGCTGGCCGATTTCCTCTTCTCGGGTCTCTTCGTGCGCTATCGGAACCTCAAGGTTGCGTACTCCGAGGGTCAGATCGGATGGATTCCGTTCGCGCTCGAACGAGCCGACGACGTGTGGGAGAAACACGATCACTGGATGAACAACCGCGCCCTTCTCCCTGAACCTCCCTCGACGTACTACTACGACCACGTCTATGGCTGCTTCACCGGCGACCGTGTCGGTATGCGTCTGCTCGATGTGGTCGGCGAGAACAACATCACGTTCGAGACGGACTTCCCGCATTCGGACTCGACCTGGCCGAACAGCCGCGCGTATGCGGCCCAGATCGTTGCTCTGGTGGGGCCCGCAGCCGGCTACAAGATTCTTCGAGGCAACGCGATCGCGATGCTCGGCCTCGACCGCGTCTGACGGCGGTGATGCGGAGGGCCGCGATAGCCGGCATCGGCTCGACGGAATACTCCCGGGCCATCGGGCGCTCCGACCGCGCTCTCGCATGCGAAGCCGTGCGTGCTGCCCTCATCGATGCCGGGCTCGATGCCGAGGCAGTCGACGGCGTCGTGTGCTCGAACCTCGACACAACCGACGAAACCGAGCTCAACCGCAATCTCGGATTCGGCGACCTTCGGTTCTTCGCGCAGCTACCCGGAGGCGGGGGAGCCGCAGCCGGGCTCATCGGACTCGCGGCGATGGCCATCGGGACCGGGCAGGCCAACGTCGTGGTTGCGTACCGCTCCCGCAAGAGGGGGTCGGGCCCCCGTCCCTGGGCGACTGGGATGCAGTTCCACGAGGGTGCTGGGTGGCTCGCCCCGCACGGACTGTTACGGCCAGTCGACGAGGTCGCGCTGTGGTCGCGTCGGTACCTCAGCGAGCGCGGCGTGAGTCGGGACCAGCTGGGCATGGTTGCCGTGACGTTCAGAACCCATGCCCAGGCGAACCCAGGCGCGCAGATGCAAGGACGCACGCTCAGCCTCCAGGACTACCTCGAATCCCGATGGATCTCCGAGCCACTCTGTTTGTTCGACTGTTCCCTCGAGTCCGACGGAGCTGCCGCGGTCGTGGTCGCCTCCAGCGAGCTTGCCCGTGACCTTCGTCATCGGCTGGTCGAGGTCGCGGGCTTCGCTCAAGGCATCAGCGCCGACTACCAGCCCATGGCCAATGCGTGGGCGGCCGATCCACTTCGCCAACCCAGTGATGTGGCCGGGGCCGCCCTGTGGGAGGGCACCGGTGTAGGACCAGGTGACGTCGATGTCGCACAGATCTACGACGGGTTCAGTCCAATGGTCCTCAAAGCGCTCGAGTCATATGGCTTCTGCCCACCGGGCGATCTCGGGGGCTTCCTCGCCGATGGCAACCTCGCTCTGTCCGGCGGGGCGCTCCCCACCAACACGAGTGGCGGCGGACTGTCCGAAGCGAACATCCATGGCATGAACCTCGTCGTCGAGGCCGTCCACCAGCTCCGGGGCACTGCGAACCTGCAGGTCCATGGCGCCGAGGTCTGCTTCGTGTCGGCCGCAGCGCTCGCGCAGACCAGCGCTCTGGTCCTCACCGCGCCATGATCCCCGACCTGCCCGTGCCGCTCCGGCCAGTTCTCGACGACTACAACCGGCCGTTCTACTCGGCGGCGGCGCAGGGGCGACTCGTGGTCCCGCGTTGTGCGGGGTGTGAGACCCCGTGCTGGACGCCCCGGTCGATGTGTCCGCGGTGCCACGCTACGGCATTCGAATGGATCGAGGTGGAGCCGCGAGGGACCATCTGGTCCTACTGTGTCGTGCATCCTCCGGTCATCCCGGAGCTCGCAGCCGAGACGCCGTTCACCGTCGGTGTCGTGTCGCTCTCGGTTGCCCCGGCAGTTCATCTCGTCGGGCGGGTGACCGGGGCCACCGCAACGTTCGCGATCGGGATGCCCGTAGAAGCGACGTTCCGCCGCGTGGAAGCCGACATCGGTCTCGTCTCCTGGCTGGCGTCGGTCTCGTGACTACCCGACCGATCGTGACGACGATCGACAGAACCATCACCCGAACCAGCGGCCGATGCCGACCCAAGGAGTGAGCACCACATGACGGCAGTACTCGAAGGCATCCGGATCCTGGAGGTGGCGCAGTGGGCGTTCGTACCCTCTGCTGCCGCGGTGCTCGGCTCGTGGGGCGCCGAGGTCATCAAGGTCGAGCATCCGCGCCATGGTGACCCTGTGCGTTCGCTCGTCTCGGGAGCGATCCCGGCCGAGGCGGTCGGCAAGCCACTCATGCACGAAGTGGTGGGCCACTCCAAGCGCAGTATCGGCATTGACGTGAACAGCGCGGACGGGCTCGAGGTGCTTCTCCGACTCGTCGACGGTTGCGACGTGTTCCTCACGAACTTCCTCCCCGAAGCCCGTCAGCGCATCGGGATAGATGTCGAGGACATCAAGGCTCGCAATCCCCGTGCAATCTACGCGCGGGGGAGCGCACTCGGCCCGCGTGGACCGGAATCCGACAGGGGTGGCTTCGACATGGTCTCGCACTGGTACCGCGGCTCCATCGCGCAGGCAGTCACCCCCGCCGGCCTGGCTCACCCGCTCCGGATGCCAGCACCGGGTTTCGGGGATCTGCCCTCGGGACTCATGCTCGCCGGTGGCATCTGTGCGGCGCTCGCCTATCGCGAACGGACCGGGGAAGCGGTCGTGGTCGACATGTCACTTCTGGGAGGCGCGATCTGGTCGATGCAGAGCTTGATCGTCGGGGCGGGAGTAGTCGGCACCGACGACCTTGGCTGGCCGCCGTCGGCAGATCATCCGCAGAACCCTCTCGCCAATACCTACCAGACCTCCGACGGGCGATTCATAGCCATCAACATGCTCGAGAGCCAGCGACACTGGCCGGGCGTCTGTCACGTCCTCGGTCGGGATGACCTCGTAGAGGACGCGCGGTTCCGGGACGCCGAGGCGCGCAAACAGAACGCGGTCGACTGTGTCACCGAACTGGCCGGCGAGTTCGCCAGACACCCGCTTGCCCATTGGACGGCCGTGCTCGCCACCCAGGACGGGCCATGGGACGTCGTTCGGAGTCCCCTCGAGGTCCACGACGACCCTCAGGCATGGGAGAACGGCTACCTCCAAGAGGTGGAGCAGAACCACCAGGGGTCGATTGCCCTCGTCACCTCACCGGTCCAGTTCGACGAGCAACCGGCGGCGATCCGCCCCAGCGAGGAGGCTGGAGCCAGCACCGAGCTCATCCTGCTCGACCTGGGCTACACCTGGGACGAGATCACCCAGCTGAAGGCCACGGGTGCGATCAGCTGATCGTGGGTCACGCGGGGAACGACCGCTCCAGATCCGAGCCCCGTGGGCAATCCCGCTCACCGAAGATGCTGGGATCGGCGATTCACCCCGAAACGCACGATGGGTAAGAGGCCGGCGCTGCCGCGCTCGTGGGCCGGAGGAGAGAAGTCCTTCCCTGCTCAGTCGCCCGCTTCTGGCTTCCAGAAGGGGACGCCGATGCCGTCGGCGACGATCTCGAAGTCGGCGACGACGGGGAGGCCGCAGGCGAGTTCGTCGTAGGTCGCGCCGACGACCCAGCCGGGGACGCGTACGGGGT
>JAHECR010000071.1 GCA_024641655.1 Acidimicrobiaceae bacterium
GGCGACCAGACGCACACCTTCTCGATGGTCTCGTTGTCCCAGGGTGCGACGTTGGGTATCAGCCGGAACGCGCAGCTGTGGATCTTCGGCGGCATGTTCGTCGGCTTCGGGGTCAAGGTGCCGATGTTCCCGTTCCACACCTGGTTGCCCGACGCCCACACCCAGGCCCCCACGGTGGGCTCGGTGATCCTGGCGGCAGTGCTGCTGAAACTGGGCACCTACGGCTTCATCCGGATCGCCATCCCGATGCTGCCGGAGGCCGCTGCGGCATGGGCCCCGTTCATCGGCCTGCTCGCGGTGATCGGCATCATCTACGGCGCTCTCGGTTGTCTCGCTCAGCGCGACATGAAGCGCCTGATCGCCTTCTCGTCGGTGGCCCACATGGGTTTCGTGATGCTCGGCATCGCCACCCTCACCGACTTCGGGATCAACGCGGCGATCTTCGGCATGGTTGCCCACGGTCTCATCACCGGCATGCTCTTCTTCATCGCCGGTTCGGTCAAGGACCGCTACCACACCCTCGACATGAGCCGACTCGGTGGCCTGCTCGTCAAGGCACCTCGGATGGGCTGGATCCTGGGGTTCTGTGCCATGGCCTCGTTGGGCCTGCCCGGTCTGGCGGGGTTCTGGGGTGAGTTCCCGGCGATCCTGGCGAGCTACAGTCCGGCGAAGATCCTCCCCGAGGAGACGTTCCGTGGCTACATGGTGGTCGCGGCACTCGGCACGGTGCTTGCTGCGGGCTATCTCTTGTGGATGCTGCAGAAGACCGCGATGGGCGAGCCGACCGAGGAGTTCGCCGACGATCCCCACATCGTCGACGTCAAGTCCTACGAGTGGCTCGCGTGGACACCGCTCCTGCTCCTCATCTTGTTCTTCGGCCTCTATCCCCGCCCCATCTTCCGCACCACCGACGATGCCGTGGTGAAGTCGCTCACGGTCGACCTGATCACCGAGGACGGCGACACCGGTGCCGACAACTGCCTCGACATCGACGGCGGTGCCGCCGGTCGCGCCTGTTTCGACGAGCTACGCGGTGTCGCCGAGGCACTGGGGAACTGACCTGATGGCTCCGCTCCTTGCCTCCGTCGTCGGTGCCCTCGCCCAAGTCGGTGAGTTCGACAAACCGACGATCGACTGGCATGCCTTCGCGCCCGAGGTCGTCCTCGTCGGTGGGGCGGTGCTGCTCATCGCGCTCGACGCCGTGATGCTCGACAAGGCGCGTCGCTTCACCTCGGCACTCGCGGGCATCGTGTTGCTGGCCCCGATCATTCCGATCGTCACCCTTGCCATCGACGGCGACGACCGCTCGATGTTCGGCGGCGCGTTCGTGGTCGATCGCTACGCCCTGATCGTCAAGGCGATCTTCCTACTGTCGGGATACGTGGTCGTGTTGCTGTCGACCAACTACATCGCCGAAGGCGACTACTGGGAGAGCGAGTACTACGGGATGCTGGTGTCGAGCATCCTCGGCATGGTGGTCATGGCTTCTGCCCGCGACCTCATCACGATCTTCGTCGCCCTCGAGTTGCTCTCGATCCCCGCCTACATGCTCGCCACCTGGCGCAAGCGAGACGTCAAGAGCAACGAGGCCGGCCTCAAGTACTACCTGATGGGTGTGTTCGCTTCGGCCATCATGCTCTACGGCATGTCCCTGGTGTTCGGGGCATCTGGCTCGACGTTGCTGACCGCCATCAACACCGCGCTCAGCGCCGGCGAGTCGTCCTCGGTCGTCACCTTGGGCATCGCGTTCGTCGTGATCGGTTTCGCCTTCAAGGTCTCGGCCTTCCCGTTCCACTCCTGGGCCCCCGATACCTACGAAGGTGCACCGACTCCCGTCGCTGCGTTCCTCGCCGTGGCCTCCAAGGCAGCCGGGTTCATCGCGCTGATGAACCTCATCGTCGTCGGCTTCATCGGGCGCGAAGACGTCTTCCAGCCGCTGATGTGGGTGCTGGCAGCGGGGTCGATGACCGCCGGGAACGTGATGGCGCTCCGGCAGAACAACATCGTTCGGCTGATGGCCTACTCGGGTATCGCCCAGGCCGGCTTCATGCTTGCGCCCCTCGCGGTGGCGGGAGAGAGCGCCGCGCTGGCCGACCGGTCGGTTTCTGCCATCTTGTTCTACCTCGTGGTCTACGCGGCGATGAACCTCGGTGCGTTCGGCGTGATCATCGCTGTCGCCCGCAAGACCCGCACCGCCGAGCTCGAGTCCTACGACGGCCTGTTCCACTATGCCCCCACTCTGTCGGTGCTGATGACGGTGTTCCTCGCTTCGCTCGCGGGTATCCCCCCACTCGGCGGCTGGTACGGCAAGTTCTCGGTCTTCACGTCGCTGACCGAAGCCGGCACGACCGCCGCCTACGTCCTCGCCGTGATCGCTGCCGTCAATGCCGTGATCGCCTTCGGGTATTACGGTCGCCTCGCCTTGCGCATGTGGGTCGAGGAGCCATACCTCGGCGACAAGGCCCCGATCCGGGTCCCGGTGGCGCTCGTCGCCGCACTGGTGATCACCACGGGCTGCACCATCGCCTTCGGCGTCTACCCCGGCTGGGTCACCCACTTCACCGACGTCAGCCTCATCGCCATCGGCAACTGAGCCGAGCTCGGTGTCGGGTTCGCTGCTCGAGCGCATCCTTGCCGAGATCGAGGCCTCGGGGCCGATCGGTTTCGGACGCTACCTGGAGCTCGCGCTCTACGACCCGACCGAGGGGTTCTACGCGCGCGGGGGAGCCGGGCGCCGACGCGACTTCATCACCAGCCCCGAGGTCGGCCCGCTCTTCGGGGCGGTCGTGGCCCGGGCTCTCGACGAGTGGTGGGACGAGCTCGGTCGTCCCGACCGGTTCATCTTCGCCGAGGCCGGTGCCGGCGAGGGTACGCTCGCTCGCTCGATCCACGCCGCTTCGCCCGCCTGCCTCGGCTCGCTCGACTACATCGCCGTCGAGACGAGCGCGCAGCAGCGCGAGGGACATCCGGCGGCGGTCATCTCGGCGTCGTCGCTGCCCGAGCACATCGACGTGGGGGTCGTCTTCGCCAACGAGCTGCTCGACAACCTGCCGTTCGATCTGATGGAGTGGCGTCCCGAGCGCGGCTGGCACCAGATCCGCATCGGACGGTCGGGTGACGAGCTGGTGGAGGTCGCAGTGGCAGCGACGGGGCTACCGCCTGCGCCTGCGGTGCCGACGGGCTCCGCGGCGGTGAGGTATCCGGTACACCTGGCCGCGACGCAGTGGGTGCGAGAGGCCCTCGGCCGCATCGGTCGAGGGCGCTTGGTGGTGCTCGACTACATGGTCGATCGGTACCCCTGTGCCGACCCCGGACGAGAGTGGCTACGCACGTACAGAGCCCACGATCGGGGGTCGGACCCGCTCGTCGACCCGGGGAGTCAGGACGTCACCGTCGACGTCGGGCTCGACCAACTGGCCGCCGTCGCCGACCCGACCCGCGTCGCGTCACAAGCCGAATGGCTGCGGCGCCACGGCATCGACCAGCTCGTCGACGAGGGTCGCCGTTACTGGGCCGACCACGCCGCGTCACCCGATGTCCGAGCGTTGGTCGCTCGCAGCAGGATCGGTGAGGCGGAGGCCCTCGTCGACGCGTCGGGGCTGGGTGCGTTCACCGTTGTCGAATGGGATGTCGGGCTCTGACCTGGCACCGTCGGTCGGCGGGTGCGCCCCAACGCGACGAAGGGGCGACAGCCCCACCAGGCGCCGCCCCTTCTGTGCGTCCGCCGAACGCGATCAGCGGCTCTTCAGGCTGTCGCGGATCTCGGTGAGCAGGTCGACCTCGCTCGGTCCGGCGGGCGCCTCCTCGACCGGCGGCCGCATCTTGTTGTAGGCCTTCACCGCGACGAACACGCCGGCGGCGATCGACAGGAAGCGGATCACCTGGGTGATGAAGCTTCCGATGTAGATGTTGCCGCCGTCGTAGACCTTGCGTCCGGCGGTGTCGAGCTCGGGCAGAAGGGAGCCCCAGTGAATGGACACGTTGTCGAACGTCGGCTGGCCGAAGATGCTGCCGATGATCTGCATCAGGACGTCGTTGACGAACGAGTTGATCACCGCACCGAACGCAGCGCCGATGACGACGGCCACTGCGAGGTCGACGACGTTCCCCTTGTTGATGAAGTCCTTGAACTCCTTGAGCACAGGCTGTCTCCCCTATGAAGTGCATGTCAGTGCGACATGTGGACGACATGGTTGCCATAGACACACTTCAGCGTCAAAAGATGGGGCCGCCGCGCCGGGTCGCTCGGCGGTGGGTCACAGCGTTAATGTCGGCTCCGACGTCGACCACAGGGGGAAGCCGTGACCGATCAGGCCATCGAGGAGTTCTATTTCGAGGATCGGCTCTTTCCGCCGCCGCCGGGGTTCAAGGCTTCCGCGCTCGTATCGGACCGGTCTCTGTACGACGAAGCCGACGCGGACTACGAGGCATTCTGGGCGCGCCAGGCACGCGCTCTACTCAACTGGTCGACCGATTTCCACACCACCCTCGAGTGGGACCTCCCGTACGCCAAGTGGTTCCTCGGAGGCGAGCTCAACGTCACCTACAACTGCCTCGACCGTCATGTCGAGGCCGGCCAGGGCAACAAGGTCGCCTACTACTGGGAAGGCGAGCCCGGCGACACGCGGACCATCACGTACGCGGACTTGCTCGACGAGGTCTGCCGCTTCGCCAACGTGCTGAAGGGCTTCGGTCTCCAGAAGGGTGACCGCGTCGCGATCTACATGCCGATGATCCCGGAGCTGCCCGTGGCCATGCTCGCCTGCGCCCGCATCGGCGTGGCCCATTCGGTGATCTTCGGTGGCTTCAGTCCCGACGCGATCATCGACCGTTGCGACGATGCCGACGCCCGCATGATCATCACCGCTGACGCGGGGTACCGACGCGGCGTGCCCTCGGGCCTGAAGGGAAACGTCGACGCCGCGCTCGAACACGGCGCAAAGACCGTCGAGAACGTGATCGTCGTCAATCGATGCGATACCCCGGTCACGATGCGCGAGGGCCGCGACCACTGGTGGCACCGGGTGATGGCCGACGCCTCGCCCGCCTGTCCTGCCGATCCGATGGACGCCGAACAGCTGCTCTACCTTCTGTACACCTCCGGTACGACGGCCAAGCCGAAGGGCATCATGCACACCTCGGGCGGCTATCTGACCCAGGTGGCCTTCACCCACAAGTACATTTTCGACCTGCAGCCGGCGACCGACGTGTACTGGTGCGCAGCTGACATCGGGTGGGTCACCGGCCACAGCTACATCGTCTACGGACCGCTCACCAACGGCTGCACCTCGGTGATGTATGAGGGGACGCCCGACACGCCAAGGGTCGAGGAACGCACCGAGGCCGACCGCACCGCCTGGCCCAAGGACCGGTTGTGGGACATCATCGAGCGGTACGGCGTGACCCAGCTCTACACCGCGCCCACCGCGATCCGCACCTTCATGAAGTGGGGTGCCCAGGAGGTCGAACGCCACGATCTGTCGTCACTGCGGGTGCTCGGTACCGTCGGTGAACCGATCAACCCCGAGGCGTGGATGTGGTACCACGAGCACATCGGCGGGTCCGAGACGCCGATCGTCGATACCTGGTGGCAGACCGAGACCGGCGGACACATGATCACACCCATGCCCGGCGTCACCACCACCAAGCCCGGATCGGCCTGTCGGCCCATCCCTGGCGTGTTCGCCGAACTCGTCGACGACGCCGGCCAGCCCGTGGCGCGCGGCGGCGGCTATCTGACCATCACCCGTCCCTGGCCGTCGATGCTGCGCGGGATCTGGGGCGATCCCGAGCGCTATGTCCAGACCTACTGGAGCACTTACGAAGGTCGATACTTCGCGGGTGACGGTGCCAAGGTCGACGACGACGGCTACCTGTGGCTGCTGGGCCGCGTCGACGACGTCATGAATGTCTCCGGTCATCGCATCTCCACAGCCGAGGTGGAGTCGGCACTGGTGGACCACCCTGCGGTCGCCGAGGCCGCCGTCGTCGGTGCAAAGGACGACACCACCGGTCAGGCCATCATCGGCTACGTCATCTTGCGCGGGGGCAATGCGGCCAGCAACGATCTGCGCGAGGAGATCCGTCATCACGTCGGCGTGAAGCTCGGTCCGATCGCGCGCCCCAAAGCGGTCTTCCTGGTGCCTGACCTGCCCAAGACCCGCTCGGGCAAGATCATGCGCCGGTTGCTGCGGGACGTCGCCGAAGGCCGTGACCTCGGTGACACGACCACCCTCGCCGACGCGACCGTGGTCGAGGCGATACAGGAGCGTGCCGCTGAAGCCGCCGCCGAGGAGGACTAGGGGTGGCTCGGGGCGCCGGCGGGCGCCCGTAGGCTGCGAGCATGCCGACGTGGACGTGGCGAGACGACGAACGCGACCCGGGGCGTGTCGCGTTGATCGACGTCGACGGGGTGATCTCCGATGGCCTGCACCGCCAGCGGTTCCTGGACGGTCCACGCAAGGACTGGCGTGGCTTCTTCCAGGCCAGCAGGAGCGATCCGCCGCTGCTCCCGGGGATCACCCTGCTCGACCTCATCGGTCCCGACACGATGGTGGTCCTGCTGACCGCGAGACCCGAGTCGATCCTCGACGACACCATGGCCTGGCTCGACGAGTACGCCGTCCGCTGGGACCTGCTGATCATGCGCAGTCGCGCCGATCACGTCGACTCGGCGGCGATGAAGCGTCTCGCCGTACAGGAGCTGCGCGACGCCGGGTTCGAGCCGGTGTTCGCAATGGACGACGACCGTCGCAACGTCACGATGTACGACGAGGAGGACATCCCCGCCCTCTACGTCCATTCCGGGTACTACGACTGACGACTTCGAGGTTCGGGTTCGGCGACCCGTCGGGGTGGCGCAGCAGCGTCGAAGTCACGTCCGGAATCAGGCTGGCTAGGGTTGGGTTGTAGAGGCGGACGACCTCATCGAAAGGCTTCTCCACGTGACCAACACCCTCAAGACCGCAGGTTTGCTCGCCGGCCTCGGCGGCCTCCTCATGATCATCGGTGGACTGCTCGGCGGCAGCGGCGGCGTGATGGTTGGTTTCGTGATCGGGCTGGCCATGGCGGGCTTCAGCTACTGGCAGAGCGACAAGCTGGCCATCCGCAGTGCGCATGCGCAAGAGGTGTCCGCAGCGCAGATGCCGCAGTACCACGCCATCATGGCCGAGCTCACCAGCAAGGCCGGGTTGCCGATGCCTCGGCTCTTCGTGTCACCGAACCCCCAGCCCAACGCCTTCGCAACCGGCCGGAACCCGCAGCATGCTGCGGTCTGCATCACCGAGGGGCTGGTTCAGCACCTCAGCTGGGACGAGATCCGCGGCGTGTTGGCCCACGAGTTGAGCCACATCCGCAATCGCGACATCCTCATCGGATCGGTGGCCGCGGCCGTCGCGATGGGTATCACGTTCGCCGCGACGATGGCCCGCTTCAGCGCCATCTTCGGTGGCGGACGCGATCGTGACCGGGAGAATCCCATTGCATTGCTGGCCGTCGCCATCCTCGGCCCCATCGCCGCGGGGCTCCTCCAGATGGCTATCAGCCGAACCCGTGAGTACCGCGCCGACCGGACTGCAGCCCAGCTGATCGGAGACGGTGAGCCGCTCGCCCGAGCACTCGAGAAGCTCGGTCTCTTGTCAGGACGGATCCCGGCGGACGTTCGGCCCGAACAGGCCAGCGCCTACATCGCCAACCCTCTGGCCGGGCAGCGGGGTAACTTCGCCAATCTCTTCGCCACCCACCCACCGATGGACGACCGAATCCGGCGCCTGCGCGACGGGTCCTGGCGCTAGGCCACGCGCGGCTCGCGCCCGGCGTCAGTCCCGGAAGTTGCCGAACTGGAGCGGGATGTCGAAGTCGTGCTCCTTCAGGGCGGTGATCACGGTCTGGAGGTCGTCGCGTTTCTTCCCCGACACCCGAAGCTGTTCGCCCTGGGTCTGGGACTGGATGCCCTTGAGGCCGAGCCCCTTGATGAACTTGTTCAGGTCACGTGCCTTGTCGCTGTCGATCCCTGCGGTCAGGGAGGCGACCTGGCGGACGCTGCCGCCCGCGGCCGGCTCGACCTTGCCGTAATCGAGCGCTTTCAGTGAGACCTTGCGCTTGACGAATTTCTCCTCGAGCACGATGCGCAGCGCGTTGAGGCGGTCCTCGCTGGCGCTGGCCATGGTGATCGTCTCGTCTCCGAGTTCGATCGAGCTGTCGGTCCCTTTGAAGTCGAACCGCTGGCCGATTTCGCGCTGGGCCTGATCAACGGCGTTGCGCACTTCCTGCATGTCGACTTCCGATGTCACGTCGAACGTTGGCATGGTGGGCCCTCCAGTGATTCGGCAATGGCCGTCAGTCCCCTTGCTCCCTCAGGTGAACGGTTGCTACAGGCGTCTGACTCGCGGCAGAAAAAGCCAAGCAACTCAGACGAAGTCTGAGTTGCCGTGGGCCGGGGAGGATTTGAACCTCCGAAGGCAATGCCGACGGGTTTACAGCCCGTTCCCTTTGGCCACTCGGGCACCGACCCCTGGTTCGCCCAGAGGGTACCGCTCCCGTCGCGGGAATGTGCATTCCCTCGGCCATCGCGTCGCACGACAGGGGCGAGGGGCCCGGGTAATTCCTCCAGGGGTATCCCGGTGGGCGGTAGCGGTGACCTACCCTCGATCGACGATGAGACTCGTGACCGTCGATTCCTCCGCCAAATCCCGGGTTGAACGACCCCGGGCCTGCTCCGGGGGCTGCTGACCCATGTGGGTTCTGGCGCACGGCGTCGGCGTTCGCGGCGAGCTGCCGCTGCCGCTCGCGCAGTTCACGTGGGCGGCCTCGGCCGCGCTGGTGATCTCGTTCGTCGC
>JAHECR010000007.1 GCA_024641655.1 Acidimicrobiaceae bacterium
TATCCACACCCGGAGAGGCCCCATGACCGACGTCCCGCCCCCACCGCCGCCCCCAGGTCCCCCCCCGGGGGCAGGCCCCCCGCCGGTCTTCGCGCCCATGGCCCCCGGCGACGCCGATGCGGGCGAACAGGCGCGGCGGGCGTTGGTCGCGGTGCGCGACGAGGTCTCCAAGGTCGTCGTGGGTCAAGACGGCATCGTCTCGGGCCTCATGACCGCGTTGTTGGTGCGCGGTCATGTCCTGCTCGAAGGCGTGCCCGGTCTGGCTAAGACGCTGCTGGTGAAGACCCTCGGCGCGGCGCTCGATCTCCAGTTCAGTCGGGTCCAGTTCACGCCGGACCTCATGCCCTCCGACGTCCTGGGACAGCTGGTGTTCGACAACGGCACCTTCCGGTTCCGTGAGGGCCCGGTGTTCACCAATCTGCTCCTGGCCGACGAGATCAACCGGACCCCTGCGAAGACCCAGGCAGCGTTGCTGGAAGCGATGGAGGAGCGCCAGGTTTCGGTGGAAGGCCAGGCGCGGCCGTTGCCCGACCCGTTCGTGGTGATCGCGACACAGAATCCCGTCGAGTACGAAGGCACCTATCCACTGCCGGAGGCCCAGCTCGACCGGTTCCTGTTCAAGCTGCAGGTGCCGTACCCAACCGCAGAGCAGGAGAGCGCGATCCTCCAACGCCATCATCGGGGCTTCGATCCTCACGACCTCGCTGCCGCCGGCGTGACGGCAATCGCGAGCGCAGCCGATCTCGACGCGGCGAGAGCGCAGGTGCGTCTGATCGATGTGGAGGACCCGGTGATGGCTTACATCGTGGATCTGGTCCGGGCGACTCGCACCTCGCCATCGGTGTCGCTCGGCGTGTCGCCGCGGGGCGCGACGGCCTTGCTGCATGCAGCCAAGGCCTGGGCCTTCCTCGCGGGCCGTGCCTTCGTGACCCCCGACGAGGTCAAAGCCGTCGCCAAGCCCGCCCTGCGCCACCGGCTCCAGCTCCGGTCGGAGGTCGAGCTCGACGGTGGCACCGCCGACGGCGTGCTCGACGCCATCTTGGCAGCGGTGCCCGCTCCCCGATGATCCCGATCCCCACGGCGCGGGCCGCGACGCTGGCCGTCGCGTCCGGTGTGTCGGGTTTCGTGTCCCCGTGGGCGCCGCTGGTCACCGTCGTCGTGATCACGACGACGGTGCTCGCGCTCGTCGTCGCCGACGCGCTGGCTGCGCCGTCACCCGCAGCGATCGCGATCGAGCGCCGCCTACCCGCGGTGGTCACGATCGGCCACACCGCGCCCGTCGGGTGGGTGGTCACCAACGGGTCGTCCCGGGTCGCATCGATCCGGGTGGCGGACGCGCTCGCTCCATCGCTGCAGGCCGACGACCGTCGTTTCCGATTGCGTCTCGAGCCGGGCGCAGTTGCCGAGGTGCAGGTCGACATCGCACCGACGCGTCGCGGTGCGTTCGTCGTCGACGAGCTCGTCGTACGCGTTGACGGTCCCTTGGGCCTCGGCGCCCGCCAGCGGTCCCGGACCCAACCGGCCCTCTTGCGAGTGCACCCGCGGTTCCGCGGACGATCCGAGGCCGAGCTGCGGATCCGACGCGGCCGGCTGCTCGAGGTCGGCCTCCGCTCGACGGCAGGGCGCGGAGGCGGCACCGACTTCGACCAACTGCGCGAGTATCAACACGACGACGAGTTCCGCCGGATCGACTGGGCTGCGACCGCCCGAACCCAACATCTGGTCGTGCGGACATATCGGGCGGAACGGAACCAGGTCGTGGTGCAGCTCCTCGACAACGGCCGGGTCATGGCCGGCCGGGTGGCCGGCGTCCCTCGGGTCGAGCACGCCACGGACGCAGCGATGATGCTCACCGCTGTCGCCGGGCACCTCGGTGACAAGGTCGGCTTGGTCGCCTTCGACCGGCAGGTGCGAGCCGTCGTCGCGCCTGCCGCGGGGCGGCGGCAGATCGGGACGCTCACCGAGGCGCTCTACGATCTCGAGCCCTCGCTGTACGAGAGCGACTACCGGAGTGCGTTCACCTACGCGCTCACACGGTTCCGGCGGCGCACGATGCTGGTCGTCTACACCGACCTTGTCGCACAGGCTGTCGAGGAGTCGCTGCTGCCGGCGCTGCCCCTCATCGCTGGTCAGCATGTGCTCGTCGTCGCCGCGGTCCAGGACCCCGACGTGGCACGCTGGGCCGGCGAGGTCCCCGCGGACGCTGCCGCGACCTACCGTCAGGGTGCAGCCATCGAGACTCTCGCCGATCGCCGGCGAGCGATCGCTCGGCTCCAGAGCCTCGGCGCAACGGTCATCGACGCGCCGCCGGGGGAGCTGTCGGAGCGTCTCGCCGACGCCTACCTCGAGGTCAAGGCATCGGGCCGCCTGTGACCTGGAGTCCCCGGAGCGCCCCAGCGGGGCAGCGGGCCGGGTCAGCGGTCGGGCGACTCGCCCCACTGGCCGGTGAGACCCCGCGCGGTCGCCGCCGAACCGCGGGTGGCGAGGTAGAGCACGAACGCGCTCTCCACCACGATGCCGATACCCACCCGCGCGCTCGTCGACAGCGAGCTGGGCGTGACGAATCCTTCGATCAGGCCGGCCACGATGAACGCGAGAATCAGCCCGATGACCACCACCACCGATCGGCGGCCCTCGTCGGCGAGTGCGTCGACACGCCTGCGATCACCGGGCGCGATGATCGCCCACCCCATGCGCAACCCCGCAGAGCCGGCGATGACGATTGCGGTCAGCTCGAGGAGTCCATGGGGAAGGATCAGCCCCCAGAACTTCTGCGCCTCGTCGACGTTGTAGAACAGGCCGGCGGCCAAGCCCACGTTGATCCCGTTGGAGACGAGGAAGTACGCCGTGCCGACACACAGCGCGATGCCGGCGGCGAAGGCGAGGAACGAGACCTGGATGTTGTTCACCAACACCTCCGTCGAGAACTGCGCTGCGGGCGCCGAGGAGTAGTACGCCTCGAAATCGGTACTCGTGTACGCCTGCAGCGCGGCATCGTCTCCGAGGGTCGACACCGCGGCATCGGAGTGGGCCAACCAGATGGCCATGACGATCGCGGGGCCGAACAGCAGCAGCGCCGACGCCGCCAGGAAGCGGCGACCGGACCACACCGCAGCGGGGAACGTGGACGCGAAGAACGCACCCACGGCGCGCCCGGCGTGTCCGGCTCGCCCGTAGATGGCGCCATTGGCGTCGGCGACGATCGCCGTGAGGTGCATGGTCAGCCCGGGGTCGCGGTAGTGGGTACGGACGTGGGACAGGTGCGTCGACGTGCGTTGGTACAGCCCGACGAACTCGTCGAGCTCCTCGGGCGACAACCGTGGACGTCGCCGCCGTGCCGACTTTGCCAGCACCTCGAGTCGTTGCCACGACGGCTCGTTCTTGGCGATGAACTGATCGATCGACACTGGTGCTCCGCCGGGATCGCGAGGAGGGCCGCGCCGTCAACCGTACTCCTGTCCGCTGTGCCGACCGGCCACCGCTACGGTTGCGGTGTGACGACGTCCCGGCACCACCGGTCATGACGCCGGACGCGCCATCGCCGCTGCGTGGCCGCGGGATCATCACTCCTGAGGCCGTCGTGCTCGACTTCGAGACGGCCGGCGTCGGGTCTCGCGTCCTCGCCCGACTCGTCGACGGTGCGGTGCTGACCATCGCGCTGGTTGTGTTCACCCTCGCGATGGAAGGTCTCGTCACCGGCCGGACGTCGACGACGGTCGGGGTGGTCGTCACTGTGCTGGTGATCGCTTTCGTCGTGTTCGGCTACTGGATGCTGTTCGAGACGTTCTGGAGCGGTCGAACCCTCGGCAAGGCTGCGCTCGGCCTGCGGGTCGTCACCGTGGAGGGCGCTCCCATTCGTTTCCGGCACGCAGCGATACGCGCCATGCTCGGCCTCGTCGACTTCCTCTTGCCGCCGCTGGGGCCGGTGGCCGTCGTGTCGGTGGTGGCGAGCGCCAGGAACCAGCGCCTGGGCGACTTGGCGGCGGGCACGATCGTGCTGCGCGGCCGCGCCCACGCCGAACCTGCACGCGCCCTCGCACTGCTGGTGCCGCCGGAGAGCGCCGAGGTCATCGCCGCGCTCTCCCTCGCCCGTATCACCGAGCAGCAGTACAACCTCGTTCGGCGATTCCTCCTGCGGATACCTCAACTCACACCCTGGGCCCGAGCGCAGCTCGCGACCGACCTCGCGGGGCGCGTCAGCACGACCACGGGAGTTGCCTGCCCGCCTTCGATGCATCCCGAGTGGTTCCTCCACGCCGCCGGCATTGCCCATCACGGACCCGCCGCCGGCCCCTTCGGCGTCGTGGGAAGGCCGGCTCCGCCGCCACCGCCGCCGTCGGGGCCCCGTCGGGGTTGAGGACGGGCGACACGTCGACCCGGCGCGGCGGGGTCTGCTCCGGCGAGATCGGTGGGGAGCCACGCGCAGCCGAGCCGGTACCCTGGTCCAGGTGAACCGGCTCGACCGCTCCACCGAAGCGGTCCATTATCTCGACAACGCGGCGTCGGCACCGGTACGCCGCGAAGCCATCGACGCGCTCGTCTCCGTGCTCGAGGAGTGCTACGCGAACCCTTCGGGGGCCCACGCGTTGGCGCGTGCCGCGCGCCGCCGGATCGACGACGCCCGCGACGTGATGGCGCAGGCGCTCGGGTGCCTGCCCGGCGAGATCGTGTTCACCGGTGGGGGCACCGAGGCCGACAACCTCGCCGTCTTCGGGGTGCACACTGCTCGGGGCGGCACCGTCGTTTGCACCGCGGTCGAGCACCACGCAGTGCTGCACCCGGTGGAGCATCTCCGTGGTCGCATCGTGGAGGTAGACCGGCTGGGGAGGGTCGACCTCGACCACCTCGCAGCGTCGCTGGACCCTTCGGTGACGCTGGTGTCGGTCGGTCTGGTGAACGGCGAGACGGGGGTCATCGCCGACCTCGACACCATTGCCGATGTGGTGCAGGCCCATGCGCCCGATGCCCTCATCCATACCGACGCAGTCCAGGCGATGGCGTGGCTCGACGTCGCTGCCGCTGCCGCTCGGGCCGATCTGATCTCGATCGCCGGCCACAAGTTCGGCGCGCCGAAGGGAATCGGGGCGCTGGTCGTGCGCAGCGGAGTGCCCATCGAGCCGGTGATCCTCGGTGGCGGGCAGGAGCGTGGCCTGCGCAGCGGAACCCAGAATGCTCCGGGCATCGTCGCCATGGCTGCAGCCACCGTGGCGACCCTGGCGGGCCGGGCCGTCGACGTCGCCCGCGTCGGCGCACTGCGCGACCGCCTCGCCGACGGCATCCGTTCAGCGGTCGCGGGCACCCACGAGACCGGCGTCGTGGAGGATCCAGCAGGTGTCGACCGGTCGGGCAAGGTCGCCGGCTCGTGCCACCTGTGTTTCGACGAGATCGAGAGCGAGGCGATGCTGGTGCTGCTCGAGCGCGCTGGGGTGTTCGCGTCGGCCGCGTCGTCGTGTTCGAGCGGTGCCCAGGAGCCGTCCCACGTTCTGGCGGCAATGGGCTTCCCCCGCGAGCTCGCCGGTGGCTCGCTGCGGTTGTCTCTCGGCTACACCACCGTGCCGGCCGATGTCGACGCAGCGCTCGAGGCGGTACCGGCAGCGGTCGAGCGGCTGCGCAGGACCGGATCGTGAGCGGGTCGCGTGGGCCGATCCTCGTCGCGATGTCGGGCGGCGTGGACTCGTCGGTGACTGCTGCGCTCCTACAGGCCGATGGCTACGCGGTCACCGGTGTCACGATGAAGCTCTGGGGTGGAGCGCAGGACAGCGGATGCTGTTCGGTCTCCGATGTCGACGACGCTCGTCGGGTCGCCGATCAACTCGGGATCCCTCATCACGTGTTCAACTTCGGCGACGACTTCGAACGCCATGTCGTCACCCCCTACGTGGAGGCGCACCGCGCCGGCCGCACACCGAACCCATGCGTGGAGTGCAATCGCCATCTGAAGTTCGACAAGCTCCTGCGGCGTGCGACGGCGCTCGGGTTCGAGCTGGTCGCGACCGGTCACCACGCGCGGATCGTCGACGGCCCCGACGGGCCTCGAATCGCGCGAGGGGCCGATGCCGCCAAGGACCAGTCCTACGTGCTGCACATGCTCTCGAGTGCCCAGCTCCGCCGGCTGCGCCTCCCCCTCGGTGCCCTCGACAAGGAGCAGGTCCGTCGGATCGCAACCGAGATGGGCCTACGAACCGCAGCGAAACCCGACAGCCAGGACGTGTGCTTCATCAGCCAGACCAACGGCGGGCGTCGTCGATTCCTCGAGCAGCGGGTGACGCTCACCCCGGGTCGGGTGCGCGATCGCTTCGGCGCCGACGTCGGGGTCGTCGACGCGGTCGAGCTGGTCACGATCGGCCAACGCAAGGCTCTCGGGGTCTCGGGTACGGGTGCGCCGGTGTTCGCCGTCGACGTCGATGTCGCCGCCGCGACAGTCACCGTCGGCGGCCGGGCCGATCTGCTCTGCGCCGAGACGGCCTTGGAAGACCTCCAGTGGGTCGGCCCGGCTTTCGCCACGACCGTGCAGGTGCAGACGAGCGCCCACGGAAGGCCGGCCCCGGCCGTCGTCGGCGACCACACCGTCGTCTGGGCCGAACCGCACATGCGTATCGCTGCGGGGCAGTCGGTCGTGTTCTACGACGGAGAGCTCGTCGTCGGGTCGGCGCTCGCCGCGCCCTGACCGTGTTCGTCGGGTCGGCGCTCGCCGCGCCCTGACCGTGTTCGTCGGGTCGGCGCTCGCCGCGCCCTGACCGTGTTCGTCGGGTCGGCGCTCGCCGCGCCCTGACCGTGTTCGTCCGTCGGTCCGCTCACCCGACCTTGATCCGTCGACGCTCGGCTTCGTCGAGCACCGAGCCCGGTCGGGAAACCGAGAACATCAGCGCCGAGACCTCCACAGCCTCCGGGGTCGCGTCCGGCTGTGGTCGCAGGGCCACCTGGACGGTGGTGGAGAGCCGAAGCTCGAGTGCCAGGCCTAGGGCGACCATTGTCAGGTCGGCGGCGTCGGTGCCGGAAAGTGCCGGTCCGAAGCGCTCGATGGCGGCGCGCTTGACGAGCACCGGCTCGGCCATCGAGAGCAGATCGTGGATGACCACGCCGGCGGGAACGAAGACCAGCCACCGCCGCGCCAGTCGGTGCAGGGCGCGAGCCGCGAGGATCGACCCGACGCCGCCGATCGCGACGGTGAGCGCACCGGCAATCCAGTGGCGCGACCCCAACAGCAGCGGCCCGGCCACGGCCGTGGCGACGATCACGGCCCACGCCGCTTCGATGGGTCCAAGGAGCAGGGCACCCGGCGCTCGCAACGGCATCCGGCGCTCGTCACCGTAGGACGAGCCGTTCACGTACCAGGCCCCGATCTGCGGCGCGAGGCTCACGGCGGCCACGGCGGCGGTGGCGGCGAGAGAGGCGATCGTTGAGCCACCGGCCCCGTGATCGAGCGCAGCGATCGCCGCGACCGCCAACGAGCCGGGGGCGACGATGCGCATAGGCGTGAGCGTGGCCGCATGGGGGACGAGGGTGAACACCAGCCCCGCACCCCAGACGATCCACAGGCCGATCGTCGCGGTGAGCTGCACGGCGCGTCCGGTGTCGGCGAGAGCATCACCGAGGGCCGGTCCGGCCGCGAACGGCAGCACCAGCCACAGCAGGCGGAGGAGCCACGGCCACCAATCGTCTCGCACCGCAGCATGTTCGCCGAGTCATCCGGTCCCTGACCAACCCGGGCATCGCAACGGTCCCGACCGTCACCGCCCACCGGTAGTCTGCGGTCGTGTCCGACACCGACGCTGGACGAATCGATGCGCTGCGCACGCTGATCCGCCGCTACAACGCCGCGTACTACGAGAAGGACGCGCCGCTGATCCCCGACGGCGAATGGGACGCGCTGATGCGTGAGCTGCGTGCCCTCGAGGCGGCGCGCCCAGAGCTGGTGACGCCCGACTCCCCGACCCAGGCCATCGGTGGCGCTCCGTCCACGGTGTTCGCCCCGGTCACCCATGCGGTCGCCATGATGTCGCTCGACAATGCGTTCGATCACGACGAGCTCGTTTCGTGGGCCGAGCGCCTCCAGCGGCGACTCGGCGGCGACGTCGACGCCGGGGCGTGGGTGTGCGAGCTCAAATTCGACGGGCTCGCGATCTCGATCCGTTACGAGGACGGCCGTCTGGTGCAGGCCGCGACGCGCGGGGACGGCCGCACCGGCGAGGACGTCACCCACAACGTCCGCACGATCGCCAGCATCCCCGAGGTCCTGGCCGAGGCGCCGCCGGTCCTGGAGGTGCGAGGTGAGGTGTTCCTGCGGCTTTCGGACTTTTCCGCGCTGAACCGTCGTGCCGAGGCAGCCGGCGACAAACGCTACGTCAATCCCCGGAACGCCGCGGCGGGGTCGCTCCGCCAGAAGAACCCCGCGGTCACTGCGAGCCGGAACCTCTCTTTCTGGGTCTACCAACTCGGCCAGGTTCGAGGCGGTCCGGAGTTCGAGTCCCACTACGACACCCTCCAGTACCTGAGGTCGCTGGGGTTGCCGGTCAACGAGCATGTCCGCCTCGTCACCGACGGGGTGCCGGGAGTGCTTGGCTTCGTAGAGGAGTTCGAAGGTCGCCGCCACGACCTGGACTACGAGTTCGACGGCATCGTCGTGAAGCTCGACTCCCTTGCTCGCCAGCGCGAGCTGGGCAGTACGGCTCGGGCGCCGCGTTGGGCGATCGCCTACAAGCTCCCGCCCGAGGAACAGATCACCACCTTGGTCGACATCGAGGTCTCGATCGGACCATCAGGCTCGGCGACGCCGTTCGCGCGGCTCGAGCCGGTGTTCGTCGGTGGCGTCACGGTCACCACGGCCACGCTGCACAATCAGGACCAGGTGCGGGAGAAGGACGTGCGCCCCGGCGATCGCGTCATCGTGCGACGCGCGGGTGAGGTGATCCCCGAGGTTGTCGGGCCGGTTCTCGCCGAACGCGCGGTCGATTCGGTGCCCTGGGAGTTCCCGACGGCTTGCCCGGTCTGTGGCGTCGCCCTCGTACGCCCCGAGGGCGAAGCTCGACACCGCTGCCCGAACTACGACTGCCCGCGGCAGGTGCGGGGCCGGATCGAGCATTTCGCGCAGCGTGGTGCCATGGACATCGAGCACCTCGGTGAACAACGGGTGGACCTGTTCGTGACCGAAGGGCTGCTCGCCGACGTGGGTGATCTCTACGAGATCGACTTCGACAAGATCGCGCACTTCGAGGGGTTTGGTGAGACCTCCGTCGCGAACCTCAGGGCCGCGATCGACGCGTCGCGCTCACGGCCGCTGGGGAACCTCGTGTTCGGCCTGTCGATTCCCCATGTGGGCTCGACGATCGGCGAGGTGCTCGCGGCGGCCTTCGGCTCGATGGACGCGCTGATGGAGGCCTCGCACGAGGAGCTCGCGGCGGTCGAGGGGCTGGGCCCCGTCATCGCCGCGAGCGTCTACGAGTTCTTCCACCACGAACGCAACCGGACGGTCATCGAGAAGCTCCGCGCGGGTGGCGTCAACTTCACCGGTCCCGAACCCGAAGATGTCGATCTGACGCTCGTCGGGTTGTCCATCGTGGTCACCGGCACCCTCGAGGGATACTCGCGCGACGAGGCGGAGGCCGCAATCAAACGACGCGGCGGAAAGTCCCCCGGAAGCGTCTCGAAGAAGACCACTGCGGTGGTGGTCGGCGCCGCGCCGGGCGCATCGAAGATCACCAAGGCCGAGGAGCTCGCCGTGCCGATCCTCGACGAGGCGGGATTCGACCGGTTGCTCGCGACCGGTCGGCTTCCCGACTGAGGCGCCTCGACAGCGTCAGGAAGCGTAGAAACACCACCGCTCCGCCTGGCGGGCTTCGCGGTCGGACAAGGGCCAGAAATAGGCGATCACACAGTGGCGGTCGCCGAGCAGCTCTTCGATGGCCCGGCCCTTGAGGGGCTGGAACGTGAACCGGTTCAAGGATGTCCCGAAACTGCCGCGTGCCGACGAGCTGGCGTTGGGGTTCTCGACGTCGCGCAGGATGTTCATCTCGTCGACGGGAATCGGCACGCCGTCGATGACGAGCTCGGCCTCGTACCCCGGTGCCAGATCGATCCCGATCTCGGTCTGGCGCAGGACCTCGGCGTTGCGTTCGGGGATCAGTCCCTCGATCGCCGGGTTCCCGGTCACGGCGAGATCGGCCTGCGAGGCCCGGTTGGTCATCGAGAGGGCGACGACGACTCCCACGATCCCGACGAGCAACATGACCGGGCCGGCCAGGCCCAGAGCTCGTTTGCCGACGGCGTGGGGTGCAGAGGTGGTCACCGCCTCATTGTGCCCTGCCACGGTCCCGATGGGTCGCCGGTCCCGCCGGGGTGCCGCGACTGGTGCGGGCCCGGGCAGTACGCTCGCGAAGTGTCCGAGTCCTCCCAGGTCGGCCGGGTGCTCGGCGGGCGGTACCGACTGATCGCTCCCATCGGCATCGGTGCGAGCGGGCAGGTGTACCTCGCCGACGACACCCGGTTGCAGCGCCAAGTCGCCGTCAAGGTGTTGCACCGTGTCCTTGCCGACGACGAGGTCTTCCTCCGGCGCTTTCGCGCCGAAGCGCAGATGGCGGCAGGACTCCATCATCCCCACATCGTCACCGTGCACGACTGGGGCGAAGACGAGGTTCCCTACATCGTCACCGAGTACCTGGCCGGGGGGAGTCTCCGGGCCATGCTCGACGAGGCCCGAACGCTCACCCCGTCGCAGGCGCTCCTGGTGGGTCTCGGTGCCGCGCAGGCGCTCGAATACGCCCACAAACGTGGCGTCGTTCAACGTGACATCAAGCCGGCCAACCTCCTCTTCGACGGCGATGCCAACGTGCGTATCGCCGACTTCGGGCTCGCGAAGGCGCTTGCCGAGGCGTCGGCCACCGAGCCCTCGGGTTCGATGCTCGGAACGGTGCGCTACGCCTCGCCCGAACAGGCCCGAGGGCGCAGTATCGGTCCTGCGAGCGACGTCTACTCGCTCGGACTCGTCCTGATCGAAGCGGTCACCGGCAGCCTGCCGTTCGACGCCGACACCCCGATCGGGACCCTCATGGCCCGGGTCGACGCGAGGGTTGCGCTCGATCCTGCCGTGTTGGGGAGTCTCCGTGAGCCGCTCGAGCGAGCCACGTGTCCCGACCCTGCCCATCGCATCGATGCCGGCACCCTCCATCGCATGCTCCTGCAGGCTGCCGAGGGCATGTCACGTCCGGCCCCGTTGCCACTGGCTGGTGCGGTGCGCTTCGACCCGTCGACGACGGTTCCGGTGGACCCGACGCTGATCGGTGCGGGGGTCGGCGGTGATGGCGGCCGCTACGGGGCACGCCCTGGGGGACGGCGTCGTCGGTGGCGCGCCATCGTGGGCATCGCCGTCCTGCTCGCTGCGATCGGTGCCGGCACCGTGTTCGCTCTCCAGAGCGCCGAAGTGGCCACCAGGGGCGTGCCCTCCGCCGAGGGGATGACCGTCGCCGAGTTCCGTGCCGCTGTCGGCGACTTCTGGCAGCTGGAGGAGCACTTCGACCGTCTCGACGACAGCGTCCCCGGAACGATCCTGCGCACGGACCCGCCGGCGGGCACGACGCTCGAGGAGGGCACGCTCCTTTCGTATTTCGTGTCCGAGGGCAACGCGCTCCGCACGGTGCCGACCAACTTGTTGGGCCTCCCGCTTGCCGACGCCGAGGCCTTCCTCAAGGGCGCGGATCTGGAACTGGGCGTGGTGGGCCACCGCTACGACGAGGCGGCAGCGGTTGACGTCGTGATCGAGGTCCAGGAAGCCCGGGTGCAGGTCGAGCGGGATACGCCGGTCAATCTGGTCGTCAGCGACGGACCGGCCCCGCGTGTGGTCCCTGACGACCTCGTCGGGAAGTCACTCGAGGACGCCACCGCGCAGTTGGCGCTGCTCGGGCTGGGCGTGACCTCCACCGAGGCCTACGACAGCGAGATCGAGAAGGGCGACGTGGTGAGCCACGAACCGCCGGCGGGAACCGAGGTCGCGCGCGACTCGGTGATCGCCATCGTGGTTTCCAAGGGCCCGGAGCCCGTGGTGATCCCCAACCTCGCGGGTCGCAGTGCGACCGATGCGACGTCGGTCCTCGAGAACGTCGGTCTGTGTGTCAGCGGTGTTCGGGGTCCGCCGACCACGCCGGTCATCGGCACCGACCCGCCGGCGGGTACCACCGTCGACTACGGAACCTGCGTCGACATCGTCACGAGCACGAGGTGATGGCCTGGAGTCGATCGTTGACCTCGCGTGCCAACACCTGATCGTCCTCGCTCGGCTCGAGTGCCTGCAGCACGAAGAGCCGGGTCAGGTCTCCGTCGATGGCGATGCGGCCGGCGAAGAACGCCTGGCCGACCGCCTCGGGGTTCTGTTCGAGGAACAGCGCCCGAGCGGTGTCGTAGTCCAAGGTGACCGTGAGCTCGGGTTCGGGGAGGTGACCCAGCTGCGGGAGCAGGCCGTGCGCCGCGGTGTCGATGGACGCGAGCACGGTGCCGGCGTCGGTATGAGGCACCGCAGTGATGACGAGGTTCATCCGCACCGCAGCGGGTGGGTCCGGCAGCCGATCGCGGTACTCGTCGTGGAGCGCGAGCGCGGCGTCGATCCACTCGGCGCTGAGAAATTCGTGGGGCTGGTCCACAACACGAGGTTACCGGGGCGGTCGACTGCCGGTTCGGACGCGAACGGGCCCAGTAGGCTGCACCTCCATGTCGGACCGCATATCGACCGATGACGTTGCTCACGTCGCGTCGCTCGCACGCCTCGCGTTGACTCCCGCCGAGCTCGTTCGTTTCACCGACCAGCTCGGAGCGATCCTCGATCACGCCGAGGACGTGGCGGCGCTCGACCTCACCGGTGTCGATGCCATGGATCACCCGGTGCCCCTCCACAATGTGGTCCGGGCTGATGTCGAGCGCCCCACCCTCGATCGCGACGAAGTGCTCGCTCAGGCGCCTGCGGCCGAGAGCGGGCGCTTTCGTGTGCCGCGCATCCTCGGTGAGGAGCCATGAGCCTGATCCCCGATGATCTCTCGACCGCCCTGGAGATCGCCGGAGCCGTCCGCCGCGGTGAACGAAGCGCCCGTGACGTGCTCGACCAGCACCTGGAGCGCATCGAGGCCCACGAGGGAGACGTTCACGCGTTCAACGTCGTGCTCGCCGATCGGGCCAGGGCGACCGCCGACCGCATCGACGAACGCATCGCAGCCGGCGAGGAGACCGGTCCGCTCGCCGGTGTGCCCATCGCGTTGAAGGACAACCTGTGCACACGTGGCATTGCCACGACCTGCTCGTCGAAGATCCTCGAAGGTTGGCAGCCGCCCTACGACGCCACGGTCGTGACCCGGCTCAGTGCCGCCGACGCAGTCATCGTCGGCAAGACCAACCTCGACGAGTTCGCGATGGGCAGCTCGACCGAGAACTCGGCGTTCGGACCGACGCGCAACCCCCACGACCTCACCCGAGTACCGGGCGGTTCCAGCGGCGGAAGCGCCGCAGCCGTTGCAGCAGGGTTTGCCGCGGCATCGATCGGCTCCGACACCGGGGGTTCCATCAGGCAGCCGGCGGCGCTGTGTGGTGTCGTCGGCGTCAAGCCCACCTATGGAGCCGTGTCGCGTTACGGGTTGCTGGCCTTCGCCAGCTCGCTCGACCAGATCGGACCGTTCACCCGCGATGTCGCCGACGCGGCGTTGCTGCACGAGGTGATGGCTGGTCACGATCCACTCGACTCCACGTCGATCCCCGGTGCCGCGCTCTCGTTGCTCGATCAGCTGGAACGCGGGGTCGAGGGCTTGCGCGTCGGGCTCATCGCCGAGCTGATGGGTGGCATCGAGGGCATGAGCGCGGAGGTCGTCGACCGGACCCGCGCCGCTGCCGATGCGCTGGCCGCAGCAGGGGCCGAGATCGTGGAGGTGTCGGTCCCTGCGACCATCTACGGACTCTCGGCCTACTATCTCATCGCCCCGGCCGAGGCGTCGAGCAACCTCAGCCGCTACGACGGTGTTCGCTACGGCCTGCGCGTCGACGCGCCGAGTCTCACCGAGATGAACATCGCCACCCGCACAGCGGGCTTCGGTGACGAGGTCAAGCGCCGGATCATGCTGGGCACCTACGCCCTTTCCGCGGGGTACCACGACGCGTATTACGGGAAGGCGCAGCGCGTCCGTACGCTGATCGCCCGCGACTTCGACCGGGCGTACACGGAGGCCGACGTGCTGCTGAGCCCGACCTCTCCATGCACGGCGTTCGCGCTCGGCGAGAGGACCGCCGACCCGATGACGATGTACGTCAACGACATCTGCACGATTCCCTCGAATCTCGCAGGGCACCCGGCCATGTCGGTGCCGTACGGCGTCGGGGCCGACGGGCTGCCCATCGGTGTGCAGGTTTTGGCTCCGGCGATGGGGGAGCAGGTCATGTTCCGTGCCGCTGCCGCGATCGAGCGGAGTCGACGATGAACGACCCCTGTCTGCCCGACGGTTGGGAGCTCGTGGTCGGGCTCGAAGTCCACGTGGAGCTGGCCACCGCGACCAAGCTCTTCTGTGGTTGCCCGAACCGCTTCGGTGACGACCCGAACACGAATGTGTGCCCGACCTGCCTCGGTCTTCCGGGTTCGCTGCCCGTGCTCAACGCCACGGCGATCGACTACGCGATGCGCCTCGGCCGGGCCCTGGGGTGCGAGGTGCGGCCGTCGGTCTTCGCCCGCAAGAACTACTTCTACCCCGACATGCCCAAGGATTACCAGGTCACCCAGTACGACCAGCCCACGAACACCGACGGCGAGCTCGAGCTGCCCGATGGGTTCGTCGTCGGCGTCGAACGGGCCCACATCGAAGAGGACACGGGCAAGAACACCCACATGGGCGGCGACGGCCGCATCAGCGGCGCCGACTACTCACTGATCGACTACAACCGCGCCGGGGTCCCGCTGGTCGAGATCGTCAGCCGCCCCGACCTGCGCACCGTCGACCATGCCAAGGCCTACGTCACGGAGTTGCGGGACATTCTCGTGGCCATCGGGGTCTCCGACGCGAAGATGGAGGAAGGCTCCATGCGCGTCGACGCCAACGTCTCGGTTCGCCCGCTCGGCAGCAGTGAGCTGCGGACCCGTTGCGAGATCAAGAACGTCAACTCGGTGCGCTCGATGGGTCGGGCCATCGAGTACGAGGCCCTCCGGCACGTCGACCTCTACACCAGCGGAGACGCCCCCCGGCAGGAGACCCGGCATTGGGACGAAGCGGGGGGTCGCACCCGCCCGGGGCGTTCCAAGGAGGACGCCGAGGACTACCGCTACTTCGCCGAACCCGATCTACTGCCCCTCGAGCCCACGGCGGAGGCGATCGCCGCGATCGACGCCGCGTTGCCTGCGTTGCCGGCGCAGCGTCGAGCCACACTTGCGGCCGCGTCGGGCGCGGAGCCGGCAGCGGTCGCGCTCGTCGTGGAGCGCGGCGACGACGAGTTCGCGCTCGCAGCCATCGGCGCAGGTGCCGATGGGGTGTCGGCCCTCAAACATCTGGTCAACAACCTCGCGGACGGGCCCGGCGCGCTGTCCGCGTCCGCCTTCGCTTCGCTTGTGGCCATGGAGACCGCCGGTGAACTCACGAGCACCCAGGCCAAGGCGGTGCTCGCCGAGCTGGTCGTCGACGGTGGTGAGCCTACGGCGGTGGCGACCGCGCTCGGTTTCGAAGCTGTCGACACCGGGGAACTCGAGTTGCTCCTCGACCGGCTGATCACCGAGAACCCCGACGAGTGGGCACGGTTCTGCGAAGGCGATCGAAAGGTCCAAGGGTTCTTCGTGGGGCAGGTGATGAAGGCAACCCAGGGGCAGGCCGACGGCAAGGTCGTCAATGCGTTGCTGACCCAGAAGTCAACGCGACCTTGATGGGCGGTGCTCGAATCGTCGTCGCGGCGTCGGTCGCCGCGGCCGTGATCGTGTCGGGGTGCTCGGCGGGTGCCTCCGATCCGGAGCCGGTCGTCTCGGACTTCGGGTACCGCATCGAGACGCTGCCGCCGGGGTACAGCACCTGTGGCGTGACGACCCCATCGGGGGTTTCGGTCCGGTCCGCAGACGATGCCAGCCTCGTGGTCTTCGGCGACGGAACCCTCGACGACCCCTACTCGGGGCCGCTCTATGGAGTCGCCATGTTCGCCTCGTCGGTGCCGGTCGCCTCGCTCGGTCTCGGCGAGACCACGCCCGTCGACCTCGGTGGCCGCCCGGCGCGCCTGGGGGGCGCGGATGGCTTGCAGCTGGCATCGTTGCCGGCGACCGCAGGCAACGTCCTCACCTGGTCCGATGGGGACCACACGGTCCAGCTCGTCGTGCGCGGTGACGACGGCGTCGACCTGCTCGATCTCGCGACCCGGGTCATCGAGCGAGACGGCGTTGCCACCCTCGCGCCGGAGGCGTTGCCTGTGGGCTTCGTCGAGCTCGGCGACGTGTTCCAGCTCGAGGGCCAGCCGCGGTTCCTGTTCAGCATCGACCACCAGCGCGCCACCGCGTCCGGTGACGGGCTCGTCGACCAGCTCACGCTCCTCGGCTCCGACGGCGACCGGGCCTCGATGGAGGCGTTTCGCTTCCGGGCACTCACGAGCAGTCGGGTGACGGTGGGCGATGCACCGGGTGTGGTCGCAGACCTCGGTCCGACCGGCGACGGGCCTTGGGTGGTGACCTGGACACCCACCGATGGCGTCATCCTGAGCATCTTCTCGTTCGCGCTCCAACCCGACGCACTGATGGACGTTGCCCGCAGCGTGCGGCGCGTCGACGGCGAGGAGTGGCAGGCCATGCGCTCGCAGGCCGATCTGCTGGGCTGCGTGCGGTGACCGCAGCAGTGGGGTCGGTGCAGGACCTGTTCACCGACGCCGTGCAGGTGGTGCAACGCCGTGGTGACGTGCACGACGAGTCGTTGCTGTGGCCCGAGGAGGACGCGCTCCTGGGCGAGGTCGCACCGGGTCGGCGCCGCGATTTCGTCAACGGGCGCTGGTGCGCGCGCCATGCCATGGTCGCCCTCGGGGTCGCTCCCGAGCCGGTGCTGCGATCGGGAGAAGACCGCGCCCCGGCGTGGCCTCGTGGTCTCGTGGGCTCCATCACCCACACCGACACGTATGCCGCGGCCGCCGTCGGGTTCGCCGAGTTGGTCCTCGCCGTGGGAATCGATGCCGAGCCCGACGCGGCGCTGCCGGACCGAGTGCTCCGACGGGTCGCCTTCGACGCGGAGCTGAGCTGGGTCGAGCAGTGTGGTCCCCGCGCCGGGCAGGACGTCACCAATGCGGATCGACTCTTGTTCAGCGCCAAGGAAGCGATCTACAAGGCCTGGTACCCCCTGGCGGGCTCGTGGCTCGGCTTCGAAGATGCCCGGGTGACCTTCGACCCTGACGGCGGGACCTTCGAGGCGCAGATCCTCGTCGAGGGCCCCCTCGGTCGTCTGCCCGGGCGCTACGCCGCGCTCGACGGCGTCATCGTGACCGCGGTCGAGCTGCCCCGGCGGCAGCGATGAACGCGCCGTCGTCGGTTGCACTGGTGGTGCCGGCACACGACGAGGCCCGGCGGTTGCCCGCTCTCATTGACGCGCTGTCGGCCGTGATACAACCTGGCTGGCGGCTCGTGATCGTCGACGACGGCAGTGCCGATGGCACTGCGTCGGTCGCCCGAGACCAGATCGCGGTTGCGGGCATCGACGGCGAGGTGATCGAGCTCGGCACCAACCGCGGCAAGGGCGCAGCGTTGCGCGCCGGCGTGGTGGCGACCAGCGCCGAGTTCGTCGTGACCATGGACGCCGACCTCGCGACCGACCTCGACGCCCTGCCTGCGCTGCTGGCAGCGCTCGGTACCCACGACGTCGTTGTCGGATCGCGCAATGCGCCGGGCGCGTCGGTCCACGACGACAGCAGGTTCCGACGTATCGGGGCTCGGGTGTTCAACGGCATCGTGCGGGTGTCGACCGGGCTGCGCGTCAGCGACACCCAATGCGGGTTCAAGGCGTTCCGTGGACCCCTTGCCCGGCGGGTGTTCGCTGCTTCGCGTGCGGACCGCTGGGGCCAAGACGTCGAGGTCCTCGACCTCGCCTCCCGGCTCGGCGCCTCCCTGTCGGAGGTGCCCGTCGCGTGGACCGCGGTCGAGGGCTCACATGTGCGTGTCGCGCCTGATGCGGTGCGCACGATGGTCGAGATCGTCGCCTACCTGCGGCGGCGCCGCAGCGTCCTCAGGTCGTTGGCCTCGGCCACTTCGGGGGCGATCGGGTCCTAGGACGGTGGGTTCTGGGCTCGTGCGACGCCGCCGCCTGCCCCGATCAGGCACGCTCCTGCCAGACCACACGCTCCAGCCACGAGATAGCTCGCTCGGTAGTCGACGGCATCGTGCAGCGCTCCCATGGCAAACGGGCCGCAGGCGAGTCCAAGGGTCACGACGAGCTGGTTCAACGAGAACAAGCGGGCGTAGGCAACCACTCCGAACGCCTCGGCGATGAGCAGTGTCTGCAGCATGAGGAGATTCCCAGTCGTCGCTCCCAGTAGGCATGCGCCGGCGAGGAGCATGGCCCGGTGGTCGGCGAAGGCCACGATCCACAGCGACAGGCCCTGCGTGGCGGCCATCGCTACGGCAAATCCGCCAAGGGGCACGTTGCGGGCCACGATGCCGCCGAGAAGGCGGGAGATCACGCTGGCCAGTGCCAAAGCCAGGACAGCGCTCGCGCCGACGCCCCGATCGAAACGCTCGGCGCCCAGGTTGGCGATGTGGGTGATACCGCCCACCTGCCCGAACATCGCGAAGAACATTCCGGCGGTCGCCGCCCAGAAGAACCGGGAGCGAACCGCACGCGCATATGGGACGCCGGGGGTCGCCGTCGACTCCCCGTCCGGCAACGGCGGGGCGCCGTCAGGCAGCTGGCCTCGCGCCGCGGGATCAGGCCAGTAGAAGGTCGACGTCGCGAGGGTCACGACGATGAGAATGCCGCCCAGCCACGGCGTGGCGGCACGGAAACCGACATCGCCGATGAGCCACGACGAGAACTGCGTGAGCGTCAGACCCCCGACGCTGAGGCCGCTCGAGGCGATCGCGAGGGCGATCGACCGCTTGGCGTGGAACCACCTCGTCACCAACGTGGTGCCAGCGATGATCCCGGCCATTGCGAACCCGGTGGCGAAGGCGACGTAGAGCGCGTAGAGCTGCCAGACGGCGTGGACCCGGCCGAGCAATGCGAGGGCCACGCCGCTGATGATCCCGCCGCTCATCACGAGACCTCGGATGTGGCCTCGTTCGACCGGCCGGGCGATCATCCGGCCGACGAGAGCGCTGGTGAGGAAGTACGTCGAGGCGGCTCCCGACACCGAGGCGTTGGAGAAGCCCTCGTTGTCGATGATGGCCTCGAGATAAATCGCGAGACCGTAGAAACCGAGCCCGGCGTTGGCGACGAACTGCGTGAACACCGCGCCGACGATGATCCATCCGTCGAAGCGCGCCGGTCGGCCGGCCGACCCTGCCTGACGACGCCCGGTCATCGCGTCGGGGTCCCGGTCACGAGCCAGTGGTCGCCACGGAAGCGCATCCCCAGCGCCACCAACCGGGAGACCATCAGCACCCAAAGGGCGCCCCACAGCCAGCCGACGCCGAGGTCAAGCAGTGGCACCATGAGCGCGAGCGGCACGAACGCCGACGCCGCGCCGATCATGGCCCACGCCAGGAACCGCATGTCGCCGGCACCGATGAGGATGCCGTCGAGCGCGAACACCACACCGTTGACGGGCTGCATCAGCGCCAGGTGCCAGAAGAGGAATGCGGCGAGCGATTGCACGGCAGTGTCGTCGGAGAAGAGGTCAGCGAGCCAGGGGCGCGTCGCGACGACCACAAGCAGCGCGACGAGGCCGGTGACCGCACCCCATTGGACCATCCGGTTCCCGACCCGTCGTGCCCCGGCCGCATCACCAGCGCCGAGGAATCGTCCCATCAGGGCCTGTCCGGCGATGGCGACGGCGTCGAGTGCCAACGCGACGAACATCCACAGCTGGAAGGCGATCTCGTGGGCGGCGAGCGACGCCGTGTCGATCCGGGCGGCCGCGGCGACGGCCACGGTGAACGATCCCCGCAGCGCCAGCGTCCGCAGCATGAGGTCTCCTGCCACACGTGCGAGTCTGGCGATGACGCGGCGGTCGGGGCGCCAGACCACGCCGTGGCGGGCCACGCCCTCGGCGACCCAGCGCAGATAGAGTGCGGCGCCGACCCACTGGGCGATGACGGTCGCGAGCGCGGAGGCGCCGATCCCCTGGTCGAAGACGAAGATCAGGACGATCTCCAGTACCAGGTTCCCCACTGCGGTGATCAGCGCCACCAGCAGGGGTCGTACCGTGTCCTGGAGGCCACGGAGGTAGCCGACGGCGGCGAGGGAGAGCAGCATCGGCGGGAGGCCCAGCACGCTCACCCGCAGGTACGTCATGGCGTACGGACGGACCGTCCCGTCGGCCCCCAGGACGTCGAGGACCGGCCCGGCGAACCCCGCGAGCGCGACCGCGGCGACGATCCCGATCGCCAGCGCGAGCCACAGGCTCTGCACGGCCTGATGAGCGGCTGCCTCCTCCCGGCCGGCGCCGACGAGCCGCGCCACCGCGGCGGTGGTTCCGTAGGCGAGGAAGATCATGACGGCGTGAACCGTCAGCAGGGCCTGGCCGGCAAGCGCGAGCCCGCCGAGCTGCGGCGTGCCGAGGTGACCCACCACAGCGGTGTCCGACAGCACGTAGAGGGGCTCGGCGATCAGCGCCCCGAACGCCGGGACGGCAAGACGCGCGATCGCGGCGTCGGTGACGTCGGGGAAGCGCCGCATTCGTGGAGGCTAGTGCCCCGACCGGCGAGGTTCGCCGGGGCGAGCGGGGCCGCTGTCCGCCGCCACTGGTGCCGGTAACCTGAGCCCATGCCGGAATATCGTTCACGAACCACCACCCACGGACGCAACATGGCCGGTGCCCGGGCCCTCTGGCGGGCCACCGGGATGACCGACGACGACTTCGACAAGCCGATCATCGCCATAGCGAACTCCTTCACGCAGTTCGTGCCGGGCCACGTGCACCTCAAGGACCTCGGCCAGCTCGTGGCTGCCGAGATCGCTGCTGCGGGCGGCGTCGCGAAGGAGTTCAACACGATCGCCGTGGACGACGGCATCGCAATGGGTCACGGCGGGATGCTCTACAGCCTGCCGAGCCGAGAGCTGATCGCGGACTCGGTCGAGTACATGGTGAACGCGCACTGCGCCGACGCGCTGGTCTGCATCTCGAACTGCGACAAGATCACTCCCGGGATGCTGATGGCGGCGATGCGCCTGAACGTCCCCGCGATCTTCGTCTCGGGCGGCCCGATGGAGGCCGGTAAGACCCGGCTCGCCGGTACCGAGGTCAAAGTCGACCTCATCTCGGCGATGATGACCGCTGGTGACGCCTCCGTCAGCGACGCGGACGTCGCTGCCGTCGAACGCTCCGCCTGCCCGACCTGCGGCAGCTGTTCGGGCATGTTCACGGCCAATTCGATGAACTGCCTCACCGAGGCGCTCGGGTTGTCCCTGCCCGGCAACGGCAGCACGCTCGCCACCCATGCCGACCGTGAGCGGCTCTTCCTGGAAGCGGGTCGGCGCATCGTCGACCTCGCCAAGCGCTACTACGACAAAGACGACGAGTCCGCACTGCCCCGCACCATCGCGAGCCGCACCGCGTTCCACAACGCCATGGCGGTCGACATCGCCATGGGCGGCAGCACCAACACCGTGCTGCACATCCTCGCGACCGCCGAAGAGGGCGGCATCGACTTCACGATGGACGACATCGACGCCATCAGCCGTCGAGTGCCCAACATCTGCAAGGTCGCGCCGTCGAGCGATCTCTATCACCTCGAGGACGTGCACCGCGCCGGAGGGATCTACGCCATCTTGGGCGAGCTCGATCGCGCCGGCCTGATCGACACCTCGGTGCCCACGGTGCACAGCGAGACCCTCGGAGTCGCCCTCGACAGTTGGGACATCATGCGCGAGACCTGCCCGGCCGAAGCGCGCGAGTTCTTCCGCGCCGGCCCCGCGGGCATTCCCACGCAGGTCGCGTTCAGTCAGAGCACGCGCTGGGACAGTCTCGACACCGACCGGGCCGGTGGCTGCATCCGCAGTGTCGAGCACGCCTACTCCGCCGATGGCGGACTGGCGATCCTATACGGCAACCTCGCGCTGGACGGTTGCATCGTGAAGACGGCGGGGGTCGACGCCTCGATCCTCACCTTCAGCGGCCCGGCCCGGGTCTTCGAGAGTCAGGAGGACGCCGTGGCGGGCATTCTCGACGAGAACGACGTGGATGCCGGCGATGTCATCATCGTCCGCTACGAGGGCCCTCGGGGCGGTCCCGGGATGCAGGAGATGCTCTACCCGACCACCTACATCAAGTCACGCGGCCTCGGGAAGCAGTGTGCGCTGCTCACCGACGGTCGTTTCTCCGGTGGGACGTCGGGCCTGTCGATCGGTCACGTCTCACCCGAAGCCGCCGACGGCGGCACTATCGGGCTCGTCCGCGACGGCGACATCATCGAAATCGACATCCCGAATCGTCGCATCGAACTGATGGTCGACGAGGCCGAGCTCGCCACCCGTCGGGCGGCTCAGGACGCCGCAGGATGGAGGCCCGTCGCTCGCGAGCGGGTCGTGTCCCCTGCGCTTCGGGCCTATGCGGCGATGACGACCTCGGCCCATCGCGGCGGCGTTCGCGACATCAGCCGTCTCGGCTGAGGCCGCAACCGACCAGAACGCGTCTGCTCGACTAGGCCCTAGCGATACGACGCGGTCGCGAGGACCTCCCCGGAGTCGCCGTGATCGCCGCTGCCGGGCTCGGGTCGAGACGGCAGGGTGAGGATGAACGCGGTCCCGGCGCCGACCTCGCTCTCGACCTCGACGGTGCCGTTCATCAGCTCGATCAGCTGCTTGGTCACGCTGAGCCCCACTCCGCTTCCCTGCTGATCGGAACCGTCGGCGCCGAGTCGGTCGAAGGGGACGAAGAGCCGTGGCAGCAGGTCGGCGGCGATGCCCGGGCCGTGGTCGCGGACTTCGATGGTCGTGGAACCGTCCTTTGGCCCGATGGTCACGGTGATCGGTTCGGTGCCGCGCCCGTACTTGATTGCGTTGGAGACGAGGTTGAGGATCGACTGCCGGAGCCGCAGCGGGTCGGCGAGAACGACCGCGGTGTCTGATCCGATGACCTCGACGTCCACTCCCTGCGCATCGGCGAGGGGCTGGGTCATCTTGACGACCTCCTGCGCAATCATCGTCGGCGAGACATCCTCGACGTTGATCGGGATCGAACCGGCTTCGATCCTGGCGATGTCGAGGAACTCGTCGACGAGGCTGGTGATGTGCCGTGCCGAGGTGATGATCTGCGCTATCGACTCGCCGGATTCGCCTTCGGGGTGGTCGAGCTGGAGGAGTTGCGCGTAGGCCAGGACCCCGTTGATCGGCGTGCGCAGCTCATGGCTCACCCGTGACAGGAAGCGCGACTTTGCCGCGCTGGCGCCTTCCACCTGCGCCTTGGCCTCGAGGACTTGACGCTGGGAGTTCTCGAGCCGGGCCAGCATCACGTTGACCGCATCGGCGAGCTCGCCGATCTCATCGGTCCGGTCGACCGCGGCGCGGTGGGAGGGGTCGTTGCTGCGGGCAACAGCGGACACCGTGGAGCCGAGACGCTCGAGCGGACCGATGATGAGACGGCGCAGCCCGGCGAGGGTGAGGATCACGGCGAGCGCTCCTGCGCCGACGAGGATGGCCAGGACGCGCTTGATCCCGTTGAGACTCTCGTTGTACATGGTGCGCGGTTCGGTCACGCTCCCATGGAGGGCGGGTTCACCGCTGGGTCCGCTGATCGTCACGTCGGTCGTCACGGCAGTTGAGGTCTTGGTGATGCGGGCCTGCGACGACAGACCCGAGCAGGTCTGTCCGACGCACGGCTCGAGGACCAAATCGAGGCCGACCAACTCCGCGAGCTCGGACACGAAGGTTTGGTCGATGCGCCGGCCCATGAGCAGGACCCCGGCCGGCACGACGTCGGTCATCGTGGTGGAAGGCAAGATGGCCCGGCTCGTGACGAGGAATCGGTCGTTGCCGGCCTCGGCGATTCCGCCAGGGGTGGCCCTGGGGTCCTCGGCGAAGTCCGCGAGGCTGCCCCCGGGCAGCACCAACCCCAGAATCGCGTCGGGGATCGCCACCACGCCTTCGTCGGTATACCAAGCCTCGTACACGATGTTCCCGTCGGCGTCGACATAGGCGAGGAGGTCGATGCCGAGCGGTGTGAAGGCTTCTGCGTAGAGGTTGGTGTCTTGGTACTCCTGGTTCCCGTCCTGGACGAAGGCATAGCTGTCGTCCCACCAGGCCCAGTCGGCGTTCGTGCCTCCGATGTCGGCCTGCGCGTTGCCGAGCTGGCGCACCACCCGGTTGACCTGGTCGATCGCCTGGTCGTCTTCGATCTCTTCGACACGGCTCAGCGACGTTCGGAACTGGATGGTTGCTGTGAGGGCGGTGAGTAGGCCGATGGCGATCACGACGAACGTCGTGGTCTTGGCCCTGATCGACATGGTGCGGCTACGTGCGGTCATGAGCGGTCTCCTACGGGTCGAAGGGGTCCGGGTGATGCAATGGCGCATTCCACGGCTGCGACCAGATCGGCGAGATCGACCGGCTTTCGCCTGAAGTCGTTCGCGCCGGCCTGCATGGCCGCGTCGATCTCGCCCTGGATGCTTGACCCGGAGATCAGCACGATCGGCAGCTCCTCAGCGGACCACTGCCGGCGGATCAGCGTGATCAGCTCGACCCCGCTCGCGCCCGGCATGTGGTTGTCGCACAGGATCATGGCCGGTTGGTGGTTGCTGATGAGGTCGAGAACCTCGGGCGATCCGGTGGTGGCGACGACGCCATACCCGATCCGTTCGAGCGCTCGGGCGAACGCGGTTCGCAGTGCGACGTCATCGTCGATGATCAGCAGGTTCGGGAGTGCAGGTGTCATGCAGGGACCTCGTCTCGTGTGACGCCCTCGGAGGGAACCGAGCGCGGGTGAGCGCCGGGGAGCCGAGAGGGATCCGACGCTGGGGTGGGTAGGGAGTGGTCGGCATCTGTGGGGCGCCCGGTGAGGAATCCTTGAGCCATCTCGCAGCCGAGGGCGCGCAGTCGCGCCAGCTGATGCGGTTCCTCGACGCCTTCGGCGATGACTTCCAGATGGAAGCGGTGCGCCAGGTCGACGATGGCCTCTGCGACGTCGACGCCCCCGCGGCCGATCGCGGCGACGAACGAACCGTCGATCTTCAACACGTCCAGAGGCAGCTGACCGAGGTAGCTGAGTGCCGAGTGGCCCGTACCGAAATCGTCGACCGCGATCCGTATACCGAGCGCACGCAGGCGCCGCATGATCGGGAGGGCTCGCTCTATGTCGCTGATCAGCGAACTCTCGGTCACCTCTATGCACAGCGACGTGCCTTGGAGACCGTAGCTTCCCAGCAGCTGATGCACGAGCTCGGGCAGGGCCGAGTTCGAGAGCTGCGAGGCCGAGAGGTTGACGCTCATGAAGACGTCTGAGTGAATTCGGCCGGCCGCCCGCCAGTGGGCCAGCTGTTGCAGCGAGCTGGCGAGTACGTGACTGTCGATCCGATGGACGAGTCCGATCGACTCGGCGATCGGGATGAATTCGCTCGGCGCGATCTCGCCCCACTCGTGGTGGGACCACCGAGCCAGGGCCTCGAGACCGACGAGGCCCTGGGTGACGGTGTTGACCACCGGCTGGTAATGGACCCTCAAGAGCCCATCGTCGACGGCCCGGCGAAGCTCGCTCGTCAGCGCCAGGCGCCGGGCGACGTCCTTGGCCATGGAGCTGTCGAAGACTTCGACGACATCTCGGCGGTTCTTCGCCTGATGCATGGCGATGTCTGCGGAGCGGAGCATGCTGCTGACCGCGGCCTGCGGATCGGATGTCGCCCCGATTCCGACGCTGGCGCTCAACGACAACTCGACGCCCATGATGCGTACGGGCTTGCGCAGCGTCTCCCGGATGGTCTCGGCGACCGCCACGATGGCCTCGCGGCTCGACTCGGTCAGTGCAACCGTGAATTCGTCGCCACCGAGTCGAGCCACGACAGCCCCTGGAGGCACACACCCGATGAGGCGTTCGCCTACGGTCACGATGAGCTGATCGCCGGCCTCGTGACCGTACGTGTCGTTGACGAGCTTGAACTGGTCGAGGTCGACCAGCAGCACACCGAGGCACTGCCCGGGCTCGAGCGCGACCAGTCGTCGCGCGAGCTGGTCGCGGAAGTCGCGCCGGTTGGGGAGGCCGGTGAGGTGGTCGTGGCTTGCCTGGTGACGGAGTTGGTGCTCGAGACGCTTGTGATCACCGATGTCCTCGAACAACACGACCACACCGGCGGTCTCGTGATGGTCGTCGAGGACCGGGGCGACGCGGCTCCGTAGCCACACTGTCGACCCGTCCGGGCGGCGTAGCGGGTATTCGCACATCGCGTCGGGCACCCCGGAGGCTGCTTCGCGTATCGATGTCTCCAACTGGTCTCGGCTCGGGGAGTCGAGCTCGGCCAACCAACGTCGGTCGCCGAGCTCGGTGCGGGTGCGACCGAGCAGGGCCTCCGCGTTCGCATTGCAGTAGTCGAAATTGCCTTGGCTGTCCGCGTAGAGAATGCCCAACGGGCTCGCCTGCGCGAGGGACCGGAACCGCTGCTCCTGCACCTGCGTCTCGTGGGAGACGCGTCGGAGCTCCTCTGTTCGCCTGCCGACCTCGGCCTCAAGGTCATGGAGGTGTCGCCGCAACTGGAGCTCCAACTCCCGTCGGCGAAGCGCGTTGGACACGGCAATTTGGAGCTCGGTGAGCTCGAAGGGCTTCACCACGTACCCGAATGCGCCACCGCCAAGGGCTGTCTCGGCGGTACGGGGGTCGCCGAGTCCCGACACCATCACCACTGCAAGGTCGGGGTCCGAGCTCCTGGCTGCTTCGAGCAGCCCGAGCCCGGAGAGACCATCCATGTTGATGTCGGTCACGAGGAGGGCGAAGCTGTCGGTGGCGAGGTACTTGAGAGCGTCCTCACCCGACCCGGCGGTGCTGCACCGATGACCCATTCGCTCGACGATGCGTCGCATCAGCCCGACCATGTCACGGTCGTCATCGACGACGAGTACGTGGACGGGACTGCTCTCAGTAGCCAGGGACGTGGCGTTCATATGCGCCACCAATCGGGGCGGTGGCCTAGGTGTTTAGGGTTGGCGCGGAATTTGGGTCATGTCCGCGCTGCGGCGTCGCCGGCGATCACGACGACAACCACGCTCCTGTCCGCTCGGCGTAGGACCGGGCCTCGGGCGTCATCAACCCGAGCGCGCCGGCGCGAGCGGCGCTCGAGGAGATGTGGTCGAGGCCGTCCACCGGCAGGCGAGCATCCGCCGGGACCGCGTCCGCGCCCCGGCCGGCGATGGCAAGACGAGGAAGCCGGGCGAGCGCGGCGTCTCGGTGGGCCTCGTCGTCGTAGAAACGCACATCGTTGACCTGGCGCCACTTGTCGGCGCCCATCACCACGACGTCGTAGCCCGCAGCGATGTCGGCGATGAGCTGGAGGTCGGTGACGACCACCTCGACCACCGACAGGTGTGCCACCGAGGCCCGGAGCACGTCGGCGCGCTCGTCGAGCGACGGGCGTTCGACGGTGTCCTTGCCGAGCGCCTGTCGGGAGAGCACGACATCGAGCCGGTCGAGCTCGTAGTGCTCGAGGGCGGCGCGCATGATGGCGATGTGGCCGATGGTCGGCGGGTTGAAGGAGCCCGGGTAGACGCCCCGGATCATTTCGGTGCCGCCTCGGTTGCCGGGTCACGGACCAGGTAGTGCATCGTGGCGGCGCACGCCCCGAGGGCGCCTGCCATGGCTATGGAGGTCGCCGTCATGCCCCACGAATCGAAAAGGCGACTGCCGACGACCGCGCCCGCTGCATGCCCGATGGCCCATCCGCCGAACGCGAGACCCATGACCGTGCCCCGGGCGGCGCGATCGAGCTCGCTGAACAGGGAGAGCAGCGACACGATCGCGAACTCTGTCAGGGCGAACCAGACGGCCATGAGCGCGAGCGCGGTGACCAGGCCGCGGCTGCCGAGGGGGAGGAGCAGCGACGCCGGAACGGTCAGCGCGACCGCTGCCGTCACACTGCGCGACTGCCCCAGACGGTCGCTGAAGGTTGCCGCTGCCCCGGACCCAATGAGCTCAGCCACCCCGAACACCACCGCGGTCAGGCCGAGTCCCGGTACCGACACGGCATGCTCGTTCTCGAGAAAGGCAGCGAAGGTGACCACGAGCATCTGGTGGCCCAGACCGAGGAACGCGATCGCCGCGATGGCCGACCGGATCGTCGGCGTCCACGACACCCGGGCCCGCGTCGTGGTGTCGCTCACGGCCGCCCGCACCCGCCCTCCGAGCTGCGCCGCGAACGCCAGGCACATGGCCGATGCGACGAGGAACGGGGTGCGCCAGGTTCCGGCGCGGATCGCCAGTCCCGCGAGCGGCATGGCGATGATGAACGACAGTGCCCAGGTGGTCTCGATGAGCCCGATGGCGCGTCCGCGCCGCTCGAATGGCACTGCCTCGCCGATCCAGGCGCCCGATCCGACGTCGAAGAGGGTCTTGGCCAGGGAGATGACGATCAGCGCGCCGGTGAACAGCCACAGGCCGCTGCTCACCGCGCCCATCAACAACCCGCCGGCGAGCCCGGTCAGCCCGAGCACCATGGCCCGTGGGTGGCCGATGCGATCGGCGCTCCGGCCGATACCGGGCCCGGCGATGCCGGCGAGATCACGGACGGCGAGCGCCGTGCCCATCGTGCTGAGTGACACGCCGAGACCGGCCGAGACGCGCGGGAGGAACGGGAAAACGAGCCGGAGGGCGACATTGGAGAGGAAGCGGCCGGCGGCGACCAGGGCGAACGCCGCCGGCACCGTCGATCGTCCGCCCAGAGATTGCGGCTTGTCTTCGGTCGCTCGTGCGGGCATACTGGCGATCGTATGCGTATCGCCGACCAGCTTCTCGTAGTAGTTTCCTAGCGCACAGCTTCCCCCGTTGTGTGCGTCCGACCTCCCAAACGGGGGGTCGTTTGCTTTTTCGGCCTCGACCGTTCGACGCCGCCGTGGCCCCGGACACCGCCGTCGACGACCACGTCATAGTGACCAATTCCCCCGAACCCCCCTTCCAACCAGGTGAGAACCATGCAGACCAATGGTGGCAAGGCCCTGATGAAGAGCCTCGAAGCCGAAGGCGTCGAGATCGTCTTCGGGCTCCCGGGAGGCGCCATCCTCCCAGCGTACGACCCGCTGATCGACTCGAAGCTGCGCCACATCCTCGTTCGCCACGAGCAGGGGGCAGGGCACATGGCCGAAGGCTATGCCCATGCAACCGGTCGCCCCGGCGTGGCGATGGTCACGAGCGGGCCCGCTGCAACCAACATGGTCACGCCGCTCGCCGACGCGATGCTCGACTCGGTGCCGATGGTGTGCATCACCGGCCAGGTCGCGAGCGCGGCAATCGGCACCGATGCGTTCCAGGAGTGCGACACGACCGGCATCACCATGGCCGTCACCAAGCACAACTTCCTCGTCACGGAGGCCGCCGAGATCCCGCAGGTCATCCACGATGCCTTCTACATCGCTACGACGGGCAGACCCGGACCCGTCCTGGTCGACATCCCGAAGGATCTCGTCGATCCCGGGAACCCCCGGTCGCAGTTCGAGGACTACGACCCCACCGGCCACGATCTGCCGGGGTACCACCCGGTCATCGAGCCCGACCGTGAGGCCGTACGGGCCGCCGCCGAGATGATCCTCGCCGCGAAGCGGCCCGTGATCTACAGCGGTGGCGGCATCTTGAAGGCTCGCGGCGCCGACGCGCTGAGGGCCCTCGCCGAGCTGCTCGACATCCACGTCGTCACGACCCTGATGAACCGCGGTGGCTTCCCCGACGACCACCCACTGGCGCTGGGCATGCCCGGCATGCACGGGAACTACACCGCGGTCACCGCAATGCAGCAGGCCGACCTCTTGATCACCCTCGGGGCCCGCTTCGACGACCGCGTCACCGGTCGTCTCGACGGGTTCGCGCCGAGCGCGAAGGTCATCCACGCCGACATCGATCCTGCCGAATTCAACAAGATCCGCCATGCCGACGTGTCCATCCAGGGCGACGTGCGGCTCACGATCGAAGCCCTGATCGAAGCCATCGCCGAGCTCGGCGGAGCCGATGAGCAGCCCGACCGAACACCGTGGAAGTCGCTCGTGAGCGGCTGGCAGGAGACCTATCCACTCACCTACGGCGAGTGGCACGAAGGGGAGGGCCTCAAGCCCCAGTTCGTGATCGAACAGCTTCGTGACCTCTCTCCCGACGACACGATCGTGGCGTCGGGCGTGGGCCAACATCAGATGTGGGCCAGCCAGTTCTGGAAGTTCAACTACCCCTACACGTGGATCAACTCGGGCGGTCTCGGCACCATGGGATTCGCGGTTCCGGCTGCGATCGGCGCCAAGGCGGGCATGCCCGACCGCACCGTGTGGGCGATCGACGGCGACGGCTGCTTCCAGATGACCAACCAGGAGCTGGTGACGGCGACGCTGGAGCGGCTGCCGGTGAAGATCGCCATCTTGAACAACGGGTATCTCGGCATGGTTCGCCAGTGGCAGGAGCTGTTCTACGACGAGCGGTACAGCGAGGTGAAGCTCCGGGCCGATCTGCCGGACTTCAAGATGCTGGCCGAGTCGATGGGCTGCGTCGGCATGCGTGTCGAGCACCCTGACGACGTCGCGAGTGCCATCGAGGAGGCCAACGCCATCGATGACCGCCCCGTGGTCATCGACTTCCGCACCGAGGCCAGCGAGAACGTCTACCCGATGGTGCCCGCCGGCAAGACCAACAGCGACGTGATCGTCCATCCCCTCCAGGGTGGCGACCCCTACGGAGGTGCAAAGTGAGCCAGCGGTTCCACACGCTCGTGGTCCGGGTCGAGAACAAGCCGGGCGTCTTGGCGCGCGTCGCCGGGTTGTTCGCTCGACGCGGGTTCAACATCGAATCGCTTGCCGTTGCGCCCACCGACGACGACCACTTCAGCCGCATCACCATCGTCGTCGACGTCGAATCGGCTCCGCTGGAGCAGGTCGTCAAACAGCTCGACAAGCTGATCAACGTCGTCGAGATCCGTGAGCTGGCTCCCGACGACGCCGTACGGCGGGAGCTGATGATGGCGACCGTGCGTGCCGGGATCGAGGAGCGCAACCAGGTCATGGACCTGGTCCGGATCTTCGACGCCACGGTCCTCAACGTGGGCCGCGCCGAGATGATGGTGTCCCTTTCGGGCTCACCGAAGCGGATCGACGACTTCGAGGCGCTGCTGGAGCCGTTCGGGATCATCGAAGTGCAGCGCACCGGCACCGTCGCCCTGGCGGCGCTGCAGAAGTAGGAATACCAGCGGGCCGCGATCTTGCACTGGCTCGCTGCCCCGATTGCCCAGTAGCCTCGCCGAGGCTCGAAACCCGGGTTCGCGCGCGAGGCGCGGACCGAACCCCCGAGGAGAACACCACCGTGGCCAACATCTACTACGAAGCCGATGCCGACCGTTCCCACATCGCCGACAAGAAGGTCGCGGTGCTCGGCTACGGCTCCCAGGGCCATGCCCACGCGCTGAACCTCAAGGAGTCCGGCATCGACGTCCGCGTCGGCCTGCGAGCAGGCTCGTCATCGGTCGCCAAAGCCGAGGCCGCGGGCCTCACGGTCATGAACGTCGCCGATGCCACCGCCTGGGCCGACGCCGTGATGATCCTGCTGCCCGACACCGAGCAGGCGGCGATCTACGACGAGCACATCGGACCGAACCTCGAGTCGGGCAACACGCTGATGTTCTCGCACGGATTCAACATCCGCTTCGATCTCATCAAGCCGCCCGCCGACGTCGACGTCTGCATGGTCGCGCCGAAGGGCCCCGGCCATCTCGTGCGCCGCACCTATGTCGAAGGCGGCGGTGTGCCGTGTCTCATCGCGGTCGAAAACGACGCCAGCGGCAACGCCAAGGCGTTCGCGCTCGCCTATGCCGATGCCATCGGCGGCGCTCGCGCCGGGGTGATCGAAACCACCTTCACCGAGGAGTGCGAGACTGACCTCTTCGGTGAGCAGGTCGTTCTCTGCGGAGGGACCACCGAGCTCGTCCGCAGCGGTTTCGACACCCTCGTCGCTGCCGGCTACCAGCCCGAGATCGCGTATTTCGAGTGCCTCCACGAGCTCAAGCTCATCGTGGACCTCATGTACGAAGAGGGCATCGCCGGTATGCGCTACAGCGTCTCGGACACCGCCGAGTACGGCGACCTCACCCGTGGTCCGCGCGTCATCGACGATCACGTGCGCGAGACCATGAAGACCATCCTCGAGGAGATCCAGAGCGGCGAGTTCGCGAAGGAGTGGGTCGCGGAGTCACGGAGTGGACGCAAACGGTTCCTCGCGCTCGAGGCTGCCGGTCACGACCTCGCCATCGAAAAGGTCGGCAAGGAGCTCCGCGCCATGATGCCGTGGATCTCCGCCGGCAAGCAGAGCGTGAAGGACACCTCGGGCGGCCAGGGCTGACGCTCGTCGCCGAGCTTCAGCTGCCGACCGCGCGGAACTTCCGTGTGGCCAGCGTGCCGAAGACGACGATGATGCCGATCGACCACGCCAACGACTGCCAGGGCAGGTTCCCTGCGGGCAGTCCGTTGTAGAGCGCGCGCGATGCGTTCGCGACCTTGGTGAACGGGTTGGCTTCGGCGATCGGCTGGAGCCAACCCGGCATCGAGGAGGGATCGACGAACGCCGAGGACACGAACGTCATGGGGAACATCCAGATGAATCCCCCCGAGTTCGCGGCCTCGACCGACTTGACGCTGAGGCCGATGACTGCGTGGACCCAGCTCAGGGCATAGGCGAACAACATCAGGAGGCCCGTTGCGAGAACGGCATCGGCGATGCCGCCTTCGAAGCGGAAGCCGACACCGAAAGCGATGAGGAGCATCACCAGGAAGCTGAAGCCGTTCTTTACCAGATCGGCAAGGGTTCGACCGATCACCACCGCGCTCTGGGCCATGGGCAGCGACCGGAGTCGGTCGATGAAGCCCTTCTGCATGTCGTCGGCCAGTCCGACACTGGTGCCTGCCGAGCCGAAGGTCAGGGTCTGGGCGAAGATCCCGGGCAGCAGGAACTGCTTGTAGTCGCTGTAGCCGGGCACCTCGATGGCGCCGCCGAAGACGTAGACGAACAGCAGGGTGAACATGACCGGTTGGGCGACTGCGAAGGCGATCAGCTCGGGGTTGCGCGGGATGATCCGCAGGTGCCGCTTCGCCTCGGTCCAGGCGTCGCGGCCGAGCCATCGCAGCCCGTCGTGCCCGGTGGGGGCCGCCGTTGGTGCGGGTTCGGTCGCGGCGGCAGTAGCAGGAGCGCTCATGGTCGGTCTCCGGCAGCGGTCGTCGGCGCGCTGCCCATGTCGTCGGGTGAGGCGCCGGTGAGGGTGAGGAAGACGTCGTCGAGGCTCGGTCGCCTGACCTCGACGTCGACGACCTCGCAGGCGGCGTCGTCGAGCATCCGGATGGATCGAGGGACTGCGCCGCTGCCGGCGGCGATCGGGATGGTGAGGCTCGCAGCGTCCCGATCCACCTCGATGGTTCCGGTCGCGAGTCCGGCCAGAGCTTCGGCTGCCCGCCCTACATTCTCGGCGTGGGCGATGGTGACCATCAGGCGATCGCCGCCGATGCGGTTCTTCAACGCGTCGGCCGTGCCCTCGGCGATCACCCGGCCGTGGTCGATCACCGCGATGGTGTCGGCGAGGGCCTCGGCTTCGTCGAGGTACTGGGTTGTCAGGAAGGTCGTCGTGCCTTCCTCGTGGAGCTCCTGGATGAGGCCCCACATGGCCAGTCGGCTACGTGGATCGAGCCCGGTGGTGGGCTCATCGAGGAAGAGCGCCGCGGGTCGCGAGATGAGGCTCATGGCGATGTCGAGGCGTCGGCGCATGCCCCCCGAGTACCCGTTGACCATCCGGTCAGCAGCGTCGACGAGATCGAAGCGCTCGAGCAGCTCACGGGCCCGGGCCCGGGCATCGGCGCGCGACATGTGGAAGAGGCGAGCGATGTGCTCGATGTTCTCCCGCCCGGTCAGTCGTTCCTCCACGGCGGCGAACTGACCCGTGAGCCCGATCCGGGCTCGTACCGCGGCGGGATCGAGCGATACGTCGATCCCGTCGACGAGGGCGCGTCCGCTGTCGGCGCGGATGAGCGTGGTGAGGACCTTCACCGTGGTCGTCTTGCCGGCGCCATTGGGTCCGAGGACCCCGAGGATGGTGCCTTTGGCCATGGTCAGATCGAGGCCGTCGAGGGCCCGGGTCTCGCCGTAGGTCTTCACCAGCGAATCGAGCTCGATGGCATGCATCGGCTCACCATAGCGACGGCTGAGATCGGCGACGCGCTGGCCGTGCCCGAAGCCGACGAAAGCCGAGTTGAGGGGTCGGGTTTGCGTGACTACTGTCTGGGCGCTCCGACCGGAGCGAGCACGAGGGCCGAACGCGGTCGTCGAGAGGGAGAATCATGAGCGCCGACTGGGCATTCGAGACACAGCAGATCCACGCCGGGCAGTCGCCCGACAGCGCAACAAACGCCCGCGCGGTGCCGATCTACCAGACGACGTCGTTCACGTTCAACAGCGCCGAACATGCCTCCAACCTGTTCGCGCTCGCCGAGATCGGCAACATCTACACCCGCATCATGAACCCGACCCAGGGCGTGTTCGAAGCGCGCATGGCGGCGCTCGAAGGCGCAACCCAGACCGCGGTCGGTCTGCCCGGCGCGCTCGCCGTCGCATCGGGTCAGGCCGCCGAGACCCTCGCGATCCTCACCATGCTCGAGACCGGCGACCACATCGTGTCGGGTTCGTCGCTCTACGGCGGTACCTACAACCTGTTCCATTACACGCTTCCGAAGCTCGGTATCGACGTCACCTTCGTCGAGGACCCCGACGACCTCGATGCCTGGCAGGCAGCCGTTCGCGCCAACACGAAGCTGTTCTACGGCGAGATGAACCCCAACCCGAAGAACAACTGGCTCGACGTTGCCGGCGTCAGCGAGGTGGCGCACCGCAACGGCGTGCCGCTCATGGTCGACAACACGGCGGCCACGCCTTATCTCGTGCGGCCCTTCGAGCACGGCGCCGACATCGTCGTGCACTCCGCGACGAAGTACATCGGCGGTCATGGCACCTCCATCGGAGGTCTCATCATCGACGGCGGCTCTTTCGACTGGGGCGCCAGCGGCAAGTTCCCGACCATGACCGAGCCCGACCCCAGCTACCACGGCCTCGCGTACTGGCCCGCGCTCGGCCACGGCTGCTACATCATCAAGGCCCGCGTCCAGATGCTCCGTGACATCGGCGCCGCCATCACCCCGTTCAACTCGTTCCTGTTCCTCCAGGGCCTCGAGACGCTCAGCTTGCGGATGGAGCGCCATTGTTCGAACGCTCTCGCCGTGGCTCGCTTCCTCGAAGCGCACGACCAGGTCGAGTCGGTTTCCTATGCCGGGCTGGAGAGCAGCCCGTGGCACGCCCGGGCGACCCAGCTCACCGGTGGCAGGGGTTACGGCGCGATTCCGGCCTTCAACATCAGCGGCGGCGCCGAGGCCGGCAAGAAGTTCGTCGAGGGTCTCGAACTGCACAGCCATGTGGCCAACATCGGCGATGTCCGCAGCCTCGTGATCCATCCGGCGTCCACCACCCACAGCCAGCTCACCGAAGCCGAGCAGGCCGAGACCGGCGTGTTCCCCGGCCTTATTCGTCTCGCGGTGGGCATCGAGCACATCGACGACATCCTCGCGGACCTCGAGAAGGGCTTTGCGGCCGCCCGATGAACCGCTCGTATCGGTGCGGTGACCGCCACCGCGCCGATACGCACGCCCTGATCGGCATTAGCCTTAAGGGGCCATGACCCCGTCGCGCCCGCGCCTGCTCGCGCTCCTCGTCCTCAGCGCACTGCTGGCCGCCGCCTGCGCCGCTCCGGTGCTCCCCGAGATCGTCCTGCCTCCGACGGAGGTCCCGACCGCGGTGCCGACGTCGACGCCCTCGGTCGTGGCGCCCACGCCTCCGCCCTACGAGGACGAGCCGGGCCTCACCGCCGACACGATGCGCATCGCCGTCATCGTCGACGTCGACACCCTGGATCTGCGCGGTGACGGGTCCGAACCGGTCTGGCAGGCGATGCAGGCCTGGGCGCGGTCGGTCAACGAGAACGGGCGCCTCGCCAACCGGTTCGTCTCCGTCGAGCTCGTGGACGCCGCGATCTTGCGTAGCGCCGATGCGATCGACAAGGTGTGCAACGGCGACTTCTTCGCGATCGTCGGCTCGGCCTCGCTCATCGACGACGAGGGCCTCGATCAGCTACAGGCGCGTGACTGTGCGCTGCCGGACTTCCCGGCGCGGGTGACGAGCCTGGCCCGCCTCGACTCGGCGACCACGTTCGTGTCGAACCCGATCAACGGGTCGATCTGGAACGCTGGGTTCGCCCGCTACTTCGCGAACGCGTATCCCGAAGGGGTCGCCGCAGCCGGCACGATGCTCGTCGACGCGTTGGCCCCGCTCGTGATCGCCGGCGAGCAGATGATCGAGGTCGCGAGCCAAGAGGGCTACGAGTTCGTCTACAACCCCTTCGTCGACATTCATCCCGACTTCGAATTGGTGGCGGGGGAGTTGGCCGGATCCACGGCGCGCAGCCTCACGTGGCGCAACAACGCTCGCGACCTCATCGACCTGCTCGTCGCGCTCGACACGGTCGCTCCTGACCGCACGTTCGACTTCATCGACTGCGGCCAGCGCTGTTACGACCCGGCCTGGGTGGAGGAGGCCGGCGACCTCGGCGATGGGGTGTCGGTGTGGCTCCCTACGCTCCCCATCGAGGATCTGGTGGCCAACGCCGAGCTCATCGAGTATCTGCACTATCTCCAGGATCTCTTCGGCGACGATGCCCACTGGTCGGCGATGGGAATCGCCGCCTGGAGCGCGGGGCTGCTCTTCCAGGAGGCCGTCAACGGTGCGGTCGGTGCCGGGACCGCCGCGTACGACCCGACCTCGTTGACCAGAGCATCGGTCGTCGAGGCCGCGAAGACGATCACCGAATGGGATGCACACGGGCTGCAAGGCGTCGCCAACCCCGCAGAACGGATTCCGTCGCCGTGTTTTGTGGTGCTGACCTTGAGCCAGGGCAGCTGGGAGCGCACCTACCCGTCGCGCTCGGGTACCCAAGACTGCTCCGAGGCGAACCTCGTCGAGCTCGAGGTCACTGCGGGTGCGTCGGCCGGCCCGTTACCGACACCGACGGCGGGTCCGACCCCCACGGGCTGATCCGGGCCAGATCAGGGCTTGGGGATCCAGACCAGGACGACCTCGTCGATGGTGATGTCGGCCTTCTCGAGTGGAACCGCCAGGGTCTCGATCTTGTCGGCCTTGGCTTCCCAGTCGTCCTGGATGTCCTGGAGCGTCGCGACGAGCTCGGCCTGCAGTTCTTCGAGCTCCGAGGTCTTCTCGTCGAGACGGCGCTCGGCGGTCTGGAGCCGCTCCTGCGCCTTCTGCTTCTGCTGGTTCTTCGACGACGCTCGACGCACGCCCCCCAGGATCGAACGGGTCGACTTCTTGCCACCGAGGAGGCCGCCGAGCACATCGAGCGCCCCGGAGAGGAACAGGTCGCGGCCTCGGTCGGTCGCGTCGGCGTCGACCTCACGTACGGCGTCTTCGGCCTTCCCGATCGCCGCGCGCACGCGGTCGATCTTGGTTTCGAGCGTCTTGCGGATCTTGTCGGCATCGGCATCGGCGCGTTCGTCGGCGGCCTGCTCGCAGCGGCGGGCGAAATCCTCGCGTGATTCGCCGACCCGTGAGTAGACCTTCAACTCCGGATTCTGGAACAGCTCGAGGCTTTCGTTGCGGTACACGTGATCCTTCAGCGCAGCTTCTGCTGCCTTGAAGTACGTCGCGGTGTCGAGCCGCGCGTCGGTGAGGACGTAGCGGGCGTCGCCAGGTGGGCTGTCGCGCAGGTCGCGGTCGTCGTAGTCGACCTCGACGAGACTCTCGAAGGTGGTCGTCAGCGGATGGATCACCGCCTCCCACTCCGTCTCGTGGCGCAGATCGGCTCCGGTCTCGTCGTAGAGAAGGTGCACCCGCGCCAGCAGCGCCGGTTCGAGCCGGGTCCCGCCCGACACCGCGCCAACGGTGGCGGCCCAGGGCGCGGCAGGATCGAGGTAGGCGACCCGTCGACCTGCGGCGATCGCGGGCGGCGTCAGGGTCTCGTCGTCGGCGAGCTCGGGGCGAGGCGCTGCGGTCGCAGCGGCGCCGGAGGCCGCTGCGGGTGCGCTCTGGCGGGTCGCCATGAGTGTGGCGATCTGTTCGCGTGTGAGCGGGCCCGGGAGATAGGACATCGCCCACCGGGTGGTGAACACCGTGGGGGTCGAGGCCTTGGTGCTGTAGAGCAGGAACTCCCGCTTGCCGAGTCCGGAGATCGTGTCGTCGACGGTCGCGATGTCGACGCTGCCGCTGGCGGAGGTCATGCCCTCGAGCAGCCGGCCCTTGTCCCTTTCGGTCTGCAGCCGGCCGACCATCCACGTGCCGGCATTCGAGATGGCCTTGTAGTCGAGGTCGACAGGGTTCTGCGTCGACAACACCATGCCCACGCCGAACGCCCGGGCCTGCTTCATGATGGTGAGGATCGGCTTCTTTGCTGGGGGCATCGCGCTCGGTGGCACGAACCCGAACACCTCGTCCATGTAGACGAGGGCTCGAAGCTCGGTGGTGCCGGGTTGGGAACGCATCCAGGTCACGAGCTTCGCGAGCAGCAATGTCACGACGAACTGGCGTTCCTCGTCGGAGAGGTGCGCGATGGTGACGATGGCACAACGTGGATTGCCGTCAGGGGTGTAGAGCAGGGACTCGATGTCGATCGGCTCACCTTGCACCCAGCTCGCGAAGGCAGGAGAGGCGACGAGCCCGTTGAGCTTCAGCGCAAGCGCCACCCGGTCGGCGGGCGGGTAGAAGGTATCGAGGTCGATCACGCCGAGCTTGCGCATCGGTGGCTGCTGGATCTGTGCGATCAGGGAACCGAGGTCGAGGTCGGCGCTCGAAGCCCACGCGTTGGCCACGAGATTCGAGATCAGGATGTGCTCGCGCGAGCTCAGGGGGTCGGCGTCGATCCCGATCAGACCCAGGATCGACGAGGCGAACCCCTCGATCTCATCCGCGAGGGTCTCGGCATCGACGTTGCCGGTGGGGGCTCGCATCGAGCCGATGACGTTCAGGGCGACGCCCGACGCCGACCCGGGCGTGTAGATGGTGAAGTCGACCTTCTCGCGCAGGCGGGCAATGCGGTCGGGCGTGATGTCGGACTTCGCAAGACCGTCGCGCCACATCGCTGCAGTCGACGCGGCAACCTCGCCGACGGTCTTGCCGTCGCGGCTCGCTCCGATGGCGTCGATCCACGGCTCGAAGTCGGCGGGCGACAGATCGGGGAACGACAGACAGAGGTTGCCCATGTCGCCCTTCGGGTCGATGACCAGTGTCGGGATGCCCTGGAGGAGCGCCTCTTCGAGCAGGACGACGCCGAGTCCGGTCTTGCCCGACCCCGTCATGCCCACGATGATGCCATGGGTCGTGAGGTCGCTCGCGTCGTAGAGGACCGTGTCGCCGGTAGCGGTGTGGGTCGCCGGGTCGATGACCCGTCCGAGACGGAGTTTGCCGGAGTTGAGGTCGGTCATGGAGTCCCTCGCTGTCGCTGCGCCTCGCTGAGTCTAGGAAGTCTCGAGGTCCAGGGCATCTGCCGGCCAGAAGTGGCCTATTCTCGGGCGCCTACCCCGACCCCGTCATGGAGTGAGCCGAACCGATGAGCATTTTCGACAAGGTGAAAAGCCTGGTTTCCAAGAACCCGTCCAAGGTCGCCGAGGGTGTCGACAAGGCCACCGACGTGATCGACGACAAGACCGACGGCAAGATCCACGACCACCTCGAGAAGGTCGACCAGAAGGTCGAGGAGCTGATCGACAAGGTCGACGGCGACGACGCCTGATCTGCTCACCGTGCCGGCCGGATCGATGCCGTGGCGACCCTGAAATCGATCCCGAGCACCGCGCCGAGCTCGCCGGTGAGGCTGATGCCGTAGTCGGAGCCGGTGACGGTGAAGTCGGACTGTTCGACGGTGACGCCGCGCGTCGTACGCGCAGCGGCCAGTAGGCGCCTGGCGTCGAGCGCGACGGCCGCCGCCGAGCCCATGGCCGCTGCAGCTGCGACTGCTTCGCCGGCCTCGCGGCTCGCGGCCAGGGCACCGTCGTAGTGGACGACGTGCCGACGGAGCCGTCCTTCGAGCTGGTACTGGATGGTCAGCTCGACCCGGACCGGCGATCCGTCGGGAGCGACGAACCGTTCGACCGACACCGAGCCGTACGTCCGCTGGCGGGCGCTCGCGAGCGGGCCGGTTCCCTCCACCCCGGCGAGGACGCCGGCTCCGAGCAGGCCGTTCACGCTCCGGGTGGTGCTGGCGAGCCCGTCGGCGTGCACCGTGGTCGTCGTGGAAGCGGCGAGGGTGCCCTCGATCCATCCGTCGATCCCGAGCACGCGTCCGGATGCGGCAGCGTAGGTTTCGATCCCGCTCGACCTCGCGACGCGGGTCGGGGGCGGCTCGTGGTAGCGGCCGTAGCGTTCCACGCCGCCGTAGGCTGAGCCGAGCAGGCCGCCGACCAGCGGAACGTTCCGTAAGCCCGACTCAAGAGCGTCCTCGACGCCGCGAGGGAGCGCAGACCCCGCCAACGACGCCGTTGAATCGACGATGCCGCGTGCGGCATCGGCACCGGGAACGGTGCCGATGGCCTGGGAGACGATCAACGTCTGGACTTCGTCGGCGTCGTCCACCAACCAACTCCTCGTCGAGGTCGCCGCAGCGAGGGCGCCGATCTCCGCTACAGCGGCAACACCGAACCGTTCGCCGTCCCAGTGGACCGTGGCGCCGACGCCGACACCGGCGACGATGCCGATCCCCGTCGCGTCGACCCGTTCGACGATGAACGTGCCGTCCACGACCCGGTGCACGCGGAATCCGAGGGTGCCCCCAGCCTGGATCACTGCCCCCTTGGCACCTACGCGGATCATCACCGTGGTGGTCTCCTCGACGTGGGCCCAGGGATCGGCCACGCGCAACACGGGCGGTTCGATCCCCGTCCGATGCATGAACGAGTCAACGTCTTTAGCGCCGAGTCGCGCGCCGACGGCGGTCAGGTCGTCGATGTGGATCGTGCCGTCGGACCTGCCGTCTGGACCGGGGGCCGCGTCGATGGCCCTGAACAGCGGGCCGCGGAGCACGTCGACCGCGGCCCGCAGCGCCGGGTCGCCCGACCGGTGACGGGCCTGCTCCAGGTCGCCCCATTTGGCAGCGCCGTCGGGGCCGGCGATGGACGGCCATGCGGCGCGCAGCAGCGCCAGTGCTTCTTCGCCGGAGAGTGCGACAGGGAGCAGCGCGCTGCGGCGGCGGCGCTGTTCGACCCACCACGCATCGATGCTGCGGTGGGTCGCACTGAACGCCGCGAGGTCGCGGCCGCTCAGCCGCCCGTCGGCGCGACCATCGAGTCCGTCGGCCCCTGGTCGGAATCGTCGGCGTTCACCGGCGACCTCGACGGCGTCGAACAGCACCGTTTGCCACACCCGGGCGGCAGCTGGTGCCGTCGGGTCGCTGCTGCGCGCTGCGAAGGCGAGGAGGTCGTCGATGTCCGCGAGTCCGTCCGTTCCGGCAATCTCGTCCCAGTTGTCGACGACGAAGCCGAACGCCCTCGAGGGCGTGACCGGGAGCCGTCCCGACGCAACGGCATCGACCAGTGCCTGCGGACACTCGGCGATGGTGCGACCGAACGCGAGATCAGCGTCGACGAATGCGTCGGCGCGGCGCCCGAGGTCATGCGCGAAGGTGGCGAGGAGCGCCGCGACGTCGGCGATGGTCTGCACGGGGGTGAGGTCGACGAACGTGCCGGCTGCATGTGCACCCTCGATCAGAGCGGAGCGCAGGTCGATGCTGCACCAGCGGAGATCGTCGCCGCGACGTCGAAGGAGCGCGGCTGCGGCTCGGGCGCGCGGCACGTGCATTGCGACGTCGGTCATCGCTGACCCGGTCGCTCACGGGTAACGAAATCGACGCGGCCGTCGATCGCCGCCACGGACTGGAGCAACGCGTCGGTCGCCTGCTGCTCCAGAAGCGACGCAGCCTGGTCGAATCCCGTCGCTCGCTCGTGCAGCTCCTCGGCGACCCGGCCGAGGTGTGCTCCCGCGTCGGCTAGCGCTTGGCGTCGGGCGTCGGCCGCCGGCGAGGACCAGGTCTGCGGGGCCAGTGCATCGATGCAGTCCTGCAGGCCGTCGGTGAGGTCCCCTCGCAGCCGATGCAGGCGCAATGCTGCAGCACGACAGGCGTCTGCTCGTTCGGCCGCCCAGGAAGCCTGACGGCGGTAGGCCACCCCTTCGTCGAACATGAAAAGATATGAAAGTACAGAAAAGATCAGGAAGCAACCGTGACGGTCGTTCAGGGAGACGTGGGCGGCGTCTCGGCAGGCTGCGGCAGCATCCGCAGCCCGGGAACGAGGAGCGGAACCCCGATGACCAACATGGCGGCCACGACGACTGCGACGCCCGACGCGACCCACACCTCGGCGTCGGGGAGGGTCAGCTCGAAGTAGTCGCGGGCCCGCTCGACCGCGAGCAGCCAGCCGTAGAGAGCCGCCATCGCCGCGGCCAGCCCGACCTTCCAGGGGCGCAGCGGCCGTGACACCACCACCAATACGACCAGCCCGATGCCGAGAAGAGTGATCGTCGCCGCCGAGCGGGCATCGGCGAGCTGGGCGGACGTGACCCCTGTTCGTGACCCACCGCGGGCGTAGAGGTAGACGAGCCACGTCGCGACCGCTGCGACGGCGCCAGCGGGCAGCGAGAACCGAATCACCCGGTCGAGGAAGCCGGGGCGAACCAGGTTCACGTTCGGTGCCAGTGCCAGCACCATGCCGGGCAGACCGATGCTGAACGTGCCGATCAGCGTGAGGTGGCGGGGTAGGAACGGGAACTCCAGGTGCTGGATGCCGATGATCGCCGTGAGGAGCAGGGCGTAGGTGGCCTTGGTGACGAACAGGTTCGCCACCCGTTCGATGTTGTTGATGACCTTGCGGCCCTGCGCGAGAACCTCGGGGAGAGTGGCGAACCGGTTGTCGAGCAGGACCAGCTGGGCGACGCCGCGCGACGCCGAGCTGCCGCTCCCCATCGCGATGCCCATGTCCGCGTCCTTGAGTGCGAGGACGTCGTTGACCCCGTCACCGGTCATCGCCACGGTGTGCCCTTTCGCCTGCAGGGCGCCGACCATGGCCCGTTTCTGATGCGGCGTGACCCGACCGAACACCGTGAGGTGATCGAGAGCGTCCGCCAGAGCCTCGTCGCTCTCGAGCTCCCGGGCGTCGATGCACGCCCGGGCATCGGGAACGCCGGCACGCTCGGCCACCGCAGCGACGGTGGCGACGTTGTCACCGGAGATCACCTTCAGGGTCACGCCTTGCGTCGCGAAGAACCGGAGGATCTCCGGCGCGTCTTCGCGCACGGTGTCGTCGAGGAGGATCATCGCCACTGCGTGGCGGTCCGGGGGCACGGTGCCGGCGCTCACCGGTCCCTCCGCGCGCGACAGCAGCAGCACCCGCCGACCGGAGCTCGCCTCGGCATCGACCTGGGAGGGAACCTCGCCGTCACCGGGGGCGAGCAGGATGTCGGGGGCGCCGAAGTAGTACGTGCCCCGACCGGCGAACTCGGCCGAAGACCACTTCCGGGCCGAGCTGAACGGTTCGGTCGCGACGAGCTCCCAGTCTGCGGGACAGGAGTGCGCCGCCGCCACGGCTGCCATCGTCGGGTTGGGATTGGGGTCGGAATGCGCGACTGCGCCCAATGCCTCCGCGACCTCGGTCTCGGTGTACTCGCCGACGGGCACCGAACCGCCGTAGGAGATCTCGCCGGTGGTGATGGTCCCGGTCTTGTCCAGACACAGCACGTCGACGCGCGCCAACAGCTCAACGGTGGCGAGCTCCTTGGCGAGCGCCTTGCGTCTTGCGATCGCGATCACACCGGCTACGAACGACAAGCTCGTGAGCAGCACGAGGCCATCGGGCACCATCGCCACGGAGGCGGCCACGGTCCCCTGCAACGCCTCCTGCCAGCGAGCTTCGACGTCGAGCAGTGCGAGCAGCAGCAGGATCCCCGCCGGAGGGATCAGCACCACGAGGACACGCAGCACGAGGTTGATGCCGCGCCGCAGCTCGCTGTCGACGAGGCGGAAGACCTTGGCCTGTTCGGCTAGGGAGTTGGCGTAGCTGTCAGCGCCGATGCGGGTCGCACGGTAGAGCCCGGAGCCGGCGCTCACGAAGCTCCCCGAGAGCACTTCGTCGCCCACGCGCTTGTCCAGCGGATCGGATTCCCCCGTGAGCAGTGATTCGTCGACTTCGAGCCCATTGGTGTCGACCACCAGTCCATCGACGACGATCTGCTCCCCGGGTGCGAGCACGAGCAACTCGTCGAGGACGATGTCTTCCACGACGATCTCGTGGCTGCTGCCGTCGCGGATCACGTGGGCTCGTGGCGCGTTCAGTAGCTGGAGCTGCGCGAGCTCGTGCCGGGCATAGAGCTCCTGCGCGATGCCGATGACGCTGTTGGACACCACCACGCCCACGAAGAGGCCGTCGGCGGGGAAGCCCGCGACGAGGATCAGGACGAACAAGGTGAGCATGATCGCGTTCACGGGGGTGAACACATTCGCGAACATGACCTGACCGACCGTGCGCGACGTCCCCGGAGGGGACTGGTTCACACGCCCGTCGGCGCGTCGCTCCTCGACTTCGGCAGTGGTCAGGCCGACGCGGGTGGGGACGGTCGACTCCATCGGCCAAACCCTAACCTGCTCCCGCACCGGGGCCGGTCATCGCCGCCACCGGGGTCGAGCGACTACCTGCGCGCGTCGGTTCACCCGTATCGTCGTTGCACCATGTCCTGCCGCGCCCCGAGCCGTCCGTGCCGTCGATTGCGCTCGCGTCGCGCGGCCATCGTGGCCACTGCCGCGTTGGTGCTGGCCGGGTGCGCGGGGGGCCGACCGGAGCTCTCCTCGGAACCGGTGGCGTCGGCGACGCCGTTGCCGACGCCGTCGCCGTTGCCGACCCCCACGCCCTCGGCGACGCTGGTCCCCACCCCCACTCCTGTTCCCACCCCGGCGGTGGAGCCACGGACGCGCGGTATCGACGACGCGACCGTCCGGATCGGGGTCATCGCCACCGAGAGTGCCTACAGAGGCGTCGAGGCCGGTGTGCGCGCCCGGCTCGAGCGTGTCCGACGGGCGGGGGGCGTCGCGGGACGCACGGTCGAGATCGTCGAGGTCATCGACGACGGCGGTGATCCCGAGATGACACTGGCTGCTGCCAGGCGGCTGGTCGAAGAGGTTGGGGTCTTCGCGGTCGTGCTGGCTTCGGCCGTGCCCGAACCGGCGGTCACCGACTATCTCGAATCTGAGCAGACGCCGTTCTTCGGTTGGGGATTCGCCCCGGGCTTCTGCGCGCCGAATCGGTGGGGCTTCGGGTTCTCGGGTTGTCTGATCGGTGCCGTGACTGGTGTCGAAGGGGCCCGTGTGGACCCGTCGCCGCGCCTGGTGCTGGAGGAGGCGCTCGGCCCGAGTCCGGCAGTGGCGCTCGTCGTCGACGACGGACCGGCAGGTGCAGCCTCCGAGCTCACGGCCACGGGCCTGTGGGGACCGGACCTCGATGTCATCGTCCGTCTGGGCGACACCGCCCCCGCCGGGGCGGTGACGCAGATCCTCGATTCGGTGACCGACGCCGCGCTCGAGCGGCCCATCGACGCGGTGTTCTTGTCGGTCGGTCTCGACACCACCATCGCCGTCAAGGCCGGGGTGGTCGAGGGGTTCGCGGGAATGGTGGTCGACGACGTCACCTACTTCCCCGGGCTGCTCGCGGACATCCCCACCGCGTTGGCCCTCGAGGGGGGCTTCGCTGTCAGCCACCTCCCACCGCAGGAGGAGTATCGCGAGGTGACCGGCGTGATCGCCGAAGACCTCGATGCGGTGGACGGTCCGCTCGTGTACAGCCAGGCGATCACTCTCGGGTACTGGAGCGCTGATGTGCTGGTCACGTTCCTCGAGGCTGTCGGCGCCGACCTGAACAACGCGACGTTCTCGGCCGTCGTCCATGGTGCCGGTGTCGCTTACGCCCCGGGACTCGCCGGCGGACCCTGCCCGATCTCGTCGGCAGCCATGCACGTCGACCCCGCTGGGGGGGCGGCGCTGGTCCAAGTGCGCGGTGGCATCTATCGACCGGTGGTCGAGTTCACCTGTCCCGACGCCAGGGAGGACTGATGGGCCTCGACGGCCACGAGGTCTCGTTCCGGCGCTCCGACATCGCCGCCGTCTTGGCCGAGATGGACACCTTGGCCGCCGCTGCCGATGGCCAGCAGTGGATCAACATCGGCCCCGACGTCGACGAGCGTCAGGTGCACACGGGCAGTTGGGCATGGCGGGTCTTCTCGAGCCGGGGTCCGGTGATCCCCCGGGTGACTTGGTTCCCCGCGCACCGCCGCCGGGGCAGGATGGAACCGACGCAGCTCGGGGTCTCCCATGCGACCGGCGCCAAGGTCGTCGAACGTCTCGCAGCGGCAGGGGTCAGGCTCCCCGCGGGGTGGGTCACCGTCGAGGACCACACCCGTCGTGGTCTCGTCGTGGCGATACCGCCGGGTGAGTCCCACGAGGTGGTCGTGCAGTTCGCGATGCGAGCCGTCCGGGTCCTGAGCCCCTTCGAGTTCGACGACCACTACCTGGCGACGATCTACCGGCGCTGACTCAGCGGCGAATGGTCACCTGCACGACGAGATCGCTGAACGAGGCCGGCCCGACCCCGTCGCTGCACTGGAGGATCGTGCCGTCGTCGGTAGCCCGGGTGACGATGCCTGCATTCCCGGTCCAGGCACTGTCGATGCCCCCGAAGGACCAGGCGTTCCAGATCTCCAGGGTGGTCGAGGCGCCGGAAACCCTGAGCTCGACCGTGCTCGGGCTGGTGTCGCTCCAGAGCGCGATGACCGCAGCATCGTGCCCGTTCACCGAGAGCGTCCCCTCGTTCACTGCGAGCTTCAACGCTTGGGGGCGGGTGTCGCTGACATCGAGCCGCTCCACGGTGACGGCGGTGCCGTCACCGACGGGCAGCCGCACGAGCGCTCGCACGACGCGGCCGCGGTGATTGACGGTGTCGGTGTCGGAGTTCTCGAGCAGCTCGGCGATCGTCGGCTCGCCCATCAGAAGAAGGGGTCGATCGAGTCGTCGGGCCAGATCGGGATCGGGGTCTCACCGTTGGTGTCCTCGAAGGTCACCGCGTGCAGTTTCATCATCTCGGTCCTGCCCGTGCGGGGGTTGCGACGCTGGGGCGCCTTGCCCGCGCGCATCCGGTCGACGTTCGATGCCCCGAAGATCGTCGAGCCGGGCGACGCAGCCACGTTGCGCCAGAACCGGGTGCGGACCGTGGAGGGTGCGGGTTCGGAGCCCTCAGCGGTGAGGTTGAAGACGTACTCACCTGGTGACCAACCGTTCCGCCGGTCCAGTGGCCCGCCATGGCCGGTGACCGCCACGTTCCCAACCGTGACAGGGTCGTCCGGTGCGGCCGGACTGTCGCCGCCAGATTCGAGCGGGCCCGGTCGGGCAACCGATGCCGACTCGACGGGAGCCAGGACGGGAAGGTCGAGGGGCATCGGGTCCGGGCGTCCACCGACGGCGCCGGGTCGAACGCTGTCGGGGTCGACCGACGGTTGCGCTCGCCCCGAGGGCGGACGATGCGGCGCGCGCTCGTCGGGATAGCGGTACATCTTCGGCACGAAGCGGCGGTGTTTCATCGGTTTGCCGAACCAGTCGATCGCGACGGCGAGCAACGCGACGACGAGCATCACCAATCCGAATGCCACGAAGGTTTCCGATGAGCCCATGGTGTGACCATGCTAACGGCGGGCCGGGACGCGGGAGGACCCCGGGCGCAGCGTAAGGCTCAGCCGACGTCGCGATTGCTCTCGGAACCCCAGAATGCCTGCTCGGCGTCGAGCTCGTCGTCGCCGGCCTTGGTCTCGTCGACGAGATCCCAGAATTCGTGGTTCTCGATCCAGCCCCTCGGCGAGGACGCCAGGGGATTCACCTGGCGCTCGGCGCTCACCTGCGGTCCGGTGGAGAACACCATCAGCCAGGCGCCGGAGACGCGCAAAACGAAGATGCTGAAGAGGAAGACCGTGGCGAACACGGCCAGTGCGACCCATACCGACATGACGAGACGTCACCCTATGGGGCAAGACGGCCCAGCGCAAGCAATGAGGGTGGGGGCCGCCTGGACCAACCCGATCCCGCGCCTCGGTGGGGAACTCATCTCGGGTTGCTGGGGGCCGATGGCGGGGCAATGGCTGTTCTCTCCAACCCGTCGAGCGACGGGGTTTCCGCCACCCGGTTCTCCGCGGTGCGTTTCCTCCTGCGCTTCGTGGCCGTCGTCGCCATCCCCATTATCGTCCTGGGAGCCTTGCTGTGGTGGCTCGTCGGAAACGATCGGGTGCAGCGGACCATCGAGCTCCAGGCGGCGCAGAACCACCGGATCGTCGAGTTTGCGCTCGGTGACGGCCTCACCGTGGAAGGTGATCCGGGCGTGCGTCCGGCACTCGTCGTGGTCCCCGATCCCGTACGGCTCACCACCGCTCGCGCTGCGGTTCTTGAACCCCTGCTCGGCACCCATCGCCTGCGGATCGTCGACCCCTCCGGCGCAGTGTTGTACTCCGACGTCGCGTCGGAGGTGGGCACGACGATTCGCCTCGATGCGGCCGATCTGCGAGCGCTCTCTGGCGTGCCCACCGGCGTCCAGGTGCCCCAGGACGGCTCGGCGGTGACCTACACGCTTCCCTGGGCTCCGCCAGGGCGCGCAACGGTGGCGTTGGTGCAGCTCACCGTGGCCGACGACGTGTCGGTCAGCGCAACGGTTGCCGACGTCGCCGACCTTGGCTTCCTGTTCGGCGGTGCGTTCCTGGGGCTGCTCATTGCGCTCGGTCCCATGTGCTGGTGGGCGCTCGGGCAGATCCGTCGGCAGTTCCGTCGCACCCGGGTCATGGCCCTGAACGACGCGCTCACGGGTCTGGCGAACCGGATGCAGTTCCATGACCGACTCGACGAGGCGATCGCTGCCGCTCAGCGAGGCAACGGTCGCGTTGGGCTGATCATGGTCGACCTGGACGGATTCAAGGCCATCAACGACACCGGGGGCCACGCTGCCGGCGACCGTTTGCTGAAGCGTGTCGCCGCCGGTCTTCGAGAAGCCACCCGGCGCAACGAGATCCCGTGCCGTCTCGGTGGCGACGAGTTCGCCGTCGTCGTCCCGCGTCTCGGCTCGCGCGAGGAACTGGTGGCGCTTGCGGACCGGCTGCACGAGTCTCTCGACCTCGACGTGCCCTTCTCTGACGGTCGCTCGCTGCGGGTGACCGCGAGCATGGGCCTGGCGGTGTTCCCCGAAGATGCCCACGACGTCGACGAGATCGTCAACGTCGCCGATGTCGCCATGTACGGCGTCAAGGCCGCACGCAAGGCCAAGCTGCCGCCGCGCTCGACGCGCAGCTTCTCGGCGCGCTGATGGGGTGAGCAGCCAGGCGAGGGCCACGACGAGGCCATCCGCGGTCTCAGAAGTCGATGTCGAGGACGAGTACGGCGAGGGTGACCAGCATGGTGACGATGCTGATCCACACCGGGATGCCGAGCGCCGCCAGCAGAACCCCTGCTGCGGTGAGCGGGATCGTCCAGATCACGGCTCGGCGGGCCAGCACCTGGATCGCATGGCGGCGGGCCGTCTCGTCGGGGTCGGCCTCGTCACCGATCGTCATGGGCAGGAGCGGTAGAGGGAGTCCGCAGTGGGGTCCCCGTCGTCGGCGAGGACCGCCCCACGTTCGGTCAGGTGCAGCAGGTGACTGTAGACGGACTGTCCGGCCGCCATGTGCAGGACGTGCGGTGTCGCCTGGTACATGGCGGTGACCAACTCGGGGATCGACTTCGGTCCCGTGGCCAGGCAATCGAGGATCTGACGCTCCCGGTCGTGGCGGTGCGCGATCAGTGAACGGGTGAACGCCTGCGGGTCGGGGATCCGCGGTCCGTGGGTCGGGTAGAACCAGCGGTCGGTGCGCTCGAGGAGGAGCGCGAGGCTGTTCAGGTAGTCGCGCATCGACCCCTCCGGTGAGGGGACGACCGATGTCGACCAACCCATCACGTGATCGCCGCTGAACAGGCTCTGCTCCTCGCGTAGGGCGAAACACAGGTGGTTGGAGATGTGGCCGGGGGTGTGCACGGCCTCGATGGTCCAGGTCCCGCCCTCGACGACGTCGCCATGGCCGAGCTCGATGTCGGGGCAGTGGCTCATGTCACCGGGCTCGTCCTGGTCGCCATGGGCGCCGGCGCGTTTGGGCTGGCTCTTCTCGAGCTCCGCGAGCTCCTCGGGCGTGGGTTTCAGCGCCTCCCAACTCGTGGGCGTTGCCCGCGCCCGCAGTTCCTGGGGGGGAACCGGGTGGGTGCCGAACCCGAGGATGGGGGCGCCCGTCGCGGTCTGGAGCGGCCGAGAGGCGGGGGAGTGATCCCGGTGGGTGTGGGTCACCAGGATGTGGGTGACCTCCTCACCGGCCACCGCCGCGAGCAACGCGTCGTGGTGGGCCTCGTCGTCGGGGCCGGGATCGATGATCGCCACCTGCCCACGCCCGACGATGTAGGTGCCGGTGCCGGTGAACGTGAAGCGCCCGGGGTTGTTGCAAACCACCCGGCGGACCATGGGGCTCACCTCGACGACGTCGCCGTAGCGCGGCTCGAAGTCGGTGAGGTAAGGGATCGGCATGCTCGCACCCCGGTTCGCGCAGTGGTTCCAGCCGCCATTGTGGCGCGGCTCAGCGTTGGCTGCGCGCGATCGCGACGAACGTGTCGACGTCGAGCGGTTCGCTGAACAGGTGCCCCTGAGCGAGAGGGCACCGTAGATCGCGCAGGGTGGCATGCTGCTCGATGGTCTCGACTCCTTCGGCGATGACCTCGAGGCCGTCGGTGCGCGCCAGCTCCAGCACCGCCATGGCCAGGGTGCGGTCGTGATCGTCGACGTCGACGTCGAGCTGCTGGATGAAGCGACGGCCGAGTTTGACGACGTGGGCCCCGTGCTCGGCCAGGCTGCTCAGCAAGGCCCAGTCGGCGCCGACCTCATCGAAGGAGACCATGGCGCGCACGGCGCCCAGAGCGCCGAGCACGGTTCGTGCCCCCGGGTCGTCGCGGAGGGTGCGCTGGTCGATCTCGACGGCGAGAGATGACGGGTCGACGCCGTTGGTCGCCAGGGCCGAATCGATCATCGACGGCAAACGCTCGTCGAGGAGCTGGCGTGACGACAGATTCACCGAGACCCACTGCAGGTCGGGCGCGGCGGCTCGGAGCGTGACGAGGTCGCGGCAGGCCTGATCCAGGACCCAGGCGCCGATCGGCAAGATGAGGCCGGTGTCCTCGGCGAGATCGAGGAACGCCGCAGGCGTGAGCAGCACGCCGTCGTGGTCCCATCGCAAGAGGGCTTCGGCGCCGACGAGCGCGCCGTCGAGGCGCACGATCGGCTGGTAGACGAGGCGCAGTCGGCCTTCGTGGAGGGCCGACTGCAGAGCGGTGATCTCCGCCAACCGCTGTTCTGCTGCCGTCTGCAGTTCGGCGGTGAAGCTGACGGTCTGGTTGCGTCCCTTCGCCTTGGCCCGCACGAGTGCCAGGTCGGCCGCTCGCAGCAACGTGTCGCCGTCGGCGGTCGCGGGGCGGCCGTGTGCGGTGCCCACACTCGCCCGTATCGGAACCTCGCGGCCGGCGGTCGAGATGGGGCTGTCGAGCGCGGCGTGGATCTCGTGGGCGAGTCCGGTGAGGAACTCGACGGGCTCCTGGGAGCCGCCGCAGAGGACAGCGAAGGTGTTGCCACCGATGCGTGCTACCAGCGCTGCATCGGCATCGTCGGTGGCCTCAGGCGACCGGCGTGGTGCGACGGTGCCCGCGACGCGCGACAGCCGCGACGCAACCGTGCGAAGGACCGCATCGCCGACGTCATGGCCGAGGTTGTCGTTGACGAGCATGAAATGGTCGAGATCGACGAGCGCCAACCCGACCGCGGCATCGTCGGTGCGCGCGGTGTCGAATGCCTGTTCCAGACGTTCTCGCAGGGAGCGACGGTTGGCGAGACCGGTGAGCGAATCGCTGGCGGCCGCCAACTCGAGACGCTCTTCGGCGACGCGTCGGTCGGTGACGTCGGCGATGTTGAACACGATGGCGGCCACGTCGTCGTCGTGGAGCAGGTTCGTCACCGTCGCCTCACACGCACGGAACGTGCCGTCCAGGTGCCCGACCCGGAAGTCGTCGATGCGAACGGGCTCCCCCGGCAATCCGAGGACGTGGTTGAAGATCGTGGCGACGCGAGCGAGCGTGTCGGGGTGCAGCAGCTCGAACACGGGTCGCCCGGCGAGCTCGCCGGCCCCGATGCCGAGCATGTGGTCGACGCCCGGTGATGCCCGCACGATGCGGCCGGCGCTGTCGAGCACCAGGACGAGGCCCGGGGCGTGCGCGATCATGGCCTCGGAACGGCGTCGGCTCCGGCGCTCACGTCGGTCGACATCGTGCTCGTCGCTGCGGTCCACGCCGACCACCAGCACCTGAACGAACCGGTCCTCGTAGATGACGGGGGTCACGCGCAGCTCGAACCAGTGGGGTTCGTCCCCGACGGGTACCTGGAGCGAGCGGGGGGCGAACGGTTCGGCGCGCAGCGCGCGCAGCACCGGTTCGAGGACGGTGAACCCTCCGACGGGGATCACCTCGCCGAGATGGGGACCCGAGGGATGGGTCGCGGTGATGAACCGTCGCAACAGCGGGTCGCTCGCGAGCACCGTGAGACCCCCGGGAACGACGTTGGCGACCAGGCAGGGACCCGGGATGGCCGCGGCGAACAGTCGTGCCTGCGCCAGATCGAGGGGCACGCTCCGCAGATCGGTTTGTACCCGCTGGTCGGCGCTCACCCTCTCCAATCGGCGGCTTCGCCGGCCGCTTTAGGAGGCGAGGGGCGGGTGAGCGTCAGCGAACCGACGGCGACCCGACCAGAGGAGAAGCGATCGGGCTCTGGCCGGGGACGCGGCCAGGAACCACCGAACGGCTCGCTGCGCGTTGCCCGTCCGCGCCGGCCCCAGCGCGCCTCGGCGGACGGGAAGTGTGTCGGACCCGCCGTGAAGCGACACAATGGCGCCGTGGACCTGGAGACCATCGGCGCGTTCGAGGGCGGCGACAGACCCGATCGGCCGGGCCGCATCGGCGCGATGCGCACCGGGGGTGAGATCCGCGCTGCGATCGATCTCGGCACCAACTCGTTCCATCTCCTGGTCGCCAGGATCGGTCCCGACGGCCGCCAGGACGTGCTCGCCAAGGAGAAGGAAGTCGTGCGCCTGGGGTCCGGCGCAAGCGACATGAGCGTGCTCACCGATGACGCGATGGACCGTGGTATCGAAGCCCTGCGCCGCTTCGCCTGGATCGCCGAGAGCTTCGGCGCCACGGTCGACGCGATCGCGACGAGCGCCCTGCGCGAAGCGCAGAACCGTGAGGTCTTCCTCCGCCGTGCGTTCGAGGAGACCGGCATCATGATCGAAGTGGTGTCGGGCGTCGAGGAGGCCCGACTCATCCACCTCGGCGTGCTGCAGTCGTTGCCGTTGTTCGAGGAGCGGATCCTCGTCATCGACATCGGAGGCGGCAGCACCGAGTTCCTGATCGGTCGTGGGACCACCGTCGAGCTCGCCAGATCGACGAAGCTCGGCGCCATTCGCCTCACGGATCGCTTCTTTCCCGGCGGCTTCGTGCGGACGCGAGCTGTTCGGGACTGCCGGAGCTACGTGGCCGCTTTCCTGGTGCAAGTCGTGGCCGACGTGCGCGAGCGCCGGCCGTTCACCGCGGTGGGGAGCTCGGGCACCATCGTCAACATTGCGCGCATCATCACCGCTGCCGACGGTGGCGACCCCCTGAGCGTCGGGAGCGGCACCACGTTCAGCGCTGAGCAGCTCGATGCATGCGTCGAGCTGCTCCTCGGTCGCAAGAGCCCCGAGGAGCGGCTCGACATTGAGGGACTCGACGAACGCCGGGCCGACATCATCGTGGCCGGAGCGGTGCTCCTGCAGGAGATCTTTCGCCGGCTCGCGATCGAATCGATGGTCGTCTCCGATGCGGCGCTGCGCGAAGGCATCCTGCTCGACAAGATGGCGGTGACCAATGCGCCGCAGGCCTTCCACCATCTCAGCGACATCCGGCGACAGTCGGTGCTGCGCATGGCCGAGCTCTACCACGAGGATCTGGGCCACATCAGCCGGGCCACCGATCTGGCCCTCGAGCTGTTCGACGCGCTGGTGGACGTGCACGGACTCTCCGTCGCCGACCGCGACTGCCTCGAGGCGGCCGGACTGCTCCACAATGTCGGCCTGTTCGTCTCCCACGCAGCGCATCACAAGCACTCGTACTACGTGATCAGGAACTCCGATCAGCTCGCGGGGTTCACCGACCATGAGATCGAGATGATCGCCCAAGTCGCGCGTTACCATCGCAAGAGCGCGCCCAAGAGCAGCCACGTCGAGTTCCAGGCGCTTTCCGAAGCGGACCAAAACAAGGTGCGCCTCCTCGCGGGCATGTTGCGCATCGGCATCGCGCTCGATCGCACCCGCCAGGGAGGGGTCGAGGGCATCACGGTCGTCGTCGCCGGAGCCGAAGGCTCGGCCGACTCGGCTCCCGCGCCGATCGTCGTCGACATCGGCTGTGCCGACGACGTGGACGTCAGCCTCGAGATGTACAGCGCGCAAGAGCGGAAGGATCTGCTGGTCAGTGCGCTCGGTTGCCAGGTAGAACTGCGGTTCGTGTCGGCCCGTCGCGTCTCATGACCTCCCGCATCCTCTATGTCTGCACCGGCAACGCTGCTCGTTCGGTGATGGCCGCCGTCATGACCCGTGAGCGCGCACCGCATCTCGAGGTGCGCTCGGCGGGGACGTTCTCCATCTCCGGCCAGCCCATGAGCCAGCGCACCCGCGCGGCGTTGGCGGCGCACGGACTCGCCGACAACGAGCACCGCAGCCAGCAGCTCGAGTCGCGGGATTGTGCCTGGGCCGACTTGATCGTGGTCTTCGAGCCACACCACATCCACTACGTGCGTCGGAACCACGAGAACGTGGCGCAGCGCGCCGCCAGCCTCCCCCGGTTGCTGCGCGACCTCGGGCCTGCGACCGACGGTCCGCTCGTCGATCGGGTGGCGGCGTTGCGGCTGCACGAGGTCGAGATCGAGCCGTGGGAAGAGGTTGTCGATCCCGCTGGCGGCGACCAGGACGTCTTTCACGAGTGCGCGAACCAGATCAGCACGCTCATCGATGCCCTCCTGCCGAGACTCGCACCGTGAGCCTGCGATCACCCGGGACGCGGCGCGCCGTTCCGGCGGATCTGAAGGCGGCGGGAGCCTCGGCCCTCGAGGTCATCCGTGCCCGAGCGGTCGCCCGTCCCCGGTTCCGGGGTGTCCTGCACGCGTGGTGCTTCGTCGCGTCGATCCCTGCGGGCGTCTTGTTGGTCGTCCTCGCCCCGAACGGCCCTGCGGCGTTTGCTGCGTACGCCTTCGGACTCGGAATCAGCTCGATGTTCGGGATCTCGGCGCTGTTCCACCGCACGACCTTCGACGATCACCAGTGGCTCCGGTTCCGCCGCCTCGACCACATCGGGATCTACCTGTGCATCGCCGGCGGCTACACGCCCTTCGGCATGTTCGCGATCGACGGCTGGGCGGGCCGGTCCATGTTGATCGCCGGCTGGGGAGGGGCGGCGTTGGGCACGGCCCTGCGCTTCGCGTTCTTCCATCCGCCGTACGGCGTGATGAACGCACTCTTCCTCACGCTCGGATGGGTCTCGGTGCTCGGACTTCCCCAGATGTGGGACAACCTTGCCCACGGCTGGCTCGTGGTCCTGGTGATCGGCGGTCTGCTGTACACGGCGGGGGCAGTCGTTCTCGGTCTGCGCCGCCCCGACCCGTGGCCCGACGTGTTCGGGTACCACGAGATCTGGCATGCCTGTGTGGCGGTGGCCGCGACCTTGCACTACCTGGTGGTCGCCTTTGCCGTCATGCCGCTGGCATGACGCAGCGGTTGGGGGACCGGTGACGGTCGGGCCGCATCCTGAGCCCTGGCCCGACGACCCCCGTCTCGACGCCCGGCTGCTCGCAGAGGGCGACTCGCGTAACGTCATCGACCGGTACCGCTACTGGTCACGGGAGGCGATCATCGCCGATCTCGACCTACGCAGGCACCCGTTCCACGTCGCGGTGGAGAACTGGGAGCACGACTTCAACATCGGCACCGTCGTCCGGAACGCGAACGCGTTCCTCGCGGCCGGCGTGCACATCGTCGGGCGCCGTCGGTGGAATCGACGCGGGGCGATGGTCACCGATCGCTACCAGCACGAGTACCACCACGGCGACGCCGCCGCGCTGGGGTCGTGGGCCGCGGCTCACGACCTGGTCGTGGTCGGCGTCGACAACGTTGCCGGCTCGGTGCCACTGGAACGCACTCTGCTGCCCGAGCGGGCGATGCTCGTCTTCGGCCAGGAGGGGCCAGGCCTCAGCCCGGAGATGGTCGACGTCGCCTCGATGCTGGTGGCCATCACCCAGTACGGTTCGACGCGCTCGCTCAACGCGGGCGTCGCGAGCGGCATCGCCATGTACGCGTGGGTGCGTCAGCACGCAGGTTGACCACCGACGGTCGCGGTCGACGCTGGGGTGCCCCGCCGGTAATCAGAGGCTGGTCTGGAGGCTGGCTCCGAAGAGCAGCGCCAGCACCGCCGCGACGGCGCCCAACGCTCCGAAGACGGCGATGGCCGTGCGGCTCTTCGCGGTGGTGTGGAGGTACGCCGACACGCCGGACGCGGCGACGATGAGCAGCTTGATCATCACGCCGACCTGGTACCCGGAGCTCTTGTCCTCGAGGTCGACCTCCATCAGACTCCAGACGCCGGTGACGACGGCCAGGCCGAAGAACGGCCATGCCACGCGGTTGAACGCCCGGGCCACCTTGGTTGCGGCGCCGTCACCGAGCCTGCGCACGGTCGGTACGAGCGCACCGAGGACGATCTGGCCGCCAACCCACACCGACGCACCCAACACGTGGAGAAAGACTCGGATCGTCGTGGCGTCGAAGTCCATCGTGCGGCCTCAGTCGTTGGAGAGTATGACGTTGTTCACGACCGGGTAGATCTCGTTGCGCCAGCGACGGCCGTTGAAGACGCCGTAGTGCCCGACGTTGGGCTGGAGGTGGTGACGCTTGAGGTGAGGTCGCAGCGAAGAGCACAGCGTGTGTGCGGCTTGGGTCTGACCGATCGAGCAGATGTCGTCGCGTTCGCCTTCGACGGTGAGCAGGGCGGTGCGGCGGATCGCGCCGGGATCGACGCGGCGCCCCTGGTAGGTGAACTCGCCGGTGGCGAGCTCGGCACGCTGGAAGACCCGGTCGATCGTCTCGAGGTAGAACTCCGCGGTCATGTCGAGCACCGCGAAGTACTCGTCGTAGAACTCCTTGATGTCTTCGGCCTCGTCGACGTCGCCGGCGACGAGACTGCGGTAGAGCAGCTTGTGTTGGTCGATGTGGCGGTTGGGGTTCATGCTCACGAAGGCCAGCAGCTGGAGGAACCCCGGGTAGACCCTGCGACCGGCGCCGGCGAAACGTCCGGGCACCGTGTGGATCACGTTCCGCCGGAACCACTCGAGGTCGCGTGTCGTGGCCAGCTCGTTGACTGTCGTCGGGTTCTCGCGCACGTCGATCGGGCCGGCCATCAAGGTCATCGAGACCGGCGTGGCCGGGTTCTTGGCCTCCGACATCACGGCCACGGCTGCCAGCGACTGCACGCACGGCTGACACACCGCCACGAGGTGCGCGCCAGGCCCGAGCATCTCGAGTGCCTGGATCAGGTAGCTGATGTAGTCGTCGACGCCGAACATACCGGCGCTGAGCGGAATGTCGCGGGCGTTGCGCCAGTCGGTGACATAGACATCGTGTTCGGTGACCAGCGTCTCGATGGTGCCCCGCAGCAGTGTCGAGAAGTGTCCCGAGAGCGGCGCCACGAGCAGGACGCGCGGTGCCCCGACGAGCCCCTCGCGTCGGAAGCGCAGGATCTGGCCGAACGGCAGGTCGAGGACCGACTCCTGGGTCACGGGCACGTCGTCGCCGCCGACGGGAACCGAAGTGATCCCGTAGTCGGGTCGTGTATGGCTGATCTCCATACGCGTGACCATCTCGAGCGACGCCGACACAGAGCGCCGCAGCGGCGCCGTCGCCGCGCAGGCCGACGCCGGCAGGCCCCAGGTCTGCGGTTGCATCAGCGGCAGCGACACGCGCGCCAGACGCCGCCAGGGTGCGACGAGGTCATCTTGCAGCTGATAGGTGCGGTACAGCATCGACCATCCGATGCGGTTGGTGGTGGAATGCGACGGTAGGGGTACCTACGCTTGCGGGCGAGGAGCATTGTTGCCCAGCGCTCCACCACGCACCCAAGCCGGGAGCCCGAAATGCCGTCAGCGACCCTGACCCTATCTTCGAAGAATTACTCTTCGTGGTCCTTGCGCGGCTGGCTCCTCTGCCGCATGGCTGGCCTCGATTTCGAGGAGGTCCCCGTCGACGTCGACGACCAGGCCTCCCGCCAGGAGCTGCTGCTGCTGTCACCGTCGTTCCTGGTGCCGCGATTGACCCACGGGCCGGTGGTCGTCTGGGCGACGATGGCCATCGCCGAATATCTGAACGAGACCTTCCCCGAAGCGGGCCTGTGGCCCGACGACGTCGTCGCTCGGGCCCACTGCCGCTCGGTTTCGGGCGAGGTCATGTCGGGCTTCTACAACCTGCGCTCTGCGCTGCCCATGAACCTGCACGCTCGTCACGAGTCGTTCCATGTCTTCGCGGGCGCCCGCCCCGACATCACCCGTATAGAGGAGATCTGGACCCACTGCCTCGAGACCTACGGCGGACCCTTCCTCTTCGGTGAGCTCCCCACCGTGGCCGACGCGATGCACGCTCCCATCTGCACCCGGTTCCAGACCTACGCCGTCACCATGCCCGATCGCCTCGACGACTACTGCGACACGGTCTTGTCGTGGCCGCTGATGGAGGAGTGGTTCGCTGCCGCGGCCGACGAACCCGACCTCATCCCCGAGCTCGAAGTCGAGTTCTGAGCCCATGGCCGACCCCCTCGATCGGGCCTCTGCATCTCCGCCGCTGATCGGCATGGAGGGGAGCCCTCTCGACTCGGTCATGCCGATCGTGTTGTTCATCGCGGTCGACAAGGTCCTGGGCCTGCCGTGGGCCATCGGCGCGGCGACGGCCTGGTCGATCAAGGTCGGAATCCAGCGGAAGCGGCGGGGGAGCCCGATCGGCAAGTTCCTGCCGATCATCACCGCCGGCATCGTGATCCGGGGTCTGGTTGGCATCGCAACCGACAGTGAGGCCGTGTACTTCGGCATCGGGATCGCAACGAAGGTCGCGATAGGGCTGGTCGTGATCGGTTCGGCGCTCATCGGCCGCAATATCGTCGCTCGCTTCGCTCCGCTCGTGTTCGGCTTCGACGACGCCACCGTGGCCGATCCGGCCTACACCAGAGCGATGGGCGTGATCGCGTGGGCCGTCGGCCTCGGCGAGCTCGCGAGCGCTGCGTTCGACGTGTGGCTCTACAACCGATCGTCGGTCGACGGCTACCTGGTCATCCGTTTCGTCGTGAACTGGCCGCTCACGACCGCGATCATGCTGGGTTCGATCGCGCACCTCGGCCGGTCCCTCGCGCACATCCCGGGCTTCCCCGGCATGACGGCGCTGCTCGAGGAACGCATGCTCCATTACGAGACAGCGGTACGCTCCCGTCGCCGCGGCGTCACCGAGAGCTGAAACCCGGCATCAACCGGCGCTTCAACGCCGTCGCAGACCGAGCAGTCCGCCGAGGCAGCCGTTCCGGCTGGCTCGAGGCTCCGGGTTGGCCGGCTGCGGGTCGTCGTCGGCGGCAGCGGAAGGGTCTGCTCCGAGCAGCGCCTCGACGGCGTCGATGTTGGTCGGGCGGGTATTGCGGCGCCGGGCCGAACGTTGTGGGTCGTAGTCAGCCACGGGTGCCCTTCAGGAGATGCTCGAGGAGTGCATCGAATTCTGCGGCGGCTTCCGACGCCCCAGGCCGCCGCCCGAGGCTGTCGATGGGCAACGCCAGGGCCATTGCCTCCGGAATTGCCGCTCGCATGCGGATCTGTGTCGTCCCGATCGCGGCGTGGGTCTCGGCGAGCTGACCGGCCCAATAGGCGTTGTCGCGGGTACGACCGAGTCGGTTGACGACGATCGTCGCGACGCGCGGCCGGCCGCGACGGCGCGTGGCGATCCGGCCGATCGTGTCGATGACGTGTGCCACGGCATCGTGGGCCCACGCGGCAGGCTCGGCAACCACGGCTACGGTATCGGCGGCAAAGAGCGCGTTGATGGTCAGGAAGCCGACAGACGGCGGGCAGTCGAGGAGCACGAGGTCGTAGTCGCAGTCATCGATCAGGCCGGCGAGTCGGTGCTGCGCACCGAGCGGGTCCTCGGCGAGGCGGCGTTCCACGGTGGTGAGCGCAGAGGACGAAGGGACCATGTCGGGGACCGCGGCACGATCGTCGGGCCATGCGGCCTGGGTGATCACCGACGACAGCGGCGCATCGGCCGAGGGATCGAGCACGCTGTCGAGCGCAGGCAGGGTGTCGTCGAAGACTCCCAGTCCGGTCGTCGCGTTGCCCTGGGGGTCGAGGTCGAGGACCAGGACCGACATCCCTCGCGCCGTCGCTGCCCCGGCCAGGCCCAGCGTGACGGTCGTCTTGCCGACTCCGCCCTTCTGGTTCACCACGGCAATCGTCGCCATGGTCGGCACGGTACTGCCACCATGGGACCGAACAAAGGTCCGGCCGGGTGTCACGGCGGACATTTTGTGCACGCGGGCACACCGGTAGCCTGCTCGCCATGGACTTGGGCATCGACACCGCGCGTTACGGGCTTCTCCAGAGTGTGGTCGACCACGAGAGCTACGCCCGGTCGGTGGAACGGTTCAGGCAGGCCGGCATCGTGCTGCCCACCTTCTCGCAGCTCGCCGACCCTTCCACGGTGCCCGGGTCGGCGCGCGACGCGCTCGCCGGCATCGACAAGAACAGCGCGCACCCCCTGAACCTGTTCCGGGTGCACTGGTACAACGGGTGGGGCGACACCCCCTCTTTGGTCGACGTTCCCGAACACGTGGTCCTGCCGTCGTCGCTGACGGGGGTCGAGGCCCGCATCGTGCTCGTGTTCGGCAACCGGTTCCCGATGATCGGCGCTCACAAGGTCCTGGCCGCGTACTCCTGTCTCGTCCCCCGAGTCGTGAGCGGGCAGTTCGACCCCACCCGTCATCGTGCCGTGTGGCCATCGACGGGGAACTACGCCCGGGGCGGCATCGCGATCTCGCGCCTGATGCAGAGTCGCGGCGTCGCGGTCCTGCCCGAGAACATGAGTCGGGAACGCTTCGAGTGGCTCGATCGCTGGGTGGGTGATCCCACCGACGTGATCCGCACTCCTGGTTCGGAGAGCAACGTCAAGGAGATCTACGACGCCTGCCACGAACTCGAGGCCGACCCGTCCAACTTCATCTTGAACCAGTTCGCGGAGTTCGCGAACCACATCGGCCACTACGCCGTCACCGGCCGGGCTCTCGGACAGGTCTTCGAACATCTGCGGACTGCAGAACCATCGCTGCGGCTGGCAGCGTTCACCTCGGCATCGGGATCGGCCGGGACCCTGGGCGCTGGCGATCGCCTCAAGGAGGACTTCGGAACCCGGATCGTTGCCGTCGAGGCGCTCGAATGCCCGACGATGCTGTCGAATGGTTACGGCGAACACAACATCCAGGGCATCGGCGACAAGCACATCCCGCTCATCCACAACGTGATGAACACCGACCTGGTCACTGCGGTGAGCGACCGGGCGACCGACGGGCTGCAGCTCGTGTTCACCACCGAGGTGGGTCACGCCTACCTGCGAGACGAGTTGGGTGTGGACGCCGGCGTGGTCGATCAGCTGCGGCATTTCGGCCTCTCGTCGATCTGCAACATGCTCGCGGCCATCAAGACGGCGAAGCATCTCCGCCTCGGAGCCGACGACGTGGTCGTGTCGGTGGCCACCGACGGATCCGAGCTCTACGGGAGCGAGAAGGCGATGCACCTCGCCGCGCACTACCCCGAGGGGCTCGACTCCACCGACGTGGCGCGCCTCGTCGGTGAGCATCTCCTGGGCGCGGACGTCGACCATCTCGAGGAGCTCGGTGTCGCCGGCCGGCAGCGGATCTTCAACCTCGGCTACTACACCTGGGTCGAGCAGCAGGGAGTGAGCATCGACGACTTCGACCGCCGCCGGGACCCGGCGTTCTGGGATGCGCTGCACACGATGGCTCCGGGGTGGGATGCCATGATCGACGACTTCAACGCGGCCACCGGTGTCGGGCACTGACGACGGGCTCGCTCCTGGCGGGTCGTTCCCGTCCTGGCTCGACACGCCTCCTGGCGCCGTCTGGCCCGACCCCGACGATCCCGAACCCAACCCCTTCGTCCGCTACCGGCGACTCTTGTGGTCGTGGCAGCGCGCCATGCTCGAGGGATGGACCGACGACGACGTCGTCGCGCTGGTGCGGCGCCTCGATGCATCTGTCGCCCGTGTCGCGGGCGACGGATTCCGGATCACACCGGTGGGGAGCTGGGTCGACGTCGACGATCGGCTCCCTCGCCGCCTCCTTTGGAAGGACGAGACGGGCAATGTCGCGGGCTCGCACAAGGCCCGGCACCTCATGGGTCTGCTGCTGCATTTCGCCGTGGACGCTGTCGCCGACGATACGCACTTGGCGATCTCGTCGTGTGGCAACGCGGCGCTCGGCGCGGCCACCGTGGCACGAGCGGCAGGCCGGCCCATCGACGTGTTCATCCCGACCTGGGCCGACCCGGCGGTTGTAGGCCGGCTCGAGCAGCTCGAAGCACGAGTCCACGTGTGCGCTCGACCCGACGGTGAGCTCGGTGACCCGTGCATGGCTGCGTTCAGGGACGCCGTCCGGGCCGGCGCCCGGGGTTTCGGCGTGCAGGCGACGGACAACCGCTGGACCCTCGACGGCGGCCGCACGATCGGGTGGGAGCTCTCCGAGCAGATGCGCGACGAGCCCGTGGAGCACCTCTTCGTGCAGCTCGGCGGGGGAGCGCTGCTGGTGAGCTGCGCCCTCGGGTTGCTCGAGGGCGCGTCGATCGGCCCGCTCCGGGAGGCGCCCGCGGTGTGGGCAGTGCAGACCGAGGGGTGTGCACCGTTCGACCGGGCGTGGCGGGCGCTGCCCCAGGGCGATTCGATCGACCAACGGCTCGAGTCCGCCATGGCGCACCCGGAGCTGATGAGGCCGTGGATCGACCCGCAGAGCTCGGCAACCGGGATCCTCGACGACGTGACCTACGACTGGCTGGGGGTCACCCGGGCGCTCCTGCGCACCGGTGGGTCGAGCGTCGTCGTCCCCGAGACCGAGATCGTCGAGGCGACCCGCCTGGTGCAGGCGCTGGGAATCGATGCCAGCGCGACGGGAGCCGCCGGGGTCGCCGGGGTCATGACTGCCGTCGCCACCGGCACGATCGCCGTCGAGGCCTCGGTGGCGGCGCTGGTGACCGGTCGTCGCAGCTGAGGCAGGGCCGGTCCCGCTACTCGACCGATACGCCGCCGGTGCGGTCGAGCACCAGCCAGAGGCGCCCGGGCGGGACCGTGAGCGTGTCGCCGTCGGGTCCGGTGAGCGTGAACCATTCGGCGTCGGTGCTGCGGGCCCAGGTGCCCTGGGTCATCTTGCCGTCGGCGAAGACCCACGCCGGACCCGAACCGGTGGTCTGGGTCACCGGGACCGCCTTGGTTCCCGGCCCGCCGGACTGGTTGGAGATGTTCATCTCGAACACCACGATCGTGTCGGCGGTGACCCGCTGCAGGGCGCCGTCGTCGTCGATGTAGGTGTGTGGTTGGCCCTCGGTGGACTTCTCCCACTGCCCCTCGTTCCACGTCCAGGTGCTGACGAAGTTGTTCGCCCAGGTCGTGGTGATCTTCTTCGCCGGCGCGGCGCTGTTTGGCATCGGCCCGAAGTTCCACAACGGATCGAGGGGGGCGTCGTAATCGCCTCGCGTGTTGAGGGACCGGAAGGCGACGGTGTTGCCATAGAGGTTGTGCGGCGCGAAGCGGCTCGAGTCGCGGAAGGTACCTGCCGGCTCGATGTACCACTGCACGTTCGACTTGTTGCCGATGTCTTGGACCCATCGCTGGCCGCCGGAGTTCACGAACGTGGTCTGCAGCGCGTTCTGGATGGAGAAGTCGGTGGGTCGCATGGACCGGATCGGGCCGATGACCTCGGCATCGGAGTCCTGCCACAGCGACAGGAACCGAGTGATGCCTTCGACCCAGATCTCGACCATCATGTCGGCCTTCTGGATTCCGGTCTGGGGGCGGGCCTCGACGTGGTTGTCGATCTTGACGCCGAGCACGCGGGTGGTGCTCGGCGCGTCGATGGGCATCCCGTTGAGCGCGGAGCGCGGCCCGGTGTATTCCGAGGGGGTGGACGTGGGCGGAACGGAGGTGGCGGTGGGGGCCTGGGTCGGGGTCTCCGCCACGGTCGGGGTCGCTTCGACGGCTTCGGTGCCGGAACCTCCACACGAGGCGACGATCGCCGCGAGGGCGAGGAAGGCCAGCAACGTCCGCGTCGGGCGGTGGCGATGGGGTGCGTACGAGGACATCTGCGCGAGGCTAGAGCGTCGCCTGCGTATTCTGCATTCGCGTGACAATCGACCACGACTCCGACCCGGAGACCGACCATGAGCGTGCGTGCCGACATCGCCACCGATCTCGTCGTGAGCCCCTTCGGTGCTGCCGCCACCGAGATGGTCGACGTGGCCCGTTGCGCCGAGGAGTCCGGATTCGACGGGGTCCACGCGCTCGATCACTTCAGCGGCGCGATGCTCGGACATCCGTGGTCACGCGAGCCGTTCACGGTGCTGGGGGCCATGGCCGTGGTCACCGACTCGATCCGACTCGGCCCGCTCGTGGCGAATGTCGTCAATCGCCATGTCGCGCTGCTCGCATCGGCTGCTTCGACGCTGCAGTCGCTCGCCGGTGGTCGTGTCGTGCTCGGTCTGGGCACGGGGGCCGCGCCCGGCTCGCGTTTCGCCGGTGAACACGACGCGATCGGTCGTCGGCTCCTCGACGGTGCAGGGCGCCGGCGATTCCTCGGGGAGACGATCGATGCCATCGGCCTGCTGTGGTCGGGCGGCGGCCACCAGGCGGGAGAGTTCCTGGCCATCGCGGGTCTGCACGGCGTGGTCGGACCAGAACCCCGCCCGCCGCTGATCGTCGGGGCGAGTGGTCCACGTACCGTCGAGTTGGCCTGCGACCGTGCCGAGGGGGTGAACATTCGCGTCGGCGAGGCGACCGGTGCGCTCGTCGCACTCGCTCGCAGCCGCACGGCGGGGCGTCCCTTCGAGATCAGCGTGCACGACTTCGCCGACCTTTCCCACTCGAGTGGCGGCGAAGCCGAGAAGTGGGCGGACACCGGAGTGCAGCGGCGCACGCTGGCGGTGAGCGCTCCGTTCGATCTCCGAGCGATCGCTGCCCTCGGCGACCGTCTCAACCGGTAGCGCACAGGTCAGCGCATCAGAAACCGATGGTCGCGTCGATGAATTCGTTCGTCGCGAGTTGCTCGGCGGTCAGATCGGCGGGGACCTCCATGCCTGCGATGCGCATCGCATCGAGGACGCCCGTGATGCGCGCCAGGTCGAAGTTGCCGACCGTCGCATCGGGGCCGTTGCCCTCGATGCCGAGCTCGCGCATGGTCGTGGCACCGAACGCGGCGATGCCCGCGTCGTAGGTCCAGCCGGCGTTGAACGTCGTCACCGTGTCGACGATGATGGCGTTGGCCCGTTCCGGGGCGTTAGTGTAATCGACGACGGCTTGTTGCACCAGCGGTACGAGCTTCGTCAGGCATCCCCGGGCGGCGTCGAGGTCCTCGGTGCGGATCGCGAGGGGCTGGGAGTAGATCTGGAATCCCGTGTCGTGGACGAGTTGGTAGCGCAGCGGCCGCATCCAGTTCTCGAAGACGTTCTCGTAGTTGTAGGGCTCCGACGATGCGAAACCCTGCTGGGCGATCTTGCCCTCTGCGGCGATGAACCGGCTCGACGTGCCGTCATAAGAGGGGTCGACCTGGTTCTGACTCCAGATCCCCTGGGCGACGAAGACCTTCGGGAACGTGATCGTGGGGAACACGTTGATCGTGATGCCCTGACGGCCGAGGTCGGCGATCGACTCCACGTCTGGGTAGGTGGCCGGGTCCCACATCACCATCTGCGGGTTCTTCTCGAGCGGGGCCACGACGGCCAGCGTCGGGTTGTCGCCGTTCGCCAGCGCGGCAGCGTCGGTCGAGGAGTAGCCCAGGTGGATCGAGTCGTCGGTGTACATGAGCGAACGCGGGGCCGTGTACCCGACCGCGGGGCCGCCCGAGCGGATCTCGATGTCGATACCCGTGTCGAGCGATCCGCCGTCGATCACGAGGCTGCCGGTGACGGTCTTGGAGGATGCGTCGATGCGGTAGTCCGCGCCCAGGAGCTCGTACAGTGCGCCGTGCTCGGCCTCGGGCCACCAGTCGGTCTGGACCACGAGGGGGCTCGGGCACGGCGCCAGCGGCGTGTCCGACGACGTGGACGCGGGCGTCCATGCGGTGGCGGTGCTGTCGTCGGCGCACCCGGCTGCGAGCGCCGCAGACACGAGCAGCACCGCGAGCGCGCCAGGAGCGGTGAGTCTGATCAAGGTTCCTCCAAGTGGGGGGTCAGGCCTGGTCGTGCCACGCACCGATGAGTGCAGTCTGCAGGCGTCCGAACGCAAGAAACACCACCACCCCCAGACCGGAGGACATGATGATCGCCGCAAGAAGTTCCTCGCCCCGGGGTTCGGCCGCGTAGATCCTCAGGAGCTGGCCGATACCGGGGTCGCCTTGTGCGAAGAAGAAGTCGCCGACGATCGCGCCGATGACCGACAGACCCGCCGAGATCCGTAGCCCTGCGAACAGCGCCGGAAGGGCCCCGGGGAAGAGGAGCTTGCGTAGCCGGACGCTACGTGAGGCGTGGTGCAACGTGAACAGGTCGTGGAGTCCGCGATCGGTCGACTGGAGCCCGAAGAGGGTGTTCACCACGATCGGGAAGACGGCGATCAGCACGCACACCGTCACCCGCGACGTCTGGCCGTACCCCCACCAGAAGCCGATCAACGGCACGACGGCGAGGATCGGGACGGCCTGGAGCATGACGAGGTAGGGGAAGACGGCTGATTCGATGACGCGCGACAGGCTCATCAGCGTTGCCAGGGCAATGCCGATCAGCGTCGCCAACACGAGCCCGATGATGGCGACGCGCGCGCTCGACCAGAGGCCGTCGAGGATCTCGGAGAAGTGCTCCCAGTCGAGGAATCCGACGCGCGCGACCTGGTGCGGTGGGCGCAGGAGGAAGCGTCGGCGAGGCGACAGCAGGCCGTAGGAGATGGCGTACCACACCCCTACGAGCACCGTCCCGAAGACCGCAGGCGGGCCCAGCCGGGCGATGCGCTGCCTCACCCGATCGCCTCCCGGAGCGCCGCGGAGACCTGACCGGCGAGGCCGGCGAATGCGGGATCGAAGCGCAGCTCGGCCGGGCGCGGGAATGCGAACGGCACGCGGACCTCGGCGATGATCCGCCCCGGTCGAGCAGACATCACGAGGACCCGATCGGCCATGAAGACCGCTTCGGCGATCGAGTGGGTGACGAAGAGGCCGGCGAAGCGGGACCGAACGAACAGCTGCTGGGTCTGTTCGTTGAGTCGTTCGCGTGTGATCTCGTCCACGGCGCCGAAGGGCTCGTCGAACAAGAACATGGGGGGTTCGAGCGTGAGCGCCCGGGCAAGCGACGTGCGCATGCGCATGCCACCCGAGAGCGCCTTGGGGTAATGCGACTCGAATCCTGAGAGCCCAACCAGGTCGATCGCCTCCTGGGCGGCGCGCCGGCGCCGTGCTCTGGGCACGTCGTGGAGCTCGGCGAGCAGTTCGACGTTGCCCGAAACGGTTCGCCATGGCAACAACGTCGGATCCTGGAAGACGTACCCCAGGTGTTCGCGGTCGACGGTGACGTGGCCGCTGGTCGGGTCGAGCAGTCCCGACGCGATCCGAAGGAGCGTCGATTTTCCACACCCGGACGGCCCGACGATCGCGACGAGTTCGCCGCGGGCGACGTCGATGGTGACGTCGTGGACCGCCTGGGTGCCGTCGGGGAAGACCATGCCGACACCGGCGAACGAGAGGGCAGCCGTGCCTGCGTCAGCCATGCACGCGGCACGATAGTGCCCAAGGTGGCTGGTTGGGAACGTCGGGGCCGCTAGCGTGAGCCGCTCCCCCCGTCCCGATCGCCCCCACAGAAGGCCACGCTTGTGACCGACCTCGACGCCAACCCTGATGTCCTCGCGCGTCTGGACTTCGCCCCGCTGCCCTCTCGATCCGAAGCGATTGCGGCGATCCCGCGTGCCTGCTTCGAGCGGCGGCTGCGCACGTCGTTGGGGTACCTCGCGCAGTCATTGGTGCTCACGGTCGGCTCCGGGCTGCTCGCCTGGACGTTCCTGCCGCTGGACCTGGTGTGGGCACCTTTGTGGGTGCTGTATGCGCTGGCCACGGGCACCGTTGCCGTCGGTCTGTGGGTGCTGGCCCACGAATGCGGCCATCGCGGGTTCTGCGCTGAACCTCGAGCGAACGACGCCATTGGGTTCGTCGTACACAGTGCCCTGCTCGTGCCGTACTTCTCCTGGCAGCGCAGCCACGCGGTACATCACGCCAAGACCAACCATCTCGTCGATGGTGAGACCCATGTCCCCAAGGTCGAGGGCACCCGCGCCGGCGATCGTTCCGACGCCACGGGCCGCCGCGTGGGTGAGCGGGTCCATGCGGTCCTGACCCTGGTGGGGCGCCTGGTCTTCGGCTGGCCGCTCTACCTGCTCGTCGGTGCGACCGGTGGCTCGGGTCGGGGTGTCACGAACCACTTCTACGCCGGACGTCCCTTCGACGGGGACCTGTTCCCGGGGCGATGGCAGCGCAGGGTCCTCTATTCCACGGCAGGAGTGGCGGCAACGCTCGCGGCACTGGTCGGCTGGGCCGTGGCCGCGGGGTCGATCGTGCCGGTGCTGGCGTTGTACGTCGGGCCGTACCTCGTCTGCAACGCGTGGGTGGTGGCCTACACCTGGCTGCAGCACACCGACGTCGACATCCCGCACTACTCGGGGGAGAACTGGAACTACGTGCGTGGCGCCTTCACCTCGGTCGACCGGCCCTACCGTCGGGTGATCGACCGTCTCCACCACCGCATCGGAACGACCCACGTCGCGCACCATCTCGAGGCGAAGATCCCCCATTACCACGCTGCCGAGGCAACCGAGGCGCTCGCGCTGGCGTTCCCGGCGCACTACCGCTACGACGACACCCCCGTCGTGAAAGCGCTGTGGCGCGTCGCGAGACGTTGTCACGTCGTTGCTCCCCGGGACGACGGTTGGAGCTACCGTCGGGTCCCATGAAAGCCTCCATCAGCGTCATCCCCGATGGGCCCGTCGCGGGCGTCGTCGAGCTCGCCGTGCGCGCCGAAGGTCACGGTTTCGAGCGGTGCTGGATCGCCGATGGCGGCACCGCAACCCGTGATGTCTACGTCGTCATGGTGGCCGTGGCCGGCGCAACGCGTGAGATGATGGTCGGGCCCGGTGTGACCGGGGTCGGCTCGCGACTCCCGTCGCAGACCGCCGTTGCCGTCGCGTCGGTCGGTGAGGTAACCGGTGGTCGCGTCATGGTCGGCCTCGGAGGAGACGATCTCCCTGCGCTCGCCGAGGGCGTCGCGACGATCCGGGCATTGCTCTCCGGTGACGCCCGACTGGACTACGCCCCGGTCGACACCGAGATCTGGGTTGCCGGCCGACACCCTGAGCTGTTCGAGCTCGGGGGGGCGATCGCCGATGGGGTGCTGTTGGACTTCGTGTACCGACCCGAGCTCGGAGCGGCTGCCGAAGCGGTTCGGCGCGGCGGGCCGGCCAAGATCGCCTACCGCACGTCGGTGCTTACCTCACACGACGATCCCGACTTCCTGCGCTCACACCTGGCGCGGTTCCTCGTCGACGGACCCGAGGCGGCTCGCGCTGCGGGGGTCGGGGACGCCGATCTCGCCCGCCTCCGCGAAGCCCTCGACGCCGGGCGGCCCGGAGCGGCCGGTGCGATGGTGCTCGACGAGTGGATCGATCCCTTCGTCATCGGGGGCTCGGTGCTCGACTGTGCCAACACGATCCGCTCACTTGCACTCGAACACGGCATCGACGAGTTCGTGCTGCCCCTGTTCCGCATGCCCGCCCCACACCGTTACCTCGATCGCATCGCCCAGGTCGTGTCGGCGGCGCGGCGGCACTGAGCACCGGTCCGACGCCCCCGATCCGCTTCAGCGCAGCGGTTCCGAAAGGGCCCGCTGCAGGTAGCGCCCCCGCCCCGGGCGTCCCACGAGCTCACGATCCACGATCACCGGCTCACCGCGACTGAACACGGTCCGTGTCCGGCCGGTGACGGCGATGCCCTCCCATGCGGAGTGGTCGATGTGCATGTGGTGGGTGTCGGCCCCGAGCACATGTTCGACGGTCGGGTCGTACAGCACGATGTCGGCGTCGGCGCCCGGAGCGATGGTCCCCTTGCGTCCCTGGAGCCCGAACAGGCGCGCTGGTGTGGTGGAGCACAGGTCGACCCAACGAGCCAGCGACAGCTCGCCGTGGACCACACCCTGGTGCAGGAGGTCGAGGCGGTGCTCGATGCCGCCCAGGCCGTTGGGGGTGAGGCGGAAATCGTCGACGCCGAGGCGCTTCTCGGCGTCACAGAACGGGCAGTGATCGGTGGACACGACGGAGAGGTCGTCGGTGCGCAGCCCGTTCCAGAGGGTGTCGTGATGTCCGTCTCCGCGCGGACGAAGCGGCGGTGAACAGATGTGGCGAACGCCGTCCAGGCCCGGCTGGTCGAGGTGCTCCTCGAGTGAGAGGTAGAGGTACTGCGGGCACGTCTCCGCGAAGACGTTGCGGCCGCGGTCGCGCGCCGCGACCACCTGTTCGAGGGCTTCGGTCGCCGACAGGTGCACGATGTACAGGGGGGCGGCCGCGACCGAGGCCAACTGGATCGCGCGGTAGGTCGCTTCGCCCTCGAGCTCGGCGGGGCGGGTTCGGCCGTGCCACACGGCGGTGGTGCGGCCGAGTGCTGTTGCCTGATCGCGGAGCACGTCGATCGCGATGCCGTTCTCGGCGTGCATCATCACGAGCGCGCCGGTGTCGGCAGCGCACTGCATCGCTCGCAGGATCTGGCCGTCGTCGCTGTACCACGCCCCCGGGTAGGCCATGAACAGCTTGAGACTGGTGATGCCCTCCTCGACGATGCTCCGGACGTCTTTGAGCGACTGGTCGTGGACATCGCCCATGGCGAGGTGGAGCCCGTAGTCGACGAGGCACTGGCCTTGAGCCTCGGCAAGTCTGGCCTCGACCGCGTCGCGCACCGAGCTGCCGAGGCGCTGGCCCGCGAAGTCGATGATGGTGGTGGTGCCGCCCCAGGCCGCGGCAGTCGTCCCGCTGGCGAAGGTGTCCGACGATGTGGCTTCGGGGGTCATGGGTAACTGGAGATGGACGTGCACGTCGACACCGCCCGGTAGGACCAACAGCCCGGCGGCGTCGACGATCTCGCTGTCTCCGCGTCGCACCGACGCAGCGAGTGCACTGTCGGGGTCGACGATCGCAGCGATCCGCTCGCCCTCCACGAGCACGTCGGCGCGGGTGGTACCCGTGGCGTTTACCACCGTGCCGCCGGTGATCAGCCGAGTGGTCACGCGTCGCCTCGGTCGACCTCGTCGAGCTGCGCGGTCACCCTCCGTAGCTCTGCAGCGTCTGGGGCTGCGATCGCAACCCCGACGTGGGGAACGGGCCTGCCCTCGACGGAAGGTTCGACCTTGGGCTCCGCACGCATGCCGGTAAGACTAGCGCTCGCCCCACAGCGGTATCGGACGACGGGCAGTGTGCGGACCCAGCGCGAGATGGTGCCCTCGGTGGTCGGTCCCGCTCAGAAGATCCAGATCATCAAGGCGACGAGCGCGCCCAGCACCAGTGGGAGCACCAGAGCCACGATGACGAGACGAGCCACCCAGGCGATCCAGTTGCGCCCGCCGCGTTCGTTGCGTTCGAGCAACGCCATCTCGTCCCACGGCGACCACTCCGCGCCCCAGGCGCCGTCGTCCCATTCGCCCTCGGGCGTACCTTCTGGAATCGCAGACATGGTACGACCTCCCGTCGGACCGGTGTTGGGTCCCGAACGTAGCCCACCCGGGCGTCACACGTCACGAGGCGAAAGTCTCGATCATGAGCTCGACGTCGGGGCCGAGCGGATAGAGGATCGGGGTCGTACAGCCGTTGTCGACGTACTCCTGCACCTTGGCCTTGGCTTCCTCGGGTGTGCCCGACGCCGTGCAGCGCTGCACGACGTCGTCGGGAACGAGTTTGGATGCGGCAACGATCTGCTCGTGGGTCGCAGGCCAGGTGAGGACCTGGTGGATGTCGTTGAGCAGTTCGTCGGAGACCCCGCTGGCGGCCATGATGTGCGGCTGTTGACCCAGGTACTGGGTGAGCAGCAACCGCGCACCGTCGAGCGCGGCCTGACGGTCCTCGTCGACCGAGCAGACCACCAGTTGCGGGCGATCGATGTCGTCGAGGTCGCGACCGGCGGCGCTCGCTCCTGCCGCGAGGGCGTCCATGGCACGAAGGTTGTAGCTGGGCTCGACCATGTAGTTGAGCACGACCCCGTCGGCGAGCTTGCCGGCCAGCTCCATCATCTTCATCCCGGTCGCCCCGATGTAGATGGGCACCTCCTTGGGGCGTCGCTCCTGGTGGACGTAATCGAGCTCCACCCCGTCGAGGTGGACGTGTTCGCCGTGGTAGGTGACCGGACCGTCACAGGCCAACAGGGCGCGTACCGACTCGACCACCTCGCGCATGACCCGGAGCGGTTTGGCCCGCTCGATTCCCACCTTTGCCGCCAACGGGTCCCACCACGCGCCGATGCCCAAGATGATGCGCCCCGGCGCCAGGTCGTCGAGGGTCGAGAACGTCGAGGCCAGCCGGGCGGGATTACGGGTCCAACAGTCGACCACGCCGCTGCCGATCTTGACTCGGTCGGTGGTGGCCGCGAACGCCGCCATGGGCACACAGGCTTCGCGGACGAGCCGCGAATCGGCCTGCCACACGGCGTCGAAGCCGGACTGTTCGGCGTACCGGGCGTAACGCATCGCCTCCCTGATCGTGTGCGCGTCTTGCAGGTAGAGGGCTGCAGTCATGGGAGTTCCCCGAGCTTTCTGTGCAGTTTGGATGCGGCTTCGGCAGCTTTGGCCCGTATCTCGGTCGCGTCGACCCGCGTGAGCCGACCGTCCTGCATCACGCGCTCGCCGCCGACGGTGATCTCCGTCGGCGTCACACCGGTGGTGAAGGCGAGCTTCCATGGGTCCATGTCGTCGTAGGACCAGGTGACGACGTCGTCCCGACAGGCGGGGAAGAGGTCGGGGTTGGTCTGCACGAGCCATTGCCAAGGGGTCTGGGGCGACTCGGTGACGTCACTCTCGCGCAGGCGGACATAGGCGAGGCGGTGCTCGTCGACCATGTCGGCGCCGATCCCGTCGGTTCCCAGCCCGACCGCGTTCGCAAAGCGGGTCGGTCGTGCGTAGCCGACGGCGTTGTTCATGTTCGACCTCGGGTTGTGCACGATGGTGCCCGCCAGACCGTGATCGTCGCGAAGGTGTACGCCGTGGACCAGGAGCCAGCGATCGTTCGTGAGTCCGGCGAGGCGCTCGGGTGCATCACGGTCGTCGATCCCCTCGGCGACGTGGATGTGGACCCCGACGCCCATCTCGTCCGCGAGTGCCGCTGCGGCGGCCAACGTCTCGTCGGAACAGGTGAATGCGGCGTGGACACCGACCATCCCGGTGCCACCGCCGGCGAGGAACCGGCGGTTCTCGTCGAGTCCGCGGCGGGCGTCGCCGGTGATGCCGCGGCGCGGATCGAACCCTCCAGGGTGGCGGTCGGTGACGCCGTAGCACGTATTGACGCGCACCCCGACCTGCGCGCACGCGTCGGCGATGACTGTCAGCGAGCCCTCGATCACCCCAGGTGATTCGTGGTGATCGATGATGCAGGTGGTGCCGGCCTCGAGTGCCTCGAGCGCGCCGAGTTTCGCGGACCACTCGATGATGTCGAGATCGAGGGCGCGGTCGAGCCGCCACCAGACGAGCTCGAGGATGTCGCGGAACGACTCGGGCGTGCGCGAGGGAGCGGGCATGCCGCGTGCGAGCGCCGAGTAGAGATGGTGGTGCGCGCACACCAGACCGTGGGTCTGGTCCGGGCCGAGCCCGGCCGCCGGCACGCTCAGCGCCACGCCGATGCTCGCTCGCGGTTCGAGACGTTCACGATGGGCAGCTCGTTGCGCCATTCGCCGTCGTGCTGGTGCAGGGCCGCGGCGACCGCCCCCGCCGTTGGCACCAGACCGATCTCACCGACGCCCTTGATGCCGTAGGGCGCATCGGGCTGGGGCTTCTCGACCAGGATGACCTCGACGTCGGGCATGTCCTTCGGGCGGATGATGTCGAGGCTGCGCAGCGTGGTGTTGGTCGGTCGTCCGTCCTCGTCGCAGGGGAACCCCTCGCTCAGGGCGTAGCCCAGCCCCATGTGCACGGCGCCTTCGATCTGGCCCTCGCAGAGCATCGGGTTGACGGCGCGGCCGACGTCGTGGGCCGCCACCACCGCGGCGACCGCGCCGGTGTCGGGATCGAGAATCACGAGCTGTGCGGCGTATCCGAACGTCGAGTGGATGATCGGGTGCTCGACGCCGTCGGAGAGCGAGTTGGTCCAGTCGACGCGGTACTCGCCCTCGTAGTCGACGCCGACCCGGCAATGGTCGGCGACCGCCTTCCGGCAGGCGTCCTGCACCGAACCTGCACCCATCAAGGTGCCCCGGCTGCCCGTGGTCTGACCGGCTCCGAGCTCACGGGTCGTGTCGACGATCACCTCGATGCGCCCTGCGGGGACACCCAGTTCCTCGACGGCAACCTGGAGGGCCACCGTGTGCACGCCCTGCCCCATTTCGGTCCAACAGTGGCGCACCTCGATCATGCCGTCGGCACGGAAGTGCACGACCGCCCGGGCGATTTCCTTGAACCCGTTGCCCAGTCCCGAATTCTTGAGCCCCAGACCGATTCCGACGGGCTTGCCCGCGGCCACTGCCGCGTCGTGGGCAGGCTTGACGGCTTCGAGGCAGGCTCGGGCGCCCAGCGCTCCGTCGTCCATGATCTGACCCGGACCCCAGACCACGCCCGGGTCGATGACGTTGCGACTGCGCATATCCCAGCCGGAGATGCCGACGAGCGCCGCGAGTCGATCGACGACGCCCTCCATCGCGAACTGGGCCTGATTGGCCCCGAAACCGCGAAATGCGCCGCACACCGAATTGTTGGTGCGGGCGGCGACGGCTTCGACGTCGATGTTGGGCACGACGTAGGGGCCGCTGGCGTGGCCGGCGGCGCGTTCGAGCACCTTCATCCCGACCGACGCGTAGGGCCCCGAGTCCCCGAGCATGCGGACGTGCAGGGCCTGGAGCTTGCCGTCGGCGTCGCAACCGGCCCGATACTGCATCCGGATCGGGTGGCGCTTGGTGTGCACGAGGAAGGACTCCTCACGCGAGAACGTGGTCTTCACCGGGCGCTTCAGCAGCCAGGCGGCAAGCGCGGTCTGACCCTGGTTGGACATGTCCTCCTTGCCGCCGAAGGCTCCGCCGTTGGAGACGAGCTCGACGGTGACCAGCCGGGGATCGATCGCCAGGATCCGGGCGATGTCGTCCCGGTCGTCCCAGATGCCCTGGCCGCCGCTGTAGACGTGCAGGCCCCCGTCGGCGGTGGGCATGGCGAGAGTGGACTCGGGCTCCAAGAACGCGTGGTCGATCCGCTGGGTCTGGAAGGTCTCCTCGACGACGTGCGTGCAGGCGGCGAGCGCGGCCTCGGCATCGCCGCGGGCGTAGGTGGAGCGCGACAGGACGTTGCCTTCGAGTCCCCACACTGCGTCCTCGTCGGAGACGACGGCGGCGGCGGGGTCGGTCAGCGGTTCGAGGACGTCGTAGGTGACCTCGACGAGCTCGGCGGCGAGCCGGGCGGTGGCCCGGGTGTCGGCGACCACCATGGCGAGCACGTCGCCCAGGTAGCTGGTGCGACCGCCGACCGGTATGAAGATCGGCCAGTCCTTGTGGATGATCCCGGATCTGAGCTCACCGGGGACGTCGGCACCGGTCAACACACGCTCGACGCCGGCCACGGCGGCCGCAGCAGCGGTGTCGATGGCGACGACGTTGGCACGAGCATGCGCCGCCAACGTGAAGGCCCCGTGGAGCAACCCTGCGGGACGGAGGTCGTCGATGAACGGTCGGCGCCCCACCGAGAGGTCGCGACCCTCGTACTTGACGCCACGGCTGCCGACGCCTCCCGGCGCCACCAGCTCGGGTAGCGAACCGGACGCGAGCGCCTCGACGGCATCGAGGATCTTGACGTAGCCGGTGCAGCGGCAGAGGTGGCCTCCGAGGTGGCGCGCTGCGTCCTCACGGGTGCAATCAGCGCCCTTGCGATCCAGCAGCGACTTGGTGCGGATGACGATGCCAGGGGTGCAGAAGCCGCACTGGAGCGCCCCGCAGGCAGCGAATGCATCGGCCATGCGCTCGACCTCGGCCGTGTCGAGGCCCTCGATGGTCGTGACCGTGGCACCCGCGACCTTGTCGAGGCTCGTCTGGCACGCGACGCGTGCCTTTCCGTCGACGAGCACCGTGCAGCAGCCGCACTGTCCACTTGGCGCGCAGCCGTCTTTGGGCGAGACGACGTCGAGCTCTTCGCGCAGCGCGCTCAGCAGGTGGGGGTGACCGTCGTCGACGCTGACCTGGCTGCCGTTGAGCTCGAAGCTTGTCATCAGGACCGGCCTTCCTGTGTCGGGTGCGGTGGCGGGACCGCCGCCTTCTGCGCGGTGATCGCGGTGTAGACCTCGGGTCTGCGGTAGCGCTCGAAGTCGAAGAGCGTTGCCTTGTAGTGGGCACACAGGTCGAGGTCGATGTCGCTGACCACGAGCTCGTCCCCGGTCGTGGTCGCGAGGGCCACCACCCGGCCGTTCGGAGCGACCACACAGCTGTCTGCCAGCGCGTCGACGCCCTCTTCGTTGCCGCCCTTGGCCGAACCGATCACGTAGCAGCCGTTCTGATACGCGCCCGCGGCCATGACGAGATGGTTGTGATGCGCCTGCAGGGGGTCCTGGGTGGGGTCGGGTGCATAGTGCAGCGGGGTGTTGTAGCCGATGAGGATCAGCTCGGCCCCGCCCAGGGCCAAACACCGATAGGTCTCCGGCCAGCGGCGGTCGTTGCAGATCGCCATGCCGACGACGCCGCCGAAGGCCCGCCAAGTGGGGAAGCTGTCTCCGGGTTCGAAGTATCGCCGCTCGAGGTGTTGGAACTCGCGCCACGGCTCGTGCTCGCGGTGTCCCGGAAGGTGCACCTTGCGGTACCGGCCAACGACGGTGCCGTCTCGCTCCACCAGGATCTGGGTGTTGTAGCGATGCCCGTCAGGCGTGAGCTCGGCGTATCCGAGGCTGAAGCCGATGCGGTGGGCTTTCGCGGCGTCGAAGAGCCGCCGGGTGTGGGGGCCCGGCATCTCGCGTTCGTAGAACCAGTCCAGGTCGAGGTCGGGCTCGCCCTCGACGAACCACCGGGGGAAGAATGTGGTGAGCGCCAGCTCGGGGAACACGATCAGCTCCACGCCGCGTGTCGCCGCGCGCTCGACGAGGGCGATGAGACGGTCGACCACCGCGTCGCGTGGCTCGTTGCGACCGATCGGGCCGAGCTGGGCGGCAGCGACGGTGAGCGGTCGGCCGGGACGCTCCGTCAGCGGTCCGTCGGCAGCCCGATCGGGATCGGGGGCTGAGGTGTCGGTCATGGTCGCCATGTCAGCACAACCCGCCGGCCAGGTCGATGAGGAGGTGCAGCAAGACGTTGGCTCCAGCCTCGAGGTGTGCGGGATCGGTGAACTCCGCAGGGTTGTGGGAGATACCAGCCACGCTCGGTATGAAGATCATTGCCGCTGGGCAGACCCTCGCCAGCATCTGGGCGTCGTGACCTGCCCCTGAGGGCATCCGTCGGGCGCGGTGGCCGAGCGCTGCGGCGGTCGCTGCGACCTTGTCGACCAGGCTGGGATCGAAGTCGACCGGCTCGAATCGCGCAAGCCGCCGGGCCTCGACGGTCACGCCCTCGCGGGCGGCGAGCTCGTCGCAGAATGTCGCGAGCCGGGCTTCGGCCTCGCCGAGCCGGGCCTCGTCGGTGTTGCGCAGGTCGACCCGCATCGTTGCGCGCGACGCGATCACGTTCACCAGGTTCGGGTGCAGGGTGAGCGCGCCGACGGTGCCGACCTGGGTGCCGCCCGATTCGAGCGCGAGGTCGCGGACGAAGGTCGTGACGGCTGCCGCGACGTATCCGGCATCGTGGCGGAGGTGCATCGGCGTCGTGCCGGCGTGATTGGACTGCCCGACGATGGTCAGTTCGGTCCAGCTGATCCCCTGGACGCCTTCGACGGCCCCGATGACGAACCCTTCAGTGTCGAGGACCGGACCCTGCTCGATGTGGAGCTCGACGAAGGCGTGGGGAGGCGTTGCCGGGCAGGGCGCGGCGCCGCGGTAGCCGATCTTCTCGAGCTCGGCACCGACGTTGGTGCCGTCGATTCCCGTGATGTCGAGCGCGTCTTCCAGGGGCATTCCGCCGACGTAGACGAGGCTGCCGAGCATGTCCGGGGGGAAGCGAGCGCCCTCCTCGTTCGTGAAGAACGCCACCGCGATCGGTCGCGTGGGCGATGCGCCTGCCTCCGAGAGCGTCTCGACGACTTCGAGCCCGGCCAGGACGCCGAGGTTCCCGTCGTAGCGACCACCGGTGCGCACGGTGTCGATGTGGCTGCCGGTCATGACCGGCGCCAGCGAGGCATCGGTGGCGGCGCCGCACCAGATGCCCACGACGTTGCCGACGCCGTCCACGGCGACCTCCATGCCGAGATCGCGCATCGAGGCTGTCACGAGGTCGCGCCCGCGTCGGTCCGCGTCGGTGAGGGCGAGGCGCGCGCACCCCTGTGTGCCCTCGATGGCGCCGATGGCAGCGAGCTCGTCGATGCGGTCGAGCAGTCGACGTCCGCTGACACGGAGGGCGAGCGGTGAGGCCGAGGCGGAGCGCACGGGGCGATTCTACAATTTGTCGATTGCGTCGGGTTCGCTGCGGCGGGCTCGGGGGCCCGGTTGCGGTCAGGCCCGTCCGAGGACGCGGTCGACGGCGATCTCGATGACGGCGCGATCCTCGCGATGGGCCGGCTCCGAGTAGCGGGCGCTGTAGTGCCGGACGCCCTCGCGGCACGACTCGGGGTCGGTCGCCAGTCGTGCTGGGCCCTCGAGCGCGAGCCATCGTCCGCCGTCGACCTGGCAGACCACGGCCCGAGTGCCGCCACGTGCGACGTTGACCGCCTTCTGCGACGCGGCCCAGGTGATGATCCGCGCCACGCGGGTGTCGTCGTCCCACGTGAACCCGACGGCCACGACGTGGGGTGACCCGTCGGACCGCAAGGTGGTCAGCGTGGCCAGGTGGCGTTCGGTGAGGAAGCCGATCACCGCGTCGGAGAGATTGGAGGGGTCGAGCGCCATGGTCCCAGTCTGCCAGCGCTCCCGGGCTGCGGCGCCGCCGAGACTGTGGTCCACTTTTGACGTGGACGCCTCCGGCCCCGAGCACCCCGACGATCGCGAAGTCGATCCTGATCGGATCGTGGGTTGTGCCTACTGGCGATGCGACGAGCTGTTCGAGGCCCGGTCGGCGAGTCATCGGTTCTGTCGCAAGGCCTGCAGGAGCCGGCAACGCAAGTGGGAACGGGCGCAGGCCCGTCGAGCCCGACGTTGAGGTTCCCGAACTGGGTTCTGGTGGTGGTCATCGCCATGGCTCGTTCGAACGCCGAGGCCCGAGCGCACCTCGGATCACGGCACCGGAGGATTCGCGGCACGGGTCGGTCGCGGCATTGTAATCGAACACCTGTTCGATTAGGGTCGCGCTCTCTATGGGATGGCGAAATCCTCCGGTGCCATGGTCCGAGATCGAGCGGCGACTGTCCGACCAGCCGGAACGGCGCGCCCCGAGCGGCAAACCCGACCCCTGGGCCCCCGGCGACGGGGGCGACAGTCCGGCATGGTCTCGCAAGCGGACACCTTACGAAGCGCCTCGGGCGATCGAACGGGAAGCGGGCACCGCGCCCTATGCGGAGCTGCACTGCCACTCGAACTTCAGCTTCCTCGATGGCGCCTCCGACCCCGAGGAGTTGGTCGAAGAAGCCGTGCGACTCGGGCTCGAGGCTCTGGCACTCACCGATCACAACGGCTTCTACGGCGTCGTGCGTTTCGCCGAGGCTGCTCGGGAGCTCGGTCTGCCCACGGTCTTCGGCAGCGAGCTCACCATCACCGAACCGCCGACCATCTTGTCCGCCGCCGGCGATCCACCCGACGGAGGTACCGCCCGGCAACTCCTGGTGCTCGCCCGTGACCCCCAGGGCTATGCGTTGCTCGGACGAGCCATCAGCGACGGGCAGATGGCCGGCGAGAAGGGCAAGCCGCACCTCACCCTCGACCAGCTCGCCGAGATCGGGGCCCACAACGGTGGTGGTCACTGGCAGGTCCTCACCGGTTGCCGAAAGGGGCTGGTCTCGACGGCGCTGGTACACGACGGGCCGGCAGCGGCACGACGCCAGCTCGACCGCCTCATCGCCGCCTTCGGGATCTCGCAGGTCAGTGTGGAACTGTGGGACCACGGCGATCCACTCGACTCGGTACGCAACGACCGGCTGGCCGAGATGGCGATCTCCGCGGGAGTCGACCTGGTCGCCACCAACAACGTGCACTACCACACACCGGCTCGACGGCGGCTGGCGACGGCCATGGCCGCGGTGCGCGCCCGGTCCTCGCTCGACGAGCTCGAGGGTCACCTCCCTGCTGCGGCCACCGCGCACCTGCGTTCAGGACGTGAGCAGCTCGTCTGGTTCGCCCGCTATCCGGGGGTGGTCGAGCGGGCCGCCGAGCTGGCGGGGGAGTGTGCCTTCGATCTCCAGCTGGTGGCTCCCGATCTGCCACCGTTCCCGTGCCCCGAGGGCCACGACGAGATGTCGTGGCTACGCGAGCTCACAACCCGAGGCGCCTGCCGGCGCTACGGCAGCCGCGACGCAGAGCGGGTACCAGGAGCCTGGGCCCAGATCGATCACGAGCTCGACATCATCGGCACGCTGCACTTCCCGGGCTATTTCCTGATCGTCTGGGACATCGTCGATTTCTGTAAACGGTCGGACATCTACTGCCAGGGACGGGGATCGGCGGCGAACTCGGCGGTCTGTTACGCCCTTGGTATCACCAGCGCCGATGCGGTCTCGCTCGGGTTGTTGTTCGAGCGGTTCCTGTCGGTCGCCCGCGACGGTCCGCCCGACATCGACATCGACATCGAGAGCGGTCGGCGCGAGGAGGTCATCCAGTACGTCTATGCCAGGTACGGCCGCCAGTACGCCGCCCAGGTTTGCAACGTCGTCACCTACCGCGCCCGGTCTTCGGTGCGCGACATGGCCAAGGCCCTCGGCTATGCCACCGGACAGCAGGACGCCTTCGCCAAGTCTGTCGACCGCTGGGGTGGGCTGGGTGTCACCGCGGACATCCCCGGCGACGTGCTCTCGCTCGCGACCGAGCTCGAACATGCACCACGCCATCTGGGTATCCACTCCGGTGGCATGGTGTTGTGCGACCGGCCCATCGTCGAGGTGTGCCCGGTCGAGTGGGCCCGCATGGCCGATCGCAGCGTCCTGCAATGGGACAAGGACGACTGCGCCGCCGCCGGTCTGGTGAAGTTCGATCTGCTCGGCTTGGGCATGCTCACGGCGATCCACGAGGCCGTCGACCTCATCGCCGATGGCCACGGGGTCCACATCGACATCGCCGCCCTCCCCCAGGAGCCCGAAGTCTACGACATGTTGTGTGCCGCCGACTCCATCGGCGTGTTCCAGGTCGAGTCACGGGCACAGATGGCCACGTTGCCACGGCTGCGTCCCCGGACCTTCTACGACCTGGTGGTCGAGGTCGCGCTGATCCGCCCCGGCCCGATCCAGGGCGGCTCGGTGCATCCCTACATCCGGCGCCGCAACGGTCAGGAACCGGTCACGTTCCTGCATCCGCTGCTCGAGCCGGCACTGACCAAGACCCTCGGCATCCCGCTGTTCCAGGAGCAGCTGATGCAGATGGCGATCGACGTCGCGGGGTTCACCCCCGCCGAGGCCGACCAGCTCCGTCAGGCCATGGGTTCCAAGCGCAGCACCGAGCGCATGGAACGGCTGCGTGCCCGGCTCTACAGCGGGATGGCCGATCGTGGCATCACCGGCGAGGTCGCCGACGCCATCTGGGAGAAGCTCGCTGCCTTCGCCAACTTTGGGTTCCCCGAGAGCCACTCGGTGAGCTTCGCCTACCTCGTCTACATCAGTTCATGGATCAAGTACCACTACCCAGCGGCGTTCTGCGCGGCGCTGCTCAATGCACAGCCGATGGGGTTCTACTCTCCTCATTCACTCGTGCAGGACGCCCGTCGCCATGGGGTCGAGGTGTTGCACCCTCACGTCAACCACTCCCGCGCGACCGCGTTGCTGGTGGAGGGGACCGATCCCCACCGACCTCGAGTGCGATTGGGGCTCGAATACGTGCGCCACATCGGCATCGACCTGGCAGAGGACATCGAGGCTGGACAGCCGTACGACTCGATCGAGGATCTCCGACGCCGACTGGGCCTGAAGCAACCGGTGCTCGAGGCCCTCGCCACTGCCGGCGCGCTCGACGATCTCGATGAGGTCGCGTCCTTCGCGGCCGGAGACGATCTCGATCACCGCCGTCGACAGGCGTTGTGGACCGCCGGCGCGCTCGCCCACACCGGACCAGGACAGCTGCCAGGCATTGTCACCGGAGTCGAGGCGCCACAGCTACCGGGAATGTCCGACCGCGAACTGGCGATCGCCGACTTCTGGTCCACGGGCATCGCCTATGACGGCCATCCCACCCGGTTCGTGCGCCGCGAGCTGGATGCGTTGGGGGTGGTGCCCGCGTCGGAGTTGCATCGGCACCCGTCGGAGCGGGTTCTGGTCGGCGGCATCGTCACGCATCGCCAGCGTCCCGCCACCGCCGGCGGCACCACGTTCCTCAATCTCGAGGACGAGACCGGCCTCGTCAACATCGTGGTGTCCAAAGGATGCTGGATCCGTCACCGCGCCATCGCCCGCAGCGCCACGGCGTTGTTGGTTCGAGGTCGTCTCGAGCGCAACGAGGGGGTGGTCAACGTCATCGCCGAGCATCTCGAACCGTTCCCCGTCGCGGCCGGACCCCCGTCGCGAGACTTCCGCTGATCACAACCGGCCGATGATCAGCTGACTCCAGGACTCCTGGGTGCTCGGGGGCTGCAGATCGATCACTGCGGGGGAGAACAGGTAGCCCTGGGCCTGATCGCAGTTGAGATCACGGAGCAGCTCGAGCTGCTGTTCGGTCTCGACACCCTCGGCCACCACGGTCTTGCCCAGTGCCCGACAGACCTGGATCATCGCCGAGGTGATGGCGTAGTCGGATTTCGAGCGATCGACGCCGGACACGAAGGAACGATCGATCTTCACCACGTCCACCGGCAGCGTCTGCAGGTACGCCATCGACGAATATCCGGTTCCGAAGTCGTCGATGGCGATGCTGATGCCTCGCGCCGCGATCTGCTGGAGGGTGTTCAACGTCGTCGCCCGGTCGGCCATGACCGTTCCTTCGGTGAGCTCGACGGCCAACAGGCTCGGGGAGAGTCTGTGGGCGTCGAGTGCCTGATCGATGACCGAGAGGAGGCGGGGGTCGCCGAGCTGTCGCTGCGCGAGGTTGACCGACACCTGCATCGGGCGTCCCTCCGCGGCCCACCGTCCTGCCTGAGCGACGGCCTCACCGATCACCCAGGCGCCGATTTCCTCGATCAGGCCGGTCGACTCGGAGATGGGAATGAACTCGGCGGGGGTCACCAACCCGCGTCCCGGTCGGAGCCAACGGACCAATGCTTCCGCGGCCACCGTCTGGCCCGTGTGGAGGTCGACGATCGGTTGATAGAAGACGCGCAGCTGATCATGGGTGAGCGCATCTCGCAGCTCGCCCTCAGTGCGCAAGCGGGTCACCGCCTCGTCCAGCAACGCCGGGGTGAAGCGTTCGACGCGTTCGCGTCCACGGTTCTTGGCTTCGTGGAGCGCAGCGTCGGCGTATTGCAGGAGCTCCTCGGCCGTGGGGTCTCCCTCGGCGATCGCGAGCCCGACCGAGGCCGTCACCCGTACCTCGCGGCCAGCGAGGTGCACCGGAGCTTCGACCGCCGCGCGCAGTCGGTCCGCAGCGATGGCGGCGGCTTCGACCGTCGTGAGTCCCGACGCCAGCACCACGAACTCGTCACCGCCGAACCGGGCGAGGACATCGCCGGGCCGCAGCGCCGCAGACAGATGGTTGCTACATGACTCGAGCACGGTGTCGCCAGCGGCGTGGCCGAGGCTCTCGTTCACGACCTTGAAGTTGTCGATGTCGATCAGCATGACCGCGACCATGCGCTGCTGGCGCCGCGCTCGAGTCAGCGAGCTGCGGAGGCGATCGAGGAACACGCCACGGTTCACGAGGCCGGTGAGCGTGTCCTGGCGGGTGGACCGCATGGCGTTGCGCTCGGCGCCGCGTCGCTGATCGCCGAGTGCGAGCACCGTCGCGAGCGTTCGCAGGAACGCGACGTCGGTGTCGGTGAACGCCCGAGGGATTATCGAGCGGACCACGAGCGCTCCCCGCCCGGTTCCCGTGATCGGTACCGCGACGCCGGTCGCGAACTGGCGGGCCACGGGATCGGCGCTGACGCCATCGTCGGAAGCGAACACGGCGACCGGCGACACCGAGCCCTGCTCGGCGAGCGGGTCGCTTCCCGGAGCGAGCACGCCCCGTTCGGCGCGATGGCCCGAACGCACGCCGGCGACGAGCTCGACGGCTCCGTCGCTGACCCGGTAGACCTCGCAGCTCGCAACGCCGAAGGTGCTGCAGACGATCCGTGCGACGCGGTCGGCGACGGCGATGTCGTCGCTCGAGTCGAGCGCAAGACGGGCTGCGGAAGCGATGGCGGCGAACCGTGTTCCGGTGTCATCGGGGTCCGAGGTCGCCAGGGGTGCATCGACGCCGGTGAACCCGGAGCTGCTACCCGTAGGCGGAACTGCCGGCGAATCCGGCGGCGTCGGGCCGGCCGCAGGGAGGATCTTGTTGTGCGATCGGGCCAGGCCGATGACGAGGACCAGGGCGAGTGCGGACGCGAGGACCAGAGCGATCCACCACGGCGCCGGGATCGCCGTCGTGGCGATACCGAGGGCAGCCACTGCGAGCAGCGCGGTGCGCTCTGAGCTTGCGTTCACCTAGGCGCCATCGGTATCGGGCAGGGTGAAGTTGAGGCACCGGTCCCGCCCGTGGGTCGGTCGGGATAGCGTTGACGGTGCCATGGATCAGCCTCGCCTGCTCACCGTCCACGCCCACCCCGACGACGAGTCGTCGAAAGGCGCGGGGACCGTCGCCCGCTATCGCGACGAGGGAGCGCGCAGCGTCTTGGTCTGTTGCACCGGTGGCGAAGAGGGCGACATCCTCAACCCGGCCCTCGATGCCGCGGCCATTCGAGATCAGATCGCGGAGGTGCGGCGCGCCGAGCTCGCCCGCGCGGCTGCCATCCTCGGCTACGCCGAGGTGCACTACCTGGGGTACCGGGACTCCGGAATGCCCGACTCCGAGGCGAACGCGCACCCTGATTGCTTCGCCGTCGCGCCGCTCGACGAGGCGGTCGAACGGCTCGTGCGCATCATTCGCGCCGAGCGCCCCCACGTGATCGTGACCTATCCCGACGACCAGTCGGGCTACCAGCATCCTGACCATCTGCGCGTGCACGAGATCACCATCCCAGCGTGGGAGGCGGCGGGGGATCCCGACGCCTTCCCTGGAGCCGGTGAGCCGTGGACACCGCTGAAGCTGTACTACAGCAGCTGGAGCCGGGCTCGTGTCGAGGCGCTCCACGAGGCCCACCTGCGTCTCGACCTCGAGTCCCCCTACGCAGAGCACTTCTTCTCCCGCCCGTCGATGGATCACCGCATCACCACCAAGGTCGATGTCGCGAAGTGGTTCGAGCAGCGCTTCGACGCGTTGCGGGCGCATGCAACCCAGGTCGATCCGACCTCACCGTTCTGGTTCGGGCTTCCACCCGAGGTGGCGGCAGAGGCGTATCCGTGGGAGGACTACATCCTCGCCGATGCACGGGTCACTACGTCGTTGCCCGAAGACGACTTGTTCGCCGGGGTTGCCATCGGCCAAGGAGTTCGCTGATGCCGCCGTTCCTCACTGACGACTGGCTGTCGGAGCTGGCATCACGAGGGGGCGCACTGCCCGACTTCGAAGGCGCCTCCATCGTGTGCCAACACGAGATCGACGGTGCACCCGATGGCAAGGTGCGGTTCTACGCCGTGTGGCAGAGCGGACGGCTCGCCGGGGTCGCCAAGGGCAAGCACGTCGCACCCGACTGCATGATCGCTGCCAAGGCCGCAGATGCCCTCGCAGTGCTGCGTGGCGACGTCGAGCTGGAGGTGTCCTTCATGCAGGGGCGGGTCAAGGTCGACGGCGACTATCGGCGCCTCTTGGTCGATCTCCGGTCGTGGCGGGCGTCTGATCCCTTGCGCTCGCTGTGCGTGGCCATGGCCGAGATCACCGACTGAGGGCGGGCCGAGCTCCTTGCCTTCAGGGGCGCATGAGGGCGCGTAGCTCGCGGTAGCCGATGAGTGAGGCTCCCGAACGGGCGACGATCGCGGCCGCCCCCGGGTCGTGGGCAACGAGAAGGTAGTCTTCGACCCGCCGAGACCATTCGGGATCGAGCCCCCGAATCTCCGGCGCGTCGAGCGCGGGACGCACCCGCATGAGGGTCACGCCGGGCTCCAGGTTGCCGATTGCGTGCTCGAACGCGGTCCGTGACGGGCGGGTTGCGATGTCGACCACGTAATCGGCGAAGACCACGCCCTCTTCGGCGGCGAGCGCCCGTGCGGGAAAGCCGGAGCGGGCCTCGTCGGGGCCAGAGGGCAGCTCAATCGGAAGGAGATACTCGCACGCCAGGTCGAGATAGATGTCGAAGAACTCAGGACGTTGCTGCAGCGCATCGAGATGCACGCTGAGATGCGTTACGTCGAAGCCCCAGAGGATCGCTCGTTCCACTTGCGCGCGGCACTCGCGCCGGAGTTCGTCGAGGTCGGCGTGGTCCCAGAGGTCGGCTCGGGTCCGCGGAAAACCGCCATCGCCGTCGATGAGCGACGGGGACATGGTGACGGGACCCCAGCGGTAGCGGTCGAGCTCGGCATTGAGGGTGATCTGCACGCCGACGTCCTCGCCGTGGAAGCGCTCGGCGGCGTCGCGAGCCCACGGGCAGGGCACCATCAGCGATGCGGTCGTGGCGAGGCCCTGGCGCAGGCTCTCGTAGACGGCCACGTTCGCGCCGTGGGCCTGTCCGAGGTTGGTGCAGCTGAGAATCAGCAGTCGTGCGTCGGAGGGATGCCCGAGCCGGGATACGAGGTCGCTCACGCTTCGAATCTACTGGCAGGCGCCCCACAGGCCTCGACCGGCACGTCTGGCGTCGTTCTCGGCGAGGGCGAGGCGGTCGCGAAGCGCGGTGTTGGGTGCGATCGGCAGCGTGGTGGCGAATCCGTCCTCGACGAGCGTGGCGTTGACGAGCACGTCACCGATGTGGACGTAGGCGAGGAGTCGGCCGTAGCGGTCACGCGTCTCGGCGTCGAGGTGGAGCGCGATGCGGCTGCCCGGTGGCAGGAGCGCCGTCGTGCGCTCGGCTGCCTCCGGCCCGAAACACTCGCCGGGTTGATCGTGATGGGCGATCTCGGGTGTGTCGATCCCGATCAAGCGCACCGTGTGTGCGGAGCCGGCGATCGACGCGACCAGGGTGTCGCCGTCGATCACCCGCACGACGGTCGTCGGGACCTGACCCGCGGTCGGCTGTGTCGGCGGGCTGCACGATGTGGACAACGCCACGGCCACGATCGTGACCGACGCCAGACGTGCAAGGACAGCACTGCGGCGGCGGGAAGGGCTGGGCACGGCTTCTCCCGGGGACTCCTCGGATGGACCAGGGGGAAGCGGCGACGGGAGTCTCAGGCGGCTCGGGGTGCAGCGTAGCGGGGGCGGCTGTTGCGCAGGGCCTCGCGGGCAGCGGCGATGCCCGCACGTCCGACCCGCTTCGTCTCGGTGTCGAGGCGCCAGGCCGGGGGGCTGGGTTCGATGAGTCGGAGTTGCTTGCTCATGTCACGAGTATGCGCAAGGGGTGTGACACTCTCGCCGGGCGGTCGTCGACACTCGTGCAAACAGTGGCGGAGCGCGCACTAGGTTGGCCTCGGCGCGGAACGCACTCGCGCCGAGGCCAGGAGGAGCGATCATGGCGAACTACGGAGTAACGGTGCCGCTCGGGGGGCTGCTCGCCGAACAGGGCCCGGCGCTGCGGGAGCTCGTCGATCTCGGCTACACCGAGATCTGGTCATCGGAAGCCGATGGCGCCGACGCGTTCACCCCGCTCGCGGTGGCATCGGTACACGCACCGGAACTCCGGCTCGGCACCGCCATCGTGCCCGCGTTCACCCGGGGCCCCGCCCTCATGGCGCAGTCGGTCGCCTCGATGGCGTCGGCGGCGCCGGGCCGGTTCGTGCTCGGTATTGGTTCGTCGTCCAATGTCATCGTCGAGCGATGGAACGACATCGCGTTCGTGGAGCCCTACAAGCGCACCCGGGACATGATCGGCTTCCTGCGGACCGCGTTGACCGGCGAGAAGGTGGTCGAACAGTACGACACGTTCTCGGTGAACGGCTTCCGCCTCGGCGTACGCCCGCCCGCCGAGCCAGTACCGATTCTCGTCGCTGCGCTCCGCGAAGGCATGCTGCGTCTCGCGGGCCGAGAAGGCGACGGTGCGATCGTCAACTGGCTCTCCGCCGACGACGTGCGGCGCGTCGCGGGGATCGTGCACGAGGAAGGCCCGGGCAAGGAGATCGTCGCCCGGTTGTTCGTGTGCCCGAGCGAGGATGCCGAGACGGTCCGGGCCGCGGCCAAGCGGTCGATCGCGGCGTACGTGAACGTGCCCGTCTATCGGAAGTTCCACGAGTGGCTCGGCCGGACCGACGTGCTCGGCGAGCACTGGTCTCGCTGGGACGCAGGCGACCGGGCCGGCTCGCTCGCGGTGATGCCCGACAGCGTCGTCGACGAGCTCTTCATCCACGGTTCGGCCGCGGATTGCCGAGCGCACATCGAGCGCTACTTCGCCAACGGCGTCACCAGCATCTCGCTCAGCGTGATGCCCTTCGCCGGTGTCGATCCCGCCCAGGCGTTGCGAGACCTGTCCCCTCGTTGACCGGGGCCCTGGACGCCTGGTGATCGGCTCTCGTTCACCTGCCAGCAGCGGCTGCGGCGGCGGCGAGATGGGTGGTGAGATCGGCGAGCGTCGAGCTCGCGTTGAGGCCGCTCGTGCTCGGGATGACGTGCACGGGTCGCCCGCCGAGCCTGCGCTCCTGCAGGCCGGGGCGGGCGTGGCGGTCGACCGCGGATCGCCAGCCGGCGAGACCCACGAAACAGACCGAGCGCGGGCGCAACCAGCGGACGAGGCGATCGAGGCGCGCCATCCCCGCCGCGTATTCCGCCGTTGACAGCTCGTCGGCGCGACGGGTCGTGCGCTTGACGACGTCGGTCATGCCCAGCGCATGGTGTTCGAGGGCATGGAGCGGATCGCGGTCGGCGCTGACCAGGCCCGCGGCCAGCGCCGCCGGCCAGAAGCGATTGCCGGGCCGGAAGAAACCCACGCCGGCGTCGGCGGCGGCGGGGCTCGGGTTCAGCCCCGAGACGAGCAGCGTCATGTCGGGACCGACGGTGTCGGGCAACGACCACACGCGCTCGAGGGTGGTCGTCGCAGCGGAAATGCCCGCGACCAACGCGAAACCGGCCCCCTCCGCGACGTCGGCACGACGCCACGCCGAGAGTCGTGCGGAGAACCGGACATCGACACGCTCACCGGGCTCGGTACCCCGGTGCAGATCGACCAAGGCACGTGGCGTGGCGCGCGTGGTCACTCCGTGGAGATCGACGGTCGACATCGCGGCCATTGTGGCGCGCTCAGGGAGGAAGTGCCCGTTCGCGTACTGGTTCGGAGCCCAGACGTGACTAGTGTGGACCCACGACCCCAGGACGACCTGGCCACCGACGGAAGGCGAGCAGATGACTGAGACTGCGGATCGACTCGACCAGGCCTTGTCCATGATCGACGGGGGACTGAGCCATCTCCAGAGCCGCGCCCTTGTGTCGGCATCGGAAGTCGCCGACCTGCTGCTCGACCTGCGGCTCCTGCTGATGCAAGTCGAGGCCACCGACGCCCCCGCCCTGACGAGCTGAAGCCGGCGTCGCCCGCTGGGCCCCGTCTGCGCCTGGGGGCCTGGCGCGCTTGCCTCTGATCGAGCGCAGACTGCGAGGGCAAGACCGTCAGCTGACTGCGGCACGCACCGCCCGCAGATCCAGTTCGCGCCGCATGAGCGCAGTCGGGATGGCCAGCGATCGGGCGACCTCCAATGCCACCTCGCGGTAGGCGGGCTCCTCTCGGGCGCTCACCGGTGCGAGCTGGGCGCACGCAGCAAGCACGGCCGAGCGCCCCAGGTCGTTGAGCCGAGGCGAGAGTGCATCGAGGCGCTCCTCGAGGTCGACCCCGGCGAGCTCCCTGAGGTCGTCGTCGAGATCACGGGCGCCATAAGGCCGATTGGCGTAGCGCTGCAGGACGATGACGGCCTTGCGATGACGCGCCACGGCGACGGGGAGATCGCCGGTGCGCAACAGTGCGACCACGACCTGCCGGAGCACGGTGGTGAGCACGTCCTCGCTCGGGCCCGCCGTCGCCGCGGCCGCGGTCAGGACTTCAGGGGCATAGGTCGACTGGCACGACACGCATTCGACGTAGTGACGCAGCGGTCCTATCGGGAGCATCGAAAGGCGCCCCACGCGAAGCCAGCGGCGGGCCGCCTTCATGCGGAACCGCCGTCTCGTGTTCTCCCGCGGACAGGTGAATGTCCCCGTGTACGACGTCCTGGATCTCATTCGAGAACCGAACCCGATCGCCCTCACCCGAAGTTCCCTCGCTGACCTACGCCAGCCCGCGCGCTCCTCACCGTAGCGCGGGCGGCGCCCGATTTGGGCGCGGTCAGCGCACCACGCGCCGGATCGTCCGCACGAGCACGAGCCCCACGGCCGCCCCCGCCACCACATCGGACGCGTGGTGGATGCGGACGTGGAGGCGACTGGCGGCGACGACCGCAGCCGTGGCCCCGAAGAGTGGCGAAAGCCGGGGCTCCGACGCCGACAGGAGCGAGGAGGCGACGACGGCCGCGCTGGCGTGGCCGCTCGGAAAGCTCGAGGTCAACGGTTGGCGGAGGTGCTGGGTGCGCTCGGAAGGGTGCTCGGTGGGGCGGCGACGACCGAACAGACGCTTGACGCCCTGGTTGACGACGAGCGATTCGACGCCGAGCACCAACGCGATGCGGGCGGCGTCTCTTGCTCGGTGGCGGCCCGTGAGGAAGAGCCCGACGTTGCAGGCCTGCCAGAGCAGGCTGAAGTCCGCTGCGGCCGATGCGCCGTAGAACACGCGGTCGAGGACCGCGACGTGGCGGATGGGTTCCCATGCCCGGTCGACGGCTGCGTCGATGTCATCGACCCAGGCCGGGATCTCGATGGGTCCGTTCCCGCGACTCAAGACCGAACCCCGAGGCCGGGTGCCGCGTCGGCCTGCGCCGGCAACGGGGGCGCCAGTCGACGGAATGCTCCGGGTCGGTCGAAGATGGTGCGTTCCCAGCGGTCTGGAGTCAATGCGATGGCTCTCGGGTAGTCCTCGAACATCCATCGGGCGAAGTTGCGTCGGGTCCAGGCATTGAGATCGACGAGGCGCAGGAGCCTCTCGGTGGTCTCGACGCTCTCGAGGGGGCCTTGGAGACGACGCGCGAATCGGTGGTCGCGGCCGATTTCGGAGTCGAGCTCGGCGCCGTGGCGAGCACCGGCGAGGTCGGGCCGGTGGGGGCCTGCGGCGATGAGTGCACGCGCCGCGATCTGGCCGGAGCGCAACGCCTGCGCGATGCCCTCGCCGGTCATGGGGTCGGTCGCCCCGATGGCATCGCCGACGAACAGCACGCGCCCATGATGGGTGGGGAGGCCCTGGAGCCGTGCCGGGATCGGCCAGGCCTTCGGGGTGTCCTCGGGCGTGGCGCCCGCTCCGAGGACATCGCGGACGTGGTTGCGGGTCAGCAGGTCGGTCCACAGGCGACCCATGTCGCCGACCCGGTGTGCGCCGCCGCGCACGATGCCGAATCCCACGTTGACCCGCTGCCCGGGAAGCGGGAACGACCACGCGTAGCCCGGCAGGAGGTCGGGTTCGAACCACACGACCAGGTGTTGCGACCGGGGTCCCGAGGTGTTCGAGAAGTACTGACGGTACGCGTGCCATTCGCCGCGGTAGCCGTCGACCTCGAGACCCAGGGCCTTCCGTGTCGGTGACCACATGCCGTCGGCGGCCACGACGTAGCGTGCCTCCACGGTGGTTCCGTCGGACAACGCGACGACGACGCGGTCGCCGAGCTCACGTATCGACTCGAGCCCCGCTGCCTCTCGCACATCGGCTCCGGCGCTTCGGGCGAGGTGGAACAGCTCGTTGTCGAGGTCGATGCGTGGCACGACGGCCGCGTAGTGGCCGGGACCGCCGGGAAGCGGCAGCACGAGCTCACGACCGTGCGGGGACCGTACGATCACGTCGGTCACGCTGTTCCAGTTCGGCACCTGGTCGGGTCGGAGCCCGAGATCGTCGAGGACGCGCAGAGCGTCGGCTGTGAGCCCGTCGCCGCAGCACTTGTCTCGGGGGAACGTCGCCTTGTCGATGACGGTCACCGAGCGGCCGGCGCGGACTAGTTCGATGGCAGCGGCGCATCCGGCGGGGCCGGCGCCGACGACGAGGACATCGGTGCGGTCGGGGGGGTGCCGGCTGGTCACCGAGAGGAGGCTAGCGGCGCCTCGCTGCCGCGCCGACCGCGGGACGGCGCGGCGTCAGCCGGAGGTCGCCGTCGCTGTCGGCTCCGGCGCTGGTGTCGCGGTCTGGTCGGGAGTCTGCTCGGCCGGGGTCGTCGGCTCGGCAGTCCCGGTCGGCTCAGGCGTCGACGAGTCGGGGTTGGTGGGCTTGCCGTCGCACCCGATGCCATTGCCGGGCTGGTAGCGCGCAACGAAGGTGTCCGCTTTCTCACTGCCGTCGGGGAACGTGCGGATCCGGCGGGTGCGGATGACCTTGCACTGGTCGTCCCAGGAGATGTCCTGCCCGGCGACCTGGGCTGTGGCGTAGGCAGTCGAGTAGAGGCTCACCGTGAGCGACGTGTCGGTCCAGGTGGGCCAGACCAGCACCGGGTAGGGGGCGTTGTTGGTGACGACGACGTCGGGTCGGGGCCAGCTGATGGTCGACTCGATGCCGGCGCGTCCGGCGTAGTCGACGTAGCGGGCAAACCAGATCGTGTGCGGCGCGTACTTGTCGATGTCGAGCCCGGCGTAGAACGAGGCCTGGAAGAACGTCGTCGCGAACTGCGAGATGCCGCCGCCGACGTCGCTGGTGAGCTCGCCGGAGTAGATCACGCCGGCTTCGACGAACCCCTTCTCCGCGGTGCGCTGGCCCACGGCGTCGTTCAGCGACAGCGATGCGCCAGGCTCGATGATGTGGCCCTGCAGGAGCGCGGCGAAGGTCTGGATGTTGGTCACCCTCGCCTGGCAGCAGTCGTACGGTGTCGTCGCCTGACCGACCAACTCGACGACGCCGTAGTCCTCGAGGAGCTGCTGCTCGGCACCGGACCGATCGCGTAGGCCGAGCGTGACGATCGAGTCGCCGTCGCCGAGCGCGTCCAGGACGCGCGTCGTCGAGTCCTCCGCGCAGCACGTGGCGGTGATGGAGGCGATTGCGACATTCCCGTCGACGACGACGAGATCGGGCGCCGTGCCGTCGACCTCACCGATTCCCCCCAAGCGCGCCTCGAGGGCGTCGGTGACAGCGAGGTCGTCGAGCAACCACCTGGGTTCGGCTCCGCGAGTGTCGAAAACCAGCCAGCGACGCAGTGTCGCGGCGTCGAATGCGGCCGTGCGGTCGCCGGCGCGCACCTCGATCCCGTTCTCCGTTGCGGCGTTGACGGCATCGACGAAGGCCCGTGCCGCATCGTCGGAGAGCGTCGGAGCGCGCGGGACCGACCGTGCGTCGACGACGATTGGGACGTGCCCGGCCGCGCCGGCAGCCAGGACATCGTCGCGTACCCCCGCCAGATCGAACGCGGCCGCGGTCCGGCCGGGATTGAAGTCGACGGCGCCGTCTCGTAGCACGAACGTCGGTTCCACCGGCTCGGGTTGTCCGGCGTTCACGATCGCTTCGAGTTCCTCGGGATGTCCTGGTCCCAGCGCGAGCGCCAACGGTGTCTCGCGTCCGCCGAACAGAGCGCCCAGCCAGCTGAACGGACGGCCCAGGACCATGCCGCGCCCCACCCGGAAGGCGTTGTCGGCCGTCGCCACCGGCTCGAGCTCGAGGCCGACGACGCCGGCTGTCGTGCGGACTTCGCTGTCGTCGGTCCGGATCACGACCTCGGTGTCGGCGTAGCCGGCGGCGATGCCGTCGATCGCGCGGTCGAGATCGGCGGCGTCGAGTCCGCTCACGTCGGTACCCGACACCCGCACCCACCGCAACACTTCGCCCTGGTGGAGGAGATTGTCGCCGGCCCAGAGCGTGACCACGAGCGCGGTCGCCGCTGCGAGGGCCAGCAGGAGCCGGCGTCCGAGACGCGATGCGACGTCGCTGAGCGTGGAGGTGGGCATCGGCGCAGGGGCGCGGCTCAGAACAACCTCAACACGTTGGACTCGATGCCGCGCAGCTCGTCGTAGTCGATCTCGACGCAGGCGATGTCACGGTCGGCCGCGAGGACCTTGGCCTGTGGTTTGATCTCCTGGGCGACGAACACGCCTCGCACCGGTCGCAGCTGCGGATCACGGTTCAGGAACTCCAGGTACCGGGTGAGCTGTTCCACGCCATCGATCTCGCCGCGTCGCTTCACCTCGACGGCAACCGCGAGTCCATCGGCATCTCGGCACATCAGGTCGACGGGACCGATCTCGGTGGGGAACTCTCTCCGGATCAAGGTGAAGCCCTCGCCGATCGCCCGGGGCGCGGCTGCGAGCAGCTCCTGGAGGTGGGCCTCCACTCCGTCCTTTCGGAGGCCGGGATCGACGCCCAGCTCGTGCGCCGTGTCAGAGACGATCGCGGCGATGGTGATGATCAGCTTCTCGCCCTTGGGGTTCGTGACGAGCCACTCCCCGTCGCGCTCGCTCAGCCGGTTCGGGGCGTTCATCCAGTTGAGGGGCTTGTACGCGCCCCCGTCCGCGTGGACGGCAACGCAGCCGTCGGCCTTCACCATGATGAGGCGTGTCGCCATCGGGAGGTGGGCGCTGAGGCGGCCCTCGTAGTCCACCGAACACTTGGCGATCACGAGGCGCATTCCTGCGAGGCTAACGCGCGCGAGCGCGGGTGGACCGGTGTGGCACCCTCTGACGATGGGGAATCGAACGAGCCTGCGTCATCGGGTGACGTGGCTGGTCGTCGCGGCGCTGCTCGTCGGTTGCAGCGCGGGGTTGGACGTCGCGCCGGTGGATCGTCGCTCGAGCGGCGGCCTGGATCTGGCGAGCGCTGGGCTCGATCGGTCGGACTGCGTCTTCGACCCGCCGGCGGTCGTCGAAACGGCCTGTTACACCCTGCGCGTGCCGCAGCGATGGGACGACCCGGGCGACTCGACGACCGTCGAGATCCCCGTCGCGGTGTTCTCCACGCCGACGAGTGCCGGTTCCACCGTCGTGTATCTCGAGGGTGGTCCCGGCGGCGATGCCCTCGCGCTCGCATCCTTGAGCTTCGATCAGACCTGGTCCGACATCGTCGCGGCGCACAAGCTCGTGATCTTCGATCAACGCGGGGCCGGCAGCGCCGAGCCCAGTCTCCCGTGTCGCGAGCTCAGCGACCTCGTCGTCCCCGCGATGACGATGGGGCCCGCAGAGGAGTCCGTCGCTGTCGTCGGCGCGATCGGGGCGTGCTTCGATCGCCTGCGCGACGCCGGGGTGGACCCAGCCGGCTACAACAGCGTGCAGAGCGCTCACGACGTCGAGGCGCTCCGGCTCGCCCTCGACGAGGACCCCTGGGACGTGGTGGGCGTGTCCTACGGCACCCGGCTGGGTCAGACGCTGGTTCGCGAGCACCCCGAGGGGGTGCGTGCCATGGTCCTCGACGGTGTACAGCCGATCGACGGATCGCAGGCGTCGATCCCCGCATCGGCCGACCGGGCCATCACCGAGCTGGTGGGCGCTTGCGAAGCCGATCCGGTCTGTGCCCGGGAGTGGCCCGGGCTCGGGTCGCGGCTGTTCGAGCTCGCCGCTCGCCTCGACGATCGACCACTCACCTTTCGGGTCGGCTCGCCGGCCACCGGCGAGCGCTTCGACGCGACGTGGGACGGCGGCGATCTCCTGACCGCCGTCTTCACGATGCTCTACACGCGGGAGTCGATTGCCGACATCGGCTACCTGGTCGCTCAGCTAGAAGCCGGCGACACGTCGGGCGCTTCGTTGCTCACGGCGCTCGCGATCGCCCAGGACCAGTACGTGTCCAGCGGCATGTTCTGGGCGGTGGTCTGTCACGAGGAGGTCCCGTTCACCACCCCCGCCGACTATGCACGTGGTCGCAGCGGCAACCCCGCGATCGACGAGACCTTCGCCGCGGGCCAGGCCGACGCCGATGACACCGCAGCGATCTGTGGCCGTGTCGGCGCGGGTAGCGCCGACACGATCGAGAACGTGCCGGTCACCTCGGATCGGCCGGTCCTGGTGCTGTCGGGCCAGTTCGATCCCATCACGCCGCCGAGTGACGGGGCCGTGGTCGCGGATCGCTTCGGTGCCCAACACGTCGTGTTGGCGAACATGGGCCACGGCGCCATCGCCCACCGCTGCGGCCGGTCCTTGATCCTCGCGTTCCTCGCGCGGCCGTCCGAGCCGGTCGACGCGTCCTGTGCCGCCCTGGTCGAGCCGATCGACTGGCTCGCAGCGATGCCCACGCAACCCCTGGTCGAGGTGGTGTTCGATCCGCCGTTCGGCGCCGCCGTCGCCACCGCGCTCCCGGACGACTGGGTGGTGATCCCCGGGGTTGCGGCGGCCGAAGCTCGCCCTCCCTTGCGACAGGGGCAGGTCGCGTTCCTCACGACACCATCGGTGACGGCGCCGTTGACCATCGACGTGCTGTTCGGCTCACTGCAGCTCGCAGACCAGGTGGAGCTGGGGTCGTTCACCCTCGGTGGCGTCGAGTGGACCGGCGCGAGCGGCGGCTTCCCCGGAGCTGTCATCGACGTGTGGTCGGCCGAGTTCGAAGACGACACCATTGTCGTGATCGCCCAGATGCCCCCGGGGCAGGTCACCCGCTTCCGCCGCGTCGTCGAGTCGGTCCTCGGCTCGACGCGACCCGCCTGAGGGCGGGCACCGCCTCAGACCGACCGCTCGCCGAGACGTTGCTGGATGAGCGCTCGGCGGGCCTGCAGATCCCGATAGGTCATTGCCTCCACATCGGCTTCGATCCCGATCGAGGATTTCATCGCCGTGAGATCCACCTCGTAGGCGGAGGGGTCCAGGCCGACGTCGGCCGCGATCCGCGCTCCGTGGGTCTGGGCGAAGTACATCGCCAGGTGGGTGATCTCCCCGAACAGGTCGACGTCGGGAGCGAGGTTGGCGATCGCCGCGTCGAGGAAGACCATGTTCTTCGCGAACAACATGAGCTCCTTGGGCATGCGCGCGCCGTAGCCGAGCAGCGCCTTCACGATCCGGTTCATCTCCGAGACGAGCTCATCGCGTGACAACGTGGTCGGGTCGATCGGTGGGAGGTCCAGACCGAGGTCGGTGATCACCGCTTCCAGGTCGGTGTCGGGCGGGAGGGCCCCCAGGTCTCGGATCGCCCCGAGCTGACCCCGTACGTCGTTCGTGGTCGAAGCGATGAGCAGGCGCAAGAACGCGACGCGCCTGGCCTGGTCGAGCCGCCCGACGATGCCGAAGTCGAGCAGCGCAGTGCGCCCGTCGGCCATCACGAACAGGTTGCCGCCGTGGAGATCACCATGGAACACGCCGTGGATCATGCAGCCCTCCAGGAAGCCGACCATCCCGGTGCGCACCAGCTGGTGGGTGTCGATGCCCGCTGCGCGGATCTCGGCGACCTGGTCGAAGTCGAAACCCGAAAGACGCTCCATCACCAGCACCCGCCGGGTCACCAGCGCGGGATGTGGGCGGGGCACGACGAAGCCGTCCTGGCCGAGCTCGGCGAACGAACGGGCGACATCGAGCATGTTCTGGGCCTCGAGCCGGAAGTCGAGCTCCTCGACGATGGTCTGCGCGAACAGCTCGACGAGCGCCGGGGGGTTGGCCAGTGCGGCGATCGGGATACGACCGATGAGGATGGGCGCGAGCCACGCCATCACCTCCAGGTCACGGCCGACCAGCTTGGCCACCGAAGGGCGCTGGACCTTCACGACGACCTCGCAGGGCCCGCCCCCGGGGCCTTCGCGCAGTACCGCTCGGTGGACCTGGGCGATCGACGCCGCCGCGAGTGGGGTCTCGTCGAATTCGGAGAACATGGCCTCTATGGGGCCGCCGAGCTCCTCGGCGACGACCGCCGCGATGACGTCATAGGGCTCAGCGGGCACCTGGTCCCGGCACAGCTTGAACTCGGCAACGAGCTCCTCGGGGAAGATGCCGTCGCCGCTCGAGATGATCTGCCCGAGCTTGATGTAGGTCGGGCCCAGCCGTTCGGCCGCCCGTCGCAGCCGGCGGGCGATCCCTGCGCGCGACACGCCCCCGCCTCGGCGGCGTTCTCGCAGACGCCACAGCAGCACCGCGCCGCCGAGGTCGGCCACGACCCGCACGACCCGGAGCCCCGGCGGGAGCCGGCGCGGTGAGACGAGCTCCGGGACCCGGCGCCGGGCGACCCGTCGGCGGAGGTCGATGTTGCGTTGCCAGGCGAGTTCGGACGCATCGAGCCGCCAGGGTCCGTGATCGCTGAACGAACCCACGCGTTCGGCAAGAGAGCTCGATCGTCCGGCGTCGATGGGGGGTTCCACGACCACGATGTTCCCAGGGTCGCACCCGCGGTGCCCTGTCGTGCCGAAGGCGGTGTGACCCGACCGTTCAGGCGTAGCCCAACGCGTCGAGGACCGGTCCCACGAGCGCGTCGTGGCAGATCAGCAGGTCAGGGAGGTAGACGTCGTCCTGGTTGTAGCGCAGCGGCGATCCGTCGAGACGTGAGACGTGGAGGCCCGCGGCGGCAGCAACGGCCACAGGTGCGCAGCTGTCCCACTCGTACTGGCCGCCGGTATGGGCGTAGATGTCGGCCTCGCCGCGCACGACGGCCATGGCCTTGGCTCCGGCCGAACCCATGTGGATCAGCTCACCGGACAACGCGTCCACCAGGGTCTCGGCGGCGGGGCCGGGCCGGGTGCGGCTGGCGATGACGCGAGGCGAGTCGAGTCGGACGGGCGGGGTCGGCGGTGGGGACGCGGTGCTCAGCGTCAGGCCGAGCGCGGGAAGGCCGACTGCTCCCGCAGTGGGCGTGTGGTTCTCGACCAGTGCCACGTGCACCGCCCAGTCGCTGCGTGGTGGTTCACCGAACTCGCGGGTGCCGTCGAGTGGGTCGATGATCCACACCCGGTCCGCTCCGAGTCTGGCCTTGTCGTCCTTGCCCTCCTCGGACAGGACCGCGTCGTTCGGCCGCGCAGCCGCGATCAGGGCCATGAGCAGCTCGTGGGCGCGTCGGTCTCCGGTGTCTTTGAGGTCGGCCCCCGAGGCACCTGCGCCGGTGAGCTCTGCCCGCACGGTCAGGAGCACCTCGCCGGCACGGCGCGCCAACTCGGCGGCCAGTTCGTGGTCGGCTGCGTCTGCCATGGTCGCGGTCCTCCCGTGCGGGTTCGATGCAGTGGCCCCCGACGGTAACTGCCGATGGGAGGCCCATTGCCTCCGACGAGTGTGCCCGCAGTTGGCGGGTCTCGGATAGTCGTCGTCGCCGCGCTGATAGTCTGGGAACCGCCATGGAGTCCGAGCGCCCACATCTCGACAGTGCCGGCGCGCGCTCCGGGTGGACGCATCGTCGCCCAGCGCGGTCTCCTCTGAGTCCATGAGTCGCCGATTCGAGGCCACGCTCGATCTGCTCGATCTGGAACGCATCGAGGTCGACATCTTCCGCGGGCGCCAGCCCGGCGGTGAGGCTGCGCGACCGCGCGTCTTCGGCGGACAGGTGGCGGCGCAGGCGCTGATGGCCGCCTCGTGCACCGTCGAGGCCGGCGTGGTGCATTCCCTGCACTCGTACTTCCTGCGTGCCGGTGATCCAACCATTCCCATCGTGTACGAAGTGGATCGGATTCGCGACGGGCGGTCCTTCGCCACCCGTCGCGTGGTGGCGATCCAACACGGCGAGGCAATCTTCAACCTCCAGGCGAGCTTCCACGTCGACGAGGACGGGTACACCCACCAGGACCCGATGCCCGACGTGCCCGCTCCCGAGGATCTTCCGACGACGGCGGAGCTCGCCGCCGTACACCCCGATGCCGCCGCCCGCTTCGGCTTCATCGACGCCTGGCCCGTCGACATGCGGTTCATCACCGACCCGCCCTACCTGCGTTCGGTCGGCCGCGCCCCCGAACAGCTGCTGTGGCTGCGGGCCGACGGTGACGTCGGCGATGATCCCGTCGCCCAGCGCTGCATGTTGACCTTCATCTCCGACATGATCCTGCTGTCCACCCAGACGCTGCCCCACGTCGGGGATTCGAGCGCCGAGCTCATGATGGCCAGCCTCGACCATCTGGTCTGGTTCCACCGCCCCCATCGGATCGACGAATGGACCCTGTACACGATGCGGTCGCGCACCGCGCAAGGAGCGCGTGGTTTCATGACCGCCTCGATGTTCTCGCAGTCCGGCGCCTTGGTTGCGTCGGTTGCTCAGGAGGGTCTCATGCGCACCGTGGCGACCAGACCGGACCACCACGTCGGAGAACGCGAGCTCGAAGGCAGGACCCGTGGCTGAGGCGACGACGAACCATCCCAAGCGCGGGCACGGGTCTGGTGGGACGACCCATGGGGGCAAGCCGGCGATACTCGCGCTCGGCGCGCTGGGTGTGGTGTTCGGCGACATCGGGACCAGCCCCCTCTACGCCATGCGCGAGTCCTTCGAAGGTGCCGGCCATCAGCTCGCCACCAGCGAGGCGAACATCCTCGGCGTGCTGTCGCTGGTCCTGTGGTCGCTGGTCGTGGTGATCGCGGTGAAGTATCTCGCGTTCGTGATGCATGCCGACAACGAAGGTGAGGGCGGCATCTTGGCCCTGACTGCGTTGATTCCCGCTCCGGGCAGCCGCAAGTGGCTGGTCCTAGTAGGGCTGTTCGGCACCGCGCTGCTGTATGGCGACGGCATGATCACGCCCGCGATCTCGGTGTTGAGCGCCGTGGAAGGCACCGAGGTCGCGACGAGCCGGTTCGACTCGTACATCGTGCCGATCGCGATCGTCATCCTCATCGGCTTGTTCTCGGTGCAAAAGCGCGGGACGACCTCGATCGGTCGGGTCTTCGGCCCCCTGATGATCGTGTGGTTCACGACCTTGTCGGTCCTGGGCATCACGCAGATCCTGAAAGAGCCCAGCGTGCTCCGTGCAGTGGCCCCCTGGTACGCGGTGCAGTTCTTCTTCGACAACGGATGGACCGGCTTCCTCGTCCTCGGTTCGGTCGTGCTGGTCGTCACCGGAGGCGAGGCGCTCTATGCCGACATGGGGCACTTCGGTCGTCGCCCCATCGCGATGGCCTGGTTCGGGATCGCGATGCCCGGGCTCCTGCTCAACTACTTCGGCCAGGGCGCGCTTCTGCTCGGCGAACCCGAGGCGATCGACAACCCCTTCTACCGGCTGGCACCCGAGTGGGCGACGATTCCACTGGTCGTGCTGGCCACCGCCGCCACGGTGATCGCGTCCCAGGCCCTCATCTCCGGAGCATTCTCGCTCACAGTCCAGGCGATGCAGCTGGGGTACACGCCGCGCATGAAGGTCGAGCACACGTCGGACTCCGAGATCGGCCAGACCTATCTCCCGGCGGTCAACTGGAGTCTGATGGTGGCCTGCATCGCGCTCGTCGTCGGGTTCCGGTCCTCGAGCGGACTGGCCGCGGCCTACGGGCTCGCGGTCACCATGACGATGGCGATCACCACGGTCTTGTTCTACGTCGTCGCCCAGGAAGTGCTCGGCTGGTCACGGCGTCGTGCCGCCGTGCTGTGCGGACTGTTCCTGTTCGTCGACAGCGCGTTCTTGTTCGCCAATCTCCCCAAGATCCCCCACGGCGGTTGGTTCCCCCTGGTGGTCGCCGGTGTCGTGTTCGTGATGTTGACCACCTGGCACACTGGTCGGGCGATCATCCACCAGCGTCTTCGCCATGGCGAGACCAGCCTGGCGACGTTCGTGGGCAGCCTGCAGGGCGAACCGCCACCCCGTGTCGACGGCACCGCCGTCTACCTCTTCAGCCGCTCGGGTGCGCTTCCGCCGGCGCTCACGGCCAACGTGCGGTCGAACCACGTGCTGCACGAGCACGTCCTCGTGGTCTCGGTGATCACCGATCGCGTTCCGCGCGTGCATCCGGTGCGGCGGGTTGTTCGCAACGATCTCGGCGCGGGCGTGTCGACGGTGGAACTGCACTTCGGGTTCACGGAACGACCCGTCGTGCCCATTGCGCTCGAAACGCTGCTCGGGCTCTCCCCCCACGACACGACCTACTTCGTGGGCCACGAGTCGGTCGTGGTCACCGACGCTCCGGGGATGGTTGCGTGGCGGGAGCACTTGTACGCAATCCTGTATCGCAATGCGACGAGCGCAGCGCATTACTTCGATCTCCCCCCGAACCGCACCTTCGAGATCGGCATGCAGGTCGAGCTCTGACGGTCAGCGGGCCCGCCAGGGTGATCAGCTCTCGCGGCGCTTGCGCAGCCGCTTCGAGTGCTCCTCCAGCCGCTTGCGTTGGTCCTTGCTGAGGCTGTCGAGCCCGTGTTCGGCGACCTGGTCGAGGAGTGCGTCGATCTCCATGTCGGCGAGGGGATCGTTGGCCGGGGCCGAGGGCACGGCGCTGAGGTTCCCCCGTCCTCGCTTGCGGCTGCGCGTCGCCGAGGGTGGTCGCGGCGCCGCCGAACCAGTCATCGCCGCAGGCAACCGCACGGCGGGGATGCCCGAGAGCTCCTGGGCGAAGCCGAACGACCGCATCCCCACAAGGGAGGTGGCGACGATGGCCGTGAGCAGCACGAACTCGTATTCGTTGCGGTCCCCGAGGATCTGCAGGTAATCGATTGCAACGATGATCCCGGCCATCGCGAGCGCCGGGATTCCCGGCCAGAAGCGGGCCTGGGGATACTGCGCAGCGAAGGCGACGAGCACGCCGATCTCGATGAACCGCAAACCTGCGGCGATGCCGACGAAGTCAGTGAGCACGAGCTCGACGAGGGTGACGACCACAGCGGGTACCGCCGTGAGCAGGAGCAGGAACCACATGAAGGGTCGACGACCCATGAGGTTCTCGAGCTGCGACCCGAGCATGTAGAAGACCGCGAACAGCAGGATCGCCCAGAAGTCGGGCTGGTTGGCGATGGGCCAGGTGACGAGACGCCAGACCTGCCCGTCGAGGACGCCCGTGGCGTTGAAGTAGTCGGAGGACACCAGCCACAGCTGCTTGGAGACCGAGCGACTCGGCCCCTCGATCGCCCAGACGAACATGGAGAGGATCCCCATGCCGATGACCGCCACCGTCGTGGTGACATCGACTTGGCCGACGCGGAACCAGGGGTCGTTGCCGTGCGAGAAGGGGCTCGAGAAGGAGTAGCGATCGGGCACGCCTCTCAACGTACCCGTTGCCGCCACGTCTTTCGACGACGGTGAAACCTGGTCAGCGCTCGACGCCAGCGCGTGACACTGCGACCCGGTGTGCCGCGATCTCGAGCGAGTCGTCGAGCTCGTCGAGCTCGACCGGTCCGCCGGTGCGGTGTTCGAGGGCCCAGGCGAGCACCACGTCGGCGAACCACGGGTTCTTCGGGAGGACGGGCCCGTGCAGATAGGTGCCGATCACCCGCTGCTGTACCGCGCCTTCGTGGCCCGAGGCGCCGTCGTTGCCGTGGCCGTGCACGACTCGCCCCAACGGAACCGCAGCAGGACCCAACAAGGTGCGGCCGATGTGATTCTCGTAGCCGACGACCTCGCTGGTGCGCCCGTCCAACGTGGCCTCGATCACGAGGTCGCCCACGAGCCGCCGGTCGCCCGCCTCGGTGTCGAGGTCGAGCAGGCCCACGCCTGGAAGTCGGTTGCCGGCGGCGTCGGTGTACCCGACGCCCGCGAGCTGGATGCCTCCACACACCCACAAGAACGCGGCGCCGTCCGCCGCAGCGGACCGCAGGGCTGCGGCCTTGGTCACGAGGTCGTTGGCAACGATTCGCTGGTCGCGGTCCTGCCCGCCGCCGAGGTAGAAGAGGTCGTGTTCGCCCGGCTCGACGTGCTCGCCGAGGCCGACCTCGGTGACCGCGAGCGCGAGCCCGCGCCACGCAAGTCGCTGTCCGAACACGGCGATGTTGCCGCGATCGGCATAGATGTTCATCTGCTCGGGGTACAGGTGACACAGCCGCACGTCGGCCGTGTCGGCCTTCTCCGTGCGGCTCGGTGCTGGTTTGTTCGTCTTCTGGTCGGCCGGGTCCGTCTCCGTGCGGCTCGGTGCTGGTTTGTTCGCCTTCTGGTCGGCCGGGTCCGTCTCCGTGCGGCTCACGGTGCTTCCTCCCAGAAGGCGCGGGCGACGCCGCGCCGCACGAGATCGGCTCGGAGGTCCAACATCGCGGTGTAGGTGGGCAGGACGTAGATGGTCGCGCCCTCGGGGCTCGAGTCGACGGCGTGGTCGATCGCCTCGGCGACCCCGGTGCCCACGGTGATCCGACCGCGTTCGCACCCGCCGTAGACGAACCGCAGCGCGAGGTCGTGGGCGCGGTCGCCGCCGATGGTGATCGACGCGGCCCGCTCGAAGAGTGGCTCGTAGTCGACGTCCCAGATCCAGGACACATCTTGACCATCTGCGGTGCGGTCGTTCAAGAACAGCAGGAGGTGGATGGGCGCGGGGGCCAGGCAGACCGTTCGCACGTTCTCGTTCGCCCCTGCGGGGTTCTTCGCCAGCAGGAGCAGCAGGTCCCGGCCCTCGAGCGCAATACGCTCGCCGCGTCCGAACGCCGCCTGCGTGCGCGCCAACGACGACCCGATCCGTGGCGTCTCGATACCCAGCGCGTGGGCTGCGGCGATGGCCGCGGTGGCGTTGTAGGCGTTGTGGAGACCAGGCAGTGCAAGCTCCGAACGCAGCGGCCCCGCAGGAGTCTGCACCTCGATGTGGACCGAGTCGATACCGGTGACCTCCGCCGTGCGCAACGAGACCTGCGGCGTCGGCCGCGTCAGACCGCAGGCCGGACAGCTCCAGTGTCCGAGATGACCGATGGTGACGAGCGTGTACTCGAGCGGCTGGTCGCAACGAGGGCAGTTCGTGGAATCAGCTGCATGGGCCAGCCCGCCGCGCCCTTGGGACCGATCGTCGAGACCGAAGTAGACGACGCCGGAACGTCCGGCGCCGAGATGAGCCACCGACGGATCGTCAGCGTTGAGCACCACGACGACGTCCTCGGGCAGCGACGCGATCAGGGCGTGCCAACGCGCGACGAGGGTCTCGAGCTCGCCGTAGCGATCCAGCTGGTCGCGGAAAAGGTTCATCAGCACCACGACACGGGGCTCGAGCTGTCGAGTCGCCGTGTCCAGCGCCGCTTCGTCGACCTCGAACAGCCCGAAGTCGGCGTTGTCGGCGCCATCGAGGAGGGCCGCCGCGATGCCGCGGAGCAGGTTCGATCCTGCGGTGTTGGCCACCGTCGACCAACCCGCGTCGTCGACGACCGATCGCAGCAGCCGAGCGGTCGTGGTCTTGCCGTTCGTGGCCGAGATCACCACCGATCCTCGCCGCAGTCCGCGAGAGAGCTCCCGCACCGCCTGGGGGCGAAGCTTGAGCAACACGACCCCCGGCACGGTGGTCCCACCGCCGCGTCCGAGCCGGCGCGAGAGCCAGCCGGCGCCGCGGGCGATCAGCTGGGCGGCTCGTCGCATCACGCCGATGGTAGGCGAACCGCCGCTCGGCTCACATCACCCCACCTCCTGCCGATGGAGGGTCATGGCGACACCAACCACCATGTCACCAGCGCCCGCCGTCCCAGGGTCGCAGAAACAGGTCTGGCAGAGTCGCGCGGTCACCCGGCTCGTCGAACCCGGCAACTGGGCCGAGTGTGCGCTGTGCGAGGAAGTCATCAAGTTCCGGGCGCGTGAACGAAGGGCCCAGGTCATCTGCAACGTGTACGTGGACGGCAAGTGGGACCGCGTCGAGCACTTCCACTCTGACTGCTACAAGGCCGCCGAAGAACCCTACGGCGAGTCGGTCGAGTAGCGAACGATACGCACCGACGCGTCGTCGCCGCCTAACCTGGCGCCGATGCGCCGCCCCACGCGTCCCCACGCCCCCTTGCCCGGCCCCGCCACGGTCGGTCGGCGGTGACCGTTCGCGCCGGCGAGCGAGTGGCCACGAGTGACAACCCGCCACAGCGTTGGGCCGCGCTCGGTGTGCTGTGCCTGAGCCTGCTCGTCATCAGCATCGACAACAGCATCCTCAACGTCGCGCTGCCGACGCTGGTACGTGACCTCGGAGCGACCCCCTCGGAGCTCCAGTGGATCGTGGACACCTACATCCTCGTGTTCGCCGGGTTCCTCCTGACGTCGGGCAGCCTGGGTGATCGTTTCGGTCGCAAACGCGTCCTCACCGCGGGCCTGGTGATCTTCGGCGTCGCGTCGGGCGCGGCAGCGCTGGCGCAGACGCCGCTTCAGCTCATGGTTGCCCGTGGCGTGCTCGGCATCGGTGCCGCGCTGATCATGCCGGCGACGCTGTCGATCGTCGTGGACGTGTTCCCGGACCCGTCCGAGCGTCGTCGTGCCATCGCGTACTGGTCGCTCATGAACGCTGCGGGGTCCTTCGTGGGGCCGCTGACCGGCGGCACCCTGCTCCGGTACTTCGACTGGAACGCGATCTTCCTCGTGAACATCCCGGTCGTGATCATCGCGCTGGTGCTCGGCCACGTCGTACTCCCACGCTCGCGCGACCCCGAATCGGCCCGATTCGACCTCCTGGGGGCCTTGCTGTCCACCGGAGCGCTGGCAATGGTGCTCTGGGCGATCATCGAGGCTCCGTCCAACGGCTGGCTCACCGCGTCGACCCTC
>JAHECR010000036.1 GCA_024641655.1 Acidimicrobiaceae bacterium
CAGGGCTTCGGCTACACGACGGTCGCGTTGGGAGCCGACACGCTCGTCGCCGCGCAGGTCAGTTTCGGTGACGGCTACTCGACCGCCCCGCGAGTCACTCTCTGGTCGGCCTCGACCCGCGGCTGACGAGCAAGACGGCCCAAGGGTGTCCCGCAAGGGTATGGACGAGTGGCCTCAATCAGTCAGGCTCCTGCCGGCGTTCGTCGTCGCTTGACGATGTCAGGCCTCTGGGAGCTGCGGGAGCGGCTCGTTCGCGAGCTCCGCCAGCCGACGTAGCCCGCGGTCGGCGACGTCGGCAAGACGTGCCGACGCAGCCCGCACCGCCGGGACGTCGCGTTGCGGTGCTTCGACACGGGCTGGGTTCAGGGCGCAGGCGTTTGCCCACGCGGCGATGTCGGGCTCAGCGCCGTAGGTGCGCGCCGCGACGGTTCCGCGTACCTGCATACGCGCCCAGTTGGCGGGATTGTCCGGGAGGGTGTTGGGCGGGCACAGCCGGTTGCGCTCACGGTCGTCGTCGCGCGTTGCCTCCACGTAGCCCGCAAGAGCGGCGCAGAAGCACGGAAATCCGACGCGGATCGTCTGGAGGCGGATCTCGTCGGGCCCCCAGACGGGAACGAGGGGCGGGTACTGCAGGCCCGAGGCGGCGCAGTGCACGATCAGGGAGCCAGGAGCCAGCGGCACCGAGCCCTGCTCGAGGACGATTGCCCGGCGGGTCACGTGCTCGATGTGGCCGAGGCGGACGACGTTGTCGACGGTGCGGAGCAGATCGAGCTCCCATTCGCCGAGGGTGGGTGTCTTGGCCATCGTGGGAACGACATCGGGGTCGATGCGCAGCATCACTCCGGCTGCTTCGAGGCGGAGGAAGAGATCGTCGAGCGATTCGGCGTCGGCCGCTGCGGCCATAGTGTCCGCGGACAGTCCGAGGGCCACGGCCGGGTCGGGTTGCACCACGGCTCGATTGAGCATCCAGGGGTCCCGGGGGCGCACCCAGATGATGCGATCGGGCTCGACGCCGTTGGTCAACAACCACACGATCGCGTCGGTGGCGGTCTTGCCGGAGCCGACGATCACGAAGCGCCGCGGCGAAGCGTCCAGGTCGGCCAGCGCGTTGATGGCGACGACGGGGACGTCGTCGGCGACACCGAACGGTGGTGGTGTCGACGCGGGGATGGTCGGGGCGAGGTACGTGGCGTCCACGATGCGGCGCCGCACCTTGACCTGCACCGTCTCGCCCGACAAGCGGGACGTGACGAGATGGGTGGCGCCGTCGCTGTGGTAGTCGCTTCCCCCGAGGAATCGGACCCGACCTGTGGCCAGGAAGCGTCGACGGAGGACGTCGTCGTAGTAGGCCTGGATCTCCGGCTGGCGGGCCCGCTCCTGCAGCCCGACCTCCGGGCCGCGCTGTTGCACGGCCCCGTTGCCCAGCACCGTCGAGGCGACGCCGTAGAAGACCGATGCCTGATGGAGCTGGACGAAGGGATAGGCGTCCTGCCAATGTCCGCCCGCCACGTGGCGCCGGTCGACGAGGGTGACGTCGGTGTCGGCATGATCGATCAGGGCGTCGGTGAAGGCCATGCCCATGGCCCCCGCGCCCACGACCAGGTAGTCCGTCTCGAGCACTCGCGTGGCCATCGTGCTCGGCCTCCCGTCGTGTCGACGAGCGTCGACAGGCAGAGCTTAGGAGGATGCCACCGCCGGCGCTTGGGTGAGCACGACGCCGACCACAGGACGGCCGGAGATCGTGGCGATCGGGAGCGGCACCGTCGTCGCCCACGCGTAGGGGGGCCGTGCCCACCCGGCGGCGTTCGCGGCTTCCCCTTGACATCGGCCGGGCCATTCCGTAATATCCGAACAATGTTCGAGAAAGCGAACAATATAAGTTTAACCGAATATCATTCTGTAAAGAGAACACTATTAGGTAAGACGAGTGGCGGAAGGAAGTTTCCGATGGTGAACAGCCGGTCCAAGGCAGCGGAGCCTCCCAAGCCCCTCGACCGGCGTACGGTCCGTCGCCAGGAGACCCGAGCGGAGATCATTGCTGCCGCGTGGGATCTGGTGAGAGCCAATGGACTGGCTGGTTTGGCCCTGCGTGACCTGGGGGCCCGGGTTGGAATGAAGGCGCAGTCGCTCTATTCGTACTTCGGGTCCAAGCACGACATCTATGACGCCATGTTCCAGGAGGGCTACCTGGAGTTCGAGGCGTCCTTCGAAGGACCGGCGGGCGTCGCCGGCACCGAGCCGAGCGAACAGCTGCGCGCGATGGCGCACCGCTTCTTCGCATTCTGCACCTCGGATCCGGTGCGTTACCAGCTGTTGTTCCAGCGAACCATCCCCGAGTTCGTTCCCTCCGAGGAGAGCTTCGCTGTTGCGGTCAGGGTCTACGAGTCCATGGGTGCATGGTTCACCGATCTCGGCATCGCCGATGCGGCGTCGCTCGACCTGTGGACGGCGATGCTCACCGGCCTCACCGACCAGCAGATCTCCAACGATCCCGGTGGCAACCGTTGGGAACGCCTCATCGATCGCGCGGTCGAGATGACGCTTCGCGAGATCGCCCCAGAGCTCTGTCACACCGTCAAAGGACAACAGCCATGAACAGCACCGTCATCGATGTCACCACGCTCGAACCGCTCACCCACGAGGAGGCCATGAGGCTTCAGGCCGCTGAGCTCGATCGAACGCTCGTCTTGCTCCGTTCGCTGAGCGAGAGCGAGTGGGCAGCACAAACGGCCTGTCCCGACTGGGATGTCCGTCACCTGTACCTCCACGTGCTCGGCGCGTGTGAGGCGGGCGCCTCGATGAGAGAGAACGCCCACCAGATGATCGCCGGAAGGAAACATCGCAAGACCCACGGCGGACCGCTCGAGGCGGCGCTGTCCAACGTCCAAGTGCGAGAGCGCGCCGACCTGTCACCCTCGCAGCTGATCGACCGCATGAGCGAGATCGCTCCACGGACGGTGCGCTGGCGAGCAAAGACGCCGCGCGTGATGCGTCGCCTGAAGATCGAGATCGACGGCCCGGTCGTCGAGAGGTGGAGGCTCGGATATCTCATCGACACCATCTACTTGCGCGACCTCTGGATGCACCGCGTCGACACCACCCAGGTCACGGACCATGAGCTCGAGCTCACGGCCGACCACGACGGCCGCATCCTTGCCGATGTCGTCGCGGAGTGGGCCCGCCGCCATGGCCAGCCGTTCGACCTCACGCTCACGGGGCCGGCCGGTGGCCGGTACACGGTGCCAGGCTCTGGCGCCGCCGAGTCGATCGAGCTCGACGCCGTCGAGTTCAGCCGGATGCTCGGTGGCCGCGTCGCGGCCAGCGGCCTGATGGCCACCGTCGTGCCCTTCTGACAAGGACAGAGGAAAGGCCGACCGACGCTCAGTCGGACCGGACCAGGTCGAGGTTCCGGAACTCCGGAGGTTCGTCGGCGAGCGCTGCGATGCCTTCGGCGATCCGGTTCGTGGCGGGCAGCGCGTTGTTGGCCATCGCCGCCTCGTACGACGGGAACTCCACGATGATCAGATACGTGCCCGGGTTGTCGCGGTCGCGACAGATCCGCTCCGACACGACCGTGCGCGTTCCCTCGGTGTCGGCGCGCCACTGCTCGTGGAGCGTGTCGAGCTCCTCGAAACGCGACGTCTTCAACTCGATGATCTGCACGAACCCCATGACCGGCCTCCTCGGCTGACAAACGACGATCGAACCGATCATCGCGCCCTTGCGCAGCCGAGTCACCCCTGAACTTTGGGGTCACCCTGCATCGGAGAGTCCCACGTCCGGTGGTGCGGACCTGGCGTGCCTGATCTGCTGGCGGTCGAGCGTTGATTCGAGCACCTGTTGGCGCTCGGTAACCGTGTGCCCTCGACGGCAGGGCCGCGATCGAACCGACAGCGGCCGCCCTGGGTGTCGACGTCTGGGTGCACCACCGCAGCAGTCGGGTAGGCGGGATTTGAACCCACGACCTCCTCGTCCCGAACGAGGCGCGCTACCAACCTGCGCCACTACCCGTGTTGGTTCCCAGAGCGTACCGGTTCGACCACCGAAGTGGCCAAGGGCAACCTTGCCCGCCCTGGGGTCGTCTGATCAGTGCACCGGGTCGGCCAGCAGTGCCGTTGCCGCGCGGCGGAGTCGGAACGCGTCGATCGGCTTCACCAGCTCGTCGTCGGCTTTGGCCTCACCGGCGAGCCAACGATCGGCCTCGCGGTCGAGCAACAGCAGGATGCGGGTCTCGGGGATCCGCTGCATCTGCGCCTCGAGGCGCAGATCGAGGCTCGTGGCGATGCCGCCCATGTTGCCGATCTGCAGATCGACGATCACCAGCTCCGGAGCGAGCTCGGCAACCACGGCACGCACATCGGCTCCCTTGCGGACACGGCTGACGGTCGTACCGGCACCGGCGAGGGCTGCGAAGACCTCTTCGGCGATGGCGTCGGAATCGGTTGCCAGGAGTATGTGGGCCACGGCGGGCAGCATAGCTGCGGCCGATCGCGGGGGACGAGACGTCGAGTCCGATGCTGGCCTCCGGGCCCGCCCGACCGGCGATCGGTGGCCGGGCCGCTATGATCCGGCGCGAAGAAGAACGGACGGAGGTCCCGGAGATGCTCGAGATCCACGTTGAACGGAACGACGGTCATACGGTCTGCAGGCCCTCGGGCGAGCTCGACGCGTACACCGTCGGTCAGTTCCGCGACACGCTCGGGAGTCTGGCGGAGGAGCCCCGCCTCCTCATCGACCTCAGCGATGTGCCATTCATGGATTCGGCCGGTCTCGGTGCGCTGATCGGTGGCATCCGCCGGGCCCGCGAGAACCATGCCGAGGTCGTCGTCGCGTGCAGCCGCCCCACGCTGACGCGCCTGTTGCACACCACAGGTTTCGATCGCATCGTGCCGGTCACCGAGACCATCGACGATGCCATCAAGGAATTCGGCAAGACCCCTGACGAAGCGGAATGACGTCGGCGCTCCGCTCGGAGCGGCCGCTCAGCCCAGACGTGCCGCGATCTCGCTGATCGTGGCCAGGTCGGCGACGTCGTGATCGAGCTGCTCGACGCGGGCGATGGCAGCCGAAGCGCACACACGGAGCAGCGGCGTCAGCTCGGCGTCCTCCGCGTCGGCCAGCAGGCAGGACGCGAGCAGCGTGTCGAGCTGCTGGCGCAACGCACCGGACGCGCTGCCAGCGGCCCGAGCGATCGTGGTGGCGTCGGCGTCGGTGAAGCGGGGCTCTAGCCGGTTGACGACCAGGCCCCGTACCCCTATCGACGCCGTGGCGAGCGTTTCGACGAGGTAGGTGCTCTCCTCCACGGCCTCGGCGGTGGGTGAGGCCACCACGACGAACGCCGTGGAGCGATCCGCCAGCAGTGCGTCGACGGCACTCGCCCGGTTCCGGAAGCCTTCCTCCATCCCGGCGAAGGCTTCGATGAAGGCAAGGGTGTCGTCGACGACCTCGGGGCTGAGCACCTTGGCGATGCGCCGCAGGAACACCAGGAGCGGAGCGGTGAGGAGCCGGCGCGTCTCGGTTCGGGGTACGGCGAGGCGGAATACCCGCCCATCGACGAACCGGCGCAACAGGTCCGGGGCCTCCAGGAAGTCGAGGGCGTTGCGCGACGGTGGGGTGTCGACGACGATGAGGTCGAAGCGTCCGTCGTGGTGCAGTTCGTAGAGCTTCTCCATCGCCATGAACTCGCGCGTGCCGGAAAGGCTCGTCGACAGGTTCCGGTAGTAGCGATTCTGCAGAATGCGTTCTGCCTGCGCGGGGTCCGCAGCGTGACCGACGATGAGCGCGTCGAAGGTGGCCTTGGTGTCGAGCATCGAGGCCCAGAGCTCCCCCGGGCCGGGACCGTCGATACGGACGCAGTCGTCGGCGAGGCGGTCGAGACCGAGGGCATCGGACAAGCGCCTGGCCGGATCGATGGTGACGACGGCAACCCGGCGTCCGCGGTGCACGGCGCGCACAGCGAGCGCTGCGGCCGTCGTCGTCTTGCCGACGCCGCCGGTGCCGCAGCACACGACGACCGAAGCGGCGTCGAGCATCTCGTCCAGTCCGCTCCCGGCGCTCACGGCGAACCCAGAGAGGGCATGGCCTCTATCTCGTCGATCAACAGGTCGGCGAGCGTGGAGACCTGGTCGCGACCCAGCCTCGTCACCGGGACTCGCGGGAGCTGCAGTTGGTGCAGGGGCAGCTCCTCGGCCAGGTAGGTCACCCGTCGTTGCTGCGCGGCGCAGCGGTTCCGGTGATGGGCCGCGGCGTCGGCGGCGGCGTCGGCGATGGCTGGGTCGACGACGCCGTCACCGTGGCGGCCTCCGGGCACGTCGCAGGCGTCGAGCAGCCCGTTGACCACCGCCGGACCCAGGGCGAGGCCCAGCTCGTCCTCCAGTGCGAACGCGGTCTCTATGAGCTCGTTGACCGGAGTCTCCTCGGCCAGGGTCACGAGCACGACCTGGACGCGAGCGGGATCGCCGAGGAGTTCGACCACCTCGTCGGCCTGTCGGCGGATGGGACCGGTGTCGATGGCCGCCTGCAGTCCACGCGCGGAGCGCAGGAACGACAAGGCGTGACCCGAGGCGGGGGCATCGACGATGATGAGGTCGGCGGGATCGCTCACGGTGAGCTGTTTGATCTTCCCCAGCACGAGCAGGTCTCGCAGCCCGGGCGTGGAACCCGCCAACGTGTCGAGGACCTGCATGCGCGACAACGTGCGGCTGAAGGCGCGCAGGCCATGGCCTTCCAGGTACTCGGCGAGTGCGGCCTGGGGACTGAGCGTTCGCCCGCTGAGCCGCCCGCGGTCGGCGCCGGCGGCAGCCAGCTCGGTGTCGGCGTAGCTGAGTTCGTCGCCACCGAAGATCGACGGGAGCCCACGTTTGCCCTCGATCTCGACCAGGAGCGTGTCGAGCCCGAGTCCGGCCGCAGCGGTTCCGAGCGCGGCGGCGACCGTGGTTTTGCCCACGCCTCCCTTCCCGGCAACGATGATGGTGCGCGTTGCAGTGAAGAACTGCCGTGGATCCATCATCCCCCGACCGATGGCCGGTGCGTGCCGTTCGGAGACATCTCTTGCGCAGACTACCCCTCGCCTGTTCCTCCCATGTCCTCGAGCCGGCGCGCGCTCCGCGTCCGCTCAGGGCCGCTATCGGCTTGGTCCTGGTCGTGGCGTCGTTGCTCGGCGCTGCATCGGGCGCTGCGGCTCAAGACGACGGCACCCCTGCAGAGACCGACGCCGGTTTCGTCCGGGTGTTCGAGGTCAGTGGCCTGCTCGATCCGGTGGTCGCGGCGGCGATCGAGCACGCCATCGACAGCGCCGAGAACGACGGTGCCCGCGCACTCGTGCTGCAGCTCGATTCCGCGCAGGCTGTAGTCTCCGACGAGCGCCTGAACGAACTCGCCACTCGCTTCTCCGACGCGACCGTTTCCATCGCGGTGTGGGTCGGGCCGTCTGGTTCGGTGGCCCATGGCAAGGTTGCGCAGCTGGTGGGCCTCGCTGACGATGTCGGTGTGGCGATCGGGTCCACCCTCGGCGGTACCGGTCCCCAGGTGCTCGACGCCGACCGGTTCGGGCAGGTGTGGGGCGACAACCAGGCGCTCTTGGCGGACACCGAGATCAACTGGATCCAGGCCATAGAGAAGGGGATCGTGGCGTGCGAACGTGTCAGCGTCGACGAGCTCGGCGGTGCCCTGAGCGAGGAGGAGTCCCTGGCGCGCTGCGCGAACCCGACGATCGGCGACTTCCTGGTCAGCCTCGACGAGGTCGAGAGCAGGGTGGTCGACACCGACGGCATCCCGCGACGGTCGCTCGTGACCCGCACCTTCTTCGGTGGGCTGGGGCTGCCCGATCAGCTCATGCACACCGTGTCGAGCCCCCCGGTTGCCTACCTGTTGTTCATCATCGGACTGGCGCTCCTGGTGTTCGAGTTCTTCTCGATCGGAGTGGGAATCGCCGGCGTCATCGGTGCGGTGATGGTCGCCCTGGGCGGCTATGGACTCGTTGTGTTACCCGTGCGGACCTGGGCGATCGTTGTGCTCTTGTTGTCGATGGTGGCCTTCAGCGTCGACATCCAAAGCGCGGTGCCACGTGCGTGGACGGCCATCGGCATGGTCATGTTCGTCGTGGGCACGCTGGCGCTCTATCCCCAGTCCGATGTCGCCATGTCCTGGATCCCGATGGTGGTCGCAGCGGTCGGGATGGGGATCGTCATGTACCGCGGGATGCCGATCATGGTGCGGGGCCGGTTCGCGACGACCGAGGTCTGGCGTGACTTCCTCATCGACGAGCAGGGACAGGTTGTCGCGACCGGCCCGCGCCTTGAGGTCGAGGTCCGCGGCGCCCGCTGGCCGGCCTCGTCGGAGCAGGACCTCGCTCACGGAGCCGCGGTCACGGTGACGGCCGCGGCCGGATCGGTCCTGACGGTGGAAGCCACCGCGTAGGCCGAACGGAAACGGCCTGGAGAACCAGGACCGCCGACTCACCTTCTCCTTGTCATCGCCGGCAAACCCTGGGTATGTTCGGATATGAAAGGGGGATTACGTGAGCGCACTGCTAGCTGACCAGGCCTGGCAGGTTCGAGCCGCGTGTCGTGGGCCTCAGTCGATTGTCTTCTTCCCTCCCGCTCATTTCGAGCGCAAGGACGAGAAGCGAGAGCGCGAGGAGCATGCCAAAGCCATCTGCCTGACCTGCAGCGTCCAGCGTGATTGTCTTGACTACGCCCTCCGGATCCGAGAACAACACGGCATCTGGGGTGGCCTGAGCGAGAACGAGCGCAAGGCCATCTTGGCCGAGCGGGAAGCCGTCATCGCCAACTGATCACGACCTGGCGGTCCAACAGCCGGAACGAACGAGAACGTGGCCCATTCGTGGGCCACGATCCGCGTCCGGCCACGAGACCCAAGGCCGTCGGGTCGCCAGGGCCGAGCATCAGTGATCGGCAGCGACCGTGCGCAGCGCGACCTGCATCATCGCGTCGATCGTCTTCTCGCGCTCGGCGGCGCTCAGGCGTTCGTCGCGGGCGATGTCGTCGCTCACCGTGAGCAGACCGAGCGCCCGGATTCCTTCGGCAGCAGCGATGGCGTAGAGCGCGGCGATCTCCATCTCGACGCCCAGGACGCCGTGGCGGGCGAGGATGTCGAACGTTTCGTCGTCGGGGCCGTAGAAGAGGTCGGCGGTGAAGACCTGTCCGACGTGATGGGCAACGTCGAGCGCTTCGGCCGCCTCGACCGCATCGCGCAGCATGACCCAGTCGGCGACCGGTGCGAGCACGAGGCCTTCGTTGATCGCCTCGACAGCGGCAGAGTCGGTTCCGGCTCCGGACGCGATGATGAGGTCGCCGAGGTGCGTCTGCTCGGTGAGGCCACCGCAGCTCCCCACGCGGATGAGGCGCTCCGCTCCGTAGAAACGGATCAGCTCCGTGTAGTAGATCGCCGCCGACGGCACGCCCATACCCACCGCCTGCACCGACACCGGGACGCCGGCGAAGGTCCCGGTGAAGCCGTCGGCGCCGCGCACGCCGTTCACCTGGCGGGCATCGTCGAAGTACTCCTCGGCGATGAAGCGGGCGCGCTTGGGGTCGCCGGGCACGAGCACCGTTGCTGCGTAGTCTCCCCGAGTGCCTTCGAGATGGGGGGTGGGGCCGTTGTCCATGTCGTGTCCTCGCGGTGGCCGATGATCCGAACGCCACGAGGATGCCACGCAGACGGCTCGACGCGTGCCCGATTGCGTGCCCGGCTGCCCACGTTCGGGTCGTTGGCGTGCCACCCTGGTTGCGTGCCGATCCCCGAGCCTGAAGCCGTTTCCCCGCGCCGTGGTGTCTTCGCCAATCGCACCTTGAACCTCAGGTCGGTCAGGGCCATCGGCTACGACATGGACTACACCCTGCTGCACTACGAGGTCGACGAGTGGGAAGGCGCGGCGTTTCGCCATGCACGAGCGCAGCTCGCCGGCAGGGGATGGCCCGTCGAGTCCCTGGTGTTCGACGCCTCGGCGTTCACTCTCGGGCTCGTGTTCGACGTCGAGCTCGGGAATCTGGTGAAATCCACCCGATTCGGCTACGTCGTGCGCTCGCAGCACGGCAGTGGGCTGCTGCCGTTCGACGTGCAGCGCCAGGTCTATGCCGAGACGGTCGTCGATCTCGCCGAGGACCGCTTCGAGTTCATGAACACGATGTTCGAGCTTTCTCGAGCGAGTCTGTGGACCCAACTGGTCGACCTGCTCGACACGAACCAGCTGACAGGCATCCGGAGCTATCGCGACCTGTACGAGGCCATCGACGATGCCCTCAACGAGTCCCACATCGCCGGTGCGCTCAAGGCAGAGATCCTGGCCGATCCCGACCGGTTCCTCGACCCCGACCCCGAGATCGTGCAGACGCTCCAGGATCAGCGCCTCGCCGGCAAACAGCTGCTGCTCATCACCAACAGCGAGTGGAGCTACACCCGCGACATCATGGCGTACGCCTTCGACCCGCACTGCCCCCCGGGTACGACGTGGCGTGACCTGTTCGACATCGTCATCGTGTCGGCCGCCAAACCGAGGTTCTTCGCGGAGCGACAGCCGCTGTACCGGGTGGTCGACGAGGACCTCTCGTTGATGTTGCCGCACCGGGGGCCCCTCGAGCGGGGCCACGTGTACTTCGGGGGGAACGCTCGCCTCGTCGAGGAGGCACTCGACCTGCAGAGCGCGCAATTGCTCTACGTCGGTGATCACCTCTTCGGTGACGTCCACGTCACCAAGGACCTGCTGCGCTGGCGCACCATGCTCATCAGCCGTGAGCTCGAGTCAGAGATCGCCGATGCCGGTGCGTTTGCCGACGAGGAGGCGCGGCTGGTCGAGATGATGCGGGAGAAGGTGGCGCTCGACCGCCGTCAAGCGCAGCTCCGCCTCGAACGGGCTCGGCGCGGCACGCGTGACCCCGAGCTCGCCGCCGAGCTCGATCGGGTCACCGCGGCAGCGGGTCGCCTCGACGAACGGTTGGCACCGATGGCGAAGGCCGCTGCCGAGCTCGGCAATCCGATCTGGGGACCACTCATGCGCGCCGGCAACGACAAGAGCCTGTTCGCCAGGCAGGTCGAGCGCTATGCCGACGTCTACACCTCGCGCGTCTCCAACCTCCGGTTCGAGACGCCCTACGCCTACCTGCGCGCCGCCCGCGGGAACCTCCCGCACGATCAACCCCTGCACTGACCCGCAGGGCACGACCAGCGGATCGGTCAGTCGAGCGGAGGGAGCCGACGGCCGCCGATGCGCACGTCGCCGCGTCGTCGGGTGACGCCGGTGGCGTCGAGCACCGCGAGCAGGGGCATGGCGTACTTGCGCGAGGTGCTCCAGCGCTCCCGGACCTCGGCCACGGTCACTCCGTCGGGCTGGGCGGCCAGCATGCGGGCCATGTCGCGCGCGGCGAGCTCGACGGAGGCGGACGCGAAGAAGATGCCGTCTTGCTCCACCACCAGGCCCCGTCGTACGAGCTCGCGGAGCTCGCCGCGGTCGACGCCGTCGGGAGGAGGGGGTTGGAACGGCTGGGCCTCGAGCGCAGCGACGAACCGATGGCCCGCCAACGGGTCGGCGACGTCTCGCCGACGGACGTGGCTTCCATCGACCTCGACGTCATCGAGGCGGTCGAGCACAGCGCGCTGATGAGCGTCGAGGCCGGCGAGATCGAGGCCGAGCGGCCCGGACTCGTCGATGAGGTGCTGGAGCGCCTCGGTGAGCGCGGCCAGCGCGGGGGGATGGACGATCCAGCGGCCGAGCGTGGGCGGCCGGCGCTCGCCGGTGAGGCGTTCGAGGTGTTCGGCGTCGATCCATTCGTGCTCGGCGATGATCCGCTCGATGGAGTCGTCGGGTGCAGCCTTGGCGGCCCGGCGAACAGGTTCGGGGTCGAGGATGCGGCCACCGCCGATGGTCTCGCCCCGACCGCTCTCACGCAGGACGAACCGATCACCGAGCATGAGCGGCAGTGCGTGGTCGAAGTAGAGCCGGGCGTGGCCGACTTCTCCCGGACCGAGCGCGTCGGGGCCGAGGATGCGCAGGCGCGTCGGGTGTTCCCCCGAGCCGATGTAGGCAACGTGGGCGCCGCGCCGGGAGACTTCGTGGTCGAGGCCGTCGAGGATCTCGACCTCGGCGTCGACCTGGCTGGTCTGGAACCACTGCTCGGCCCGCACGAGCACCGCCCCGCGCGCGAGGCGGTCGTGGTCCACGCCGGCGAGATTGACTGCGAGGCGGGTGCCCGGGAGGGCGACCTCGAGCTCGCGATGGTGGCTCTGGAGGGCGCGAACGCGCACCGGCTGGCCGACCGGGAGCACCGTCAGTTCGTCGTTCACCGCGATCTGGCCGCCGGTCAGGGTTCCGGTGACGACAGTCCCCGCCCCCTTGGCGGCGAACACACGGTCGATCCACAACCTCGGGCGCCCGTGGTCCGCCGCCGTCGGCGTGTGGCCGAGGAGGTCGTCGAGAGCCTGTCGCAGGTCGTCGAGCCCGATGTCGTCGAGCGCATCGACCGCGACGACCGGCGCGCCTTCGAGGAACGTGCCCGCGACCTGTTCTTCGATCTCGAGCTCGGCGAGCTCGCGGAGGTCGTCGTCGACGATGCCGACCTTGGTGAGCGCAACGATGCCGTGGCGCACCCCGAGAAGCTCCAGGATGCGGAGGTGTTCCTCGCTCTGCGGTTTCCACCCCTCGCTGGCAGCGACCACGAACATCGACGCGTCGACGGTGCCGACTCCGGCCAGCATGTTGCGGATGAACCGCTCGTGGCCGGGAACGTCGACGAAGGAGACGGTGCGCCCCGATGGCAGCGTCGCCGCCGCGAAGCCGAGATCGATCGTCAGCCCCCGGGCCTTCTCCTCAGCCCAACGATCGGGGTCGGTGCCGGTGAGCGCCCGCACGAGCGTCGACTTGCCGTGGTCGACGTGACCGGCGGTCGAGACGACATGGTTGGTGGTCGCGCCGGTCACGGGAGCGCCCCGATGGCGGCGGCGACGACGGGGTCGTCGACGGGGTCGACAGTTCGCAGGTCGACGAGGGTCTGACCCTCCACGACCCTGGCGACGATCGGTGGCCCACCCGCGAACCCGGCTCGGAGCGCAGCGGTGTGATCGCCGGGGACCGCCACGCCCGCCGATGCGATCGTCACCCCCGGCAGCGTTCCGCCACCGGGGACGGCGTCCATGTCGGTGACCGTTCCGACCCCGAGCGCTCGGGCGCGCGACCGGAGCTCGTCGACATTCCACGTCGCCATCTGCCAGAAGGGTATGGCCGAGCCGTCGCGCCGGAGGTACACCATCGCGAGGTCCTGGAGCGACGCGAGCACGAGTCCACCTGGACGCAACGCCCGGGCCAGTGGGTGGCGAGCGCAACGGTCGATCAGATCGCCACTTCCGGCGATGATGCCGGCCTGGGGCCCGCCGAGGAGCTTGTCGGCCGAGAACGTCACGAGGTCGGCACCGGCCTCGAGGGTCTGCCTCGCGGCCGGCTCGCCGGCCAGCCAAGCCGGCGGACCGTCGCGGAGCCATTGGCACGCGCTGTCGAGCAGGCCCGAACCGATGTCGGCGACGAGCGGCACCCCGAGGTCGGCCAGCTCGGCGATCTCGGTGGCTTCGGTGAAGCCGACGATGCGGTAATTCGACTGATGCACCTTCAAGGCGAGCGCGAGGTCGGGGTGGTCTTCGAGGGCCTTGGCGTAGTCGGCGCGTCGGGTGCGGTTGGTGGTGCCGACCTCCACGAGGCGGGCCCCGGATTGCTCCATGACGTCAGGAACGCGAAAGCTTCCGCCGATCTCGACGAGCTCACTGCGCGACACGGCCACGCCCCGACGGTGCGCGAGGGCGGCGAGTACGAGGAGCACGGCCGAGGCGCAGTTGTTGACGACCATGGCGGCTTCGGCGCCACAGAGCCGGGCGAACAGCGCCCCGACGTGGGCCTGCCGGGAGCCTCGCTGGCCCGTCGTCAGATCGAGCTCGAGGTTGGTCGCACGCGCCGTGACCGAGGTCGGCCAGGGGGCGCGTCCCATGTTCGTGTGCAGGAGCACCCCGGTCGCGTTCACGACCGGTTGGAGGAGCCGGCGCTGGAGTTCCTCGGCGAGTCGGCGGGCATCACCGGGGGCGCCGTCGGCGATCGCGCTGCGGGCCACGTCGACGAGCAGCGGGTGGGGCAGGCCGGTGTCGGCCAGCGACCGGGCCAGGGCGTCGACAGAGGGTGGTCGCTCGGACATGGGACGACTCTACGAGACCAGCGAGGTGGTGACATCGGGTGACCACCTCAGGCGCGGCGACCGCACCACCGGTGAGCCTCCCGTGCCGGCGATGGGGCCCGATGGCCCGGCCGCGGGGTCGGACCAGTCGCATTGGCCCCTAGGCTGGAAGTTGATGTTTCCGCTGCTTGCGCTCCTGTTCCTCATCGTGCCGATCGTCGAGCTGTACGTGATCGTGCAGGTGGCGCAAGGTGTCGGTGTCGCGCAGACCATCGGACTGCTGATCGTTGTCAGCATGGTCGGAGCCTGGCTCGTCAAGGCGCAGGGCCTCTTCGTGCTCCGGCGCATCCAGGAGCAGCTGCTCGGCGGTTCGATGCCCGGCAAGGAGCTCGTCGACGGTGGGCTGATCCTCTTCGCCGGCGCGCTGATGCTCACCCCCGGATTCGTCACCGACGCTCTGGGTGTCGTGCTGCTGCTCCCGCCGACGCGGGCTGTTGCGCGGTCCATCCTGATGCGGCGGTTCAAAGGCAGGGTCCAGGTGTTCGGTGCCGCCGGCGGTCCGGCGGCCGGATTCGGCTTCGCAGGCTCGTACATGGACGTCGACGTTCGTGAGGTCGACCACGTCGACCTCACCCGAAACGACACTCCTGGCGACACCCCGCCGAGCCTGGACGCCTAGCGATGCCCGTAACTCACCACGCAACCTCCAGAAGGACTTCGATGGACGTCACCGAAGAAGCACCGGGTCCCGAGCCCATCGTCCCGGGTGTCGCCCGTGCGCTCAGCCCGCTCGTTCGGCGCATTCTTGCGCTCAACCCGGGAGCGACCACCGGGCTCGGTACGAATACCTACTTGGTAGGCATCGACGAGATCGTCGTCGTCGACCCCGGGCCTGACGACCCGAGCCACCTCGATTCGGTCGCGGGCTGCGGGGGCGATCGCATCCGTTGGATCACCACGACCCGGTCGGGCCCCGAATACGACGCCGGCCTCCAGGCGATGGTCGATCGAACCGGAGCGGAGTTCCTCGACCCTGCCGACGGCGACACCATCTTGGGCACCGAGTTCCGCCTGAACGTCTTCGCCATGCCGGGCCCGTCGCCGGAACACCGGACGTTCCTCCTCGAGGAGGAACGGCTGCTGATCTGCGGAGGGCTGATGGCCAACGATCGGGTGGCGCCCCTCGTGCCCGGCCTGTCCGATCTCGCGCACCTGATCCAGAGCATCGAGCGCACGACCAAGATGCGGCTTCGTCGCCTCGCCCCCGGGCACGGGCACATCATCGAGAATGCCAAGAAGGCGATCCCCGCGGAGATCGAGCTGCGCGCTGCGATCGACGACAACATCCTCAAGGCACTCAAAGACGGTGCGACCACGACCGCGGAGGTGGTTGCAGCCTGTCACGCCGGTGTCGTCGACGAGGCCGTGCTCCAGGTCCTCACCGCGAACACCGAGGTCCATCTCGCCAAGCTCGTGGCCGACAAGCGGGTCAAGAAGCTCAAGTCGGGGTGGACCGCGGCCTGAGCGGGCTCAGGGCCTGACAGCCCGCTGGACGATTCCTCGCCCCGCAGCACTCGCCGCGTGCAGCGCAGCGAGTGCGGGAGCGTCCGACGTCGGTGAGGCCCTGGTCAGTCGATGGTGACGGCGGTGACGCTGTGGGGGTTGGCGATGCTCTCGCGTGCCGCTGCGAGCATGCGGGCCGAGCACCCCTCCATCGCGATCGGGGGGATCGCCTCGTCGGCGACCCGGTCGACCAGGGCGCGCAAGGCCGTTGCTGCCGGGCCCGAGCCCAACACCGTCGGCTCGCCGCTGTCGCCGCCGGCGGCGACCGCACCGTCGATCGGGATCGAACCGAGGAGCGGTACGTCGAGAGTCTCGGCGAGCTCGGAACCGCCGCCACTGCCGAACAGCTCGTACACCGTGCCCTCCTCGTTGACGAACGAGGTCATGTTCTCGACCACGCCAGCCACGCGCAGGTAGTAGCTGCGGGCCATGTTGGCGACTCGCACCGCGACTGACTGCGCCGTGCGCGCCGGTGTGGTGACCACGATCATGTCGGCCCGGGGCAACATCTTCGCCAGGCCCATCTGAACGTCGCCGGTGCCCGGTGGGGTGTCGATGAGGAGGTAGTCGAGCTGGCCCCAGTCGACGTCCTCGAGGAAGTGTCGCACGGCGCGGTTCAAGATGAGGCCGCGCCAGTTCAGCGACGTCGCGTCGTCGTCGACGAGGAACCCCATCGAGACCGTGTCGATCGAACCGGCGCCGATCTCGCGCCGGTTTGGGGTCATCTTCCCCGAGTCCTTCGAGCCGCCGAGGCGCCCTTCGACGCCGAGCATGCGAGGAACAGAGAAACCCCAGATGTCGGCGTCGAGCAGGCCCACGGCGAAACCGCGTGCCGCCAGTCCGGCGGCGAGGTTGACGGTGACCGATGACTTGCCGACGCCGCCCTTGCCCGACGCGACCATGATGCAGCGCGTCGTGGGTGACACGCCGGTCTTGGGAACATCCTGGGAGAGGTTGAAGCGGGCGCGGTCCATCGCCGCAGCCTTTTCCTGCTGGTTGAGCTCACCCCAGGAGATCTCGACCCGCGAGACGCCGGGCATCGAGCCGATGCGCGAGCGCACGTCGCGTTGGATGTGCGATCGGAGGGGACAGCCGGCGGTGGTGAGCGCGATCGTCAGCGTGACCACTCCGTCGTCGTCGACCCGGACCTCGCGCGCCATGCCCAGCTCGACGATGTCGGAGCCGAGCTCGGGATCGATCACCCCACGGAGAATCTCGGTCACCTGCTGCTCGCGCGGTGGCTTCGTACCGGAACCTTGGGGGGCGACTTCGCTCACGAGTGAATTCTACCGGTCTCGGCCGTGTAAAGTGGGCTCGTGCAGCCTCCTGCGGTGAACGACGACCACGCCTCACGCCTCGCGGTGTTGAAGGCGCTCGGGGACGACACGCGCTACGCGATCTATGTCGAGCTGGCCGGCGCTGCTGCACCGATGGCCACGGCGCGCATCGCCGAGCGCCTCGGTCTTCACGTCAATACCGTGCGTCCGCACCTCGAGCGTATGCGCGACGTCGGATTGCTCAAGCTCTCCAGCGCCGCCAATGGCGGCGTGGGTCGCCCCCAGCACCGGTATGCGCTGGCTGCCGATGCACCGTCGCTCGGTCTCGACCGTCGCGCATCGGCGAGCCTCGCCCGCGCGCTGCTGCGTCTCGCCGACGATGTCGGCGCCGATCGCGACGACGCCTTCGAAGCAGGGCAGGCGCAAGGTCGCGAGGACGCGCAGCCCCATGCCGGCGAGGCTGCACCCGCCGCGCTCCTCGCTCACCTCGAGACGCAGGGGTTCGACCCCAGGTCCGTCGCTGACGAATCCTCCATGACCGTGACGTTTGCGCAGTGTCCCTTCGACGACGTCGCAGCCGTCAACCCGTCGTTGGTGTGCGGTATGCACCGGGGGATGGTCGATGGTTTCGTCGCCGAGCTCGGTGGCTGCACGGTCCACGACTTCCAGGCCCGCGCCGATGGCGCTACCTGCCATGTCGAACTGCACCTCGAGCCCCTGAACCATCCATTGCGTTCCGCTGGTTGACCAGCGGCTTCCACCCCTACAATCCGACGTGTGCCACCGGCACCGTGAACTTCAAGGAGATACCCGACGTGATCACGCTCACCGAAGCTGCAACCTCCAAGGTCGACGAGCTCATCAAGGGCGAAGGCGAAGACGGCCTCGCCCTCCGTGTCGCCGTCCGTCCCGGCGGATGCTCGGGATTCAGCTACGAGATGTTCTTCGACACCGACATCGCCGAGGACGACCAGACCGTCGAGTACTCGGGGGTCAGGGTCGTGGTCGACCCGTCGAGCGCCATGTGGCTCGAGGGTGCGACCCTCGATTACAAGGATGGCCTGGAGCAGTCGGGGTTCAGCATCAACAACCCGAACGCCCAGCGCACCTGCGGGTGCGGCAACAGCTTCAGCTGACCCCCCGAGGGGCGCACCCTTCGACCCGGTCCCGGCGCGCGCCGCCGGGACCTGCCGCATTCACGACACGAGCGCGAGCGCAGTGGCCATCTCGGTGCGATCGAAGCTGAAGTCGAGCCGCGCGACAACCGTCCCGGTGCTGTCGGCAACGATGAAACTCGGCTCGAAGGTCATGCCGTAGGTGGTGATGACGGGGCCGACTTCGCCGAAGGTCCCCGAATCGTTGATCTGCCCGGGCTCGAGATACACCTCCGAGTGGATCACGTCGAGGTCGGCGGTGATCCCCAGCTCGATCAGCAGCTCGACCGACGGGCCGCAGATCGAGGTCTGGCAGTAGCCCGGGGTTGCGATGAGCAACGCGGTGGGGCGGCCGTTGTCGATGACATCGGCGAGGTTCACCCGGTGGAACGGGCACGGGTCCGCTCGGGTGCAGATGGGGTCGTACCCTCGGGAATCGTCGAGCGTCGGTGTCGCGACGGGCCGGAGGTGGTCGCCGACCTGCACGAGGGAGACCTCCTCGCGCTCGGCCACGACGAATTCCGCATCCTGGTCCTCGCCGTCGATCGAGGTGTGGAGCCGGTACAGCCCGGCCGCGGTGACCTCTTGCGCCAGCAAGAAGTACGGGGTCGGTATCCCGGCGTCGTGACGGACGAGCTCGACGTCGACCATGCCCCCGTCAGGACCCTCGAGGGTGCCGGCGAGGCCGTCGGGCAGGCCGTTCACCGCCGGTCCTCCGTCGCTGCTGAACAGGAAGAACGGGGCCCGGATCGTGGTCCCGGCAGCGAGGGTCGAAGCGACCCGCAAGCCGTCGGCGAAGCCCGGTTGGAGCAACAACAGATCATCGAAGGAGCCGCCGCCGGCTCCCTCGCCCTGGGTCGCCGAGTCGTCCCGGTCGCTGCGGCCGCAGGCGGTGAGCAGGGCCAGGCCACCAGCGGCGACGAGGAACCGACGGCGACCGATCGCGGGGCGACGGTCGGGGATCGGTTGCAGGACCATGCGCTGAACGTAGCCTCCCAGGCATGGCCAACGGCAGTCGCGACGTGAGCTTCGAGGTGAACGGCGACCTCGTGACGGTGCCCGACGAAGGGGCGTCGCTGCTCGAGACGCTGCGTGACCGGCTCGGCGTGCGTTCGGCGAAGGATGGCTGCAGTCCCCAGGGTCAGTGTGGGTGCTGCACGGTGCTCGTCGACGGGCAACCGCGCGTCTCGTGCGTCACCGCGACGCGTCGGGTCGACGGGCGGTCGATCACGACGTTGGAGGGGATCGCCGATGCTTCTCGTTGGGCCGAGGCACTCTGCGCGACCGGTGGGAGCCAGTGTGGGTTCTGCACGCCCGGCATCATCATCCGCCTCGCCGGTGCCGCCGCCAAACACGGACCGCTCGATGACGCAGGTGTGCGGGACGCGTTGAAAGCCCACCTCTGCCGCTGCACCGGATGGCAGACCATCGTCGAGGCTGCGGTTGCCGTGCCGGTCGTGCGGAGCCGTGATTTCGCCGCTGCCGCGACACGGGCTGCACTCGAAGGGGGCGTTCCCCAACGGGTCGGTCCGGAGGTCGCGGCCGGTTCGGGGGGCTTCTCGGAGGACACTGCCCCGGCCGACGCCCTCGTGGCGGTGCTCGACGGCGTGGGCAACTGGGTCGTGGGTGAGTCCTTGTTCGAGGCCCGCCGGCTCGCTCGCAAGGTGCAGGGAAGGCGGACGACGGCTGAAGCCCGGCCGCCTGTCGATCTGCCCCCGGGCGACTGGGTCGCCACGCTGCGAACGACCTGGGTCGACCCCGGGTACCTGGAAACCGACGCAAGCTGGTGCGTCCCCGGTGGCGTCCCGGTGAGCGCTCAGGGTAATGGCGGTGCCTTCGGCGGCAAGGCTGCGAGCCCGGTGGGGGAGCTCGCCCGCCGCCTCGCCGACGCGCACGGGCGGCCGGTGCGCGTCCTGTACAGCCGGGAAGACGCGGTCCGCCTCGGTCCGAAGCGCCCGCCGGTGGCCGGCGGCGTGCGCGCCGACGGAACGGGAATGCTGGCCGTCGCGCGCACCGCCGGCATCGCTGCGGCCATCGCCACGGTTGCGCCGGCGCTCGAGGTGCTGGAGGTCGACGTCGTCGGGCCGGCCACGTCAGCGGCAATCCGCGGCGCCGGGTGGGTCGAGGCGGTGGTGTTGCTGTCGGCGCTCGATGACGAACCACGATGGGTCGTTTCTCCCCAGGGCGCGTCGGCCATTGCCGAGGTCACCGCCTCCGGGATCGAGGTCACCGTGCGATGCGGGGATCGGCTCGACGACGTCGTCCTTCGCTCGTACTGCGTCGGGGCCGCGCACATGGCGTACAGCTGGGTCACCAGCGAGTCGCTCGCGGTCGACGACGATGGGCGCGTCCTCGACCTCACGGTACGCAGCCTCGGCATCGTGGGGGCTGCGAGCACCCCGCCGATCGCGGTCCACATCGAGCCCGACGACGGCCCGCCGGTCAACGGCAGCGATGCCGTGTTCGCTGCGGTCGCCGCTGCGACGTGGCGGGCGCGCGGGCACGCGTCGGTCTGGCCGACGGGCTGATCACCTACGGTCCCCGTCGGGTCGCGAGTCACCTACGATGCGGACATGGCAACACCAGTGGGTCCCTACACGCCCGTCGTCCGAGTCGGGAAGTGGCTCGTCTGTTCCGGCCAGATCGGCATCGCCGCCGGCTCGCTCGTCGAGGGTGGTCTCGAAGCCGAGCTAAGGCAGGCGTTCGCGAACCTGCGCGCGCTCCTGGAGGGCCATGGCGCATCGCTGTCCGACGTCGTCAAGACCACGGTGTTCCTCCTCGACATGGACGACTACGGGGAGATGAACCGGGTGTACACGGACGAGTTTGGCGACCACCGGCCGGCGCGTTCGGCCGTCGCGGTGGCGGGCCTGCCCCTCGGTGCCGCGGTAGAACTCGAAGCATGGGCGCGCGTTCGGTCACAATAGGGTCGGAGACAATAGCGTCGGACACAGAAGCGGCGGCTCCGTCCAGGGGGTCACCCCGACACACCATCGCAAGGAGCCCAGCTATGGGTGGAACGATCGTCATCATCGTCGTGCTGACCGTCATCGTGCCGGTTTCGATCATCATGAGCGGCCTCGTGGCATCCGGCGTGCTCGGCTTCATCCTCAAACGCGATGCCGACCTCATCCACGAGGGGTCCGAGCTGCTGGCCCTGAGCCAGAAGGACTTCTACGCCGAGGTCGACTAGGTCCGACGTGGCCGACGCCGCGGACTCGACCGAAGTGACCAATTCGACCGGAGCCGGGGCGCGCCGGTCCGCGTCGGCGGCTGCTCGGGTCGACGCGGTTGCGGGCCGGGCCGGGCTGTGGCCCCTGGCGGCCCTCGCCGCCATGGCGACCGGGTTCGGGGTACTGCTGGCGGGTGGCATCGTCGACAACAACCGGTCGACCAGCGTGCCGCTCGTGCTCGCGTCGGCCTACCTGGTCGTCGCCGTCGGGGGGCCTGCGGTCTATGCACACTGGCCGGGGGCCGAGGGGGCCCGCAGTACCCGGTGGGCCCGGGCTCTGGTGGTCTCGGTCGGAGCCCACGTGGTGGGCGCGTTCTTGCTGCCCGTGTTGGCTCTCGTCACGTAGCGCCGCCCGGGGTCCTCGAGGCCCCTGCTCGTCATCGACGGGTCGCTCAGAGGCTCCAGCGCGACTGACCGAAGCTGTAGCCGACCGACCGGACGGTCTGGATCAGGCCGGCATGCTCTTCGCCGAGCTTGGATCGGAGCCGTCGGACGTGCACGTCGACGGTTCGGGCACCGCCGAAGTAGTCGTAACCCCAGACGCGCGACAACAGCGTCTCGCGGGTGAACACCTTGCCGGGGTGCGAAGCGAGGAACTTCAACAGCTCGTACTCCATGTAGGTGAGGTCGAGCGGTCGGCCACCGATGCCGGCCTGGTAGGTCTCGATGTTGAGCACGAGATCGCCGTAGGCGATGAGATCGGGCCGATTCCCCTGGCCCTGCTTCCAGAACAGGTGATTGAGCCGCGCCTCGAGCTCGCGGGGTTGGAACGGCGTCAGGCAGAAGTCGTCGTAGAGGTCGTCGCGCAGCTCCAACTGGTTCAGCTGCCCGCCGTTCAGCATGACGAGCACCCCCTCGAGCGGGTTGCTGCGTTTGCGAAGGGCTCGCGCCAGCGAGAACGCCGCGTCGGGGTCCTGGTCGGCGACGATGATCGCCCCGCCCCAGCTGTGCTCGCGCTCGTGTTCTTCGGCCACCACGGCGTTGGCGACCGACTTCCAGGCGTAGCCCGCGAGGTCGAGACTCTGCGCGAGCTCCGGGGGAGGAGGATCGGGGAAGACGAGCAGCGGTTCCATCAGCGGGCCCCACGGTACGCCGTCACAGCGGACGCGGCGACTCCGAGCCGAACTTCGGACCTCGGCCGTGGCGGGCGCCCGAGGTGGATCCGTCGACGGGTCACGGCACTCACCAGCTCGGGAGGTAGCGCTCGATCTCGTAGGGAGTCACCCGCCGCTGATAGTCGGCCCATTCGGCGCGCTTGTTGCGAAGGAACCACTCGAAGATGTGATCGCCGAGGGTCTCACGCACGAGCTCGGACTCCTCCATGCAGTCGAGGGCTTCGCGGAGATCTTGGGGTAGCTGGCGCAGGCCGGCGGCCTTGGCGTCGGCGCGGCTGAGGGACCACATGTCGGCGGCTGCCTCCGGCGGTAGCGCGTAACCCTCCTCGATGCCCCGAAGCCCGGCTGCGAGGATCACCGAGTAGGCGAGATAGGGGTTGGCCGCAGAGTCCAGGGCGCGGTACTCGATCCGGGTCGACGAGGCCTTGCCGGCCTTGTGGATCGGGACCCGGATCAACGCCGACCGGTTGTTGCGGGCCCAGCTGATGTAGCTGGGCGACTCGTACCCCGACACCATCCGCTTGTAGCTGTTCACGAGCTGGTTGGTCACCGCTGTGAACTCGGGTGCGTGATGGAGGACCCCGGCCATGAACTGGCGGGCGAGCTCCGACAGGCCGATCTCGTCGCCGGGATCGTGGAACAGGTTGACCTCGCCCTCGAACAGCGACATGTGAGTGTGCATGCCCGAGCCCTGCCCCTCCTCGAGGGGCTTGGGCATGAACGTTGCGTGGATGTCGGCATCGAGCGCGATCTTGCGAACCACGAGGCGCAACGTCATGATGTTGTCGGCCATGTCGAGGGTTTCGGTGTACCGCAGGTCGATCTCGTGTTGGCTGGCGCTGTCCTCGTGGAACGAGTACTCCACCGGGATTCCCATGGCCTCGAGCATGTGCAGCGTGCGCCGGCGAAGGCTGCTGCCGACATCGGCGGTGGTGAGGTCGAAGTACCCGGCACGGTCGAGGGGCTCGGGCGTGACCGAGTTCGTGAAGTAGAAGAACTCGATCTCGGGGGCGGTGAAGAACGTATAGCCCTTCGCCCGCGCCGACTCGAGGTTGCGCCGCAGGACCTGGCGGGGGTCGCCGTCGAAGGGGGCGCCGTCGAGATTGCGAATGTCGCAGAAGATTCGCCCCGTGGGCTCCTGGGCGTCGGCCCACGGCAACAGTTCGAAGGTGCTGGCGTCGGGAACGGCGAGCACGTCACTCTCCTGGACGCGGCTGAAGCCGTCGATGGCGGATCCGTCGAAGTGCAGACCCTCTTCGAAGGCCCCGTCGAGCTCGGCGGGGGAGATGGCGACGGACTTGAGCTGACCGAGTACATCGGTGAACCACAAACGGATGAGGCGCACCCCGCGCTCTTCCACCGTTCGCAGCACGTACTCCTTCTGGGGTTCCATGGGGTCAGTTTGGGCCGGGCGACCGCCGGGCGACAGGGGTGGGTGGCGAGTTAACAAGCCGTTCACATTCGTGCAATCGTCGGGAAATGCCACGTGGGCAGGCTGATCTGGCACCCGCCCTCACGGCGCGTTGCTCCCGGCACCGAGAATCGCAATAAGGTGCCGACGTCAAGTCCAAAAGCGAGTTGGAGACCGCAAGTGACCTATAGGGCTGAATATCTCTGGATCGACGGCACCGAGCCAACAGCCGAGATCCGATCCAAGACCAAGATCCTTGCCGACGGCGAGGAGCCGGGCATCTGGGGCTACGACGGTTCCTCGACCAACCAGGCAACCGGTGACAAGTCCGACGTGGTCCTCAAGCCGGTCTTCACCTGCCCAGACCCGATTCGTGGCGGCAACGACATCCTCGTGATGTGCGAGACGTTCCTCGCCGATACGGTGACGCCGCTGCCGACGAACACCCGCGCGAAGGCCCGCGAGGCCTTCGAGAAGTACGGCGACCAGGACTTCTGGTTCGGGCTCGAGCAGGAGTACACCATGATCGACCCGAAGACGGGTTGGCCCGGTGGCTTCCCGCCGAACGGCTTCCCTGCGCCGCAGGGCCCGTACTACTGCGGCGTCGGCGCCGTGAAGATCCACGGTCGTGCCCTGGTCGAGGAGCACACCACACTGTGCATGAATGCCGCGCTGAAGATCTCGGGCACCAACGCCGAGGTCATGCCCGGTCAGTGGGAGTTCCAGATCGGCCCTGCGGGCGCACTCGAGATCGGTGACCACATCTGGGTCGCCCGCTACCTGCTGTACCGGGTCGGCGAGGATCACAACATCGAGATCAGCATCGACGCCAAGCCCATGAAGGGTGACTGGAACGGCGCCGGCATGCACACCAACGTCTCGAACCAGAAGATGCGGGAGAGCTACGACGCGATCATCGCGGCCTGCGAGGCGCTCGGCGCGCTCGGCAAGCCCGAGGAACACCTGACCGGATACGGCGTCGGTATCGAGGACCGCCTCACCGGCGCCCACGAGACCCAGCGCTACGACCAGTTCAGCTACGGCGTCTCCGATCGTGGCGCCTCGATCCGGATCCCGTGGCAGGTCGCCCGCGACCAGAAGGGCTACATCGAGGACCGTCGTCCCAACGCCAACGCCGATCCGTACGTGATCTCGGCGCTCATGGTCAACACCATCGGCGCGGCACTCGCCTAGCGCACCTCCGATGGAACAGCCCCCGCTTCGGCGGGGGCTGTTCGTCTTTTCGGACTCGGCGGTGGTTCGGCGTCGTGCGTCGCAGACGCGCTCGTCGGGGTCCGTCAGACGAAGTCGAGGGCGCCGGTGTCGCTGATGCGGCGGTAGTAGCAGCCAGAGCGGGTGTGACCGTGCGCGTCCTTCGTGTGGCAAGCACCCTTGCCGTTCGGGCGAACCTTGTACAGCAGGGAGTTCTGCTCGCAGTTCACCAGGACCTCGACGATCGAGAGCGTGTCGCCCGACGTGGCGCCCTTGTGCCAGATCTCGTTTCGTGACGTGCTGTAGAACACGGCCTCGCCGCGTTCGAGCGTCGCCTGCAGCGCCTCGTCGTTCGCGTAGGCGACGATCAGCACCTCACCGGTGTCGGCATCTTGGACGGCGACCGGCACCACCTGGTGGCCCTGGCCGCCGATCTTGGTCAGTTTGGTGAAGTCGAGGGCCAGCGTGGCGCCCTCTTCGAGTTCCTCGTGCGTGGTCACGGTGGGACGATAAGGACTCCCTTGCCGACGTGCAACGCGATTCGGTGCATCGGGGTGGGCCCCAGGGTGTCTAACCTGCCGGTGTGGCTCTACTCCGGGTGGCGGCCTGCCAGCTCAATCTGCGCGTCGGCGACCTCGAGGGCAATGTCGACCGGATTCTCGGCGCCTACGCGCAGGCCTCCGCTGAAGGGGCCGATATCGCCGTCTTCTCTGAGCTCGCGGTGTGCGGGTACCCACCGGAGGACCTGCTGCTGAAGCCGGCCTTCGTCGACGACGTGCAGGCGGCGACTCGTCGCCTCGTCGCCGCGACCGGTGACTGTGTCGCCGTGGTCGGGTTCGTCGACGGCGAGGAAGCGGCCGCTGACCCCAACCGCCGAGCTTCGAACGCGGCGATGGTGGTCAGCAACGGGGTCGTGCACGGCGTCTACCACAAGCGGGCACTCCCCGATTACGGCGTGTTCGACGAGGAGCGCTACTTCCGCCCCGGTGCGGAGGCCATGTCGCTCTACGGCGTCGGCGGCGTCAAGGTCGGTGTGACGATCTGCGAGGACGTGTGGATTCCCGGCGGCGTCGTCGCCGAGCTCGCGGCCGGTGGCGCCGAGTTGATCGTGAACCTGAACGCTTCGCCCTACTACGCCGGCAAGACGGCCGTGCGCGAGCTGGTGGTGGGGGAGCGCATCGACGAGTCGCACGTACCCATCGTCTACGTGAACCAGGTCGGCGGGCAGGACGAGCTGGTGTTCGACGGTGGTTCGTTCGCCATGGCGGCCGACAAGACCGTCGTCGCGCTCGGTCCCCACTGCCAGGAGGCGGTGATGGTGTTCGACATCGAGGCGCCGGCGTCGTCGACCGCCTCGGGATCGTTCTCCGTCGTCGCGGCTCGCTCGACTTCGGGTCCGCGCCCGCCGATTCCCGCCCCGTTCAGCGCGGTTCCCGATCACTACGGCGAGATTTGGGACGCGCTCGCGCTCGCTACCCGCGACTACGTCCGCAAGAACGGGTTCACCGATGTCGGCGTCGCCCTCTCGGGTGGCATCGACTCGACGCTGGTCGCAGCGATTGCGGTCGACGCGCTCGGCGCCGCCCACGTCCACACCGTAGCGATGCCGTCGCGGTTCTCGAGCGAGCACTCGCTCAGCGACGCGGCCCGCCTCGCCCAGGTGCTCGGGTGCGATCACCGCGTCATCCCCATCGAACCGGCGCACGCGGCCTTCCTCGACATGCTGGCGCCGTCGTTCGTCGGTCGCGACCCCGATCTCACCGAGGAGAACCTCCAGTCCCGGATCCGCGGCGTGGCGATCATGGCGCTGTCGAACAAGTTCGGTTGGCTGGTGCTGACCACTGGGAACAAGAGCGAGCTCGCCGTCGGGTATTCGACCCTCTATGGCGACACCGCCGGAGCCTTCGGCGTCATCAAGGACCTCTGGAAGACGCAGGTGTACGACCTCTGCCGATGGAAGAACCGCGACGCGGGACGCGAGATCATCCCCGAGTCGGTCCTCACGAAACCTCCGTCGGCGGAGCTACGCCCCGACCAGCGCGACGACCAGTCACTGCCGCCGTACGAGATCCTCGATCCACTCCTCATCGACATCGTGGAGCACGACCGGGTGGTCGGTCAGCTGATCGATCTCGGCCACGACCCTGCCGTCGCCGCCCGTATCGCCCGCCTGGTCGACATCGCCGAGTACAAGCGGCGACAGAATCCACCGGGGCCGAAGATCTCGATCAAGGCGTTTGGTCGGGATCGACGGATGCCGATGACCAACAGTTACCGTGGTGAGCGTCGGGGGTGAGCGCCACCTGGGTCTCCCCGCCCTCGTTGTCGTGGGCATCCTCATGAACTCGGGCGTCGTCGCCGAAGGACGGGCATGAGCATGGCGACGGACCGAACCCGGTCGAGCAGAAGGCGAGTGTGAAAGCGACATGACGAGCACCTCCGGCACCGGAATCGGCGTGGAGACACTCGCCGATGCCTGCGGAGAGCTGGCTTGGGTCGCCGACGCGCTGTTCGTGCTCGAAGGCCGGTGGTCGGCTCGTATGGAATCGGCACGTGCCGTCGAGCATCTCGCCGTCCACAGCCGGCTCCACGGTTGGCACGTCACGCTGTGGGAAGGTCTGCTCCCGGACTCAGCGAGCCTTCGTGGAGCCGAGCGGGTGTGCGCTCCGGCGGGTTGGGAGGCGGCGCTCGCCGTGGCGGGCGCGCTGGGCGAGGACGCCGACGATGCCACGCGCCTCGCGCTCCTCTACCGGGGTCTCGTGGCCCGAGCTGCCGGAACCGTGGGGGGTCTTTCGGCCCGGGTCGGCGGACCTAGTGGCGCCGCCGTGGCGCGCATCATCGAGTTCGTCACCGCAGATCACCGCAGTGATCTCGTCGGCGGGCTCCTGCTCCTTTCGGACGCGCTGCGTGACGAAGCGACGATCGATGCGGTCGCGCGGGCCGTGAAGGTCCTTGACCAAGCGTTCGTGAATGGTTACGACAGTCCTGCGCCCGCATGAATTCTGATAGAACCATCACACGGTCGCACCGTCTGCGAAGTGTTTCAACGTGTTGCCACCGACGGCAGCATGCTGACCGGGGATGCACAAGAGGCGCACGTAGCCGACCTGCACGCGTGTCGCTATGGTGAATCCCCAGTGCTAGCGCAGGTCACACGGCCTATGGCCTTCACGATTCGGAGAGGGTGACGCTTTGCCCAAAGAGCGAGTTGAGAGAGACGAAGAGGATCTCGTCCGCCTGTACCTCACCGACATCGGCCAGTATCCGCTGTTGACCAAGGACGACGAGGTGCGTCTGGCGCAGGCCATCGAGGCCGGCGCCCAGGCTGCTGCGGAGCTCAAGGCAAGCGATGACATCGCGGCGGCGCGCAAGCGCGAGCTGCGTCGCCTCGCCCGCAAGGGCGAAGAGGCCGAGCGGACGTTCGTGCAGTCCAACCTCCGACTCGTCGTGTCGATCGCGAAGAAGTACCAGGCCTCTGGTTTGCCGTTGCTCGACCTCATCCAGGAGGGAAACCTCGGGCTCATGCATGCCGTCGAGAAGTTCGACTGGCGCAAAGGCTTCAAGTTCTCCACCTATGCCACCTGGTGGATCCGTCAGGCGATCACGCGTGGTATCGCCAACACCGGGCGTACGATCCGCCTGCCAGTGCACGCCGGCGACACCCTCGCTCGGCTCCAGAAAGCCCGGGCTCGCCTCGAGCTCAAGCTCGGCCGACCGGCGACCTTGTCGGAGCTCTCCGCCGACGTCGAGATGCCCGAGGACAAGGTCACCGAGGCACTGCGGTTCGCCGCGGAGCCCTTGAGCCTGTCCGAGCCACTGCGCGAAGACGGCGACGCCGAGCTCGGTGACGTGGTTGAGGATCGCTCTGCGGACTCTCCCTTCGAGGTCGCGGCCACCGCGTTGTTGCCCGACGAGATCGCCCGCCTGTTGGCGCCGCTCGACGAACGCGAACGCGAAATCCTGAAGCTCCGCTTCGGACTCGATCGTGGCGAGCCGCGGACCCTCGAAGAAGTGGGCGAACACTTCAACCTCACTCGTGAGCGCATTCGCCAGATCGAAGCGCGAGCGATGTCCAAGTTGCGCCACCCCAGCAGCGACACCGGCGCCCGCGACCTCCTGGCGGTCTGAGCGGTCTCGTCCCCGGCGAATCACCGCAAGCGCCGCTTTCGTCCTGCCTTGACGAGCACCCCGACGAGGTGGCGTCGATCAGCGCAGGCGGATCTCGCCGGGATGGTCGGCTTCCCACTCCAGGGCTTCGGCCTTCTCGAGTGCGGCCCGAACCAGGGCATGATCGGGTCCGAGGGCCTCGGCGAGCTCCCTGGACCGCTCGCGGATGCGCTGGGCCCGGACCCGACGATCGTCGACGACTTCGATGTCGGGCCGTGTATGCAGGTTCGGCGCTTCGTCGAACGCATCCGGTGGCATTGGCGCGCCTCCCATCGAGCTCGTTGAGGACACCTGGACGCCGGGCCGCCCCAACGCTGTCGAGCCTAATCGCACCTGTCGAACATCTCGTGTTGCCCCACAAGGACACCTCGGGGACCGCTCACGGCGATGGCTTGGGCCCGCCGGGGGAGGTGAGGCTTGGCGAACCGTTCCGCTGCTCCCCGACTCGTTCCGAGGCCGGGTCGCGCGCCGTCTCCTCCGGTCGGCTGACCCGGGGCTCGCGTCACCCCCTCGAAGGATCAGCAGATCATCATCAGGCGGCCGACAACGTGGTTGGCGCGATCGGCGGACTCGCCGTGGCCGGTCACCGCCGGGATGAAGTGCTCCCGATCGATCACCCGGGCGACGAGGTCGCTCGTGGCGGTGATCGTCGCGGTGCGTGGGATGTCGCGGAGCAGCGCGATCTCCCCGAACGTGGCGCCGGGCCCGAGGGTGCGGATGAACTCGCCGCGGATGCTCACCTCGACCGTGCCGGAGTCGATGACGTAGTAGCGGTCGCCCTCGTCGCCTTCGTCGAGGACCACGGAGCCGCTGGGCACGGTCACCACCGTTGAGCGACGGGCGAGCTGCTCGAGCACGCGTTCGGGGAGCAACGCCAGCATCTCGACGGCTCGAAGGAGATCAAGACCCTCCGGGGCCAGCGCGACCGAATCGATGCGCCGGAGCCCACCGATGCCGAGGAGGGCGAGGGCCGTCACGAACGAGCCGATGACCGCGAGTCCCCAGCGCAGGCCGATCGTCTCGATCATCAACGGCATCGCAAGCGACCCAGCGGCCATCCCGGCGATCACCGCGCTGTCCATCGCGCCGAACACGCGCCCCAGCACCTCGTCGGGCACGAGCCGTTGCAGGATCGTGTAGGCGTTCACGTCGACCACCGAGTTGGCCAGGCAGATCAGCAGCATGGCCACCAGTGCCGCTGGCAGGGTCGGCGAGACCGTGATGATCAGCAGCGGGGCCGACCACAGGATCACGCCGAGCCCGAAGTCACGGGCGAGCTTGCCGCGCTGCGCGAGCACCAACGCGACGATGCCGCCGACCAGGCCCCCGATGCCCACCGTTGCGTCCAGCATGCCGACGCCGCTGTTGCCGAGATCCAGCAGGTCGAGCGCGATGGCCACGCCGAACACCAGCGACGCGCCGGCGACCATGGTCTGCGCGCAGTAGAGCCCGATCAGGAGGCGCAGGTCGCGGTTGCGGAGGATCTCCCCGAACCCGGCACCAACGCCGTCGAAAACGCCCGGCCTGCGGTCCTGGTCAGGGCCCGCTCCCGCACTCGCTGCAGGGGCGGCATCAGCATGGGCCGCGCGGGCTGAGTCCGCATCGCCCGTCGCGGACGTCTGGATGTCCTCGTCCCGCACCGGAATGGCGAGGCCGAACACGAGCATCGCCGACCAGACGAACGTGATCGCGTTGAAGGCATAGACCGCAGCGATGTCGGCGACGGCGAGGATGAGACCGCCAAGCGCCGGACCGGCGAAGAACCCGACGCTGTGGATCGTGCTCGAGGCCGCGTTCGCCGCCGTCAACTCGCCAGGATGCGATGCCAGCTTCGGCATCAGTGCTGCCTCCGCCGGGCGAAAGGCCGTGGACGCCACCGCGGTCAGTACCGCGATGGTGTAGACCGCCATCGGCGGACCGTCGAACTCGATCACCGCTGCAGCAGTGAGGACCAGGACCACACGGATCAGGTCCGAGACGATCATGACGGTCTTGCGGTTGTACCGATCGGCGAGGAGCGCCGCGAACGGTGTGGCCAGGGCCATCGACACGAACCGGACGACCCCGAGCACGCCGACGCTCGTGGCTCCACCCTGGGTGTAGGCATAGACCGAGGCACCGACGCCGTTCGCCCAGTCGCCGACGATCGAACCCGCGAGGGCGATGTTGATGCGTCGCAGGCCGGGGTTGCGGAACACTTCGGCGATGGCCGCCCGCGACTCGTTGACCTGCGACCCGACCCCACCCATGGCTTCCTCCAGGCCGATCCCTCCAGCGGGCTCGAGTGTCTGCACAGTACTCAACGGGTGCGCCAACTCGCCGATGGATGACGGTGGAGTACGGGATCGAAGCTCGCGGCCTGCAGAAGCGATTCGGATCGAAGGTCGCGGTCGACGACCTCGACCTCGGCGTCCCCAAGGGAAGCTGGTACGGGCTGGTCGGGCCCAACGGCGCCGGCAAGACGACGACGATCAAGATGCTTGTCGGCCTCCTTCGCCCCGATGCCGGTGTCGTGCGCATCGAGGGCATCGACGTGTGGCCCGACCCCCGAGAGGCGAAGCGACGCATCGGCGTCCTTCCCGACGACCTCCGGCTGTTCGAGCGGCTCAGCGGAGAGGAGCTGTTGACCTACATCGGCCTCTTGCGGGGCATCGACCGCGGCGAGATAGAAACCCGCGGTGGCCAGTTGCTGGACGTCCTGGGCCTCGAACGTTGCGCTCACGACCTCGTGGCGGACTACTCGACCGGCATGCGCAAGAAGATCGCACTCGCGGCCGCGCTGCTGCACGCGCCGACGATCCTGTTGCTCGACGAGCCCTTCGAGTCCGTCGACCCGGTGTCGAGTCGGGTCATCGTGGAGGTCCTCGGCCAGTACCGACGTAGCGGTGGCACGATCGTGTTCTCGAGTCACGTGATGGAGACCGTCGAGCGGCTCTGCGATCACGTCGCCATCGTGTCGGAGGGGCGCGTCGCCCGCAGCGGTCCGATGGAGGAGATCCTGGTCCGCCGGACCCACCGTCTCGAGGACGTGTTCATCGAGGCCGTGGGCGCCACGACCATGGTGCAAGGCGCGCTGTCGTGGCTCGGTGATCGAGGTTGATCAGCGCCCGTACCGGCGAACTCGCCCGAATCGGTATCGCCCTTCGCTGGCGGTTGATCCACAACCAGGGAACCCGCTCGGGGCGCAAGCGCCGTGTCTGGCCGGGACGGCTCTTCAGCGGCGGGTACGCGCTCGCGAACATCGTCGGCCTCGCCGCGGCGCGCACCCTCGACGACAAGGGAGCCGCCCAGACCGCTGTCATCTTGGTCTCGTCACTCGCGTTCGGGTGGATCTTCGGGCCCGTCCTGACCGGAGGCGTCGACGAGACGGTCGATCCGACACGGCTCGCGCTCCTTCCGCTCCGGCGAAACGAGCTGTTCACCGTCCAGATCGCAGCAGCGCTGTCGGGGACCGGCCCGCTCGCAGCGCTCGTCGGCCTGTCGATCGGGCTGCCGCTCGCGTTTGCGTCCCTTGACACGGCACTCCCCGTGATGCTGTTGGCCGGCCCCGTCGCCGTGGTCGGGGTGCTCGGCATGGGGCGCGTCGCTGCCGCGCTGTTGGCCGTCGCCCAACGCAGCCGCGCCGGACGCGATCTCGCGGTCCTCGCGGCCTCCCTCATCGCGGGAGCGTTCTTCGTCGCCGCGCAACTCGGGGGGCGGTTCACCGACGCACGGGGAGAACGGATCCTCTCGTGGCTCGCCTGGGCCCCGTGGTGTTGGCCGGCCCGGGCCGCAGCCGCCGGACGCGTCGGTGATTCGCCGGCGGCCTGGGGCTGGTTCACGGCGTCGTTGCTGTGGTGTGCGGCAGCTCTGGCCATCTGGGCGAGATTGTCGATGTTCCTCCTCGTGCACGGGGAGCGCTCGGTCGGTGCTGCCCGTCGCGACCGTCGCTCGGCCCTGCTGCGGGCCCGCACTCCGTTCGGCGCCACCCTTGCCCGGCAGTGGCTCTACCTCCGCCGTTCACCGAACACTCGAGTGAGCTTCGTCTTCGGCATCGCGTTCGGCGTGTCCTTCTCGGTGGTGCAGATCATCCAGCGCGGTGGGGCCGACCATCCTCTCGCACCGTTCGCCGCGCTCCTCGCGATGGTCGCCAACCTCGGAGCAACCTCGAACCTCCTCGGGTTCGACGCCGGTTCGTTGTGGATGGAGGTGGCCACCGGAGGACCGGGACGGATCCATATCGCCGCCCGGAGCCTCATGGCGTTGCCGAACCTGTTGATCCCGACCTGGATCTCCGCTCTGGTCGTCGGGGCATGGACTGGCCAGTGGCAGACCCTGGGAATGGTGGTGGCGATCGCAGTGCCGGTCGCGCTCCTCGCGCTGTCGGTCGGGATCGTCACTTCCGTCCTCGCCGGGTGGCCCGTCCCCGACGGCGACAACCCGTTCGCCAATCGGCAGGCGGCCCACGGTCGCCAGGCCCGTCTCGCGCTGGTGGGCCTCGGAGGCATGTTCGGGACCGGGCTGCTCGCGGCGCCCGTCGTTGCGTTCGCCTACCTCGGTCGCGAGGCCTCGTGGGCGCCGCTCGTCCCGGCCGCAGCCACGCTCGTCACCCTCGCAACGGGCGGCGCAGTGCTCGCCTGGGCCGGTCGCCGTCTCGGAGGCAGCGAGCCCGAGCTGCTCGAGCGCCTCAGCCCCATCGCCCTGAACTGAAACGCGCGGCGTTTCTGCCGTCGTGGGGGTTCGTCGCTTCGCTCCTCGCGGAGGTGGACGGCAACCCGTCGACCCTGCGGGTCGTTGTTGGGTTGCGTGCAGAAAC
>JAHECR010000037.1 GCA_024641655.1 Acidimicrobiaceae bacterium
ACAGACCACCTGGAACGTCGCCAAGGCCATGGCGCTCAAGGCCCTCTTCACGATCCTCGGCACCGCCGCAGCGATCGCACTGTTGGTGACCGGCCCGTCGCTGTTGACCGTCATCGGCGCCGCGCTCCTCGTCGGCGTCGGCTACTTCGCTGTGGATTACCACCTCGACAAGGCAGGAAGCGCGCGCCAGGCCGAGATCCAGATGGCTCTGCCGGACATCCTCGATCAGATCACCGTATGCGTCGAGGCCGGCCTCGGGTTCGACGCCGCCCTCCAGCGCGTTGCCGTCTCCAACCACAACCTTCTCGCCGACGAGCTCTCCCGGACCCTCCAGGACATCCGCCTCGGCGTCCCCCGCGCCCAGGCACTCCACGGTCTACTCGACCGCACCGATGTGCAGGACCTCCGCCTCTTCGTCCGGGCGCTCATCCAGGCCGAACGGTCGGGTATCCCCATCGCCCGAGTCCTGCTCGTGCAGTCCGACGAGGTTCGCGAGAAGCGCCGGCAGGCCGCCGAGGAGCGGGCGATGAAGCTCCCGGTTCTGCTCGTCATGCCGCTGGTGCTCTGCATCCTCCCCTCGCTCTTCACCGTCATCATGGGCCCCGCGGTGCTCCGCATGATCAAGCAGGGAGCGGTCTGAACCCCGGGCACCGAGCCTCGCTCAGACCAGACCAGATGATCGCCACCCCTTCGACCGGCCCGACCCGCTCGGCGAACGACTCGAGCCGTGGCGCGGCTGCGGTCGAAGCAGGGATCGTCAGCTTCCTCGTCTTCGTCCTCGTCTTCGGGATCGTCGAGTTCGGCCTGCTGTGGCGCAACATCAACGTCATCACCGACGCGGCACGCCAAGGCGCGGATGCCGCGTCGACCCTCACACGCGAAGCCGGATACCAGGACGCAGTCGTCGCGCTCGTGGACGACGCGCTCGGAGGCCTGCCGCAGGCCAACGTCGAGGAGATCACCCTGTTCAAAGCCGACCCAGTGACCGCACGGCCGATCTCCGGTGACGACTTCGCCACGTGCACGATCGACTGCTACCGCTTCGTCCGCAACCCCACGACGGGGGCCTGGGATCCCGTGGCCGGTGCTGCATGGCCGGCGCCGCAGCACCAGACCTGCGACTACATCGGCGTCTACATCCAGGGCAACTACCGGTGGGCGACCTGGTTCTTCGGCGCCGACCGCACCATCGAGGCCGTCCAGCTGAAACGCCTGGAGCCCGCACCGGGCGAGAGCGTTTGCCCGACGGACACGCTCGCCTACCTCGAACCCACGCCGACCCCCACGGCGACGCCGACCCCCGCCCCGACGGCGACGCCGGCGCCCACGGCCACGCCTCGACCAACCGCCACCCCACGGCCGACCTCCACCCCGACCTCGACTCCGGACCCGTCGTGGACGCCGACCCCGACGCCGACGCCGCGACCCACGCCGACGCCTCGACCAACCGCCACACCACGACCCACCGCCACGCCACGACCCACGCCGACGCCGACCCCGACGGTCAACCCGGCATGGACACCGACGCCGCGACCCACGCCGGTGCCCACCGCGACACCACGGCCACCCACACCGACGCCGTACCCGACACCGCCTCCCGTGGACACCTAGGAGGCCGTGTCGATGCCCACCTCTATCCCCCACCCAGGCCAGGAACGCGGCGCGATCGCCGTCGAGTTCGCGATCGCCGCATCCCTGCTCGTCATGTTGTTCTTCGGGATCCTCGAGGTCGGCATGTTGCTGCGCAGCCGCAGCGTCATCACCGACGCGTCACGCGAAGGCGCGCGAGTTGCGGCAGCGCTGCCGCGCACCGAGGGCTTCCAGGACAACTCCCTCGCCGCGATCATCGGGGTCGTCAACAGCCAAAAGACGAACCCGATCGACTACGTCGTGCTCTATCGCGCCGACCCGGCGACGGGCGGCCACCACACCGGTCAGGACATCGAGTCGTGCACCGATTCCTGCTGGCGCTACGAATGGAAGGGCGGCGCCTTCGAGCAGAAGCTCGGCGCGACGTGGGACGCGGACTCGATCTCGGCGTGCGGTGGCGTATCCGACACCGATTGGCTCGGCGTGTACGTCCGCGGCCACCAGACCAGCGTGACCGGCCTCGTCGGCGGCAATCGCTCGTTCACCGACACGACCATCATGCGGTTCGAGCCCATCGCGCTCGGGATCCCGTGCCGGCCCTAGGAGATGACCTAGTGATCGCCTCGACCTCACAGGAAGCCCAACCGACCGCACCGCAAGCCGCGCCGCGTGACGGGGGTTACGTGCTCGTGATGCTCGCCATGCTCTCGGTGGTGTTGATCGCGTTCGCCGGATACTCCGTCGACGTCGGGAACTGGGGTGTCCACCGCAACAAGGCCGCCACGGTCAGCGAAGCCGCCGCGCTCGGCGGTGTCGCCTTCCTCCCCGACGACTTCGCGACGGCGAAGGCCACGGCCGAACAGATCGCCCTCGACCAGGGGTTCACGTCGGACCAGATCGACGTGCGCCTCGGCGCGGCACCCAACCAGCTCCAGGTGACCATCACCGAAGAGGTGGAGAACTACTTCGTACGGGTGATCGGCAAGGCCTCGACCCGCATCCATGACACGTCGGTCGCCGAGTTCGAGCAACCGGTGGAAATGGGCAGCCCGACCATCGGTCTCGGCAACGACCCCGATCGCGGCTTCCTCCCGAACTACTGGCTGAGCATCGCCAGCAGGTCGGTGGCCAAGGACCTCGGTGACCGGTTCGCCACCCGCTACTGCGACGACCGAGACGCCGGCGGCTGCACGGGCCGACGGAACGACGACTACGACAACACCGGCTACAAGTACGCGATCCGGGTCACCGATGCGAGCGTCCCGCTGCGCATCCAGGTGTTCGACCCGGCATGGACCTGGACCGGATCGACGTGCACGATCCCGACGTGGCCCACGGCGGCGGAGATCGCGCAGCTGCGGGCCGACGCCATCGACCCCACGTACGCATCTGCGGTGCCTCACGACTACTACGACGATGCCGACGTCCGCTACCAGGGCGGCGAGTCTCCCTACTGCACCGGCGACGACCGCCCCGGCGCCGACGGCACCGACACGGAGTTCCGGGTACGACTACCCGACACGACCCCCTGGGACGACAACGACAACGCAACCGTTCCGATCTCCAGCTGCAAGCCCTACACCTTCGTTGCCTACACGCCGACCTCGCCCTACGCCGCGCCGACGAGTTCCATCTACGAGCTGCTCAGCCCATCGGCGGGACCCAACGACGGCCAGTGGCGCGTCAACCCCGATGACAGCGAGATCACGTTCGCCGAGTCGTTCCGCCGGTGGGTGACCCTGTGCGAGATCCCACCGGGCCCCTGGTTGCAGGAGGGCGACTACATCATCCAGGTGCGCACCGGCAGCAGCGGGGAGGCCCAGAACCGGTTCGCGCTCCGCGCCGGCCCACCTGACAGCGCCGATGGCATCCTCGACACCGGTCAGGCCCTGAACTCACGGGGCCGCCTGCCCATCTTCGCCAACACGACGAGCTCCGACACCCGGTTCTTCGTCGCCCGGGTGCCTCCGTCGGCACGCGATCGCGTCCTCAAGCTCACCTTCTTCGACATCGGTGACGCCGACGCGCCCGGTTCGATCACCATCGAGCCCGGGCCCGATTCCAACATGAGCGGGAGCGGGTTCACCGACTGCACGTTCCAGCGCAGCGACGTCGGCGACATCTCGCACCTGGCCAGTGGCTGCACCCTGTCGGGGGTCTGGGACGGCAACGGCTACGGCGAACAGATCGTGGAGGTCGAGCTGACCGTGCCGCGCGAGTACTCGTGCACGCTGTCTGACCCCGACGGCTGTTGGGTGAGCGTCAGGGTCCAGTTCCCCGGGGGCATCACCGATGCGACCACCTGGACCGCACAACTCGTCGGCGACGCCGTGCGCCTGGTTTCCTGACTGGCACACCCAGTCGGCCACCCGACTGGCGCACTCAGTACAGTCGAGGCCGTGCTCCACCGGCTGTCGATGCGGGGAGCGCCCACCTCTCGAAGGCATGACCAGCCCATGGACACCGAGCAGAACGATCACCCGGCAACCCACACCCTGACCGTTGTGATGCCTGTATACAACGAGGAGGCCAGCCTGCGCGGCTGCGCCATGTCGTGGGTGGAGATGCTCACCGGGCTCGGCATCGATCACGAACTGTTGATCCTCGACGACGGTTCGCGCGATGGCACCCCGGCGGTCGTCGCCGAGCTCATGAAGGTGCCGACGGTGCGCGGGATCACCAAGGCGAACGAGGGCCACGGACCGACCATCCTGCGCGGGTACCACGAGGGCGTTGCGTCGTCGGAGTGGGTGTTCCAGGTCGACAGTGACGACGAGATCCCGGCCTCGGCGTTCCCTGCGGTGTGGGCGGCGCGCGAGGGCCACGATGCGGTGCTCGGTCGGCGAACCGGCCGGGTCCAGAGCCGGGGCCGCAAGGCCATCAGCCTCGTGGCGAGGCTCACCACACGGCTCCTCTACGGCAGCAGCATCAGCGATGTCAACGTCCCGTACCGGCTCATGCGCAGCGACGTTCTGGCTCCGATCATCGCCGCCATTCCTGACGACACCTTCGCTCCCAACGTCGTGATCAGCGGCGCGCTGGCACGATCGGGCGCTTCGCTCTGCGAGGTCGCGGTGCCCCACCACCACCGCCAGACCGGTGCCGTCTCGATCGTCGGGTTGCGCGCGATGAAAGCTGCGGCTCGCTCACTGGTCCAGAGCGTCCGCCTGTCCCGCTCGTTTCGCTGACCGGGCGACGGGGAGCAACTCGGCTCGCGTGGGCTGTGACGCCTGACCGTCGGATTCGCACGTTGCGTGGTACTTCTGCCACAATTCACCACTCGAAGTGCGTATTCGGGCGGTGGGCGCCGACTTCTTCGGGTGCGCCACCGGTACTCTCCGCGCGATGACCTGGCGGACCGACGACGACCTGACCTCCGCGTCCACTGCCTCGGCAGGGCTGTCGCTGCGACGTCCGACGGCGCTGACCATCGCCGCGGTCTGGGCGTTGGCCGCGCCGACGGTGGTGCCAACCGTCATCTGGCTCGCCGTGATGGGCGCACTGCTGGTCAGCTCGGCACGAGCCACTCCGGCCCGGCGCTCTCGACCAGGGCGCCGCGCCCGGGGCTGGACCATGGTCACCTACGGCTACGTGGGCGCGTCGGTCGTCTCGGTCGTGGTCGCGCGCAGCGTCGACCAGGCCAGCGTGCGCGAGCTCGCCTTGTTCGCCGCCCTGCCCCTCGGAGCGCTCGGCGTCCGCCGAGCCGGAACTCCCATCGAACGAGCAGCGCTCTGGGAGGGTGCCGTCGCCGGCGCGCTGCTCGCAGGCACCTGGGGTCTCGCCGAGGTCCACTTCGCTGGAGCCGACCGCGCCGCGGGACTCACCACGAACGCGATCTTGTTCGGCGACCTCGCCTTGATGGCCGGATTCGTCGCCGCTGGGCTCGCCCCGAGCGTCGACCTTCGCGACCGGCGCGCCCAGTTGAGCCTGGCGGCCCTGTTCGCCGGCGTGTTCGCCAGCATGCTCTCGGCGAGTCGTGGGGGATGGCTTGCCATCGCACCTCTTCTGGCCCTGGTGAGCTGGCATCACCGTCGCGACGCCGGGGCCCGCCAGGCCGCAGCGGTGTTCGCCTGCCTGTTGCTCGCCGTTGTCGGCGCCGATCTGGCCGGGGGACGCGCCATCGCGCGTGTCGAGGCCGCGGTTCAGGAAGTCCACGAGTACCGTGACGCGCCAGCGGCGAGCGCGGCGCATGCCACCTCCGTCGGTACCCGCCTCGACATGTGGCAGGCGTCGGTGTCGGCATTCGTGGATCGGCCGGTGACGGGCCTCGGGTGGGGCAACCTCCAGGAGTACTTCACCGAGGAGGCCGCGCGAGGCGACATCACCGCCGAAGCATCGACGAAGCACCATGCCCACAACCAGTACCTCAGCGCAATGGCGAACGGTGGCGCCCTCGGACTCCTGGCGCTGCTGGCCCTGCTCGCCGTTCCCGGAGGGTGGTTCCGCGCGGCCATGCGGGATCTCGATCCGGAGCGGCGCGCCATCGGGGCCGCGGGGCTCGTCGTGGTCATCTCCTACGGCGCCTTCGCGATGACCGAGGGCATCTTCGAACGGTTGCTCCCGATCTCGGTCTTCGCGGTCGTGATCGCGATGCTCGCCGAGCGCCTCGACGCGACCGAACGCACAGCGACCGCCTGGGCCCGATCGCAGCACCCCGCCGCACGTGGCCGCCCGGGAACCACCGGAGCGTCGCAGCCGCTGTGACCCGGCCGAGGTCGGGTACAGGGGCGAGACCGACCGGTCCTCGCCGACCAGGGATTGCCACGGCAGCCGGCGGTCGATGCGTTACGTTGCGGGTAGTCGTGCAGGCGACGTCTCCGACGCCTCGTCCGCCGCCCGGGACTGTCGGTACCTCCCGCCATGATGGGATCCGCCACGCCCCACCGAAGCCCCATCGTCGTTCCGGTTCCCTCGGATCCGGAACACGCGCACCCCGCGAGAAAGGCAGCCCATGGCCCGCCAGGAGCAGTTGCTCCCCTTCGCTCGAGAAGTCGTCGACGTACCCGTCGCCGACGAGATGTCCGAGTCGTTCCTCGCCTACTCCCTCTCGGTCATCACTGCGCGCGCCATCCCCGATGTGCGCGACGGGCTCAAACCCGTGCAGCGCCGGATCCTGTACTCGATGCTCGAGATGGGACTGCGGCCGAACACCCCACATCGCAAGTGCGCCCGAGTCGTGGGCGACACGATGGGCAAGTACCACCCCCATGGCGACATGGCCATCTACGAAGCGCTCGTGCGGATGGGCCAGGACTTCGCTCGTGGCATCACCCTCGTCGACCCTCACGGCAACTTCGGTTCACTCGACGATCCCCCCGCAGCGCCGCGCTACACCGAGTGCCGCCTCACCGACGCCGCCATGGAGATGGTGCGCGAGATCGAAGAGGACACGGTCGACTTCCGGCCCACCTACGACGGTGAGAGCAGCGAGCCCATCTACCTGCCGGGACTGCTGCCGAACCTGTTGGTGAACGGCACGTCGGGGATCGCGGTCGGGATGGCCACGAACATGCCGACCCACAACCTGCGCGAGATCTTCGGGGCGATCGAACTGGTGATGCGCAAGCGCCGCCCCCGGCCGACCATCGACGAGCTCATGGCGGCGGTCCCCGGCCCTGACTTCCCCTCGGGCGGCATCATCATCGACGACGGGCTGCGCGAGGCCTACGAGACCGGCCGCGGCACCTTGCGCATCCGCGCCCGGGTGGAGTTCGACAAGCTCACCCGCAGCCGAGAGGCGATCGTCGTCACCGAGCTTCCGTACATGGTCGGGCCGGAGAAGGTCGTCAAGCGCGTCAACGAACTCGTCGTCAGCGGCAAGCTCGATGGCGTCGTCGACGCGAAGAATCTCTCGGACCGCAAGGCCGGCCTGCGGCTGCTCATCACGCTCAAGCCGAACGTGAACCCCGACGCCGTGCTGGTCGAGCTCTACCGCCAGACCCCCCTCGAGGAGACCTTCGGGATCAACAACGTGGTGCTCGTCGACGGTGTCCCCCAGACGCTCGGCCTGTTCGACCTGTGTCGCCACTACATCGACCATCGCCTCGACGTGGTCGTGCGCCGAACCCAGTACCGCCTCGACCGCGCCCAGGCACGACTCCACATCGTCGAGGGCCTCATCATCGCTCTCGACAACATCGACCTCGTCGTGCGCATCATTCGCGGCTCTGCCGACGTCGACGAGGCCCGCACCCAACTCTGCGAGCAGCTCGACCTCAGCGAGATCCAGGCCACCCACATCCTCGACATGCAGCTGCGGCGCCTCACCGCGCTCGAAAAGCAGAAGATCGTGGGCGAGCGCGACGAGCTCCTGGCCCGCATCGAGGAGTACCTCACCCTCCTCGGCTCCGAGCAACGGCAGCGTACGACGGTCCTCAAGGAGCTCGAGGAGCTCGTCGAGGTCTACGCCACAGACCGACGAACCGAGATCATCGGCGTCGACGACCTCCCCGAGGTCCACATCCCGGTCATCGACGAGGAGGCGGAGCCCGACTCGCCATGCGTGGTCACGCTGGCCACCTCCGGTGTCATCGGCCGCGCCCCCGTCGAAGGCGGTCGCCGAGCGACGCCGGGCCGCCACGACGTGCTCGCCGCGTCCGTGCAGACCACCACCCACGCCAAGGTGTCCGCCCTCACCAGCGAAGGGCGCGTGCTCACCGTTTCCGCTGCCGACCTGGCCGAGATCGGCGGCCGCACGCGCGGGGGGCCCGCCGACAAGGTCTTCGGAACCAACCGCGGGGAGCAGATCCTGACCATCGTGTCGGGGGGAGCCGACAACATCGTCCTCGTCAGCGCGAACGGGGTGGCCAAGCAGCTGACCGTCGACGAAGTCATGGGTACGCCGCACGGCAAGCCGGTGATCACCCTCAAGACCGGCGACCGGCTCGCCGCGGCGTTCGCGTGTCCGACGGGGGTCGACATCGTCATCGTGGCCTCCGACGCCCAGGTCCTGCGTACCGGCGTCGACAACATCAGCGTGCAGGGCCGCGGCGCAAGCGGCGTCGCCGGCATGAAACTGCGCGAGGGGGTGAAGGTGATCGGCGCCGGTGCCGCGCTCGGAGACGGCGCCGTGATCACCGTCTCCGACATCGGCACCGCGAAGGTGACTTCCTTCGAAGAGGTCCCGAGCAAGGGTCGAGCCGGCACCGGCGTGCGCATCACCCGCTTCTCGAAGGAGCGCGCGCTCACCGATGCGTGGATCGTCGGTCCCGACGTCTCGCTCGCAGTGATGGCCACCGACGACGACCCGAAGAAGCCCGATCCCATCCCTGTCGACCTCCCGCTCGAACCCACCCGGCGCGACCTTGTGAGCGTTGCCACCGAACGCCGGATCCTCGAGGTCGGCGAGAGCCGGTGGTGATCTGACCGCGGCCTTCTCGCACCCCCCGAATTCGACCACGGCCTCCACACACGAGGACTCATGCCAACACCGTCCAGCACGAACCCCCAGAACAAGACCAGCTACGACGCTGATGCAATCCAGACCCTCGAGGGACTCGAAGCGGTTCGCAAGCGGCCGGGCATGTACATCGGTGGGACCGGGAGCGAGGGGCTCATGCACCTGCTCTGGGAGCTCATCGACAATGCCGTCGACGAAGCCGCCGGCGGGCACTGCGCCCGCATCGACGTCATCTTGCACCGTGACGGATCCATGGAGGTCGCCGACGACGGGCGTGGCATCCCGATCGACATCCACAGGCAACGCAAGGTGTCCGCGCTCGAGGTCGTGCTCACCGAGCTTCACGCCGGCGGGAAGTTCGGCGGGAGTGCCTACGCCGCGTCCGGTGGGCTCCACGGCGTCGGGGCGTCGGTGGTGAACGCCCTGTCCGCGAAGCTCGTGGCCGAGGTCGACCGGAACGGCTCCACGCATCGGCTCTGCTTCCGCGAGCGCGTCGCCGGTCAATTCGACGCCGAGAACCGGTTCAAGGCGGGACACAGTCTGGTCAAGGTGAAAGCCAGCAAGAAGACCGGCACCCGGATCCGCTTCTGGCCCGACCTCGACATCTTCGATTCCCAGGCCTTCATCGATTTCGACACCATCTGCGAGCGCGTCGCCCGCACGTGCTTCATCGTCCCCGGGCTGCGCGTGCGCGTGGAGGATCGTCGCTCCGGCCAGGAGAACCCCCCGTTCGAATACGTCAGCCGTGGCGGACTGTCCGACCTCGTCGACACTCTCAGCACCCGGGCGCCGGTGACCGAGATCATCACCATAAGTGGCATCGACACTTTCGAGGAGAAGGTGCCCGTCGACGGCAAGATGAAGATCGTCGAGCGGGAATGCACCGTCGAAGTCGCTCTGCGGTGGGTCGACGGCTACGAAACGAACATCGTCACATTCGTGAACACGATCCCCACCCCCGAGGGCGGCACCCACCTCGCCGGCTTCGAGCGGGCGATGACGCGTGCGGTCAACGACACGCTGCTCGCGGGGACCAAGAAGTTGGCCAAGCTGGCCAAGTCGGGCAACGACCGGGCCACCAAGGACGACGTCCAGGAGGGCCTCGTCGCAGCGCTCAAGGTCACCTTCCCCGAGCCGCAGTTCCGCGGCCAGACCAAGCAAGAGCTGGGCACCCCCGCTGTCCAGGGGATCGTCTACGACATCGTCAAGCAGAGTCTCTCGGATTGGCTCGACGGCGCCGGCAAGAAGACCCACATCAACGCCGTTCGGGACAAGCTCACGAGCGCGATCTTGAATCGGGTCGCCTCCAAGGAAGTGCTTGAAGCCAAGCGCAAAGCGGCCAACCTCGGCAGCACCGGCATGCCCGACAAGCTCGCCGACTGCCGCACCCACGGCGACGACGCCGAGCTGCTCATCGTCGAGGGAGACTCTGCAGCGGGGCCCGCCAAAGCCGGCCGCAACTCCGAGTACATGGCGATCCTGCCGCTGCGCGGCAAGGTCGTGAACGCCGGCAAGGCCACGATGAAGCAGGTGATCGACAACGCGGAGGCCCAGGCGCTGATCACCGCAATCGGCGCCGGGAGCGGAAAGGATTTCAAGCTCGACGATGCCCGCTACGGCCGCATCATCATCCTCTGCGACGCCGACGTCGACGGGAGCCACATCCGGTGCCTGTTGCTGACCTTGATCTACCACTACATGCGTCCGCTGCTCGAGGCCGGCCGGGTCTATGCGGCACAACCGCCGCTGTACTCGTCGAAGTGGCGCGGCGACACCCACTACGCATTCAGCGACGTCGAGCGCGACAAGGTCGCGGAACAGAAGAAGATCCCGCTCGACAAGTGGGTGCGGTTCAAGGGCTTGGGCGAGATGGACGTCGACGAGCTCGCCGAGACGACCCTCAACCCCGAGACGCGCATCCTCAAGCGGCTCACCATGGACGACGCCCGAGAGGCCAAGATCGCAGCCGAGATGTTCGAGACGCTGATGGGTTCCGACGTGGTCAAGCGCCGCGACTTCGTGCTCAGCAACAGCGAGCTCGTCGACCGCGACGCGCTCGACATCTGAGGCTCGATCCTGCTGCGGGGGCCCGTCGCCCACGACGAGTCGACCCACTCGAAGCAATGGTGCCGCGACGGCACGGCGGTGACGCCGATCGGCGCCCGATGCTCAGTGACCCGGCTTCCACACCATCAAGAACAGCATCGCCGCCAGGCTCAGGTGGAGCACGCCCATCAACACCCGTCGCCGATCATCGACCGCGGGAAGCCTGACCACGGGAGGCGGATACAGGAGCGCCGCCACGGCGACGGCGACGAGCCAGACGGCACCACCGGCACTCAACCAGGTCTGACCGAAGTCGTAGACGTCGCCGGACATCCCGACCAGGGCACCGCCGAACACGCCCGCAGCCAACAGCGCCGGTGCGATGACCCAGGCGAGGGCCTCGTCGATGAACCGGTGCGGCACCCCGTCGAATCGGGCGCGCGTGGCCAGCACCGGCCCGAGCAGCGCCCCTCCGACTCCAACGATGACCGACACGATGTGCAGTAGGTACACCAGGTTGTAGGGGCCGTCATCGACCGCGGCGACGAGCACGGGCACGCTCCTTGGGTTGTCGTTGGTTTCGAAGCTGGAGATTCGACTGTGTCGGGCGGCGATAAGTCGAACGCGACGCTCAGGTGGGTGGGTCGGGCTCGAGCATCGCTTCGGCGATGCGTTCGTGGTGCCGGATGACCTCGTCGACGATCAGCCGGAAGACCTTCTCGGAGAAACCCGGGTCCATCCCGACCTCTTCGGCGAGGGCACGGAGTCGAGCTACTTGTTGTTTCTCGCGGCCGGGATCGGCCGGCGGCAAGCCGGCACGAGCCTTGTATGCCCCGACCGCCTTCGTGATCTCGAACCGCTCCGCGAGCAGCCGTATCAACTCGGCATCGAGCTCGTCGATACGGCTGCGATATCCCGCCAGCACCGTGTCGGGCGTCGTGTGGTCACTCATGGTCCGCATGATCGCATCTCACGGCCGATCTGGCGACACCGTTCAGCATGGCAGCCCCACGCCGTCGCAGATGAACCGCACGAACGGCAGGGCCAGACGACAACGCTGCTCGAACGCGTCGATGAACCCCGCCGAGGTGATCTGGGACTGGGTGAGCGGCGCCGAGGCGATGAAGTCCTTGCGCTTGAGGTCCTCGATGAGCGGGTGCTCGGGGTCGAACCCCCGGGGGGGACGAGCAAGCGAGTCCCCGGTGAGCGCGAAGACCTGGGAGAAGCCGGAGTCGGCGGTCGCGGCCTTCCACCTGTCGGGGTGGGCGAAGATGTGGTTGCGGATGTCGTAGGCGACCCTGGTCTCGGGGTGCCACAAACCTGCTCCCATGAAACAGGTCCGGGGCTCGAGATGCAGGTAGAAGCCGGGGGCGTAGGCGTCGCTCGCCGCCTCGTGACGGAAGTGCACGCCGGTGTTGATCTTGTACGGCGTCTTGTCCTTGGAGAACCGAGTGTCGCGCTGGATCCGGAAAAGCGACCCCCCGACCGTGCGGGCATCGGCGACGAAATGCGGCGACAAGCCGCCGAGGCGCGTGCCGAATTCGGTGATGAAGTCCAGTGCGGGCTGGCGCACGCTGGCTTCGTAGCGTTCCTGATTGGCCTTGAACCAGTCGCGATCGTTGTGGGCTGCCAGGTCGCGCAGGAACGCGAAGAGATCGGGGGTGAAATGACGGGTGCCCATCACCGCACCGTACCGCTCCGCCGCCGGGCAATCGAGCGGTCGCGGGCCCAACGCGATGTGAGCCAGACGACGAGCCCGTGGAGAGCACTTCAGGCGCGCTCGCCGATACAACGGAACCATGTCCCAGGACGCGCTCGATGCCGTGGTCGCTCTGCTCGAGCTCGAGGCGATCGAGATCAACCTCTTCCGGGGCACGCAGCCCGACGAGGACCGCCAACGAGTGTTCGGTGGCCAGGTCGCAGGCCAGTCGCTCGTCGCCGCGGCCCGCACCGTCGAGCGGGGGTCGGTGCACTCGCTGCACTCCTACTTCCTCCGACCCGGCGACCCGTCGGTACCGATTCTCTACGACGTCGATCGGATCCGTGACGGCCGCTCGTTCGCCACCCGCCGAGTCGTAGCCATCCAGCACGGCCGAGCGATCTTCAACCTCCAGGCCAGCTTCCACGTCGATGAACCCGGCTACGAGCACCAGGCATCGATGCCCGACGTTCCCGACCCGGAGACGTTGCCCACCCAAGCCGAGCTCCTCGACGCCGACCCCGACCTGATGCCCGCGGGCCGACGGGCCCGGCCCCGCCCCATCGACATCCGTTACGTCACCGAGCCCCCGTACCGGTTCACACCCGGGCGACCGCCCGAACAGCTCGTGTGGATGCGAGCCGACGGCACCCTCCCCGACGACCCCGTCCTGCACACCTGTCTGCTCACGTACCTGTCGGACATGACCCTGCTCGACACCGCGATCGGGCCCCACAGCGCGCCGTGGCGCGAGGACCTGATGGCGTCGAGCCTCGATCACCTCATGTGGTTCCACCGCCCGTTCCGGGCCGACGAGTGGATGTTGTACGCGACCGACTCCCCCTCCGCGTCGGGGGCCCGCGGCTTCAACCGTGGGCTCGTCTTCGGTCGCGACGGTCGTCTGATCGCCTCCGTGGCGCAGGAGGGGCTGATGCGGCCGGTCACACGATGAACGCGATGGCGCCATGAGCTTGTGGCCACCGCAGCGCGCCCGGTACACATGGCCCCAACCGTCGAGACCCACCACCGGAGCAACCATTGAACCTGGTCACCACGATCTCCGAGGCGCGCGCGCTGCTCGACGCGGCACGGCGACAAGGCCGTTCCGTCGGCCTCGTCCCCACCATGGGGTACCTCCACACGGGCCATCGCAGCCTCATTGAGCGATCGGTGGCCGACAACGACGTGACGATGGTGACCATCTTCGTGAACCCGCTGCAGTTCGCCGCCGACGAGGACCTGGCGACCTATCCCCGCGACCTCGACGCCGACCTTGCACTGTGTGCGCAGGCCGGCGTCTCGATAGTGCTGGCACCGACGGTCCATGAGATGTACCCCCTCGAGCCCATCACCACCGTGCAGGTCGCGCAGCTGTCGGCGCACATGGAGGGGGCAAAGCGACCCACCCATTTCGCCGGGGTCGCGACGGTCGTGTCGAAGCTGTTCAACATCGCCGGTCCGTGCCGCGCCTACTTCGGTGAGAAGGACTACCAACAGCTGGCCATCATCCGGCGCATGGTCCTGGACCTCTCGTTTCCCGTGGACGTCGTCGGATGCCCGATCATCCGCGAGGACAACGGCGTCGCCATGTCGTCCCGGAACGCCTACTTGTCCCCCGAGGAACGCAGCGCCGCCGCCGTGCTGAACCGGTCGCTGCGCGCCGCGGTGCGGGTCATCGAAGACGGCCAGCGCGACCCCGAGGCCGTTCGGGCCCTCGTGTTGGCCATGATCGGCGACACCGAGCTGGTCTCGGAGCCCGACTACGTCGAAATCGTGGATGCCGATTCGCTCGAGCCGCTCGACGTGATCAGCGGCGATGTGCGCATCATCCTCGCAGCTCGGGTGGGCAAACCCCGTCTGCTCGACAACATCGGGGTCAGCGTTGGCTGAGCGGCATCGCCCCGTGAACGCCGGCTGACTCCGGTGCGGTGAGATCCAGAACCGTTGCCGGCTGCGACCGACCAACCCACTGCTCGGCGACGGCGACGAGATGGTCGACGCCCTGCCGCAACTCACGAACGGTCTCGGCTCCGGGGACGAGCCATGGAAAGGACCCAGCGAGGGCATCGAAGCGGTAGCGGAGGTCGGTGAGGGTCGCGAGGGCGAGCCTGGCGCGGCGTTCGAACTCCACGAGCGGTCTCGAACCGTCCCTTATCTCCCCACCTGGGTGCGAGTCGGTCGGGACGCGCAGTGCGGCGCTCAACGGGGTCACGCGCGCCACGAGGTCGGCAACGATCTGTGACGCCTCCGCGAGCAGCGGCGCGAGCATCGTCGCGGCCCGTTGGGCCGCGGCCAGCTGGTGGGCGACAGGCCACGACGCCATGTCGATCGGCGGTGTCGAGCCCCCGTCGATGATCGCGCACACCGCATCGAGGCGATCGAGGTCGAGCCGCAGTGACGTCAGGATCTCGTCGGCACGAGCGCTCACCAGGTCAGAGGATGGGGCGGGTGCGTTTTCGAGTGGGCCGACCGCCACCGTCTCCCGCTCGACCTCCGCCGTTGCAGGCAGCCCGAAGAGCTCCAGATCGATCGCACGCAGGGGGGCATTCAGGTAGACGGCCTCGTCGGGGGTGTCGCTCGGGTCGACGTCACCGTCGTCGGTCATCGTGACCACCGCCGCGCCGGAGCCGAGGGCCACCAACGCAGCGGCCGTGGCGATCGCCCAGTGGACGATCGACCAGCCCGAGCCCAGCAGGCCGTCGACGACGAGGGTCACGGCCACGGCGGTCGCCGACGCGCCCAGTGCGCCTGCCAGCCACCTCTGTGCGCGACCTGTCACGGGCGCCATCGTGGTGCAGGCCACCACCCAGGTCAACGACCCTCGCGCCCGCCGCACTGCCGTCACCTGCGCGAGGGCCCCTGCGCTCCTCAGGGTTTCCGACACGGAGCGATGCACCGGCACACTCGACGGTAGTCGCCGCGCCCCACGAGCACGCCAGGTCGTGGACCGGGGGGTAGGCTCCGGCAATGGCCGACATCACGCTGTATCACAACCCCACGTGAAGCAAGTCCCGCGGCGCCGTGGCGCTGCTCGAGGAACACACCGTGGACGTGGACGTCATCGAGTACCTGTCGACCCCCCTGAACCGCTCGCAACTGCTGGAGATCCTCGGAATGCTCGACGTGGAGCCCGCGGAGCTGGTGCGCAAGGACCGTCGATTCGACGAGCTGCAGCTCGACGCGGGGAGCTACGTGACCGCCGATGCGGTCGTCGATCTCCTGGTGGCGCACCCCGAGCTCATGCAGCGTCCCATTGCCGTGCGTGACGGACGTGCCGTGATCGGTCGCCCCTCCGAACTGGTCCTCGGACTCCTCGACTGACGCCCACGTGTTCACTGCGGACTTCCGTTCCGACACGGTGAGCCGGCCGACGGACCCGATGCGGGCGGCCATGGCGGCGGCGGCGGTCGGCGATGACGTGTTCGGCGACGACCCCACCGTCAATGCCCTCGAGGCCGCGGTCGCTGCGCTCCTCGGGAAGCCGGCCGGCCTCTACCTCCCGTCGGGTACCCAGTCGAACCTCTGCGCGCTCATGGCCCACTGCGAGCGCGGCGACGAATACCTCGTCGGCGACCACGCCCACACCTACCGCTATGAGGGCGGTGGTGCCGCCGTCCTCGGCAGCATCCAGCCGCAGCCGGTGCGCATGCTCGCCGACGGCATGGTCGATCTCGACCATGTCGCCGAGGTCGTCAAGGCGATCGACCACCACTTCGCCCGGAGCCGGCTCCTCTGCCTCGAGAACACCCACGACGGGCGGGTCCAAGGCGTCGCCCTGATGCACGAGGCTCGCGCGGCGGCCGACGCCCACGGTCTCGCGCTCCACCTCGACGGCGCCCGTCTGTGGAACGCGGCGGTCGACCTCGGCGTGACGCCGGCTACCATCGCCGGTCCGTTCGACACGGTGTCGGTTTGTCTGTCGAAGGGCCTGGGGGCGCCGGTCGGTTCGGTACTCGTGGGCACCGACGAGCTCATCGCCAAGGCTCGCCGCTGGCGCAAGGTGCTCGGTGGGGGCATGCGCCAGGCCGGGATCATCGCCGCGGCAGGGTTGTACGCGATCGAACACAACATCGCGCGTCTGGCCATCGACCATGCCAATGCCGCTCGGCTCGCGGTCGGGCTGCGCGCCGTCCCTGGCGTACAGGTCACCGGCCAGGGCACCAACATGGTCTTCATCGACTTCGACGGCGGACCAGCCGCCGCCGAGCGTGCACGCGTCGAGCTCGACGCCGCAGGCATCGCCATCCGAACTGCTGGATCGTCAGCTCGGCTGGTGACCCATCTCGACATCGACGCCGACGCAGTCGACCGGCTCGTCGGGTTGCTCGCCGAGCGCGCCGCCTGAGGGCTTCCGCGGGCAGGCGTCGTCGTCGCCGCCGCCGCGCTCTACCATCGGAGGCTCCATGACGAGCGACCCTCCCACCAGCGCGGCCGGCTGGCTCCTGCTGCGATCGGCGATGAGGGAACAGCGCAAGGGCCTCTTCATCGGAATGGTGATCGCCCTGCTGTGGGCGGCGGGTCGCGTCGCGGTGCCCCTCCTCGTGCAGCTCGGCATCGACCGCGGTATCGACCAGGGCGGATCACTCGTCGGGTGGTCGGTTGCGATCCTCGGGGCCGGTCTCGTGTCGAGCGTGATGCTCGGCGCCCGTCGTTACACGGCGTTCTCGAACGCCCGCCAGGTCGAGGCCAGGCTGCGCGACCGCCTGTTCGCGCACATCCAACGACTGCACTTCGCGTTCCACGATGCCAACGCGACCGGCGACCTCATGAGCCGGGCGAACACCGACCTCCAGCAGTTCCAGAACATCGTGACCCAGGTCCCGATCCTCACGGGGAACGCCATCACGGTCATCGCGGTAACCGTCATCATGCTCGCCGTGCAGCCGCTGCTGACGGTCTTCGCGCTCGCGACCTTGCCGCTGGTCAACTTCCTCGGGCGGCGCTTCTCCACGAAGTTGTTCCCCGCGGTCGCGGGAATCCAGCGTGAGTCGGCGGCGCTGGCCACCGTGGTCGAGGAGACCGTTGCCGGTGTGCGGGTCATCAAGGGCTTCGGTGCCGAATCGGTCCAACGAGCCAAACTCGCCGGGAAGGCCGCAGCGGTCTACGACGAATCGCTCACCGCGTCGTTCGTCCGGTCGCGCTACCTCCCGGCGATGGAGATCATGCCGAACCTCGGCCTGATCACCGTCCTCGGCTACGGGGGCCATCTCGTCCTGGACGGTCGGATGACCATCGGGCAGCTGGTCAGCTTCAACATCTACGTTCTGCTCCTCGTCCCTCCGTTGCGCATGCTCGGCATGGCGGTCACGAACGGGCAGCGCTCGGCTGCAGCGGGAGTGCGCATCCAGGAGATCCTCGCGACCGAGCCGGTCATCGTCGCGCCCAACCATCCCACGCACCTCCCGAAGGGCCCGGATCTGGGGCGCGTGGAATTCCGTGACGTCTCGTTCGGCTATCACCGTGACGCTGCTCAGGCCGTGCTGCGTGGCTTCTCGCTCACGATCGAGCCCGGGGAGTCGATCGCCCTCGTCGGGCCGACGGGATCGGGCAAGACTACCGTGGCCAACCTCCTCCCCCGGTTCTACGACGTCGACGATGGAGCGATCCTCCTCGACGGCGTCGATGTTCGCAGGCTGCGCCCGCAGGAACTGCGACGCGAAGTGGGGCTGGTGTTCGAGGAGACGTTCCTCTTCAGCGCGTCGATCCGCGACAACATCGCCTTCGCCGACCCCGACGCGTCGTTCGACGACGTGCAGCGGGCTGCGCGTCTTGCTGGTGCCGACTTCGTCGACGCGCTGCCCGACGGTTACGACACCCAGCTCGGCGAGCGCGGGTTCTCGCTGTCGGGCGGGCAGCGGCAACGCATCGCTATCGCCCGGGCGATCCTCGCCGATCCCCGCGTGCTGATCCTCGACGACGCCACCTCCGCGGTCGACCCGACCAAGGAGCATGAGATTCGTGACGCACTCGGTGAGGTCATGAACAGACGGACCACCATCGTGATCGCCCACCGGGCCGCGACCGTGGCGCTCGCTGATCGCGTCGTGGTACTCGACGGCGGCGCGATCGTCGCCGAAGGCACCCACGCTGAGCTCCTCGCCACCAACGCCCGGTATCGCGCGGTTCTGGCCGCGTCGGAGGTCGACGCCTGATGGGCTGGGCGATGCGGGCCATGCGCGGCGTGGGCGACGATGACAGGATCGACGCAGCCGACACCCGGCGAGTGATCACCCGGAGCTTCGCCATGCTCGGCGGCTACCGCGCCCGAGCCATCGTCGCGTCGGTGCTGCTCGTCAGCTGGACGGTTCTGACCCTCGCCGGACCCATCATCGTGCGCCGCGCCATCGATCGCGGGCTCGAGCCTCGTGACGCGGCCCAGCTGAATCTGGCCATCGGGCTGTACGTCGCGGTCGCCGTTGCCTCGTACCTGACCTACCGCTTCGCGATCGCGAACCTCGGCGTCGTCGGCGAGGGGTTCCTCCGTGACCTTCGGGTACGGGTGTTCGACCGGATCCTGGCGCAGTCGATGCCGTTCTACGACCGCGAGAAGTCCGGGGTCCTCATCAGCCGAATGACCGCCGACATCGACTCACTCCAGGACCTGGTCCAGCAGGGCCTGCTCCAGTTCACCAGTGCGGCGCTGCTCATCGTGCTCTCCGCGATCACCCTGGCCGTGTTGAGCTGGCAGCTCCTGTTGCTCTGCCTGCTCATCTCACCGGTCATCTACGTTGCATCGCGAAAGTTCCAGCGCGATTCCAACATCGCGTACCTGGCCGTGCGCGACAACGTGGGAGCGACCCTCACCCGACTCCAGGAAGGGATCGCCGGCGTCCGCATCGTGCAGGCCTTCGCCCGTGAGGACATCGAGGCCGACCGCTTCGCCGAGACCAACGACCGGCTCTACCGGACCCACATGGACTCGGTCAAGGTCGCGGCCTGGTATCTGCCCATCGTCGAGTTCTCGAGCGCGGTCACCACTGCTCTGGCGCTCGGCGTCGGCGGGTGGCTGGCCCGCGACGGCCAGATATCGCTGGGCACCGTTGCCGCCTTCGTCCTCATCCTCCAGAGCCTGTTCACCCCGGTCCAACAGCTGAGCCAGCTCTTCAACCTGGTCCAGTCGGCCACCGCGGCGCTCGACAAGCTCTTCGGCCTACTCGACGAGCCCATCGACGTCGCCGATCCCCGCGATCCTGTGGCGCTCGACGGCCCCGGTGGGGTCGAGCTGCGCAAGGTGCACTTCTCGTATCCCGATGGCACCCCGGTGCTGACCGGGCTCGACCTGACGATCGCACCCGGTGAACGCATTGCGTTCGTGGGGCCGACCGGGGCCGGGAAGTCGACGATCGCCAAGCTCGTCGCCCGCTTCTACGATCCGACGAGCGGGGCCGTGCTCGTCGACGGCACCGACCTGCGTGCAACCGGGCACGACTCCCTGCGATCGCGGGTCGTCGTGGTGCCCCAGGAGGGCTTCCTGTTCGCGGGCACGATCACCGACAACATCCGGGTCGCCCGCCCGGACGCCACCGATGCCGAGATCCGTGCCGCAGTGGAGCGCATCGGCGCCGGACCGGTGTTCGCGCAGCTCCCCGAGGGACTCGACACCGAGGTCCAAGAACGTGGCAGCCGCCTCTCGGCGGGCGAGAAACAGCTGGTTTCGCTCGCCCGGGCCGCCTTGGTCGACCCCTCGATCCTGATTCTCGACGAAGCAACTTCGAGCATCGACCCCGGGACCGAGGCAATCGTCGAGCATGCCATGGAGTCGCTCATGGCCTCCCGGACCGTCATCGTGATCGCGCACCGCCTCTCGACCGCAGCGCGTTGCGACCGCGTCGCGGTGATCGTGGGCGGTGAGCTCGTCGAGCTCGGGGCCCACGACGACCTCGTCGGGCGAGGCGGACCCTACGCGTCGCTCTTCGCTGCGTGGTCCAAGGTGTAGGCGCCCATCGCCACGATGTGCGCCCGCATGCCGGCGCACGAGCTCGTCCGCCGGGGACCGCGGCCCCCGGTCGTCACGCCGTGCGCGCCGCCTCATCGAGGAGTCGTCGCCCGATGAGGCGGAGGCACAACGTCTCGTCGGCCCCTTCGAAGATCGACAGCACCCGGGCGTCGACGAAGAGGCGGCTGACGGGGTACTCCTCGGCATAGCCGAAGCCTCCGTGCAGCTGCATCGCCTCGCGGGTCACCCACTCTGCGGCCTTGCAGGCATAGGCCTTGACCATCGCCGCCTCGAGCGTGCCGTGGCCCTGCGCCATCAACTCGCCCACCGCGTAGGTGTACTGGCGGCAGGCCTGGATGATCGCGGCCATCCGACCGAGCTTGACCTGGGTGAGCTGGAAGTGGTCCAGCGCGTGACCGAACACCCGGCGTTCGGCGGTGTACGCAACCGCTTCGTCGTAAGCCCGTTGCATCACTCCCACCGCGCGCGCGGCGGTCTGCAGCCGACCGCTGTCGAAGCCGGCCATCTGGAGGTAGAACCCTCGACCGTTGCCCGCCGGGCCGCCGATGAGGGCGGTCTCCTCGACGTACCAGTTGTCGAAGGAGACCTCGAAGCTGTGCATCCCGCGATAGCCAAGGGTGCGAATGGCCCGACCCTCCAGGCGACCGCCTCCCTGCTGCAGCTGCGCGAACTCGTGGCCTGCCGCGCGTTCCTTGGGTACGACGAACAAGCTGAGCCCGCGGTGGGGCGGCTCGGCATCGGGGATGCTGCGCGCGAGCACCATCAGGACATCGGCCCGGCCGGCGAACGTGCACCACGTCTTCACGCCATTCAGCACGTGTCCACCTCGAGGATCGGGCGTCGCCGTGACGGTCAACGTCGCGACGTCGCTTCCGTGGTCGGGCTCGGTCACCGCGACGGCGGCCATGATCTCCCCTGACGCGATGCGCGGCAGCAGGTCGAGCTTCTGCTCCTCGGTGCCCCCGCTCTCGATGGCACGCGCGAGGATCTCTGGCCGGGTGATGAGCGAGCCGCCGATTCCCAGGGACGCCCGCGAGAGCTCCTCGGTAGCGATGATCATGCCGTAGAGATCAGCGACGTCGCCGGTGGCGGCCCCGCCATAGCGCTCGCTGATCGACAAACCGAAGGACCCCAGCGCTGCCAAACCGGTGATGATCTCCTCGGGAACGTCGAGGTCGTTGCGATGGACCTCTTCGGCCACGGGCACGATGCGGTCGACACCAAAGCGCCGGAACGTTGCGGCGACGAGCCCGTAGTGGTCACTCAGGTGGGCGTCCCCCGGCGCCACCGCGGCGCCGGCGACGACGTCGGGTGCCCCGTACGCCGCGACATAGGCACGTGCCCCGTCGAGGGCGCCATCGGTGATCCCCCAACGGGACTCGGCGCCGAACGCCGCCGACGCCACCTGACCGAGGACGTCGGCGGTGAACACGCCGGCCAGTCGCTCCTCGTCAGGGCCGTGCTCGCCGTACACCAGGAACCGCTGGGCGATGCGCACCGCGGCAGTGCAATGCGCGAGGTCGTACGACAGGCTCTGGTGAACCTCGGCATCAGGCGCTCGGGCGAGCGTCGCCAGCCCGGCCCGCACTGACTGGTCTGCCTGTTCGAGGGCAATGCGGCCATCGGCGAGAGCAGCACGGTCGGTCATGGGGCCCAGCCTGCACCACCGAGGGCCCTGATGCCTCGTCGGCGCACTCCGCTTCAGCCCCGGCGCGCCGCCATGGGCGTTCCGACCCCGACCGCGCCGGCCACGGCTCGCCCGGTCAACACCACCATGAAGATCACGACCGAAACCAACGCCATCGTGGCGCCGGCAGCCGTCAGGTAGTGGTAGCTGATCAGGGCCCCCACGATCACCGAGACGGCGCCGAGCAGGACCGACACGAGCATGATGCGCGGCACTCGGCGCACGATCATCGATGCCGCGCCCGGCGGGGCGACCAGGAACGCGAAAACCAGCAGGTTCCCGACGGCCTTGAACGACGACACGATGGAGAACGCGAGCAGCACCAGCAACGCGGCGTGAGCCAGTCGCGGCCGCAGGCCGAGCAGCGCAGCCTGGGTTTCGTCGAAGGTCATGACCAGGAAGGCGCGGTGGAACACCGTGACGCCGACGACGGTGATCGCTGCGGCGACCGCCTGACGGACCAGGTCACCATGGGTCACCGCAGCGAGCGATCCGAACAGATACGCGTTGAGGTCGCCGGCCCATGCGTTCGACTTGCTCGACATTATGACGACGGCCAGCGCGAGGAACCCGACGAACAAGACGCCGATCGAGGTGTCCTCCGGCAGCGGGGAGTAGGTCCGGATGAGGCTGATGCCCCCGACCATCAGCAGCGCCGCCGCGAACGCTCCAAGTGTGGTGTTCCCGTCCAGGACGAAGGCCAGCGCGATGCCGGGCAGCACGCCGTGGGCGAGTGCGTCGCCCAGGAAGCTCATGCCTCGGAGGACGACCCAGGTCCCCACGACCGACGTGCACACTACGGCAAGCAAACCGGCCCACACCACGTCGCGCATCCACGGCTCGGTGAGGGGATCGACCCACCACGAGATGGGGTGGATCAGGAAGTCCATCGGGGTGTCCGGAGGTGAAGCGGGTGCATGGCACTGCGAACGCTAGCGCCGACGGTCCGTTGCCGGCTCCGGAGCTAGGATGCGCCCGTGCCGATCGATGGTGTCTACGAACCGAGTACGTCAGCATGGGTGCGCGAGCAGGTCGCGGCCTACGAGGCCTCCGGCGGCACCGAGGCCAACACGCTGCGCGACTCGGGTATGGCGGTGGTCATCGTGACCATGCGGGGCCACCAGTCGGGCAAGGTCCGCAAGATCGCCCTCATGCGCGTCGAGCACGGGGGCGAATACGCACTCGTTGCGTCCAAGGGCGGAGCCCCTTCGAATCCCGAGTGGTTCCACAACCTCCTCGCCGACCCCCACGTGATGATCCAGGACGGGCCCACGCCCTTCGACGCCCAGGTCCGTCTCGTCGACGGCCCCGAACGCGCCGTGTGGTGGAAGCGTGCGGTCCAGGCGTACCCGCCCTACGAAGAGTACCAAGCCCGCACCGACCGCCAGATCCCGGTCTTCGTCGGGCGCGCCGTCTGATCCTTCGCCGCAGGCGGTCACCAGGGAGGCGAACAGCGTTTGCGACCTTCGGCCCTGGATCGATCGTGCCGGGGCGCCCACCATGACGGAGAGAACTCGAAACGGACCTCAGGAGGTTCCGTCATGGACCAAGCGCAGCGCCCGACGCCGAGCGGGGGCGACACCGGGGCCGAGCTGGTCCCCTTCCACCTCGAGCCGGCGCTGCGGCAGGCGATCGAGCGGCGCCTCGCCGAGCGCGTCCGCGCCGCGTGGGCCCTCGGCGAGATCGGTGGGTTCCGGGTCGCAGCGTGGGTTCGCCACGACAACCGCGAGCTGATCCTTCGCCAGCGCATCGAGGCCCTCGACGACGCGGAGTTGTTCGACCTCTGGGACGGGCAACTGCCCGTGGCCGAGCGGCCGCCGGAGACGGTCGACGTCCGCGCGGCCATCTACACCACCCGGCGCATCCAGCTCCACGTCCCCGGCTACCTCGTCGGGCGCGGCTGAAGGCTCGCTGACCCGCCCCGAAGACGGCCCGGCAAGGGTCCTTCGGCCCTGGCAGCCGTGGTCGGATCTGGCCAAGGTCGGGAAATGCTTCCGAGCCGAGTGCTGCTACCGCTAGGTGGTGACCGAGATGAGCGGGCCCTGCGCTTGGCCGGTGACGTCGCTGCGGCCTTCGGGGTCGCAGTGGAGCTGTTCGGTGCAGTCACCGACCCCCACGAAGTTGCCGGCCACGAGCGCTACCTCACCGAGGCTGCCGCCCGCATCCAGCAGCACCAGCACGGGGTTCGCGTCCACCAAACCGTCGTCGTCGACCCCCACGGCCCCGAAGCCGTCGCCCGCCACATCGACGACACCACCCTGGCGGTGATGGCCACATCGGCGCGGCCCTACCTACACGAGGGCTACCTCGGTTCGGCGGCCGAACATGTGATCCGCTCCACCCATCGCCCGGTCCTGATGACCGGCCCCTCCGTCGATCCGGCGCTGGGTCTCGCCGCCCGCCGGATCATCGTGCCGGTCGATGGTTCCACCAGGGCCCTTGAGGCTCTCCCGATCGCGCAGACCTGGAGCGAGCGCCTGGAGCTCCCGCTCTGGTTGTTCAACGTGGTCGAACCGAAATCGTGCCTCGGATCCATGAGCACCGACGCGTCGACGCGCATCGTCTCGCAGGTCCGGGGCTTGGCGGCCCAGGTCGGCGCCCACTGGGAAGTACTCCACGCCAAGGACCCGGCGAAGGCGCTGGCATCGGCTGCGGGCGCCGAGGCCCTCGTGATCATGAGCTCACACGGCCGGACGGGGATCCGCCGCCTGGCTCTCGGCAGCGTCGCCTCCGACCTGACACGGCAGGCCCTGTGCCCGGTGATGGCCATCACCAGCACCTGACCGAGCCGTCCTGGGCCCCCGTGCCCGACCCGAGGACCAAAGGCACTTGCGCCCATCGCGGCGGCGCCGCACCATCGGCACATGGCTCAGTCGTCTCCTCAACCGTTCGCGGATGCCGCCGAGACCCACATCTCTGCGGTCCTCTTCGCAGGTGATCTCGCCTACAAACAACTCAAGCCGGTGACGACGGCGTTCCTCGACTACGCAACGGTCGAAGCCAGGGGTGCTGCGCTCACCCGGGAGCTCGAGCTCAACTCGCGGCTCGCACCCGACGTCTACCTCGGCACCCTCGCCGTACGCGCGGGAGGTCAGGTGATCGATCACCTCCTCGTGATGCGGAGGATGCCCACCGAGCGGCGGCTTGCGAGCTTGCTGCGCACGAGCGAGGGCGCCGATGCCCTGCGAGCGGTCGCCAAGTGCATCGCCGCATTCCACGCCGGGCTCCCTCCCGACGACCGCGCTGCGCAGGTGGCGGCCATCGGGCAGGAACGAACCCGGTGGCGGAACAACCTCGAGGAGATGGCCGAACTGCCGCTGTTCGACCCCGAGGCGCTCGCCCACATCTCCTCCATGGTCGACCGTTATCTCGATGGCCGGAGCGCGCTGTTCGAGCAGCGGGCCCGTGCCGGCATGGCCCGCGACGGCCACGGCGACCTGCTGGCCGAGGACATCTTCGTGCTGCCCGACGGCCCCCGGGTCCTCGACTGTCTTGCGTTCGACGACCAACTCCGCATCGGCGACGTGCTGGCCGACATCGCGTTCTTGATCATGGACGTCGAGCGGCTGGCCGGCGAACGGGCGGCCGCGTCGCTCATGCGGTGGTACCAGGAGTTCGCCAACGAGCACCACCCGGCGTCGCTCGCGCACTTCTATGTCGCCTATCGGGCCCTGGTCCGAGCGAAAATCGCGGCACTCACCTATGCCCAGACCGAGCACCCCGACGATCGCGACAGCGCCCTCGGCCACCTGGCCCAAGCCCTCGCCCACCTCGAGCGGAGCCGCCTGCGGGTCATCCTCGTCGGCGGTGGCCCCGGCACGGGGAAGACGACCTTGGCCGACGGCGTGGGATCCGCCATGCGCGCGCCGGTGCTGACCACCGACGAGATCCGCAAGGGACTCGCAGGGCTGTCGGCCACCGACCCTGCGCCGGCTGCCCCCGACCAGGGGCTGTACACGCCCGACATGACCGAGCAGACCTATGGCGAGATGCTCGAGGAGGCCGGACGGCTGCTCGAGCACGGTGAATCGGTCGTGCTCGACGCCTCGTGGTCCGCCGCACCCCATCGGGAGGCGGCTCGGGCGATGGCCGGCCGACTCGGTGCCGATGTGGTCGAGCTGGTCTGCGTGCTCGACACCGCCATGGCGAAAGAGCGGGTGATCCGTCGGTCGGCCTCCCCATGGACGGTCTCCGATGCCACACCCGAGATCGTCGAGCACATGGCCTCGATCACCGACCCCTGGCCCGAGGCCATGAGGATCGACACGACCGAAGCTCCCCCGATCTGTCGAGCCCACGCGTTGCGTCATGTGCTCGGGCTCGACGGAGGCGCGCTCGACTACGTCCTGCGAGTCTCCCGCTTCGAGGCCAGGCGATGAACCCGCAGGACCCGTCGCTGCCGCTGAGCGCACTCATCCACCGACCCGCGCTCGTCGTCGCGCCCGACACCGCGATCCGCACCATCGCGCAGATCCTGTCGAGTCACGAGGTCGGCATCGTGGTCATCGAGGAAGGGGGCGAACCGGTCGGCGTCGTCTCCGAGCGCGATATCGTCCGCGGGCTCGCACTGCACGACGAGTTCGGGGTCGTCGGCAGCTACCTCGACATGACGGCATCGGACGTGATGAGCGACGACCCGATCATCACCTCCGGGGCCACGACGGTCGCCGACGCCATGGACGTCATGCGGGCCAACGGCATCCGGCACCTCCTGGTGCCCCTGCCGGCGGGCCACGGGGTGGTGTCGATGCGCGATCTGGCGTGACCGCTCACAGGTGGCGCGGCGGGTCACCGCAGCCGGGGGACCTTTGGCACTTGCACGGGCGCGGCGGCAAGACCACCGTCGGGGTATGAGCGATCCCACACCGCTGACCAACGCCCACAGACCGATCTTTGCGGTGGGCATCGACGGCTCCGACGGCAGCCGCAACGCGCTCGACTGGGCACGTGAGGCCGCGATCATCTGCGGCGCAGACCTGGACCTCATTCGGGCATGGCAGTACCCCTTCATCGACCTGCTCCCCGCTTCGGGCTGGACGGCGCCGGCCATTGCCGACGAGATGAGGGCGACGATCGAGGCCGAGATGGCCGAACTCGCGGCCGAGACCGAGCGGCACGGTCCGCGCGCGACAGCCCGGCTGGCGACGGGAGCCACCGCCGATGCCCTGCTCGATTCGTCGGCAACCGACGATCTGCTCGTCGTGGGCAACCGGGGACTCGGCGGCCTCGGACGCTTCGCCCTGGGCTCGGTGAGCAACCGGGTGGCGACCCACTCGACGGTGCCGGTGGTCATCGTTCCTCACGACTGCACGACACGCGGACTGGACCAGATCGTCGTCGCGGTCGACGGGTCACCCAACTCGATCGCGGCGCTGCGCTGGGCCGATGCGTTTGCCCCCGACGACGCCGACATCGTCGCAGTGCGCGTGTGGGAACCCTACGACGAGACCTACGCGGAGCTGGGCACCACGATCGTCAGCGCAATGCGTGCAAACGCTCGCACCAACTTCGAGCAGGCAGTCCAGGCCGTCGCCGACGAGATCGGTCGACCGCACCGGTTCGACACGGTGTTCGATCTGGGGCGCCCCGGCGTGCGCCTCGTCGAGCTCGGTCACGAAACCAGCCTCCTCGTCCTCGGCGACCGGGGCCGCAGCGGCATCCGCGCCGCGCTCCTCGGGTCCGTGACGACATGGGTGATCCACCACGCATCGTGTCCGACCGCGGTGGTCCCGCACCCTTGAGCCGGCGACCGATGCAGGAGCGCACCAAACGTCGCACGAAAGAAGGAGGGCCGAGCGATGACCGCACGCTTCGTCGTCGGGCTCGACGGATCCGACCATGCCCAGCTGGCGCTGGAGTGGGCGGCTCGACTGGCAGCGCACCACTCGGCGACGATCCGGCCCGTGTTGGTGTGGGACGCGCCGACGTCGGCGATGGTTTCACACCCTGTCGAGACCGCTCCTACGAGGCTCGAGGTCCTCGAGTCAGAGTACCAGAATGCGGCGGCAGCTCTCGTGGGGGAAGTCGCCGCGGCATATCCCGACGTCGCCATTGAACGACCGATGGTCCAGCGCGGTGAAGCGGGCCATGAGCTGTGCCGAGTGGCCGCCGACGCCGATCTGTTGGTCGTGGGGTCTCGAGGTCTCGGGGGATTCGCGTCGCTGGTCCTGGGATCGGTCAGTGGTCACTGCGCCGCGCACGCGCCGTGCCCCGTGGCCGTCATTCCCGCCTCCTACGTCCCCGATGGACCGATTGCGGGCGCGTACGTCGTCGGTGTGGACGGGTCGGCGCGCTCGCAAGAGGCCCTGGCCTGGGCCGACCAGTGGGCCCCCGCGGACACCAGTTTGCGACTCGTTCATGCATGGGAAGTACCGGTCACCATCGACCGCTTGAGCAGCTGGACCGATCCGGAGGTCTGCCAATCCGCTGCACAACAGATTGCTGACGAGGCAGCAGCGACCGTGCGGCGTCACCGCGCTCGAGCGGTTGCGATCCGGACCGACGCCCGCTCGGACCTCCCGGTGCTGGCCTCAGATGCCGACGCGCTGGTGATCGGCGCTCGGGGTCGTCGCGGCATCGCTCGAGCGCTGCTGGGGTCGGTCTCTTCGAGCGCGCTGCATCACTTGACGGTGCCGACGATCATCGTGCGCTGAGTTCCGTCGATGGGTCGGGGCGGTCGGAACCCACGGCCCAGTGCAAGGTCGTGCCCGTGCCCGAGGCACCGGGGCCGGTGTGGAACCGACCCCCGAGGCTGCGCGCCCGCCGAGCCAGGTTCGCCAGGCCGTTCCCGGGGGTGTCAGTGGGCTGGATGCCCCTGCCGTTGTCGGTGACGGTCAGTGCGATGCCATCGGCCGATGCCACGATGTCGACCTCGACGCAATCCGCCGCGGCATGACGAGCAACATTCGACAACGCCTCGGTGATGACCGGGATCAGCTGATCGGAGGCCCGCGACGGCACCGCCGCCAGGTCGCCCTCGATCCGCAGCGTCGGCACGAAACCCAGGTAGGCGGCATTGCCTGCGATGACGTCGCGCAACGTCGTCTCGAGCGACGGCGGCTCGACGTCGGGACGGTGAAGACCGAAGATCGCCTGGCGGATCTCGCCGATCGTCGCGTCGAGATCGTCGACGACCTCCTGGACCCGGTAGGTCACCGCCGCGTTCTCGATCAACGGCACCATCCCCTGGAGCCGCATGCCCGCGGCGAACAGGCGTTGGATGACCATGTCATGCAGATCCGCCGCGATCCGCTCTCGATCCTCGAGCGTGATCAGTCGTTGCGTCTCGACACGCGCACGCGCCAGCTCCAGCGCCGTCGCCGCCTCCAGCGCGTAGCTCGAAAGCAGCTCCGCGTCCGTGACCGACCAGGGTGCCGCACCTTCGGGACGTCCGACGACCAGCACCCCGTCGGACTCGATGCCCAGGCGAAGCGGCGCCAACAACATCTCGCTGACCCCGAAGTGCCGAGCGACCGCCGCGTCGGCCCCCTGGAGCTCACCGGCGCCGAGGGAGGCCGCCCGAGCCACCACGCCAGCGGCCTTCGACGCGATGGCGCCGTCGGCGCGCAGGCGTAGGGACGGGAAGGTCTCGTCGGGAGAGCAGGTGCAGCCCACCACGAGGCCGTTGCCGTCGGGTGCGGCCTCGAGCACGAACGCGGACGTCGCTCCCGTGAGCGTGCGCACATGCGCGCAGACGAGTGCCAGGATGTCGTCCGCGGGTACCCCCGCGAGCAGCGCGAGCCTGGTGTCGCTGAGCGACTCGAGCCATTGGTGTTGTCGCTCTCTCGCCGCCTCCGCGGCCCGGCGTTCACTGACGTCGCGGCTCAACGCCACGAGCGGGACATCCGATGCCACGGCATCGACCTCGGGCCATTGCAGCAGGACATCGACCGGCACGAGCGTGCCGTCCTTGCGGCGGTGGACGGTCTCGAACTCGATGGCGTCGACGCCGCCGTGGAGCAGGGGGCGCAACATTTCGCGGTAGCTCGTCTGGTCGCCGTCGGCCATGACGTCGAGCGGGGTCATTCCGCCAATCAGCTCGTCACGGGAATAGCCGGTCTGGCGGACCGCACCGTCGTTGACATAGGTCAGCACCAGACTCTCGGGGTGGAACATGAACACCCCTTCGGTCATGGCGTCGAGCATCCGCTGGACCAGGTCCTTCTGGGCTCGCATGGCGGCCTGCGCCGACTCGTCGCGCACCACCGCCAGGACCCGCCCCTGGTCGTCGAAGGGCGTGAGCGCGACATCGATGTCTCGTTGGGAACCGTCGCGGCAGGCGGCGCGCAGGCGCAGACCGACGCCCATCGGTCGTGACACAGGCTCGTTCGCGTACCGCTCGCGGTGGTGACGATGTGCGACGCGCCGATCGTCGGGGATCAGCTCGTCGACGGAGCGGCCGACGAGCTCGTCGGGTTCCCAGCCGAACAACGTCCGGCATGCATCGCTGGCGGCCTCGATCGTGCCGTCGGCAGCAACGACGAGCACTGCGTCGGCCATCGACTGCATCACGGTGAGCGCCAGCTCGGGCCCCACCCCGGCAGACGACGCTCCCATGGCTACTGTTCCGACTTGCGGCGTTCGTCGATGCGCGCTGCGAGAGCAGCTGCTTCGGTGCGCCGAGACATGCCGAGCTTGGCGAGCATGTTCGATACGTAGTTCTTCACGGTCTTTTCTGCGAGGAAGAGCTCATCGGCGATCTGGCGATTGGTGCACCCGGACCCGATCAGATCGAAGATCCGGCGTTCCTGCGGGGTGAGCCGACCGAGATCGCCCATCCCCGAGTCGTCGATGCGCCGCATCGCGAAGCGCGCGGTTGCATCGTCGAGCAGAACGTCGCCGCGCGCCACCCTGCGGATGGAGTCGATCAGCGCGTTGCCGCGGATCTGCTTGACGACGAATCCTGCCGCGCCGGCGACCCATGCGTCGACGATTGCCTGGTCGTTGTCGAACGACGTGAGCATCAAACAGGCGATGTCGGGATAGTGCGCCCGGATGTCGGCACACACGTCGACACCACTTCCGTCGCCGAGGCGCACGTCGAGGACGGCGACGTCGGGGTTGCAGGCGGCAACGGCGGCGAGGGTCTCCGCCACTGATTCTGCCTGACCGACGACCTCGAGATCGGGCTCGGCGTCGAGTACCGCGGCGACGCCCGCCCGCACGACCTCGTGGTCATCGAGGAGGAAGACACGGATCGGAGCAGCTGTCGCCGCGCTGTCGTCGTTGGTCATGAGTATCGATTCATCGGCATCGCCGTCTCCTGAAGGACCCCGCCCGGTGGTCGATGGTGCCCCTCGGGAAGCCATGCAGATGGAAGTGTGCCGCAACGAGCAGGCCACATCCAACATCTGTGGGTGCTCTGGCCTGGCACCGCCGGCAACGATCACGTGCCGCCGAGCGCGGCTGATGACTTCGGACCCTGTTCGTGGCGCCACCGTCGCCGCACCATGGCTGCGGGCGCCTCGGCGGAGGCTCCAGCCGAGGAGGTGTAGTGGTGTACAGCGAAGTGATCGTTCCGGTCGACGGATCCATCGAGGCGGCCCGGGCGGTGCGGCCGGCGACCACCGTGGCGCACGCCTTCGGGGTTCCCCTGCGGATGATCGCCTTCCACCAGCGCGACACTGATGGGTTCGAGTTGCGGGCCCACCTCCGCGATCAGGTGGCCGACCTCGGCGGGGCCCATCGCACCATCGAGACCGCCGTCGCGACGCGCTCGCCCGCCGACCACATCAGAGCCGTCCTGGCTGAAGCGCCCGATGCCATCGTCGTGATGGCCACACGCGGCCACGGCAGGACCGCGGGGGTGATCGGGAGCGTCGCCAATCAGATCGTGGGCTCGACGCACCGACCGGCCCTGTTGATCGGCCCGGCATGTGAACCAGATCGGTTCCGCATGCGAGGTCCGATGATCATCGCCTGCGCGGCCGACAGGAGCAACGAGGCGGTGCTCGCGCTTACCACCGAGTTCGCGGCGACGTTCGCCTTCGAACCCACGATCGTGAACGTGCTGACTCCGGTGCCGGTGGCGACATCGGTCGGCGGCGTGCTGGGCATCCCCGAAGCTGCGACCGAGACCGCCTTCGTCGGCCACTTGGCCCATCGCCTCGAACAGACGATCGCGACGACCACCAACTTCGAGGTGTTGCACAGCATGCACCCCGGCGAAGCCATCGCCGAGCACGCCAACGAGCACCGAGCCTCCCTTGTCGTGATGACCACGCGGGCCGCGACCGGGCTCCGACGCATCGCTGTGGGCAGCGTCACCGCAGAGGTCCTCCGTCATGTCCACTGCCCGGTTCTCACGATCCGAAGTGGCGCCTGAGCGCACGCTCGCGCGTGACCGCTCCGACTCGCACAACGAGCTCCGGAGCGCCAGACTCGCGCCATGGCAACTCCCTCCGGCCCGCTCACAGGTGTGCGTGTCGCCGATCTGACCAACGTGTTGATGGGGCCGCTCGCGACCCGCATGCTCGGCGACATGGGGGCCGATGTCATTCGTATTGAGGGGCCGCCCGGCGACGTGACCCGCGAATACGCGCCGATGCGACACCCGACCATGGGCGCCTTCTACATCAACGCCAACCGCAACAAGCGCAGCGTGGCGCTCGATCTGAAGACCGCCGAGGGACGCCAGGCCGTGCGCGATCTCATCGCCACCTGCGACGTCTTCGTCACCAACATGCGACGAGGCGCCGTCGAACGCCTCGGTCTCGCCGAGACCGACGTGCGGGCACTTCGCCCCGACATCATCTACTGCATCGCCAACGGATACGGCTCGAACGGGCCCCGGGCCGACCACGCCGCCTACGACGACGTCATGCAGGCGGCGTCGGGCCTCGCCTCCACCTTCCAGTGGTTCGAGGAGGCCCCCCGTCTCATCCCCGCGGTCATCGCCGACAAGATCACCGGCGTCCACATCGCGTTCGCGATCGCCGCTGCGCTCCACGGTCGCGCCGTCACCGGAGAGGGCTCGATGATCGAGGTGCCGATGGCGGAGACCATGACCGCCTTCAACCTGGTGGAGCACCTCGGAGGAAGGACCTTCGTGCCCCAGCACGGTGACTTCAGCTACGCCCGTCTGCGCACCGCCACCCGCAGGCCCCGGCGCACCGCCGACGGATGGGCCGTGATCATGCCCTACAGCGAAGCCAACTGGCACGACTTCTTCGAGTTCATCGGCCGGCCGGAGATGAAAGGCGACGAACGGTTCGCAACCGCGAACGGAAGGGTCGTGCACGCCACCGAGCTCTACGCCACGATCGACGACGCCACCCCGGGACACACCACCGCCGAGTGGCTCTCGTTCTGCGCGGAGCATTCGATCCCTGCGGCCGAGGTCGTCGACCTGGAGCACATCGACGCAGACGAGCACTACCAGGCCGTCGGCCTGTTCCAGGAGGCCGACCATCCGAGCGAAGGTCCGATCCGGTACGTGCGCGACCCCATCATGTTCAACGGCGCGCCCACCACCGAGATCCGCCACGCCCCCACGCTCGGGCAGGACACCAGAGACGTGCTCCGAGAAGTCGGATGGGACGAAACCCGCATAGAGCGCTACCTGGCCGACTCGACCTCCGACGGCGACGGGCCCGGCACCGGGGTCTGACCCGCCGTCGCTGGCGGGGGCCCTCTGGGCGCTCTACGCTGCGGCGGTCCGA